>CAJPGC010000007.1 GCA_905339405.1 uncultured bacterium | reverse complement strand
ACGGAAGAGTACGGAGTTCCAGTAGCTCGAAAGAGGGCCGTAAAAGGAAGATACGTCCCTGTAAAGAAGGCTCCCTTGTGAAAGCTGCCACGGGACATAGACCTCGCGGCCGTAATCGATTATGAGGTCGGCCCACCTGCGCCAGCTGAGGAGCAGCATGAGGACGCCCACTACAACGACAGGGGCCGCCTTAAGGAGGTTTTTGAGCCCGGGCCGCACGTTACTTTACCGCCCTTATGTAAAGGCTTCCGGCTATCTCGGAGACCAGCGGTATCTTCTCGAAGACCTTAAGGAGGCCCTCGGCCCTTCCGGCCAGGGAATCGGGTATACCGGGATACATGAAGTCGAACGGGTCTATCTCTATGTCCCTGAAGCCGTGCCTCTTGAGCTGTCTTTTGAGGGCGAACCTTATGAAAGCCGTCTCGTCCGGGCTGTTATGGAACCTCTCGCGGAAAAAATGCCTCTCGCAGAATATGTGCGGGTTGAGCATGTTCGGCTCAGAGAAAGCCATCCAGCCGCCCTTTTTAAGCACCCTGCTGAACTCATTCAGTGCGCTGTCCATGTCGAGGTGATGGAGGACGGACATGCCGATTATATTGTCGAAGACCGAATCCGCGAAAGCGAGCTCGTAGGCGCTCGAGCGTAAAAATGCCACTCCCCTGTTGCCGAACCTGTCGCGGGCCTTCCCGAGGAGCTCCTGCGAGATATCGAGCGAACATACCTTGACGCCCCTTTTCGCTATCTCTTCAGTCAACAGGCCTATGCCGCAACCGACCTCCAGCACCCTCGCGCCGGGGCGAAGGCCGTCGAGGAGCATCCTGACCCTCCTCTGCCACCTGAGGCTGCCTATGCGGCCGGACCATCCCCACGCGTCCTCCGCGTACATGGCTATCTGCCTGCCGTGCGCTATTTCGTTTTTGAGTCTTTCGTCCATATGCCTGCCAACGAGTCGTGAAAGAAAGTTTACAACATAAGCAGTCTTTTCTCCACAGGATTTCATATGAAGAGCCGGGCTGACCGGCTGAATCGGTGATAGAATTTAATTAAAGGATTTTTTTAGCCCGCTTCCTCAAAAAAGGAGACAGGCCAATGCGCGAGTGACGCAAGCATTCCTTAAGATGAAAAAAATCGATATCGAGAAGTTGAAGGAAGTGAACAAGGGCTGACTGAAGAGAGATTGGCTTGTGCCTTGCCCTGTGCGGATGAACTCAGAACTTTCAATCCTGTACCGCAGCAATAAAGAAGGCCAATCCTTTCGGATTGGCCTTCTTATTCTTGGTCGGGGTGAGAGGATTCGGCTTCCACTCGTCGCCTTCCTGGCTCCTCGTTCCAGCCGCGCCGCTTCGCTTACGGCCCCATCCCTGGGGCCTCATCCTCGCTTCCCGCTCGGCGCTCAGCGCCTTTCGAATCCTGCCAGCCGCATAAATAAAAGAAGGCCAATCCTTTCGGATTGGCCTTCTTTAAATTCTGGTCGGGGTGAGAGGATTCGAACCTCCGACCACTAGCACCCCATGCTAGTGCGCTACCAGGCTGCGCTACACCCCGTTGTTGAAAAATGCGAAGTTCTGTATCCTATCACAGCGGAAAAAAGCTTTCCATAAAAAAAAGCGTTGAATCAGGTGAGCATCTTTTTTATCTGGGTGAGCTCTTTTTTGATGGACTTGAGAGCCGTCTGGAACTGCTTGTCGCCGAATCCGAGGTCGAGCTGTTTCGCCCTTTCGGCCTGTATCTCTTTTATCCTCTTCTTCGCGCCGTCAAGCGTGAAGCCTTCCTTGTATAACAGGCGTTTGATGTCGAGGATGAGCTCGATGTCCCGCCTGCTGTAGACCCTCTGCTTCGTGAGGGACTTCCTGGGGCTGATTATTTTGAACTCGCTCTCCCAGTATCTGAGAACATAAGGCTTTACTTTCGTCAGGCTGGCGACCTCGCCTATCTTGAAGTAAAGCTTATCCGGTATCTGCGTCATCTGAGGGCCTTCGGGGAATGTTTTACCTTCAGGAGCGCGGCTCTTGGCAGAGTGCCTTGAAAGCCCGACTTGCTTCTGGAGCTTTACGGGCGTCCTGCCGCTGATTCGCAGCCTTCAGCCAAATAAATAATAATCTATCCTCAGACAGGGGTGGAAGTCTGCACCTGGGGCTGTTGCTGGCCTGCGCCCTGGTTTATGGCCTTCTTCAGAAGCTGGCTGGCCTTGAAGGTCATCACGCGCCTCTGCTCGATGGTTATCTCGTTGCCCGTCTGGGGGTTGCGGCCGCGCCTGGCCCTCTTCTGCCTGGTGGTGAAGTTCCCGAAGCCCGATATCTTGACCTTCTCGCCGCCCTCGAGGGTGGTCTTGATGGTCTCGAATATCTCCTCTATTACCGCTGATACGTCCTTCTTTGAAAAACCGACCCTTTCGAATACTATTTCTACGATATCCGCCTTGGTCATAGAAAACCTCCTCAATTAAAGCGCGGCTGGTAATAAAGACTATCTCTAAAAATCGCTCTTTTTCCTGACCTCTGCGTCAGGTCGTAAATAAAAATGCTCACATATTCATATATGCTGCGCTTTTTATTCCCGCCCTTCCTTTACTTCAGAAAAAATATTCAATTTTTAGCGTCAGTCTTCTTTAGCTTCTGATTTCTGCCTTGAACCTGTCTGTGAGTTCTCTTACAACCCTGGAATGGATATCTTCGACTTCCTGGGCCGTCAGGGTCCTTTCCATCGACCTGTAGGTCACGCGGATGGCAAGGCTCCTCCTGCCCTGGGGTATGTTCCCACCGTAGTATACATCAAACAATTCAACTTTATCAATAAGTTTTGTATCAATTTTCTGAACCGTCCTTAATAGTTCCCCGAACGGCGTCCCCTCGTCTATTACGAAGGCGATATCCCTCGCTGACTCAGGAAAACGCGGCAATTGCCTGTACTTTTTCGTCTTGCCGAAGACGTCCATCAAAGAATCGACGTCGAGCTCGAAAAGATAGGCGGGTTTTCTGAGGCCGTACCTGTCCCAGAAGTCCGGGTGCAGCTCGCCCAGTACGCCCGCGGCCTTACCGCCGACTTTCAAGGCAGCCGCCTTGCCGGGGTGAAGGAGCGGGTGCTCCACGGGGGCGAATTCCGCCCGCTCGACCCCGAGCTTCTCGAGGAGCTTTTCCACGACCCCTTTAGCGTCGAAAAAGTCGACCCAGTCTTTGGGGAAGGACCAGCCCGGCTCGAACCTCTGTCCGAAAAGCAGGCCCGAGGCCTTCCACTTCTCTTGGGGAAGCTTGCCTCCGGCTAAAAAGACCGGCGCGAACTCGAATATCCTCACCTCTTCGGTCTTTCTGGCGAGGTTGAACTTGAGGTTGTCGAGGAGCGACGGCAGAAGAGAGTCCCTCATGACGGACTGCTCCTCGGTGAGGGGGTTTATGAGCGCCACCCCCTTTTTGCCCTCAGGCCCGGTGACGGAGAACGTCTCTTTCGACACGAAACTATAGTTGATGACCTCCATGAAGCCTGTGGCCGTAAGAAGGGTCTTTACCTGCTTCCTTATGGCCGAAAGCCTTCCCGGGTTCCCTGGGATGAGGCGCGCGACCGGCAACGTGGTAGGTATGTTATTATAGCCGAAAATACGGGCCACTTCCTCGACAAGGTCAGTCTCGTTCTTAAGGTCTACCCTGTACGAAGGGGGAGTTGCGCTGAAGACGCCGTGGCCGCTCTTTTTTGCGATAATCCTGAGCTTCCTGAATATCTCGAGTATGCCGGCCTCTTCGACCTGGGCGCCGATGAGATCCTCAGCCCTTTTCACCCTGAACTCGATGGGGTTGACGTGCTGCTTGACAGGGTATATGTCGATGGCGCCCCTGGCGACCCAGCCGCCAGCGAGCTTGTTGATGAGGTGGGCCGCCATCTCCAGGGCCTTCTCAACCCCTTCCATGTCAACGCCCCTCTCGAACCTGAAGGACGAATCAGAGGAGAGTCCGAGCTTTTTGGATGTGCGCCTTACGCTCGATGGGTCGAACCACGCGCTCTCGAGGAGGACTGTCGTTGTCGCCTCGGTAACTTCTGTATCCTTGCCGCCCATCACTCCAGCGATTGCAACGGGCCGCTCGGCGTCGGCGATAACCATCATCGCTTCATCAAGCGCCCTCTCCTTGCCGTCTATGGTCTCTATCTTCTCTCCAGGGACGGCCTGGCGGACGATTATCTTCTTTCCCTTGAGCCTTGCGAGGTCAAAGGCGTGCATGGGCTGGCCGGTCTCCAGAAGTACGAGGTTGGTGACGTCGACGACGTTGTTGATGGACCTTATGCCGTGGGCTTCGAGCCTCTGGCGTATATCTTCAGGAGAGGGGCCAATGGTGACGCCCTCGACGACCTTCGCGGCGTACCTCCTGCAGTGGGCTCCGGCCGCTATCTCGACGGATGCGAAACCAGCAACGTTCGCCTCGCCTTCGTCGACGGGAAAGTCCTTGTCATGGAATACCGCGCCGGTTATGGCCGCCGCCTCTCTTGCCATGCCCTTAATAGACAGGAGGTCGCCCCGGTTGGGCGTGACACCGGCCTCGAACATGAAATCAGAGCCTACAAAGCTGCTGTAGTCGACGCCCAGGGGGGTGTCCGGCGGAAGTATCAGTATGCCCTCTGAGGTGTCCTTGAGCCCGAGCTCCACCTCGGAGCACATCATCCCCTCGGACTCCACTCCCCTTATCTTCGACCTCTTTATCTTGAAATCCCCCGGCAGCTCGGCGCCGATGAGCGCGAGGGCGACCTTGTCGCCGGGCTTCATGTTCTTCGCGCCGCAGACGATCGAAAATTCTTCCTTGCCGGTATTGACCTTGCAGAATGAAAGCTTGTCGGCGTTCGGGTGCTTATCAATGGTTACGACCTGGGCCGTGACGACCCCGGTGAAGTTCGCGCCGGTTTTGGTGACCGACTCTATCTCGGTGCCCGTCATGGTGAACCGCTCGGCAAGCTCGGAAGGCGAACAGACCCCTTCGAAATACTCCTTTAGCCAGTTATAGCTGAAAAGCATCTATGGATTCCTTTTTTTGTAATAAATTCCTAGAATTGACGCAGAAACCTCAAGTCGTTCTCAAACAACATACGGATGTCGTCCATGCCGTACTTGAGCATGGCTATACGCTCGATCCCTATGCCGAACGCAAAGCCCGTGAACTCCTCGGGGTCGTATTTGACGAATTTGAAGACCTCAGGGCGTATCATGCCAGCCCCGAGTATCTCGATCCAGCCGCTGCCCTTGCAGACCCTGCAGCCCGAACCTCCGCAAATGACGCAGCGGATGTCTACCTCGGCGCTCGGCTCCGTAAAAGGGAAAAAACTCGTCCTGAACCGGATATCGGTCTTGTCGCCGAACAGGCTGTGCAGGAAGTGTGTAAGGACCCCCTTCAGGTTGCTGAAGGTCACGCCCTTGTCCACCATGAAGCCTTCGACCTGGTGGAACATCGGCGTATGGGTGATGTCGGAGTCCCTTCTGTAGACGGTCCCCGGCGCGATGACGCGCAGCGGCGGCCTCTCCTTTTCCATCACTCTTATCTGTACCGGTGAGGTATGGGTGCGAAGAAGCACCTCGTCGCTGACGTAGAAGGTATCCTGCATGTCTCTGGCAGGATGGTCTTTGGGAAGGTTTAACGCTTCGAAGTTGTAATAATCGAGTTCGACCTCGGGGCCTTCGGCCACGTCGAAGCCGAGCCCGGAGAATATCTCTTCTATCTCCTCCATCACCTGGGTGACGGGGTGCATCCTGCCGGGGCGCACAGACCTGCCCGGCAGAGTTATGTCTATTCTTTCCTTCTGGAGCCTGGCGGCCCGGCCTCCCGCTTCCAGCGCGGCGGCCTTCTCGTCGAAGGCCTCTTCAAGGGAGGCCTTCACGGTGTTTATGGCCTCGCCCGCCTTTTTACGCTCTTCAGGGGAAAGCGACCCGAGCTCTTTCAAAAGCGCGGTCACTTCGCCTTTCCTGCCGAGATACCTGGTCTTTAACTGGAGGACGGCATCAATTGACGAGGCGCCGGACAACTCTCCGAGCGCCTCTGACGCGAGCTTCTCAAGCCTTGCGCTCATGCGGCAAGGCTGGTCTTTGCTATCTCCACGACCCTGGTGAACCCGGCCGGGTCTTTTACGGCCATGTCAGCCAGCGCCTTCCTGTCTATGGCGACGTTGGCCTTCAGCAGGCCGTTCATCAGGCGGCTGTAGGTCATGTCGTTTATCCTGGCCGCAGCGTTTATCCTGGCGATCCAGAGGCTCCTGATCTCTCTTTTCTTGGTGCGCCTGTGCGCGTACGCGTAGACCAGGGCCCTGTCGACGGCCTCTGTTGCTATGCGGTAGAGCGTACCGCGCCCGGCCCTGAAGCCTTTCGCGGCTTTAAGTACCTTCTTCTTCTTTTTCTTGGCGTTTAAGCCTCTCTTTACCCTCGGCATGACAATTGCTCCTCGTATCGTGGATTATGCGGACCCAAGCGGACAAAAGCCGCCGGATCATTTTATAAAACAGGCCCTTGCCTGATAGGGCTCAGGGCCGTCATGAAGCTCAGGCGTACGGCAGAAGCTTCTTGATCGACTCTTCGTGCGTCTTGGAGATGAGACCTGCCTGACGCAGCGACCTCTTCACCTTCTTGGCCTTGCTGGTGAGGATGTGCCTCATCCCGGACTTTCTTCTCTTGACCTTGCCGGTCCCGGTAAGCTTGAACCTCTTGGCTGCGCCCTTGTTCGTTTTAAGCTTCGGCATCTTGATTCCTACTCCTTCTGGGTCTGACCCGGCGCATCATCTTTCTGTGCTGCCGCGGCCGCCTCTGTTTTCGCTTTTTCTACCTTCTGCGGCGCCGGAGCGACTACCATGCTCATGGAGCGCCCTTCGAGCTTGGGTTGCGCCTCTATGGTGGCAACGTCCTTGAGCTCTTCGGCCACTCTCTTGAGCATGCCCATGCCGAGTTCGGTATGGGTTATCTCGCGGCCCTTGAAGATTATAGTTATCTTTACCTTGTCGCCTTCTTCGAGAAACTTCTTTACGTTGCGCAGCTTGAACTGGAAGTCATGCTCCTCAGTCTTGCCGCGAAGCTTCATCTCCTTGAGGCTGATGACGGTCTGCTTTTTCTTCGCCTCTTTGGCCTTCTTGCTCAGCTGGTACTTGTATTTGCCATAGTCCATTATGCGGCAGACCGGCGGGGTGGCTGTCGGCGCGATCTCGACGAGGTCGAGCCCGGCGGTTTCAGCCGCTAAAAGAGCGTCTTTCGTCGCCAGCACGCCCATCTGGTTGCCGTCGGCGTCGATGACCCTGACCTGCGGCACCCTTATCATCCGGTTTATTCTTACGGTATCCTTTGCTATAAAATTCACCCCCTCCTGGTTTCGGCGCCTCAGTTCGTCCGGGCGCCAGGCCGGTTTTCGGCCTTTATGACTGCGAGGAACTCGTCGACGGACATGGCCGGGAGAGTCGCCCCTCCCCTGAGCCTCGGGGCGACCTGCCCCGTCTCAGACTCCTTGTCGCCTATGACGAGCTGGTACGGTATCTTCTGGAGCTGTGCTTCGCGTATCTTGAAGCCCAGCTTCTCGTTCCTTATGTCGAGCTCGGCCCTGATGCCCTCGGCACGGAGCTTCCTGTAGACCTCTTTGGCGTGCTCGTCGTTGCGCTCGGTGACGGTCAACACGACGGCCTGCACCGGCGCGAGCCAGAGCGGGAAAGCCCCGGCGTAATGCTCGACCAGGCAGCCGAAGAACCTCTCGAGCGAGCCCATCAATGCCCTGTGTATCATGATGGGACGGCTCTCGCCTCCGTTCTCGTCCCTGTAGGTGACGTCGAAGCGCTCGGGCAGGTTGAAGTCGACCTGTATGGTCGAGCACTGCCAGCTTCTGCCGATGACGTCTTTTATCTTTATGTCTATCTTCGGGCCGTAGAAGACGCCCTCGCCCGGGTCTATGCTGTACTTAAGGTCAGCAGCCTCGAGCGCGCCCTTCAATGCGGCCTCGGCCTTCGCCCAGTTCGCCAGGTCGCCGACGTACTTTTCCGGTCTGGTGCTTAAGTATATATCAAAATCATTGAATCCAAAAGAATTTAATATGAATACGACGAACTTGAGGACACCCTTTATCTCCTCTTCCAGCTGGGAGGGGGTCGTAAATATATGCGCGTCGTCCTGCGTGAAGCCCCTTACCCTCAGGAGGCCGTGGAGCGCGCCGGAGCGCTCGTACCTGTAGACCGTGCCGAGCTCCGCGTACCTTATCGGCAGGTCGCGATAGCTTCTGAGGGCGCTCTTGTATATCTGTATGTGGAAAGGGCAGTTCATCGGCTTTACGATGTAGTCCTGCCCTTCTACGTCCATCGGTGAGTACAGGTTCTCCCTGTAGAAGTCCCAGTGGCCGCTCGTCTTCCAGAGGTCGAGGTTCGCCACGTGGGGCGTATATACGACCGAGTAATCGCTCCTGGCGTGCTCGGCCTTCCAGAAATCTTCTATTACCCTCCTGACGGTCGAGCCCTTCGGGTGCCAGAGGACGAGGCCTGAGCCGATGTTCTCGCTCGTGGAGAAGAGGTCGAGCTCGCGCCCGAGCTTCCTGTGGTCCCTTCTCTTCGCCTCCTCGACCCTCTCCAGATAAGCCTTGAGCTCGTCCTTCGTAAAGAAGGCCGTGCCGTAGACCCTCTGGAGCATCTTGTTCTTCTCGTCCCCGCGCCAGTACGCGCCGGCGGTGCCGGTGAGCTTGAAGGCCTTTATCCAACCGGTCGAGGGGATGTGCGGACCGCGGCACAGGTCGACGAAACCGGACTGTTTGTAGACGCTCACCGCAGGAGAGTCGAGCTCGGAGATTATCTCTTCCTTGTAGCCCTCGCCCATTGACCTGAAAAGCTCCATGGCCTTGTCTTTGGAGAGCTCTTCCCTTGTGAAGCGGTGGTCGCCCTTTATTATCTCCTTCATCTTCCCCTCGATCTTCTCGAGGTCTTCGGGGGTGAAGGGGGTCTTTACGTCGAAATCATAATAGAAGCCGTCTTCGATTGACGGGCCGATGGCCACCTTGACGCCCGGATAGAGCGACTGGACGGCCTCTGCGAGCACATGGGCCGTGGAATGCCTCAGCACCTCGAGCCCCTCGGGAGTATCGCTCGTCACGGCTTCGAGCTTTTTGGGGCCTCCGTCGCCGAGAGCGCTGCCAAGGTCTTTCAATACGCCGTCGACCTTGACGGCGACCGACTTCTTGAGGAGCTCCCTGTTATGGGCCTTCAAGACCTCGAAGAAGGAACTTCCCTCTTTGAACTCCCCTTCTTCTCCGGTCGCAAAGTGTACCTTTATCATTATAATACGCTACTGCCCCTTGATTGCTATGCCTTGTCGCGGCTGATTTCCGCTCAAATCAAAAAGGCATCACCCACCACGCAGATGTCCCGTCGGACCACCCTGTGGTGGATGATACCTTCTTTTTAATATGGTAGGCACGGGCGGTTTCGAACCGCCGACCTCTACCGTGTCAAGGTAGCGCTCTACCCCTGAGCTACGCGCCTGAAGAAAGCCTGGGTAATGTGCCGCCGGTCCCGGGGAAAAACCTTCCCTCCGGCTCCGGCGTCAAGCCGCCTGATTGAAAACTTTTCCGGCAGCGAACTTAGAACCAGTATATATAAACATTTTTAAATACTTTGTCAAGATTAAGATACGTTTTTCCTCAAAAAGACGCCTTGGGGGCGCACCAGCCGTTATTTTAGCAAATCCGCCTGTCCAGTTAAACATTTTTAATAGCGCTGCGGCCACGGGGAGGGTTTCGACTTAGGTGAGAAAACAGGAGTGAAAATGTCAAAAGCCCGGCCTCAGGGCCGCTTGGGGATGGTGAAATAAAAGGTAGAGCCCTCGCCAGGGGCGGACTCGACCCATATCCTTCCGCCGTGGCGTTCGACTATCTTCTTGCAGACGGCAAGGCCTATGCCGGTCCCAGGGTACTCGGAGCCGTGGAGCCGTTGGAACATCTCGAATATCTTATCCTTATACCTCTCGTCCATGCCTATGCCGTTGTCCTTGACAGAAAAGAGCCATTCGCCTTCCCTCTCGACGGCGGCGACCGACACGGCGGGGCGCACGCCGGGCAGAGTGAACTTTATGGCGTTAGCGATGAGGTTCTGGAAGAGTTGCCCAAGCTGGACAGGGTCGGCAATGACGACCGGCATCGGCCCGCTTGTGACCGAGGCGCCTGATTCCTCCACTGCCGTCGCGAGGCTTTCCAGGGCATGTCCGAGGGCCGCGCCGGAATCCGTGGGTTCGAGCTCCCCGGCCCTGGTGCTGACCCTCGAGAAATCAAGGAGGTCATCCATTATCCTCTGCATCCTCCCGGCCCCGGCAAGGGCGAACCCTATGAACCTGTCTGCGTTCTCGTCGAGCTTTCCTTTATATTTCCTTTCAAGAAGCTTCAGGAAGCCTTCCATCGACCTCAGGGGCTCGCGCAGGTCATGGGAGGCTACATAGGCGAACTGCTCGAGCTCCGTGTTGCTCCTCTCGAGCTCGGCGGCGTAGGACTTCATCTCCTTTTCAGCCTTCTCCCTCAAAGTGAGCTCTCGCCTGAGGCCCCTGAAGAGCCTTGCAACGGTTATCCCGAGGGCCGCCCTGTCGGCGAGGTCCTGAATGAGGATGCGCTCGTCGGGGCTGAAAGATTCGCCTTGAGAGGGCCTGAAGCAGGCGATGAGCCCTATTATCTTGCCTTCGGAGCGGAGCGGCGTGACGAGCACGCTCCTGATGCCGAGACGCTCCATTACAGGGTGGAACTCCGGCTTCACGGACTTCCATATCTCCTCGGGAGAGCCGAATGAAAGCTGCCTTCCCTCTTTCAGTAGCCTCCCGCCGACCCCGGCGTCAGAGCTCTGGGGGTTTGCCGCTATGAACCGGCGCATGAGGCCGACGAGCCCAGGGTCGTTGTGATGGACGGCCACTGGCTCAAACCATTTGCCGTCGTCCGTAAGAAGCCTTATGACGCAGGGAGCCTTCGTGAGCCCGCCGACATAGCGGGCCAGCGTATCGACAAGCCCCTCGTAATCGGTGACTACGTTGGCAACCGCCTCGGATATCTCGGCCAGCGCCCTCGACCTTTCGGCCTCCCTTGCCACTTCCCTTGCGCGCTTCAGCTCGGTTATGTCAAGCACCGTCCCTGTTATGACGTCCCTGAATACGGCCGCGCTCAACAGAACGGTCTTGAGTTTCCCGTTCCTGGTAAACATCTCCAGCTCCATGGCATCGACCCTGCCGGTTGCCCGGAGACCTTCCAATATGCGGTCTCTATCGGCCTGGTCCCTGTATCTCGCGATGGTTCCCTCGCGCACCATCTCCGCCGCCGAATCGAACTCGAACATCCTGGCTAGCGCGTCGTTAACGAAAAGGAACTCTCCATGGAAGTTGGACCTGTAGATGCCCGCAAGGGAGTTCTCGACGAGGCTCCTGAACTTGGCCTCCGACACCCTCAGCGCCTCGATGGCCCTTATGCGCTCTCTCGCTTCCCGGTCGAGCTCGTCCCTCGACGTCGTCACAGCCTTGAGGTCTTCGGCCATCGTATCGAAATCCCTGGCGAGCTCGCCGAGCTCGTCCTGCTCGAGCCCGCCGACGCGGTGTTCGAGGTTGCCGGTAGAGATGATCCTCGCCCCCCTCCTCAGCTCGTCTATGGGCCTCGTTATGGAAAGCGCGACAGCGTATGATGTAAACCCGGCCACGGCGGCGACGCACAGCGTTACGAACACGACGACGTATCTTGCGGCGCGCAGCGGCGCGAGCGCCTCGTGCTCGTCTTGCTCAACTATGAGCGTCCAGACGACGCCTTCCGATATTTTCAGGCACTGGGAGGCCCCCCAGACCTTCAGGCCCGTGATATCAGTCCATTCGCCGCTCTCTTCCCTGAGGTCCACGAGACAGGAGGCCACAGGCATCGTGTCCACCCTGAATTCAAGCAGCTTCGCCTCGGGCATTTTTTTTGATCCGGTAAGTAAAAAACCTTTCCTGTTCACCAGGTAAATGTCGATATTTTCAAGCTCACGCACGTCAATTGATGAAAGCGCGCCAAGTGAAAGGCTTCTCTGGCCGGTTATGATGTCATTGGCGATATCAATGCCATAGCTATTCATTATTACCCCGATAGTCCTGCCGTCCTGTATCAGGGGAGCGGCTACAGGGATGAACCTGTGTTTTCTGCCGCCGTGGACGTGTTCGGAAACCCCTTGTATGTAGCTGCCCTGGAGTCCTCTTTTGAAGTACTCCTCGGAGCTTTCATCAATGCCGATGAAAGACGGGTCGGTGCTCGCCATGACCCTGCCGTCGAGGCCGAGCACGTGTATCTCGATTATGTCCGCGTCGATTATCTGTTTGTTGGTCTTAAGATACTCCCCCAGACGCCTTCCTTCGGCGTCTTTGCGTTCCCTGCCTGCGATGCTTTCAATCCCTCTCACGGATTGCCTTATGAAACCGTCTGTCGAGAAATCCACCGTCCTGCCGCGCTTGGCGCTGAGGAACTCGAGTATCTGCGCCTCCTTGACCTCGGCTATCGTATCTAGGTTCTTGAGGGCGTTGCTCTTGAGCTGCTCCTTTTCATTCTCAAAGAGCAGGAAGCTTATGAAAGCGGCGGGGATGATTGAGAAGATGAGGAGGATTATGACGAGCCTTGTCTTTATCCTCATGAGGCGGACCTGGACATGATTATGAGGTCAGAACCAGCAAGCGTGAAAAGAAAGGCGGTGACAAGGGCCATGCCCGTGCTGACGCCGGGCCATGAGAAGTAAAGGGACTCAATGCCAAGAACGTAGCCGATGAGCGCGGCAACGCCAGTTGCCGTGATGAAGACCCCGGCGGCAAAAAGGACCTTCCTCTGACGCCTGTGCCTCACAAGAGAGCTCATTCCAGCGGCGGCGAGCGCTACGAAATCGGCCATGGTAACAAGAGAAGGCCTCCCCGGCACTGTCGTTTTCACCGCGGCCGCCTCTTCCTCGATGAACAGGTCCTCGATGCCGGTCTCGAGCCCGAAAAAGGCCGAAGCAAGAAGGGTCGCCATGACGAGCATGATCATGAGGGTAGTGGCAGGCAGCACCGCCTGCGCAACTGAAGCGCGCCCGCTCAGGCTCTGAGCGATGAAATAGAGCGTTATGCCGCTCAAAAAAAACGACAGGGCCGTCGAGAACTTCATCGTGACCATCGCCGGATGGACGCTTTTCAATGCCTGGATGCCGAAATACCAGCCGAGCATACCAGCTAGCCCGGCAAATGAGACCGTCACGGCGATTATCCTCGCTGCCCTCATACTGTCCATGCCCCACCCCTCAAGACCGGTCGATATATCAATGATTCAACACACGGCCCCGCTTGTCAAAAAAAAAGGCTGAAATAAAAAAAGACCCGCCTGCTCTGGCGGGTCTTTCGAGGACTAACCATAACTAATATTCCTTCAGCTGTCTTTTCACCGCCTTCAGCTTGTCCCTGAACTCCCTGGTCGCGATGGCGGCCTCCTCGGGGCTCGTAAGGACGGTCGGCTTGAGGAGTATGACGAGCTCGGTCTTGCTCCTCGAGTTCGAGGTCGACTTGAAGAGGTTCCCTATTATGGGCACCTTGCTGAAAAACGGGATGCCGGAGGAAGAATTGTCGAACCGCTCCTGTATGAGGCCGCCGATAACCAGCGTCTCCTTGTCCCTGGCGACTACTGCCGTCTCGGCTTCCCTCTTCGCGAAGGACGGATACGTGGCGTTCCCTATTGTCCTGTCGGTCGACTTGTCGCTGACCTCCTGCCTGATGCTCAAAGCAACCATGCCCGAATCCGTTATATGAGGTATGACCGTCAGTATGACGCCCGTTTTCCTGTACTCGATGTTCTGTATTATGCCTGATGTCCCGGTGACGGCGGTCTGAGACGACTGGGTCGACACAGGCTCGTCGCTCCCGACGCTGATGGAAGCCTTTTCGTAATTTTTAACGACCACGTGCGGGTTGCTGAGGATGTCGACCTTGCCGTCGGTCGCAAGGGCCTGTATGGCAGCGAAAAACCTGCTCGAATCGGTCGCGAAGACGCTAAGCCCGGCCGGGGCCGCCGCACCTATCGGCGTTTGCGTAACTGCGCCCGGGTTCTGTATGACGCTGGAGAAAAGGCCGGTATTGTGCTGGATGTTGAAATCCCCCGAGAGGACCGACCACTGTATGCCGAACCTTGTCGACTCGTCGAGCTTGACCTCTGCGATGAGCGCGTCTATGAGGACCTGCCTGGGAGGCCTGTCGAGCTCTTTTAATATCTCCAGGAGGCTGAGGTACTCGCCCTGAGACGAGCGCACGACGATGGCGTTCGCGGGCTCGTAGATGTATATGCTCATGCCCTTGTCGCCCGTCGAAACGCTCTTGGAGACCGCCTGGGCCTCCGCGGCCGTGTTCGGCTGGCCAGCCGCGCTCGAGGCGGTTGCCACGGCTATCGACTTTTTACCCTCGTAGACCTGCTCCAGGAGCGCCTTCAGATTTGAGGCCTTGTCGTTTTTAACGTAATAGATATGAAGAGAAGACTGCTCGGAGGAGGAGGGCACGTCGAGGCTTTCGACCCATTTGGCGACGCTTTCCCTTGCCCCGCCAGGCGCGGATATGATTACGAGGCTATTGAGCCTTTCTATGGGGATGACAGCTAACTGGGACGAGTCCTTTCCCATGCCGAGCGCTGCAAGGACTTCAGCCAGTTCCCTGTGCATCGTCTTCGCGTCGACGTTCTTCAGGGGCAGAAGCGACACTTCGAAGCGCTCGAACGCGTCCACGTCCAGTATGCGTATGAGCTCGAGGTGGTTCCTTACGTTCGGCGCGCTGTCGGTAATGATGACGGTGTTAGACCTGGGGACCGCCGTGACGTTCCCCGCAGCCGAGACCATCGGCTTCAGCACTGCCATGAGGTCGGCGGCGGAGATGAACTCGACCGGCACGACAAGGCTCGTCATCCCCTCTTCGTTGCCGGGGTTGCCTTTGCCGAAGTCCCCCGCCGCTGCAACGGAGTGTTGCCTTGCGCTGGCGGCCGGGACTATCTTGTAATACTTGCCGGAGCGCACGGCAGCCAGCCCGTTGACCTCGAGGAGAGATTCGAATATGCCGAAGACCTCCTCCCTGGGCACGGGCCTGGCCGTCTGCACGGAGATGCGCGCGTTAACTCCCGGGGCGAGTATGAAGTTCTTGCCGGTAAGCTCGCCTATCGTACGGAGGATGTCCCTTATGCCGGCCTCGTTGAAGTTCAGCACGGCGGTCCCGGGCTCAGCCCGCATAGCGTCGTACCTGTTTACTACCCTCGGCGGAGTTGAAAAGACCGGAGGGCTCGGCAACGGCTCGGCGGCAGCTCGCTCCTCGGGAGCGAGCGTCTCTTCCTCCACCGAGGCGTCATCTCCGGAATGCAGCGCCTCTTCTTCTGAAAAAGAACAGGCCGGAGCGGCTAATAACGCGAGTGCTGCAAGCAAAACGACCTTGGACCTTACGAAGTAGCCGACTGTCATTACATTCCCCTATCTGCCTTTGTTCTGCCTGTGCGGAAGAGCTCTCTTGAACTGAGACTGGGGCCTTGGAACCAGGGCCGGAGGTATGTCGGCCGGAGGGCCGCTTTCCGTTGCCGGGGTCTGGCGCGCCGCTCGCTGGATGCCGGATGTTCCCTGAAACCCTCCCTGCCCGGCCATATAAACCTTCAGGACCTCTTCTTCCCTCTTGAGAACCACGCTTTCCGCATGGATGCCGGTTACGACGAACCCTTCTATCTCGTCCCCGACCCTGTACCTGCCTGAGGCTGCCGAAGCGTTCGGGAGGCTCATCAACGCCTCGTTGCCTGAATCGAGGAGTATCGTGCCCGAGAGCGTAAGCCTCGGGGGCGGGCTCTTTGGCGGCGGGAGCTCAACGACAGGTGCCGGAGCGGGCTTTTTCGGTGCAGGCTTAGGGGGCCTCGGTTTCTGTCTCGAAGGCCTGAAGAGGTCTTTTTCCACTATTACGCCTAAAGAGCCTCCGTCATATTTTACCTTGCCTGAAGCCGCGGAAGGCTCGAGGCAGAACGCGAGAGTAAAGGTGAATGCGAGCGAGAGGACTATGGTCTTCAGCCAGCCGTGGGCCATCGAGGTGTCATTCCCCGTCCTGCAGGGGCTTTTTCATCGCGCTCTCGACGACCATCGAAACGTCGAGCCTTCCGGGGTCGGAAGCCCCCCTTGATTTTATCTTTATACCTTTCATGCCCATCATTACGGGAGAGGTCTGCATGTCTGAAAGGAGCTCCTTCAACTGCATTACGTCTGCCCTGAACTGGAATTCCATCGGTATCCGGAGATAACTGCCCTGCTTGAGCGCGGGCAGGGCCCGCCCCGAGGCGATTGATATGCCGTTTCGAGTTGAGCAGGCCCTGAAGGCCTCCTGCAGCACGGCCACGCCTGCGTCAGGCTTTTTTCCGGCTATGAGCCTTTTTTCAGCTTCCATGAGCTTTGTCTCTCCGTCTGTCTTGAGCCTCTCGAGTTCGCCAAGCCGCTCTGTCAGCGATGAGTACAGAGCAAGCTCCTCTTTTTTGAGCTCCGCTTCCTCAGCCGAGTTGGAGTGGAAATTATATATCAGTTTTCCCAAAAGGATAGCGGCGAGGAAAAAAGTAGCGACCACCATTCTGAACAGGCGCGGGCTTAAACCTGTTAAAGCCTTAAGAATCGATGTTATCGTCTGCATTCCCCTGCCCTCCGGAAGGCTTGAACCTTATCCTGAAACGCTCCCTGCCGTCCTGGCCCCTCACGACCGGGCCGTCATACCTTATCTCTTCGGCAAGGCCTGAGCGGCTGAGTTTCATGAAAAGCCCTGAGGCTTTTTGTGAAGATCCGTCGACTGAGATCGATTCTTTCCCGTACTCGAGCCCGGTAAGATAGGTATCCTCAGGCGTAAGCTCGGTGAGGCGGCTGAGCATGTCGAGAAAGCCGGGCGAGCCCGCGCCCTTCAGCTCCTCAAGAATTTTAATGTCAGCGGTCATTGCTTCGACTTCCCTCATGGCTGCCTGAGCCTTTACCCTATCGCCGCCGAGAAGCGCTATCTCTTTTTCCGTCTTTCTTATGTCCAGCGTATCGTTCACGGCAACGGCGGCCCCGGCAGTTAAAACGGCCAGCATCGACGCCGCCGCGACGCCAAGTACCTTCTCCCTCGATGCGCTCCGCGTTGTGGAAGCAACCAGGTTCGCGCTCGACTCTTTGTTGTCCAGCGCCATGAGTGCCGCGCCAAAAGCTCTTGAAAAGGCCGGAACAGGCCCGAAGAGCTGGACGGCGCCGCAAACATCCATTGCCGCTCCCTTCATCTCTTCCAACGCGTCCCCAGTGCCATCAGAGGCGTCCTCGTCTATCACGATGAAATCCTCAGGCAGCTCCTTCAAGAAAGATAACGCCAACCCCGTCTCCAGGCGTGCCGCCCCTTTCGCGCCCATGGAAGAGTAGACAAGAACGCCGTTTTTAAAAAAATCGAGGCTGAAGCCGCGCACGTTGACAGAAGCTATTGCAGAAAGAACCTCTGGCTTAAGAAAACCTGAATCCAGGGCAGCCTTCGCGAGCGCCCCCTGGCCTGAGGTCATAAAAGACGGCTTCAAGCCAGCCGGCTCGAACATTGAGTTGACAAGCTCCACAGCCGCAGCTTTAGCGGCGTTAAGCATTATTACCGAGGCCGCGCCTTCGTTTTTCACAACGGAATGCGAAAAACGCCACGCCTCCGGCCCTGCCGGGAGGTGCCTTTCAAGCTCGTAGACGAGAATGCCGGAAAGGGCTTTCCTGTCGGCCGACGGAAGGCTCAATACTTTTACGAGACAATCGGCGGAAGGAAGGGCCAGCGCAAGAGCGTCGTCCGCGAGCTTGCTTCTTTTCAGATAGCCCTTGAGGCTGAAAAGCCTTTCGGAAAGCTCTCCCTCGAAGGTAAGGTGCTCAACCGGGGTTATCCCTGATAAGCCTTTTTTGAGATGGACCGCTTTCCAGCGCGCCGCAGCAAGGTCTATGCCTATGACTTCCCGTGTAATCAGGGCGACACCCCCCAATCCCTCCATGAGACGTAGTGAACGCCTGATGTGCCTTTTTTCAGCACGACGGCTTCTACCCTGTACCTCATCGACCTGTACTCGCCTATCGATTCTATTGTGAAAATGTCGGAGCTGACGAGACCGTTGTTCTGCGGGATGGGAATATATCCCTCTGACTGTCTCTTCAAAAGGATTTCGCCCGCGATGTTTTTGCCGTAAAAAGCCTCTAGCGCCCTTTGTGAAGCGGTGTTGATGTTCAGCCTGCCGTCCCCGTGTACGGTTATGTAGTTTTTTATCCCTGAATAGCTTCCGCTTCCGTTGAAAACAGCAGAGGTGACGCCCTTGACGAGCAAAAGCTCTTCCTTGAAATCGGCGGGGCCGTCTTTCGCGCCGTACGGCGAAGGCAATGAAGCGTAGTAGTCGTCCTCGGCCCCGTTAAGATGGAATTCATGGTTTCCGTCCCGCCAGTCGAGAATCGAATCGGTGATGACGTCCCTTTGAGCGCCCTCTACGCCCGAGAGCCGAAGTAGAGCATCTATTACAGGACGCTCCGCCGTATTGATGTTTATCCTGCCCCTCTCGTCCTCGACGGTGTATGAGACAGAGCCGCCGCCGAGCTCGAATCTCCTGTCCGAGGGAAGCGGCTTGAAGCCGCTGCCGGACCTCTCCATGAAGACAACCCCGCCGTCTCCAGAGGCGACAATGGCGAAGGCGCCCTTTATCTCATGCACAGCCATCTCGACGCCCGCCGCCGCGAGCCCCCGCGCTACGGTGGAGTCTGCCGTGTTGAGGGCGGCCGCGCTCTCCGTGCGCATCGAATAGACAAAGACCGGGACAATCGCCAGAAGGAGGGCCGCAACCCACAGGACGATTATCATGGCGAAGCCGCTTTCGCCCGGCCGCCTCATTCTTTCACGTTCCTCATTCCCAGCATGACAGGCATGCTGAACTGAAGCGGCTTTTGTTCGCCTTTGACAAGCACGGACGCGGCCACGGCCTTCGGCAGAGCGTTCATCTCAGCGCCCTCCCACGAGTCGACCCAGCCGGACGCTCCGAGATACGAGAAGCTTACGCCCTCGACCTCTCTTGAGAGTTCGGTTGTCAATGTAATGCTTCCATCCGAATCAGGGAGCGTTTTTTCCTTCACTACGAGGCTGCCGTCCTCAACAGCGTACTCGACGAGCCTTGCCCCGCCCCAGGGGAGACTTTCGGCGTATCCGGCCGAGACGAACTCGACCCTGTCCGCTTTGCCTGAAAAGACGACCCCGTCAGCGCCCTCGTAAGGGAAGATTGAAGCGACCTCGGATTGAAAGACGGACGTAAAATACCTTTCTATCCAGTCCCGGTCCGCCGTCCTCTGCCCGCTTTCCCAGAGACCGGCTGCGAAACGTGCCGAAGAGAGCGCGACAAGAAGGACTACAGCCGCGAGCGAAAGCGCAAGGACGAGCTCAATGAGAGTAAAGCCGCGCCTGCCCATCACCGCTCTTTCAAGGTGGTAAGCGTATACGAAGCGCCTGACGCCTTGTCTCTTGCTGTGACTGTTATCTTCATGAGATCTCGCACCTCGTCGCCCTCATACGGAACAGATTCTACATCGCACTCGAGACCCTCTTTTGAGGAAGGTCTCTCTTCCAGCGGGCCGCCGGAAACAGCGGCCCTGAGTTGCCCGTCGGCTGCCGCCACGAGCGCGGTTGTCTCACGCACGTCTTTTGCGAGTGTAAGCCCGACAGACGCCAGCTTAAGGAGGGCCGCGACCGTAAAGCCGAGCACAGCGATTGCCGCCATGACTTCAAGCAGTGAAAAGCCGCTCTCGCTGGAACTCACTTTACAGCCTCTATCCTCGGCCTCCCGGATGCAGTGACAACGACGCTATAACCGGCCTTGTCTGAAAGCACCTTTATTTCCCCGCCGCTTGAAAACCCGCCGGGAGAAAACGATATCGCGCGGCCGGAGTCGAGCGTAAGTCCGCCCGAAAAGGGCAGCTCCTTCACGACCCGGCCCTCGGCTGTTCTTATTACGAGCGCCTTCCCTGAAGCCTCGGCGTAAATAACGCTTCTTGAGCGCATTGCCTTCTCCCTGGCATCCATCATTGCAGCACTTATGCGCAAGGCAGCGCTCCTGGCGTTAAGCGAGCCGAAGCCGGAGCTTACAGCCGGAAGAGCTATCGCGGAAGCCGCGGAGATTATGGCCAGCACCACCAGGAGCTCGAAGAGCGTATACCCGGCCAGCCCTCTTCCGGTGTCACTCAAGCCCCCTCCAGCTCACGATGTCCCTTGCCTCGCCTTCGCCTCCGGCCATGTTGTCGGCCCCTAGAGAGACTATGTCGTAATCGTCGTGCTCGCCCGGGGAAGTGTACGCGAACTCCCTTCCCCACGGGTCTTTCGGGATCTCTTTTTTAATGTACGGGCCGCGCCAGTTCTCTACCCCTGCGGCCTCGACCCGCAGCGCGGAGAGCCCCTCTGACGTCGAAGGGTAGCGCCCCACGTCGAGCCTGAACTGGTCGAGGGCCCCGCCGAAAAGCTCTATCTGTGCCTGTGCTGCTTTTATCCTCGACTCTTCCACTTTGCCGAAGAACTTGGGCGCGACAAGGGCCGCAAGAAGCCCGATGATGAGGACTACCACGATAAGCTCGATAAGAGTGAAGGCGCGCTCGTCGCGGAGCGCGTTATTCCGTCGCATTGTGCCCTCCTTTAAAGGGATATCTCGTTGAGGCTGAAGACCGCCAGCAGCAGGGATATGACGATGAAGCCGACCACCAGGGCCATGAGCATTATTATCGCAGGCTCAAGGGCCGCCATGAGCCGCTTGAGCGACGTCCTGACTTCGTGCTCGTAGCCGCCCGCGAGCTTCAAGAGCATCTCATCGAGCCTTCCCGTCTCCTCCCCGACCGTCAGCATATGGACGGCAAGCACGGGGAACGCGCCTGATTCCGCTATGGGCCGGGCCACACCCCTGCCCTTTCTTACGCCGTCCATCACGGGCCCCAGCTCCTTTTCGAGCGCCGTGTTTCCGGCGGCCCTGGCCGAGAGCGCGAGGGCTTCGAGTATTTGTATTCCGGACTTGAGGAGCGTGCCGAGCGTCCTCGCAAACCTCGCTATGGCGGATTTACGCAGAAGAGGTCCTATGACCGGTGCCCTGAGCTTCATCCCGTCGAGCCTGAGCCTTCCTTCAGGCGTGCCGCCTATTTTTTTCACGAATGCCCAGATGCCGGCTGAGATGACGGGGGCTATCCAGAAATAACGGGAGGTGACGTGGCTGGCGGCCATCAGGATTTTCGCGGGCGTGGGCACGGCTCCGCCCAGGTCCTCGAAGACGGCCGCGAACCTGGGCACCACGAAGACGAGCATGAATACGACGGCCCCGCCGCCAAGGACTGCGAGGATGAGCGGGTAGATAAGCGCTGAGGTGACCTCGTCCTTTATTCTTGCGGACTCTTCCAGATAGGAGTTCATCCGGGTAAGCGCTGCGTCAAGCCCTCCCCCTGCTTCCCCGGCCCTCACCGTGTTGACGTATATCTCCGGGAAGACGCCGGGGTGGCCCGCGAGGCAGTCCGCGAAAGACCTGCCACCCTGTATGCCTGCTGACATGCCCTCAAGTAGCTCCCTCAATGGCGCACCTTCGGCTAGCCCTGAGAGTATAGAGACGGCCTTGTCGAGCGGCACTCCGGCCTCGAGGAGGCTTGAAAGCTGGCAGGTGAAGATCGCTACCTCTGCGGCTGTTACCTTTGAGCGCCGCCGGAAAAGTTTTCTGGCGCCCCGGCTTGCCCCGTCCCCTGCCTTTTTGACCTCCATCAGGTAGACGCCCCTTGACCTGAGGACCGCGGCAAGCGTCTTCTCGTCAGGAGCGTCCAGCTTTCCCTTCACCTCAACTCCTGAAGGGTCCAGCGCTATGTAGTTGAAGATCGCCATCTATCTGTTCAATCGACGGTTACGCGCTCGACCTCTTCAATGGTTGTAATACCGTCCAATGCCTTCTTAAGACCGTCGCCCCTGAGTTCGATCATGCCTTCCTCGAGCGCGGCAGCCTTTATGATGCTTGACCCCTTGCGCTCGGAGACGAGCGTCCTCAGGTTGTCGGTCATCAGCATCAACTCGAATATGCCTGTGCGCCCGGCATAGCCCGTCCCGCCGCACTCTTCACAACCCGCACCATTGTAAAGCTGAAAACTGGACGGCGGGCAGAGCCCGGCGGAGGAGAGCAGGTCTTTTTCCCTTTTGGACGGCGCATAGGATATTTTGCAGTTGGCGCAGACCACCCGCACGAGGCGCTGGGCCAGCACGCCCAGGAGGCTCGAGGAGATGAGGTAGCCTTCCACGCCCATGTCGATGAGTCTTGCAGCGGCCCCCGGCGCGTCATTAGTATGAAGCGAAGAGAATATGAGGTGCCCGGTCAAAGCGGAATGTATCGCTATCCCGGCCGTCTCCGCGTCCCTTATCTCTCCCACCATGATGACGTCCGGGTCCTGCCTTACTATCGAACGCAGGCCGTTGGCGAAGGTGAAGCCTATCTGGGCCTTCGTCTGTATCTGGTTGACCCCCTCGATGTTGTACTCGACAGGGTCTTCTATCGTGACGACCTTTTTAGCGGAGCTGTCTATCGCGGAAAGCGCGGCGTAAAGCGTAGTCGATTTGCCGCTGCCCGTTGGCCCCGTCACAAGGAGCATGCCGTGGGGCTGGCGGATGAGGCGCGAGAAGGCCTCCATGGTCCTGCCAGAAAACCCCAGTGCCTTCATCGTGAGGACGCCCTTTTGGTCAAGGAGCCTCATGACGACGCTCTCGCCGAAAAGGGTCGGGATTGTCGAGACCCTTATGTCGACCTCCGCGCCCTTCTGGCCGAACGCTATCCTCCCGTCCTGCGGCAGCCTCCTCTCGGCGATGTTCAGCCTTGCCATGAGCTTTATCCTCGAGGCTACGACGGGCTGCAGCTTTCTGGGCAGGCTTTCGGATAGATAAAGTATGCCGTCTACCCTGTACCTGACTTTAAGAGAATTTTCGAAAGGCTCTATGTGGATGTCGCTCGCCCTTTTCTCTATAGCGCGCTGGATGATTATGTTGACGAGGTTTATGACGGGAGCCTCGAGAGCGGCCTCCTTGAGGCTTTCCACCTCGTTGCCGCTGACTTCGGCGTCTTTTACGTCCATCCCCTCTATTATGCTTCCCAGGTCCTTGCGGCCGTCATAGAGCCTTGCTATGGCCTCCTGCACGTCTGACTCGGTGGCAACGGCCCTTTTGACGCTCAGCCCCGTGAAGGCGCGCAGGGCCTCGGCCGGCCACGGGTCCTGCGGCCTTGCCATCGCGACCTTGAGAGAGCCGTCCGCTACAGCGAGCGGCACGATAGAATTGTGTTTCAGAAACAGCGGCGAGAGCTTGTCAGGGAGGCAGACCGGCTCCTCCGGAAAGCTCCCGGCGATCACCTCTTCTATTCCGAGCTGCGTTGCAAGCGCCCTCACGACCTCTTGGGGAGATACGCGCCCTCTTCTTACGAGCACCTCGCCCAGAAGCTCGCCAGTGGCGTTCTGCTCTTCCATGGCGGCCTTCAAGTCGTCCGCTCCGACGGCCGCCAAAGATCCGAGGACCTCTCCTATGCGCTTCCAATTCATAATCACATTACCGGGGCGCTTGTTGAGCCTTCTACGCCTGTGACAATGACAGCGTCCGGCATGAAAGGCGTCCTCACCGTGAGCACCCATTTTTTAAGGTTGACGCTCCAGCTCATGGGGCCGAAACCTTCGGCCTGAAGCTTAGCTCCTTCACCGAGGGAACTTTTCACTTCTATCCTCAGGCTCTTGTATGCCGCGCTATAGCTGGAGCGGGTGATGTTTATGGTAAGGTCGTAGCCGTTGCAGTCCTGGTCGATGCCGTCGAACCTGATTTCAATGGCCCCTGGGTTTATTGCAGGGTCGTTGTCATTGCAATCATCCACAGACGGGAAGCCGTCATTGTCATGGTCGGCCATTGGTTCCGGGTCAGGCTCAGGGACCGGCACGGGCAAAGGCTCGGGCTCCGGAACTGGTTGAGGTTCCGGCGGCGACAAAGAAAGAGTATCGACGCCCTCTACCCCTGAGACAGTGACTTCCGCCGGCATTGAAGGCGTTCTTACCGTAAGCACCCATTTGTTCAGGTTCGAGCTCCAGTTCATGGGGCCGTAGCCGTCGGCGTTAAGGGCGGCGTCTGCGCCGAGCGAGCTTTTCGCCTCTATCCTGAGGCTCCTGTAAGTGTCGCTGTACGTCGCGCGGGTGATGTTTATGGTAAGGTCGTACCCGTTGCAGTCCTGGTCTATGCCGTCGAACTTGACTTCGCCAGCTCCGGGGTACACGGCCGGGTCGTTGTCGTCGCAGTCTGCCTCGGCAGAGGCACCGTCGCCGTCAAGGTCTGTTATTGGCTCAGAGCCGGGAGGAGTATGCCCAGCGAGGAGGTCGTAGGCGGCATTAAGCTTTATGAGTCCGGAACCATAGCCGTTGTCAGCCCCTGTCTGCCCGAGGTCATGGGCAGTTGAGAGAAGCGCGCCTGCGAGCTTCCCGGCCCCGGCCTCGGGAAAAGCGCTCGAAAGCAGGGCCAAAGCCCCGCTCACATGGGCAGATGCGAAAGAAGTGCCGGAGACGATTGAATAGGAGAGCGGTATCGCGCCTCCGTAAGTCAGGTCTGACGTCCTTATGTCGGCCCCGGGGGCTGAAATAAGCGGGTAGATGGACCCGCCGCAGGCGGAAGGCCCGCGCGAGCTGAAGCCCGCGAGGTTGCCGAGGTTGTCGAGAGCGCCGACAGACAACGGGACAGGCCCGTTCGCCGGGCTCGTGCTCGTGTACTGGTTCGGGCCGTAGTTGCCAGCAGCGAAGACTGTCATTATCCCTGCGTCGCTCAATACCTGTATGTCCTGGGAGAATTCCGTGGAGCAGCCGTCGAGGTTGCCGAGCCCCCACGAGTTGTTCACGACCGCAGGCGCGTCGTCGGTAGCAGGGTTTCCGTCAGGGTCGAGGAGCCATTGAAAGCCGAGGTGTATGGCGCTCAAGGAGGCGTAGCCGTTGTCCTTGAATATCTTCGCTGATATCCATTTGGCGCCCGGGGCCACCCCAATGGACGTCCCGCCGCTGCCAGCGCCGGTCATTATGCCCATTATCATAGTCCCGTGGCCGTTGGCGTCATGAGGGTACGGGTGCTCGCCGTACGGGTCATACCAGCTGTTCGTCCCTCCCCTCCATGACCCGTTGAGGTCTGGGTGGTTGAAATCAACGCCAGTGTCCATCGAAGCCACTACCGCGCCAGAACCGTCTATGTCCATCGACCAGAGCTCAGGGGCTTCGACCATCGAGACGTTCCACTCTGGGGTACCCTGCCCGCCGTAGCTCACTCCGGGGCCGGGCAGCTCGGCGTCGAGCGTTACCGCGGCGACCCTGGGATGTTTCGACAATGCCTCGAGCATCGCGGCGTCGGCCTTCACTGATATACCGTTGATTATCCAGAGGGCCCTGTGCGCCGCTTTCCTCCTGGCGAGAAGCTCGGAGATGCTCCCGACCGAATCCTGCATCCTTGACTTGAGCTTCGATATTATCTTCTCCCTCCTTCGCCTGTCGGCACGGGAGGGCGCCTCTGTGTCCGAAGGTGCGCTGAAACGCACTATCACTGGGAGCTTTTCGCCGGGGGCGAGCTCTTGAGCGGCTTCAAAGAGGGCCGGGCTTACCTCGGCAGCTTCAACCGGGCCATGAAGGCCTGCAAACAGCATGAAAGCGGCAGGTATGGCAGCGAAAAGGAGAGTACGCATTATCATCTTCAAAAAAACCTCATTGAACAACAAGGCCCGGCATTACGAATTCACCAATTGAGACGGTGGCCTTGGTGCCGGGCTTGATGAGTTTGCCGGGGTTCGCGAAAAAGATGAAGTAGGTCCTGCCCTCGGCCGGTTTACCGAGCTTCACCGTCTGGCGTAGCGGCCCGACTTTAGGCGTTACCGGGACATGGGTCAGCATCCCGGAATCCTCGTTCAGGAGAGATGCTGGGTTTTTCCGGCTGAGAAGAGGGGCGGCCTTCGCTGCGTCTATCACCCTGAACCTGAAGTCGCACATATAACCTTCAGCCGTGAGTCTCAAGCCCTCGACCTTTATTCCCCACCTGTCTTCTATCGAGACCATTTCACCGCCGGAGCGGACGCCGGTCCCGGCCTTCAGAGAACAGCCCTGGACCAGGACCGGCGCGAACGCCAGCAGGATGAGTAGCAGAACGCGTCCGTACAAAACAGGCCTCCTTACCTTACGACCTTCACGGTGACTTTTGCGCTCCTCGAAGTCAGTCCGTAGTTGTCTTTTATGCTGTAGTAGAAGTAATCGGAACCAACGAAGCCCGCAAGCGGGGTGAAGCTCACTGTCCCATCCCCGTTGTTGACTACGCTGCCGCCCCTTCCCGGTGCCGTCAGTACGGAAAGAGTGCTCCTCACGATAGTCCCGTCAGGGTCGTAGTCGTTGGCTGCCAGGTCTATTACAACCTGCGTGTTGACGCGCGTTTCAGCGTAATCTATG
This sequence comes from uncultured bacterium, assembly GCA_905339405.1. Taxonomy (GTDB): domain Bacteria; phylum Desulfobacterota; class GWC2-55-46; order GWC2-55-46; family GWC2-55-46; genus GWA2-54-12. The sequence continues at coordinate 110,615 of CAJPGC010000007.1, read as the reverse complement.
ACCGATACCGGCTGCTGGTTGGCCCTGACGGTCACAACGACGCGCCCGACGTTGCTCGTCACCGTATTGTCGGTAGCGGTGTAATAGAACCTGTCAGTGCCGCTGAAGCCAGTGTTAGGCGTGTACGTGAAGGTATTGTCCGGGTTGATGATTACAGACCCGTTCGTCGGCGCGCCCGTTACCGCGGCTATTCTCAGTGCATCTCCATCCGGGTCGACGTCATTGGCGAGTGCGTTTATCAGGGCGGCGGTGTTGAAGGCCGTGCTCGCGGTGTCGTACGTCGCGGCCGGGGCGTCGTTCACCGGGTTGACGGTGATAGAGACGGTAGCGGAATTGCTCTGGACGCCGCCTGAAGTGAAGTTGTAGACGAACGTATCGACGCCGAAGAAGTTTCCGTTCGGAACGTAGTTGACCGCTCCGTCTCCCGCGAACTCGACCGTGCCGTTCGAGGGGCCCGAGACAAGCGCCGCCGCCGGGTTCTCGCCCAGTGTTATGTCGTTCTGCAGCACGCCAGGGGAAGGCACTACAAGGCTTGAATCCTCGTTTATGGAGTAATTATCGTTCACGGCTGTCGGGGTCTGCGTCACGTTGACGGAAACAGACGCCTCAGCGAAACCTTCCCCGTCGGTTATCGTGTACGTGAACGTGTCGAGGCCGACGTAATCGGCCGAAGGAGTATACGTGACAGTCGCTGCGCCGTTTATGACAACTGTCCCTTTTGACGGCGCGCTCACGGCCGTAACGCTGAGTGCGCTTCCTTCGACGTCGCTGTCGTTAGCTAGCACGTTTATGACGACGGCGGCGTTCTTGGGAGTTGAGACAGCGTCGTTGACGGCCGAAGGCAGGTCGTTTACTGGCGCAACCGCGATGTTCACTTCCGCCGTTCCGCTCTCCTGGCCGTCTGAGACTATCTTGTAGCTGAAAGAATCGTTCCCGTTGAACTGCGCGTCAGGCGAATACGAGAAAGAACCGGACGCGTTCAATGAGACCATGCCGTTTGCCGGTAACGACACCAGAACCGCTCTCGGCTCCGCCCCGAGCGACGTATCGTTGCCGAGCACGCCCGGTGCTGCGACGTTCAAAGGTATGTCCTCGGGCGTGGAGTACGTATCGCCGTTTGCCACAGGCACCTGGGCAGCCTGTGCCACCGTTATGGTCACGTTCGCGGTATTGCTCTGCACAGCGCCGGACGTAAGCCGGTAATCGAACGAGTCGAAACCGAAGAAACCGGCTGCCGGGGTATATGTGAACGAGCAGTCGGCGTTGAACTGGAGAGAGCCGTTTGCCGTCTGCGTCAAAACCGAGGCTGAAGTCCCCGCCGTGACGGTATCGTTCGCGCATACGCCGGGAACCGGGACGGAAAGAAGCGAATCCTGCTCCACGGTGTAGCCGTCGTCAGCTGCGTAAAGAGGGCCCGAAACCCTCAAAAGGGAGAAGATCCCGCCGGGGGAGGTGCCGTTGTTGACGAGGAAAAGTCTCCTGTCGTAGACGGGATAATCGCCGCCGGCCCCTGGCCTTACCAGCGCTTCCGCGGTCTTCGAGGCCGGAAGCAGGGCCGAGTACTGCTCCTTCGGGAAAGGATACAGGTTCCCGTCCTCCGAAAGGAGCTTCATGTACAGCCCCTGCGTGACGATGGTGTGCGAATCTACTCCGGCGTTGAAAAACCTCAAAAGGGTTGCCTCGTCAGGCTCCCCTGCCTGTAAAGGCGCCGTCGCGGCGGTATAAGGTTCTCCGTTCACGAGGAAGTACTTCGGGTCGTACGCGATGGTGCCGGGGTACTCTGCGGTCCCATAGACGCCAGAGGTCACCGCCGCGTTGAGGGCCGGGTCTATCTCGCTGTAGAAAAGAAGGACTTCGTTCTGGTAGGCTGTGTCGTTCCTCGAGTACGCCTGTCCTTCGGCAGCGTCTTTTTTGACTCCGCCGTAAAGCCCCATTGGGACCTGGACGGGAAGGTGCGTGCCGCTGTGATAGATGAAGCTGCCGGGACGGACGCTCCAGGAATACGTGCGCGTCTCCCCCGGGGCTGTCTCGGCCGTAAATGACTGCACCCTCGACCTGCCCTGGCCGTCGGTGAACCTCACAGGCGAAAGCGGCGTCGAAAGGGCCGGTATCACCAGTGAGACCGGCACGCCGAGGTCGTTCCTCAGGTGGATGTTGAGCGTCCCCTCTCCGGGAGGCACCGTTATCATCGGCCCGGGCGAGCTCGGGGCTTCCCCGGCGTCCGTGCCGAGGTCGCCGTCCTGGTCGGCAGCGAAGCCCCACATGACTACCTCGGCGCCGTCGGGCAGAGGCTTCGTGAACTGCTTCGCGGACAAATACACGTCGAAGGCAGAAGACGGCGCTGCGGCTAGCAGCGTAATGAGGCCTGCTGATAATGATATGAACGAGAGTTTTTTTGTCATTGTCCCCCCTACTCCATTACCGGCGCGCCGGGCGGCTGGATGATGAGCATTGTCATCAGGCCTCCGGGGAAGATGTCGTAATTGGTCATCTCCTTTTCGGTATGCGAATGCCACATGAAGGTGAAGCCGCCAGCCGGGTTGAGCCCGCCCTGCCCCGGGGGCAAGGATTCGAGCGCGCCCATGAAAGGGCTGCCGGAGTAGAAGCCGCCGAATGTAAGGTCGCTTACGTCCGGGAGGAGGACCGGAAACTCCTTGCCGTGGTCGGCGCACCACTCCATCGTCACGTCGTCGTAGCCGTCTCCGCTATCGTCCATGCACTCATGCTCGTAGCCGGGCCCGGTCCCGTAGATGTCCCAGCCGAGGCCCTTGCCCGTCCATTGGAATATGGCGTCGTAAGTCTCTCCCGGCACCGCCTGTATGGTGAAAAGCTCGGGCCCTATGTCGGGCCCCAAGCCTGCGGCGCTCTGGAGAAGGCGGCCGTCCTTCGCTATGACCTTCGCGTGGTTGCCGTGGTAATGGAAGGGGTGAAGGTCCCTGCCGCCTGAGATGACCCTCATGAGGAGCCTTTCGCCGGGCTGCATCACAGGCATGCTGTTATACGGCTGGTTGGGAAGCCACCCTACAAAGGCCGGGGCCATTGTGTCAGGGGCGTTCCTGCCGTTTATGAACCAGTAATTAGGGAAATAACGGGTCAGGAAGTTTGTGTTCGCGAGCGCGTCTATCCCCTGCATCTCGATTGCTTCGTGTATCCTCGAGTCCATCTCAGTCAAGAGAAAGAGCGTCTCCCTGTCGTAGGCGGTATCGATGTGGCCGTACGCCGTGGGAGCGGCCCCGTTAAAGCCGGAGGGTCGCACGATGAGAGCGCCCACAAGCCCCATCTCAACCTGGAGCTCGGGCCTGGTCGCGCTGTGGTAGAGGTAGGTGCCCGCTTCTTCGGCGGTGAACCTGTAAGTGACCGTCTCGCCGGGCCTGGCTTCCCTCGTCATTACGCCGGGCGCTCCGCCTACCGCGCTCACCTGGGCCTGGCCCGGGAACACGATTGATACCGGCACTGGAAGCCGGTTTACGAGGTTCACCGTGACGAGTGCGCCCTGCTCGACTATCATCGTCACCCCCGGGTACTGCATCGGGCCGTTGCCGTTGGCGTAGCCCCAGGAGTAGATGCTGTTGCCGTCTCCCGTGACGACCCTGCCTTCTTTCGCCGTCAGGTTGAACACCGGCCCGTTCACCCCGTGTATCACTGCCTCGGCTGTCCCGGCGATAAACGACGCCAGAGCCAGGAGCGCAAAGCCGAAAACCGACAAAAAACCTTTTCGCATGGCTTTTCTCCCTTTATCAAGGTTGCTGAAACTGAAATCCATCACTGCCTCAAGCCGGAGTTATGACGATCTCGGTCATTATTCCGCCGAAATCCTCTTCGTTGTTGTTGAGGAAGTTGAGGTTCGTCGTGTACAGGAAATAGGTCCCCGGCTGGAGGGTCGAGGTGTCGACTATGACGTCGACCGACTCTCCGCCGCCCAGGTTAAGAGAGCTCGTGGTGTAATAGTTGTTCTGCCCGGCCGAGCTCCTCAAGTGCTTGGCGTTGACTCCGACGACCTTCATCGGCACGCCCGTGGTGGCTACTGTGAAAAACCTCGTTACGCTCAGGTTCGAGAGCCTCAATAATACCTTTTGGCCCTGGCGAGCAGTAACAAGGGAAGAAACCGGCTGAGAGACCTTGTTATTGTTCTCGTCCATCGCGGGCAAAGAGGCAGGGTTTATGGTGTCAGGGTAGCCCCTGCCGTTGAGCACGCCGTACTTGTCGTCCATGAGAGCGAACGGAAGAGGCTGGACTGATTCGCTCGCGGCGTGGAAGACGGGGTCCATTGAGGCTATCTGTATCGGGAAGTCGACGTCATAGTACGTCGACCCGTCGCCGTCGTTGTAGGCGTACTTGTTTCCAGTCCTGTGAGTGAAGCCGGAAAGCGAAGTCCCGTTGGCGAGCCTGTCCTGAGCGGGCCTCACGTACAGGTTCCCGAGCATTCCCATCTGCATGTGCTCGGTGGCCTCGACGTGGCAGTGGTACATGAAGGTGCCGGGCTCGACGACGTTGTAGAAGTAGGTGATGGACGCGCCCATGTTTATGACGATGGACGACTCCGGGACGCCGTCGAAAATGGCCGAAGCCTGCGGGAACCCATGCCAGTGGACAGAGTGCGGGTCGAACAGGTCCGGCCTCTTCATCATGCCGACGTTTGTTACGGTCAGATAAAACTGGTCGCCCTCGTTTACCGCTATAGTCGGCGCGGGCATGGAGGCCCCGAGCATACCCTCGTCCATGACCATCTCCGGCGGCACGCCCGTGACGTCCTTGAAGCCGAATATGTACATCGGCCTGCCGTCACCCATGCGCATGTAGCCGTCTCCGGCTGTAATGTGCATGCATTTGACCCCGGGCCTGAACTCCGGGTTCGGCGAGCCGTTGACAACGCTGTCCGGTATGGCGTCCCCGTTAGCGTCCCCGGGGCACTGCACCTCGACTGCGGCGTCTGCCCCGGCTGAAAGGGCCAGTATGGACGCCGCGGCCAGAGCAACTAAAGGAGGCTTAATCTTCATTTTCTTCTCCCCTTTCATGGCTAGTACCTCTCATCCGCGCCGATATCGACCCTTAGCCCGTTCGGCCTTCTCTGCCCGTCGTAGTCAGTAGACAGCTCCGGGAAAGTGCTCAAGGGATTGTTGAGCCCCCTGTTTATCGCGGGCGACCCTGACCTCAAATGGTAGTCGCCGGTAAGCGTAAGCGGCCCGAACCTGACGTCTATGAAGTTGCCGCCCTCGTCGAAGGCTGGCTGAGCCTGTATGCTCGTGGTCGTCTCAGGCATTATCACCTGGTTGCTCGCGCCGTTGACGTACTCGTCCACGAAGAGCGGGTTTGAAGTTATGTTGCTCGTGTGATAGCCGGTCCTGTCGCTGAGGACGGAGTACCTCGGGTCAAGGAACTTCTGCGTCGCGGTGCCTTCGACCCAGAGGTCCCAGTAGACCGGCTGCTGGCCCGCTTCGAGGTCTGGCACCAGGCCGTAGAACGCCGGGGTCTGCGTGGAGTCGACCACGAAGTAGAAAGACCTGTTATGCCAGACGATGTTGTCTACGAGCGAAGGGTTCGAGAACTCCTTGTATGGAACGACCTTCGCGTAAGTGCCAAAAAGAGAGGCGAGCGTGTCGCTGTGCGCCCTCGCCACGATGCCCGCGGGCTGCGGCGTAGACTCGGAAGGGCTGCCGGGCGCGAACGCCTCTCCGGCCGTAGCGGTCGAATCGTTGTTCGCGATCGTATTGTGGATGATGAAGACCCTTGCCGAGTCCTGCAGAGATATGCCGCCTCCGGCCAGCCCCGCGCCGTTGTTGGTTATGATGTTGTTGAGCACCTCTACCGAGTACCAGGCCTCTGGCGTATTCGGGCTCTGCTGCACGTCCTGCCCGTTCACGCGGTTGAGGCGTATGCCGCCGCCGTCTCCGGCCCCGGCGAGGTTGCCCTGTATGAGGTTCTTGTAGACCTTCACGGAACCGGAGCCCGGCGATATGGCGCCTATACCGAGGGGAGCGCCGCCCGAGACGAGGACGCCGCCGCCTGAGACCGTAAATACCTGGTTGAACGACTGGTTGAAGATGATGGTGTTACGGGCTATGGTGCCCTGGTCGCTGAGGCCCAGGTGGCTTACCCCCGCGCCCTCGCCCATGGTGAAGTTGCCGCAGATGAAGTTTCCGGTCACCTGGTAGAAGTCCGTCCCGGTGCCTATGGTCACGCCGCCGCCTCCGCCTATCCTGCCGGAGTTCTGTGTTATGTGGTTGTTATGTATGTTGAGGGAATCGTTGAAGGCGTCCTGGTATTGCTGGACGCCGTTGTTCAGGACCGTAAGCGCGGTGTGGCCGGAGCGTATGCCGCCGCCGTATATGCCCTCGTTGTTTATTATCCTGTTGTTGCTGACTTCCATGTTGGGCGCGTAGCCGTTTATCATGACGCCGCCGCCTATGTCGCTGCCTGTGATGGTAAAGCCGTCTATCCTGGCTTTCACGTTCGGCCCGAAGCCTCCCTCCGACTCGGGCGCGTTCTTGCCGACGACCGTCACTCCGGCACCCGCTTCGGTCGGAAGGATGTTGCCGACGGCCCCTGGCGCGGGAACCTGCGAAGGTAGCACGTCTACCGCGCCCGCAGCGACGAGGGATTCGAGCTTTTCCCACCAGAGCTGGAGCTTTTCAGCGGGCCTCTTTACTGCGTTGATGGTGACCGAGCCCGGGCCCCAGCCCTGCAGCTTGACGGGCTTCCACATGAGCACGAGCTCCTCGTAGTTGCCGGGAGGCACGATTACGAGGTCGCCTGGCTCCGCGAGGTCTACTGCCGCCTGTATGGAGCCGCCCTGGCCTACCCTGATGATTGACCCGGGAATCGGGCCGACGGTCACGGTAAGCCCGGCTATCGTCTCCCTGGCGTTGTCGCCGCGCACTATTGAAAGTTCGCCAGTTACGGCGCCTTCAGGGACCGTAGCGGTTATGACCCCTGGCGTCCAGTTGTTGACCTGGAGCTGCGTGCCGCCTATGAAGACCGTCCCGGCAACGTTGCCGAAACCGTAGTCCCTGTTTATGGTCTTTTGCGTTGCGGGAGTGCCGTCATACAACGGGTTCGGGACCGGCACAAAGCCCTCTGAGACTATCGTAAGCTGCTGGCCTTCGAGAGCGTAAGGCCCGGAACCGTTCGGCCCGGTCACGCTGTAAATCTTGGGCGTGCCCTCGGAGAACTCGCAGTCGAGCGGGTGCTGGCCGGGCCCGGCAAACGCGGCTATCGGAAGAACAGGCGTGTCCAGATAGGTCGTCGTGCCGGGCATGAACTGGAACGTATAGCAGAACTGGCTGTACTGCCTGCTGAAGAACGGGTCGGTTATCATCGCACCGGGATTGGCCGGGTCAGGCACCGGGCCGGGGTCGTTCATGCAGGCCGTGAGCATGTTCGGCGAGACTCCGCTAGGGTTCGCGATGTTTACCGTGTAGGTCGAAGGCACGAGCACGTTGTACAAGCCCCATTCGTCGGTATGGGTCCTGGTCACTTCCCTGCCGGTCCAGTCCCTTATGGATATCGGCACCCATGACGGCGCGAACTTCTCTCCGAACTGCGGCGAGTTGGGGTCGAACTCGTTAGCGAGGTCGTTGAGGACCATGCCCACTATATGAGCGGCAACGGGCACGTCGGTGAACATGGCGAAGTTCACGGCCGCGTTGAAGCCTTCCATTACTGATATCTGCTTGCGGTCGCAAACAGGCCTGTATTTCCCCGCGTAAGGGGCCGCAACACCGGGAAAGAGAGAGAGCTCGGCAGGCACGAGGTGGCCCTGACCTTCGTTTTCGTCGTAGTTCACGCAAGCCGGAGGCAGCAGGAGCGGGCTCGGCTTGTACTCGTCACCGAAATCCACGTTCTTGTCCTCTTCCTTTACCGTCTTGTAAGCGGCCCCAAGCGCAGATCTCGGCGGCACGGCTTCGACGATGTAGGTGCCGGTCGCGACGTCGTTGAAAGCGTAGCCGCCGTCGAAGACGCCCGGCCTTATCTGGTTGAAGTTCCGCAGCCCGTCAAAGCAGTCTGTAGCCTGCCCGTGGGCGAAGAACGGCTCGCCCTGGCACCCGGAAGGCGGGTTGTCGTCGAAGCTGTCGGTGGTGACGGCCTGCAGGGCGTCACCGAGGTCAAAGGAACCGTTGCCGTTCCAGTCGTCGTCCTCAAGGCCCTTCTGCGAAGGGTCGTCCCTCCAGCCGAACGGGTAGTTGTCAACGTCCGCGAGTGTCTGCCCGCCGTCTTCGTTCAGGTCGTCTATCTTCTTGTCCCTGTTCATGTCTGGGTAGAGGTTGACCTGCACCCTCGCTATGCCGGGCTCCCAGGGCTCGGCAGCGGCATAGGCCGGGTCGTTTTCAGCCCTGGTTATTGAATACTGCACCATGCCGGTTATGCCGCCGTTCTCACCGGGGCCGTAAGGGGCCTTTCCCCATTCTATGACGCTCGTCTGTCCGAGGAAACCCTGGAAGGCCTCGAGGAGCACCGGGCCGGTCTCGGTCCGCGAAAGGTTGTTTCCGGTGTTGACGTTGTTCGCCGGAGAGCCGTCGGCGTTGAATTGCGCCTGAGGCGTCAATACGTCCCATGAAGGATAATCCCAGCCCTGGTCTGCGTTCACCGGGCCACCGGCGTCGACGATGGCCGTTGCGCCAGTTGCCTTGAGCCTGCCGAAATCGACCTCGGCTATAAGCCAGTTGAAGAACGGGAAGACCTCGTCGAAAGGAACGAAACCCGTGAGGTCGGTCGGGAAAGACTGGTATATGGTGCCGTCCCTGAAGCGCAGGTTTACAGGCACCTCGGGTATGCCGATGTCGTCAACGGACGCGTCGTCGCACATCATTGTGACGCAGTCCCTGAAGCCGTTCTGGTTCCTGTCGAGAAAGACCCTGCTCTCGAGCCTGGAGAACCACTGGAATACAGGCACGTCGCCGAGCGCGTGCGCTCCGGAGCCCGCCTCCACCGTGACGTTCGCGAAAGCGAATATGAGGTCGAGGTGCTCGTCCCAAACCACGAGCTGGTAGTCGCCGGGCGGCACGTTTGGTATGGAGAAAGTTCCGTCGTCGTTGGCGCGCTGCGCGTAAAGCCCCCTGCCCGCACCTCCGGCTACAAGCTCGTTAAGTCCTACCCAGGGGACGGTATGGCCGAAAGGCTGCCCGGGGTTGAAGCTCTGCCCGACGGTAAACGGCGCGGCTGAAAGGTGCATGTTTACGACGCGCCCGGTGATGGTCTTCCCTCCGGTAAGAAAAGCCGCGCCGTTGTTCGGCTGCACGAAACCGAGCGAGACATGCGGGCCGGGAGGGCCGAACTCGGTAAAGAAGGTGGGCTCGTTCGCCTTGACCCACGCATCTACCGTCTTCGTGCCCTCTATGGTGCTCGTCTGTATCCACGTCTGCCCCGTGGGAGCGACCGCCCTTATGCCGTATTTGCCGGGAGGAAGATATTTAATGAGCGCGCGGCCGTTCGCGTCGGTCTTTATGACGCCGTTGCCCATGCTGGTCACGTTGCCGTCTTCGTCATAACGGGTCCCCAAGGGGTTGCCGAAGGCGTCCATCATCTGCTGGCCGCCCGTGTGCCCGTACCTGCCGGCCGCGTCGGCCACGAGTATCGAAAAGCCCTCGAGACCTCTTTCTACAGGAACGTTCGGGGCGTTGTTGATGGGCTGGTTGTCCTCGAAGACAAGCACATGTATCTGGGCGGTGGGCAGCGGCAGCCTGTTGACTACCACTGTCGCCTGCGATTGCCCGGGCTTCACCGAAGCGCCCCCGATAGCATAGCCGCCGTCAGGAAGGACCGAGATGAAGTACGGCTTTTCCGGGTCGACCGGTATGCTCGACGCCGCCGATTCATCGCCGCTCGCGGCCACAGGCATATAGCTAGTATGGAACTTTACAGCGAGCGAATTCGGGTCTTGCGTTCCTGGCGAGACCTGGTACGTGGCGTCCTCCTCGAGTAGCCACCTGTAACCCGGCACCGCCTCTCCGTCCGGCCCGACGACATTCAGCGTCAGCGCCCATGCCGCCTGTGACAGGCACAGCACAGAGATTAACGCCAGTGCCAGCGCGCTCAGGCCTGACCTTACGCCGCGTTCAGCAGATTCATTGCGCATTTTTACCTCCGTGCTTGTGGATATGTAGGAAAACCTGCGGTACGCCGGACAGGCTACCGCCCTGGCGGGACCGCCCTTGTCTGAAAAGTGTTTTTACGGATTTGGTTTGATGTGTATGCGGATTTACGGAATGAGCGCCGGATAGTGCCGCGCCCATGGTATGAATGTACACTGGATTTACAGGCTGTCAACGCGAATGGAAGATTTTTTTTAGCAGGGAAGGTATTCCGGAAAGGCAAGACCCGCGTACCCGGGCTTACAGGTGAAAAAAAGTTAAATAAATTGCGGATGCAGATAAATGTTTTTACAGGGATTGGCAGGAAGATTTTTTTTGACCTGCCTGTTGGAGAGCATCATGGAATAACACGCTGCAGTTAAAGCGCTCTTGCGAGCTACTTAACTTTGACGCCTCGAAAGCGTCCTGTGCTCAAGGCGCTCGCGAGGGAGTCTTCCGCGACCTCGTCAAAAAACTCCGTATAACACCTGCCCACGCCGTCGCTGCTGTGAGAGTCGCTCCCGCCTGTGTTGGGCAACCCCAGCGAGACAGAAGCGTTGTAGGCCTTCTCGTTCTCCTCGTCGCTGTTGTTGCCGTTGTAGGCCTCTATCGCGCATATGCCTTTGACCTTCGAAAGGTCCGACTTGAAGGAGGCCCACCCCCTGAAAGGATGCGCTACAACGGCGACAACCCCCTTCGGTCCGACCATCTTTATGAGCTCTTCCAGCGGGGCGAACATCCCGATATCGAGAAAGCTGTTGTCCCTGAGGCCGAAAAGAAGGACGTGCCCTTCAGCCGCGTCGTACTCTGCGCCCCTGAATAGCCTTATCCTGCCAGAGTACTTCTCCCTGAGGGCCTCGGCCCTTTCGGTAGCCGAATAAGAGTTGTGTTCGGTGAAAGCGATCCCGTCAAGGCCGGAGAGTATCGCGTTTTCTATCACCTCTTCAGGCTTGGAAGAGCTCTCATAAGTGAAGGCGTGGTTGTGCAGGTCTATTTTCATCCCGCTATCCAGAGGATCTCTCTTTTGAGCCTGGCGGCGTAACGCGACGCCTGTTCCTTGAACCTCGGGCCTTCAGTGGTGGCGGCCAGCTCTTCGGCCGCAAAAGTCGCGTAGCCGAGCTTGAAGGAGAGGTATGCTACCATGTAAAGCCTCAGCCTGTCGGCGCTCACAGTGTCCCGTGCCTTCACCGAGTACCTGGAGACGAAGTAGCGCTGCTCCATCGGGCTCATGTCGAACTCTATTATCGCCGAGGCCAGGTCCCACGATATGTCCTGCGACGAAGGGAAGAACTGGTCGGAGTGGTGGTCGAGCGTATCGGCTTTCTTATATCCTTTTTTTGTGAGGAGCCATTCGACCGGCGTCATCCTCCCGTCCACCTCGACCGGAGCGCCGGACTCGTAGAATTCCTTCATGGCTTCGAGCGTCGCAGCTTTTTCGGCCCATTCACCGCCGAGGCCGAGCGTGATGTTGCGCGTTGCCATCTGGCAGAACTCCTCGAAGTCCATCCCCTTTCCCGCCGCGAAGTTTTTCCTGAGGAATGCGAGGTATCCGGCCATCTCGTCCAGGAGGACCTGGTTCATCTCGCCCCTGTTCAATGGCCTTGCCTCAACGAACCCGGACTTTATAAACCCGTTGTATATCCCTTCGACGGGCACTCCGTAACCGGCGTCTGCGATAGCGGACGCCCTCCTCAATTTCTCCCTGCCGTACCTGCCGTGGCCCGCGAACTTTAAAAGCACCGTGCCTTCGCTCAGGTATTTGCGCCTCTCGTGGCGCGGGTGCGTGGCAGGGTATTCTGATTCGCCCTTGTAAAAAAGGGTCCTCCACATCCCGGCCGATATGTCGAGGAGGCCGGGGCCGACGGCAGCCTCCCTAGCGAGCCTGCCGCTTTTGACCCAGAGTTCCTCGAATGAAGCGCTGAACTTCTCATGCCTTGCCCAGACTTCGCGAGCCTCTGCCGATATGAAGGCTGACCCGTCAGGGACCCAGCTCGGGAAGATGAATATGTTTTTGCCGTCTACTCCGAGAGAGGATATTTTTTTTGCCGCGCTCGAAAAAGACGTGCCGCTCAAGCCGGGGCCCTCGTCGACTATGAGAAAGTGCCTGCCCGCGACCTTGAGCGCCGCTTCGAGCCGGGCCGAGAGCCGGGCCTTCCGCCTGAACGGGTGCCCCTTCGGCCTGAAGGTGAACGAGCGCACCTTGCAGCCCAGCTCCTCGAGCGTTGCCGCCACAACAGCCGACAAGCTCGTGCCGATGCTTCGGAGCCCTATGCAGACGGCCTCCGGCGGGCCCACGCGCTCAAAAAAATCCTTCGCCGCCTTTATGTATACCTCCGGGTAAAGGCCGTAATGCACGTAACCCTCGGGTATGCGGGTCTTTATCTTCCAGGGCAGCGCCATGACCGCAATGCCTTCGAGAGCGTCCAAAAGCCTCGAAGCCCACTCAGATACGTCTTTCGTCCGCTCCTCCCACGAAGCCAGAAAGACGTGGCCCGCTAGGACCGAAGCCCTCCTTGCGGCCATGCTCAGTTCGTTGACCCCGTCGGCCTCCGGAAAGAGCGCGTCGGTCACTCCGGCCTCGAGCCTGCCCGTCTCCATCAGGAGCTCGGTCGCCTCGTCATGTCTCAAAGAAGGTTTTTCCGCCAGAGCAGCGACTTCCTTCAAGAGCTCCAGCGTAACGCATTCTTCCTCTGTCTTCCTGTAGACTATCATTCGATGCCCCTTATATGGCCTTCGTTATCGTCATGTTGTAATTCCATGTCTCTGAGGGCGACCAGTCGTACTTGTATTTTTCCCCGCCCCTCAGAAAATCCATCCCGTAAACGCCTCTCCGGATGCATTCCTCGGCCGAAAAAAGGAGAATCAGCTTGCCTGGGCTCAACTTTGAAAACTCGGGATCGAACCCCATGAGATAAGCGTAAAGCCTTCGCCTGTGGACGAAGCCGTAGAGCACCGACAATTCCCTGCCCTCAAACGTAATCCTGTAAAGCCAGAGCATTTCTTTTTTCTGGAAACCGATTGCCGCTTCCACATGGAAAGACCTCATCTCCTGCTCCTGGAGCACACCGGTTTTGCCGGCTGCCATCCAGCGTTTGGTGTGAAGCCTGAAAAGGGTTTCCATAAATGAACGCGTACCGTTCTCATCGACGGCCGCCTCGGCCCTGATGCTTTTTTCCGAGAGTCTTTTAAATATTCTTTTAACGCCGCCGACTCTACGATGCTCCGCCCTGAAAGCTTCTACCGTGGTTGGGAGGTTTACGCCGAGGCATACCTCGCCGGGCGAAAGCATGGTCCTCAGCCCGTCCGGCGGGCTCAGCGTAAGAAGCATGGAGTATGGATGCAGGTCCTGGAGCGTGCATGAACTCCAGCCGCCGCGGCGGACCAGATGGTCAAAGAAAGCCTTCGCGCACGCCAGCTCCATCGCAGGCTCAAATATCGGCCCGAGATAATCGGAGTTGCCGCCGCCGACAAGCCTGACCTCGCCATCTTCGACGCACATTGGGGCAAGCCCGCGCAACTTCCCGGCGGCCCTCATGGTCAGGAACATGAGGCTTCCATGTCCGAAGCGCTTCCACCACGGGATAAGCCATTCGGGAGACTGGAAAGGCGTCGAGGTGGGGCAGGCTGCCAAAAGCCTGTCCCACTCAGGCCTTAACGATTCAAGCCCTTCGACCGTTGATATCTCGCCGGTCTCGACGGGAATGCTCATTGATCATGCCTCGCAGGCCGCCATGTTCCCGTATGTTTCGAAATATTTTTCTATCATAGCCGACGCCGCGAACCTTTCAGCCGCGGAACGCCTGCAAGCCTCGCCCGACAGCCCCCGGCACTCCCTTATTGCGGAGGACATCTCCTTTTCATCCTTCACGAGAAAACCCGTCCTGCCGTCCTCCACGATCTCCGCCAACGCACCATTTGCGAAGGCGACAACCGGTGTGCCTGAGGCAAGCGCTTCCATGGCCACCAGAGAACTCGTCTCAGGCGCAAGGCTCGGCACGAGGAGACACCGCGCGCCAGAAAGCAGTCTTCTTTTGCGTCCCGGGCCGACCATGCCAATGAACCTCGATACCGGCGAAAGCCTCGGCGAGATAAAGTCCCTGTAGTACTCCTCGTGCTCTTTATAGCCGAAGACCGCTCCAGCCAGGATGAAAGGGACTCCGGCGGAGCGGGCCGCGTCCATGGCGATGTGAAAGCCCTTCTCAGCGCATACGCGCCCCATCGAAAGCGCGTACTCTTTTTTGACGTTTCTGGCCGTCCGCCAAAAGCCGATATCGACCCCGTTGTCAATGCGCCCCACCGGGCCTGCTCCGTCCGGAAGCGAACTCTCCTGTGCTTTTGAGACGCAGTTGAAATAGGTGCATGGCCTTTGGGTCTTGAGCGCCTTTTCCGGATACCACGAAAGGGGCAGGTGGAGCGTCACAAGCACCGGCACCCCATCAGGCGGCATATACTCATGGAAGTCGACCCCGTGCATATGGACGACGTCTATGTCCAGCTCTTCCACGGCATCCCGGATTGCGCTCCTGCACGCTTCGTAGACGTCGGCGCGCACCTGCGCGTCTATCACGCCTGGAGGGCGCGGCACCGGAAGGAGAGTGCCCGAGACAGTAGAATTCACAGTGGCGACAACGAAAGAGCCGTGACCGGAACGCACAAGAGCCCTGTCGAGCGCCAGCAGTACCTGTTCTGCGCCTCCCGGCGTTTCTGGCCGCACTGGCGCGAATGGATACGACACGCTCAGGACCCTCATATCTTCCCCTTGAGCCCGAGTTTTTCGAGAGCCTTTCCGGCCTCCTCCCTCCAGCCGGGGCCGTCATGCCCCCACTCAAAAGACTCGTAAAAAAGTTTCCCCTCATGGGGGGGCTTGGTGAAGTCGTATTGAGGCGCCGTCCTGAAGCACTCCTCCTCTACAGAAAAAAAGCGGAGCATCCCCGACTGCGTCACGAACCTCTCAAGCATCTCCCTTTTAAGCTTCCGCTCCTCTTCCGTCAGGATGAAGGTTATGGGCTCGGTATCCTCTCTCGGTATGAAGCCCGTACTTTCGAACCTGGCAACACGGCCCAGGGCGTGATAAAGAGGGCATTCGATCAATGGCGGCGGCATCGCGCCTTCTTTCCTAAGGAGTGACGCCGCGGCGTGCGCCGCGAAAGAGGCGGCGTCGTGGTCCGGGTGGCCGCCCTCGTAAGCCAGCGTGAGTATGGTCTCGGGGGCGAACTCCTTTATCCTGTCCTTTACCCACCCTGCCGCGTAGACGAGACTCCTTGAGGCCTCAAGGTCGGCGATACCGGCCTGAACGCAATTTTCCGGCGGCACTCCGGCAAGCGAAAGGGCCGAAAAGAGCTCGCGCCTCCTGGCTTCGGCGTATTCACCTGCGTCCTTGAACCCGTGCGCCCGAGCGTCTACGAGGTTTCTCGGCGCGCCGTCGGTCAGGTGGCAGAATACTGCCTTCTCGAGTTGCCTGTAGAGCGCGCCAGCCGCCACGCATTCATCGTCCGGGTGCGCCGCGATGACGAGGACAGAAGCGCCGAAGATGTCTTTTACAGAGGCCCTTGTGTACCCGGTAAAGGTCGTTTTTATGAACTTTATCGCCTCTCTACCTGGCATATCTTTTTACCATCGCGGAGCAGAATCCCGCGTACTCCGCGATATTTTGAGGAGGGCTGGTGTGGTGCGCCTCTATTCCCCTGGACTCCGGCGTGAAGCAGAAGGTAAGCGTAACGTCGAAGTCCTCCAGGGCTCGCATCTGCCTGTCGAACCACTGGAGAGCGAACGGGCGAAGGCTGTCAGCCCAGCTGAGGCCCGTGCGCAGCTTTTTCACCCCGAGGTCCTTGAGCTTTTTGACGGCGTCGTCGAGCCTGTGGTCCTCGAAATGGAACCACTGGCATATGCCGAGCTCTGGGGCGTACCTCGAAAACGAGTTCATCGCCGGCTTCGGCGTGCCGTCCTCGCGTACGAGCCCCATGTAAAAGTGCCTGTAATAGGAGGAGCCCTCTGCCTCGCGGTGGCGCGTCGTAGCGGGCCACGTGCGCGGCAGGTCGTAAAGGCTGTACCAGTGTATGCGCCCGGCCCTGCCGATGAGAAGCTCGGCGGAGCGCTTGAGGCCGAAGACCTGGACCTCTTCGGCGCCGAAGGTCGACACTCCTACCTCGGAGACCCAGACCGGCAGGTTGGTTGCCGACCTTATCTCTGATAATTTTTCAGGCCACTGGTGTATCGTCCAGTGGTTCCAGTCGAGAGGAAAGCCGTGTACCGCAACGACGTCCATTTCGGCCAGCACGCCCTTTCCTGAAAGGTTTCTGAGGAACTCCGGGTCTATGGGCGAGATGCCCCCGAGCACCTTCAGCAGCTTCGGGTCCTCGGCAGCCACGGCCCGGGAAGCGAGCTTCACCATCTCGGAATAAATCTTCCAGTCAGGGTCGAGATTGAAGTTCCAATGGGAAAGGTTATTGGGTTCGTTCCAGAACATCACCGCTTCTATCACTGTCCGATCCACCTCCTTTTTCCCTTGCGGCATATGAAGACTTCTTTTTCCGGGTTTGTAAGTATGTCGAACCCGGAGCTCCTCAACAGCGCTTCAACGCACGACCTGTTCGGGAGCCACCAGTTCGTGTCGTCTCCCGAGTAGCTGTTCTCGATGAAATGGAGCTTGGGAAACGCGGGCCTGTGGAAGACGGCTGATTCGCTGAACGGGTAGTCGTCTTCGATGTCCTCCGCGCCGTCGTCCCCCCTCAGCATCGACTGGAAGACAAAAAGGCCCGAGGCCGCGTGCTCGTATATGAGGTCAAGGGCCAGGAGCGGGTGCCTGAGGTGGTAGAGGACCCCCATGAAAAGGACCAGGTCGAACTTGCGTCCGAGCCTTTCCACGTCATAGACCGACATCCGCATGAATTCGACGTCGTAGCCCAGCACGCTCGAGGCGAACCTCGCCTGCTTGAGATAGTCCTCGTCAGAATCGATGCCGAGCACGCTCTCGGCCCCCCTTTTTTTCATCTCGACGGAATAAAAACCGGCGTTGCAGCCTATGTCAAGGACGCTCATGCCGCTGAGGTCTTCGGGGACCGCGTGCGCGAACTTCTTCCATTTCATGTTCGGGTAGTCGCCCAGGAAGTGCTCTGGCGCGGTCTTAACGCCCCGGAGGTCGATGTTCTGGAACCACGGCCCCAGCTCTCCTGCCTTTTTGCGTATCTCCTCCGGCGTAAATCCCTCAGCGCCCATTGCCTACCCCTTCCGGCCCGCCCAGCAGCCTGACCGCTTCCCTGTACCCGTTTATCGTCCCTACGTCGACGTACGAGCTCCCAGCCATGACTCCATCCGCCTTTGCGCCCATTTTCAGCCACGCGTTAACGAGCGTGCCGAAATATTCATCTGTCTGCCCCCGCGCTTGCCAGAGGTCGTGTAGCTCGGCGAAAACAGAGCCCTTCACCTTGAACGCCCCCCATACCCAGCTGGTAGAGGCAGAAGGGCTCTTGACCTGCACCTCTTTCACGCGCCCTTCGCCGTCGAGGACGACAGCGTCGAAGAACTCCGGGCGCTCTACTGGGAAAAGGAGAAACGACAGGTTGCCGTCACCGAGGGACCTGAAGCCGTCCTCCGGAAACCAGACCGTATCGGGCAGGCCCACGAGGAGGTACTCGTCGGCGCTTATGAACGGCATCGCCCTGAAGAGCGAATCGCACAGGCCCAGAGGCTCGGGCTGTACCGCGTAGCAGATACGGGCCCCTGCGGCCTCTCCTCCGAAGTACTCCATGATGTCAGACTTCCCGGCTGATATGACGAAGCATATCTTCGTGGCCCCGCCCTTTATCATCCGCTCTACGAGATACTCGCTTACCGCCCTGGGCCTCTCAACGCCGCCCTCGAACCTGCTGCCAACTGGCAGCAGCTCCTTTGAGAACGCCAGCGGCTGTATCCTCGAGCCGGCGCCCGCAGCCGGAATTATCCCCCACATGGCTCCCCCTTCCTTGAAGAGGCCCTCTCCAGCATGAAGTCAAGCTCTCCTGCCCTGGCCTCAGAGCTGTGTGCGCCGAGCGCGCGCTCCCTCGCCAGCTTCCCTATCTTTTTTCTTTGTGACGAATCCATCCCGAGGGCGTCGACTACGTCATCGGTGTCTCGCGCTATAACTATCTCCGAGCCGGGCTCGAAAAACTCATCGAGCCCTTCCCACCAGTCGCTTATGACCGGCACGCCGCAGGCGGCGGCCTCGAAGAGCCTTCCCGATGGGCACCAACCCATCTCCTTCATCGCGCCCCTTGTGACGTTCAGCGTAAAAGACGAGGAGCAGTAAAAGGAAGGATGCTCAGGCGGGGGCACGTGCCTCAAAAAATATATATTCTCCCTCCACGGGAAATCATCGGGGTATAACGCGCCTCCGATAACGAACTTTTTTTGAGGAAAGATTTCAGAAGGCTTTATGAAAAGGCTTTCCAACGCCTCCTGCCTGTCCTTCGCGTAAGTCCCCAGGTATGAAAGATCAGCGTTGTACGCGTCGGAAGCCTCGACCGGGCCGTGGGCTTCAAGGTCAACGCTGCCGTAGAGGGCCTCGACGTTTTTAGCCCCAAAAAAGCTCCTGAGGCCATCGAGAGCTCGACCTCCGGTGTAGCTCAAGACGAGGTCAAAGCCGCCGAGCCCGTAAGGAGGAACATATGAGGGAGCGTCCCCGTTCTCGACGGACTTGAGAGTGACAGGCGTGTCCAGGTCGTAGAAGCACTTCACGCCCGCTTTCGACGACAGGACGAGCGAGCAGGCTTCAAGGGCATCCGGGCAATAAGAGGTTACGATGGCCGCGTCCGCGCCAGAAAGCTCCCTTTCGGCGCGCCTTTTTATATCTTCCCACGACCCGTAGAGGACAAGCTCGGCTCCCTCCGGAGAGAGCATATCCCTGTGCGAGGCGTAGTACGGGACGTCCCTCTCGAAGAAGACTACCCTGTGCCCTCTTTTCGCTAGGCCGCGGCAAAGACCCCTCCAGATGGTAGCGTGCCCGTTGCCCCAGGAAGAGCTCATGGTAAGGCCGAAAACGGCGAGCTTCATCTCACCTCCGGTATTAAAAAGGCATAAGGCGCCCAAAGCCTTATGCCTTTTGGCCAGCAAAGCGGATTTATTCTCCGATAGCCCTGTCCGGCCCCTTGCCGTCCATCAGCTCCTTGAACCTCAGGAGCTCTCCGCGGAGCTGCCTGAAGGTTACATGCTCAAGAAGCCTCGCCACTGCGGCCGTCCCCGCCCCCGGCAGGTTGTAGAGCATATGGACCCTGATGACGGTGCCCCTGTGTCCGGGCGCTTCGCTGAATTCAACTGAACCGCGCGTTTCAATGTCTGAGTACGGCAGCGACTGCCAGGCGATGTATTCGTTCTCGCTCTCTCCGACTATCTCGGCGTCCCACTCTATGCGGGCTCCGCCCGGGACAACGGCGACCCAGTGGGAGCGTTTCCTGTCGATGACGTTCACTTCCTTGAGGTGCTCCATGAACTCGGGCAGGTTTTCGAGGTTGCGCCAGAAGGCGTAGACCTCGGAGACAGGCCTGTTCACGGTCACAGTCTCGTCGAGCACTATCCCGCGGCCCTCAGCCGTATTTATACCGGCTGCCTTGTAAAGCCCGCAGTGGCCGGTTGCGCCCCTGTACACCAAATACCCGCTGGCAAGAGTCCTCAGCAGCCCGCCCTTTCTGGCAGCCTTAAGTGCCAGGAAGCCGCCGAGAAGCGCGGAGATGAGGCGTTCTGCGCCGCCGACGTTTACCGCTTCTCCAGATGACCTTCGCCGAGGCTCATGGTGTGTCATTCGAGCACCTCCTGTTTTTTGAGCACGTCTGCCATGTACGATTCCAGCTCATCGACTCTGTGTGAGGCTGTATGCCTGGAGAGCACCCTGGCTCTGGCCCTCTCGCCTATCCTTGACCTCTGCTCCACCGTAAGCTCACGGAGATACCTGAGAGTATCTTCGGCGGAGCGGGAGACGAGTATCTCCTCTCCGGGCCTGAACAGGGTCTCAAGGCCTTCCCAGTAGTCGGAGATGATGGGTGCCGCGCAGGCGGCCGCCTCGAAAAGCCGGACGCTCGGAGAATACCCGGCCCTGACCATGTCCGCCCTCGTTATGTTTACTGTGTACTTCATCGACCCGTAAAACGCGCTGTGCAGGCCCGGCGGCAGGTGCTCTATCCTATCGGTGTTCGCTGGCCATTTTGCCGTTTCAGGATAAAGAGGGCCCGCAACGACGAACCTGCCTTGAGAGCGCCTTGCTGGCTCGAGCATAAGCCTGTCGAGAACGGGCTGCCTGTCGGCGCTGTACGTGCCAAGGTAGCCCATGTCCCATTTTTTCGGCAGGTCAAGAGGCTTGTAGACCGCCGGGTCGACGGAGCAGTAAAGGGGCCTCGCCATTGGCGAGCCGTACCTGGACTCTATTTTTTCAAGTATCGGACCTCCAGTGAACGAAAGATAGACGTCGTACCTCGAGACCAGCTGCGCCGAGAGATATTCGCAGCAGCCCTTTTCAAGCTTCGCGAGAGTGACCGGCGTGTCGATATCGTAAAAAGCAGTCGCGCCCCTTGCCACGGAGTTTACCCATTCGCCAACCGCGCGTCCTTCCTGCACGTACGAGCCGACCATGACGAAGTCGGCTTGCCTCACGTCCGGCTCGAAGCTGTCTTTGAGCTCTTCGAGGCTGCAATAAAGTCTCGTGCGCCCCCATGGCGGCGAAGGCATGTCCCTGTTCTCCCTATACCAGGGCACGTCGCGCTCCAGAAAGAGCACGTCATGGCCGCGCTCTGTGAGCTCTTTGACGAGACTTCTGTAGGTGCTCGCGTGGCCGTTGCCCCAGGAAGAGGTGATTGAAAGCCCGAGCATGACTATCCTGAGCGGATGGAGGCTCATCAAAAACTCCTTTTCTTTCTCGACCTATCTGCCGGCCAGTCCGTTCAAGATGCGCTCGAGCTCTCTTGCCCGATGACCGTACGTGTGCTCGGCCATGACCCTCTTGAAAGCCCTTCTGCCGATTTTACCGGCCCTCTCCTTTGTAAGCCCCTTTACGAGCGCGCCCACTTCGGCCCCGCTTTCAGCCACAAGGACTTCCGAGCCAGGCTCGAGAAACATCCCTATGCCTTCCCACTCGTCGGTTATGATGCAGGCGCCTGCCCCGGCAGCCTCGAAGATGCGCGTCGGGGGCGAGAAGCCGTACCTTGCCATCGAAGCCCTGTTGACGTTCAATACCGCCAGGGCCGTAGAGTTGAACGCGTTATGGTCGCGCGTATAGACGTGGCCGACCCAGTTGACGTTCGGCATGGCCACCTTGTCCCAGCCGTTCCCCCCGAGGAGAAACTTCTTGTCCGGAAGGCCGGCTGCCGCGTTGAAGAAGAACTCCCAGACCCTTGATTCGCGGTCAGGCATTCTGTTACCGAGAAAACCCAGGTCCGCCCGGAACCTCTCCACAGGCGCGACCGGAAAGTGCGTCGCCGGGTCGAGCGCGTTGTATATCGGCCAACAGGCCGCTGCTCCAAGCCCGCCGTAACCGGCCACGACAGGCTCGCCGCCGCCGTAAGTGAACACGAGGTCGTATTTTCCGGCGAGGGCCCTGAACGGGTCAGCCGGGTTTTCCTTTACGCGCTCGAGAGTTGCCGGGGCGTCGACGTCCCAGAAAGCTGCCAGCGCGCCGGGCCGCCTTATGTCGAGCACCGCCTTTTCGAGGAATTCGTCGAAGACGCCGACTCCGCTCGCCTTTACGATGAGGTCCGCGCGAGATGCCTTCTCAAGTGCTTTCGAAACACCGTCGAGAGTTGCCGGGTAGACCTCGACCTTTGCCCAGTCCGGGTCGGCGATGTCCCTGTGCCGCTGCCTGTCGTAGGCGTCAGGCTCGTAAAACTTGATCGAATGGCCGAGGCCGTTAAGGCCCTTTATTATTCCCCTGTAATATGTCGCCGCGCCGTTCCAGTACGCTGAAACGAGGCTCGACCCGAAAAAAGCGATTTGAAGCCCCTGTTTCATATGGCTGCCATCCCTCCCTTGAGTTCACCGCATATCGCAAGGAGCTCGTCAGCCCTGTGTGAGCAGCTGTGCTTCGCGCGGACCGTCGCAAGGCCGTTCCGGGAAATCTCCCATCTCATGGCTTTGTCGTTCGCAAGGTCTTTGAGGTGGCGTTCCATCATCACTCCGTTCTTCGCCACGAGGAAGTCTTTCCCCGGAGTGAAAAGCCCTTCAGAGTCGTCCCAGGGCGCGCTTACAAGCGGGATGCCGCACGCTAGCGCCTCGAAAATCCTTATGGTAGGTATGCCGGGCAGCGATTCGGCGTAGGGCCTTCTCGGCACGTGGACGGTAAAATTGAACGATGCGAAAATCTCCGGCACGTCGAAGTTGGGAGTCCAGCCCGCGTACTCGACCCCGGCGTCCTCCAGGCTGGCCAAAGCTTCCTCGGGGTATCTGACGCCGTGGATGCGCGCCTTGAGGCCTAATGATTTTACCGGCTCGAGAAGAAACTCCGAGAGCTCCGCCGCCCTTTCGCCGTCGCCCCAGTTCCCAACCCAGACTAGGTCTCCCTTCTTTTCAGCTTCGAGCGGCCTGAACGTGCGCAGGTCAGCTGCCTCATGCCAGGTCCATGCCCTCTCAGCCCAGCCGCGCCGCAGGTACAGGTCGCGCACTACGTCTCCGAAGGCGAGAACGCCGTCATAGTTAAAGAGGTCGTACGCGGCCATGCCCTCCGGCTCAGTAACCGACCTGTGGTGCGTGTCATGGAAAAAAAGGCTGAAGGAGCTAGAGCGCGCCCTCATGTCCCCGAGCCTCCTTACGAGTTCATGGTCGTTCCATTCGTGGACTATTACGACGTCCGCTTCCGAAACAGCTGCCTCGAGGTCTATCTGCTCGAGCCTGTATCTGCGGCTTTTGAGCCACGGGTACTTCGATTCGAAAATACATGAAGCCTGCCCGCAGACGGCCGTGAGGTTAGCGTAGCTCCACGAGTCCTCCGGTTCATAGACCACGACATCGTGCCCCCTGAAGAGGAGCTCTGTGGCTATCCCCCTCAGGAAGTGAGCGTTTCCGTGGTTCCAGTCGGATATGAGCGAATGATAGAACATCACGAAACGCATCTTTGGGCCTCCTCGAAACCTGTATTACCGGAAAGCGCTTCTTCGTAAAAATCGATATAGCCTTCGGCCATCCTCGAGGCCGTAAACTCGAGTGCCCTCGCCCTTGCCTTTATGCCGTAAGCAGACCTCAACCCGGCGTCCCTCATGAGGAGAGACAGGATATCTTTCAGCGATTTCGTATCCCTCGGTTCTACGAAAAGGGCCGCG
Source organism: uncultured bacterium (assembly GCA_905339405.1). GTDB lineage: Bacteria > Desulfobacterota > GWC2-55-46 > GWC2-55-46 > GWC2-55-46 > GWA2-54-12. The sequence goes on along the minus strand of CAJPGC010000007.1, from coordinate 87,277 downwards.
TCCTCCCAGTTCTCCTTAAGGGAAGGTATGTCGCCGAGCACGAGCGCAGCTCCCGAAAGACCGGCTTCCAAAACCGTGAGGCCGAACGGCTCGTAGAGGGCCGGTGCCGCGAAAACAGAGGCGGCCGAGAGCCATGAGGCAAGCTCCTTCTGCGAAAGCACGCCCAGGGCCCTTATCGCTCCATCAGGGAGCTGAGTCCCTGAAGGATGCGAGCATTCGCCTGCGGCGTAAACGGGCCATTCGAGCGAAAACGCTGCGGCCTGGAGAGTCCGTATGTTTTTAGCCTCGTCCCAGAGCCTTCCGGCGGCGAAGATGAAGTCCTGTTTTTCGGCGGGCCTGAAAAGCTCTTCTTCCCTTCCGTTAGGTATTACGCGCGAGGGGGCCGAAAACCGGTAAAACCTGTGGAGGGAGGCGAGCATGGCCCGCGTCGGCGCGCAAACAGCTTTCACCCCCGCAAGCCCGCTGCCTACTTCCCGGCGGTACCTGTCCCAGTCCTTGGGAGCATCTCCGCCCTTTACGGCTTCCCACCACGAAAGTACGCAAGAATGGCCGGCTGCCACGGCAGGCGCGCTGAAAGGCACACTGCCGTGAGAATATCCGTTCAAATGTATGACGTCCGGCTTGATATAGTTTTCGAGCCTGAGAAGCCACTCTCCCGCAAGCCTTACGTTCTCCCAGGGGTCTTCCATCCATTCGAGCCTGAAGCCGCTCTCGAATACCTCGAGGCCAGGCACCATTTTAACTTCAGCGATCTGGCCGTGGGTCAACGGCGCGCCCATGGTGGCAAGAAAGACCTGCACGCCCTTTTTTTCCAGTGCGGCGGCCAGCTCGATTGAATAAGTCCAGACACCGCCGACCGTGTCGGCCGTCATCAATACCTTTTTAAGCCTTCCTGGCGCGCTCATCTTTTTTCGAGCTCCCGCAAGGGCACAGGGTTAGAGCTCTGGATGTCGCTGAAGGAGCCGTTGACCTCGAGGTAATGCTCGTGAGCGCGCTCCCAGGCGTAATCGTCTGGCCTGCCCCATCTTTTCGTATACTCACCGGAGCCGGGATATGGGAACATGGGCACCGGGCTGTTCGCCCACACGCCGTGGTCCAGCAGCATGCTCCTCCATGCTTCGACTGCCAATGGGTCGTCGACGCGGGAATCGAGCAGGGTCGCTTGAACGAATGGCACGGATTTCCTGGCCGCCGAAAGGAGCGCCACGAGCTCTTCGGTAGAAGCGGCGCACCTTTTACCGAGAAGGCTCCTGCCGCGCTCTGATATGCTCTCGACCCCGGCCTCAATGGAAACGCACCCGGCTTCTCCGAGGAGAGAGAGCATCCCGGGCTTCCACAGGTCTATCCTCGTCTGTATGCCGAAAGAGAGCTTCCTTGAGGCCAGCGCGTCAAGAAGGGCCCTGTCCGGCATGAATATCTCGTCTATGAAGTAGACGTACCCAACCCCGTTCGCGCAGAGACAGTCGAGCTCTTCGAGCACAGCCTCAAGAGGGCGCTTTCTGTAATTCGTCCTGAAGGAGTCTTTCGCGCAGAAGGTGCACGAATAGGGGCAGCCGCGCGAAGCTTCCACCTCGGCCCCGAGCCCTTCCGGCCGGGTTGCGAACCTGTGGTGGTGGTGCGAATGCCTGCTAATGTATTCAGCCCCCCACTTGAGGGCCGGAAGCGACGCCATATCTGAAGCGGCAGGCCTTCCCTGTATTTCCGCCACGCCGTTGCGGTTGACGCATATCGAAGGCACCTTGCCGAAGTCTCCGGCGTTCCTGCCGATATCGGGAAGGACGCTTTCGCCCTCTCCAATTATGACGATGTCAGCGCCGAGTTTTTTCATCACGGCGGCCGGAGTCACCGAGCCGTGCGGCCCCATGACTATCCTCTGCCCCTTTATCCCTTCAAGGGCTTCCATCAACTCCATCGGAATCTTGAGCTCCGGAGGCGGACAGCGCCAGAAAAGATAGCTCGGCGCGGTAGTGACAACGATGAAATCAGGCGAGAACGCCTCAACCCTCAGCCTTACCTCCGCCAGTGACAGTCCCTCCATGTGAGCGTCGATGATGATCGAATCGAAACCGGCCTCACCAAGAAGAGCCTTCGAGTAACCGAGCTCGAGCGGAAAATGACATTCGCGGCAGCCGAAGTACGCGCTGCCGTCAAAATTCCAATTAGGGTTCACAAGGGCGTATCTCATCGATTCATCCCGCCTTAGATTGTGAGGCCGCGTCCAGCAAGTTCCGCGCTCGCCTCGGCTACCCTGTCGTGAGCGACCCTTCCTTCGAGCCATTGCCGCAGTTCCTCGAGACCCTCGTCAAGCGAAACGGAAGGAGTGTAGCCGAGGAGCCTTTCGGCCAGGCCGATGTCGGCGAAACAGTGCCTTATGTCCCCAACCCTGTACTTTCCGACGACCTCGGGGCTTATGTCGACGTCGAAGACCTTTGACAGGCGCCCGGCAATCTCCAGTATCGAATAGCTCCGGCCGCTTCCTACGTTGAAGGAAAGATAATCTGCGGAGCCGCTCTCAAGCGCGAGCCTGCAGGCCCTGGCGATGTCGTGAACGCTCACGAAGTCCCTTTTCTGCAGACCGTCCTCGTAGATGAGCGGCGGCCTCATGTTCATGAACCTCGCTGAGAATATGGCCAGCACGCCGGTATACGGGTTCGAGGAGGCCTGCCTCGGGCCGTAGACGTTGAAGAACCTCATTGCGACGGTCGGGATGTTGTAAGCCCTGCCAGTCATGAGGCACATCTTCTCCTGGTCGTACTTCGTGAGGGCGTAGACAGATGAAAGGGAGGGCTCCTTTGTCTCGCCAGTCGGCAAAGGAACGGCTGCTTGCCCGCACCCGTCCATTACCTCCCATTTGCCGGCCTTTATGGCTTCGAGCTCCCTGCAGGCGTTCGATATCATCGAGCCGTCGGAGGCCCTGTAAAGGCCTTCCCCGTAGATGCTCATGCTCGAGGCCACGACGAGCTTTTTGACAGGCTGTTTTATAAGTTCCTCGAGGAGCACGGCCGTGCCCCGGCTGTTCACGTCAACGTACTCGGCAATCTCGTACATCGACTGCCCTACGCCGACTGCTGCGGCGAAGTGGAACACCGCGTCGACCCCGTCGAGCGCCTCACGGACAGCTTCAGGGTCCCTTACGTCGCCTACTACGAGTTCGACCCTGTCGTCGAGGTACTCGGGCCTCGTGCTGCCGCTGCCGTGGACCTGCTCTGAGAGGTTGTCCAGCGCCCTGACCTCGTACCCGTTGGCAAGGAGCTCATCAGACAGATGCGAGCCTATGAATCCCGCTCCTCCGGTAATCAAGATACTTTTCACGGTCTGCCTCCTCAAGGAGTTGTAAAAGCACGCAAGCTCGCCAGTGGAAGTCCCGGGCTAAGCCAGGGCGCGCCAATTCAAAAGATGGGCCGTCGCGGCGCATCCACGGGACACACGGCTTCTCTGCTAACTTTTCAGACTGACAGCGGGGAAAATGGAGGCCGCCTTTGCGCGCGAACCAAAGAGTCAGTAACCCCGAGCGCTCACCACAGGAGCTTCTGAGTTGATGAACAAGGCTTATCTAAACTTATATCAGGATTGTCTGTTGTCAAGGAAACCGGCCCACAGCTTAAACGTCTTTACAGGTCTATAATCATTCATGGATATCAAAAGGGTGGGTGACATCGAAATAGAGGAAGACGCCGCGTACCAGAGGAGGTTCCACAAGGCGCAGCGCGTGTCATGGGCCCTGATGTCCCTTGCCGTCCTGCTTGCCCTGGCCGGTCTTGCCGGGCCGGGCCTTTCAGGCACTGACGAATCAGAAAGCCCGGACAGAGCCGTCAAAACGGAATACAACGGGACGGTTTTTCATCAGAAAGACTCGGAGATGACCATAAAAGTAAAGACCTCTGAAGGCGGCAGGCTTTCAGTCTGGATAAGCAGGGACTATCTCGAAAGCGTCTACATGAAACAGATGCTTCCACGGCCTGAAGAGGTCATTGCCGCAGAAGGGAAAATATATTTCGGCTTCCGCCTCGACGGGAGCGCAAGGGAGCTAGAGATAAGCCTTTACTTCCAGCCTCTGAGGGTCGGGAGGCTTTCAGGCAGTATAGGGAGCGGAAAATCAACGGTTGAATTCAGCCAGTTCGTCTTTCCATAGGAGCGCGGCATGGAACCTGTATTGAGGGGCGCGGCGATGTACTTTTTCCTCCTCATCGTCATAAGGGTCGCCGGGAAGCGCACCCTCGCCGAAGTAACGACCTTCGACCTCGTGCTCCTCCTCATAATCGGCGAGTCAACGCAGCAGGCGCTCATCGGGAACGACTTCTCATTCACCAACGCCTTTATCCTCATAATCACGCTGATACTCATAGACATCGGTCTTTCGATAATAAAACAGCGCTCCGGGCGGCTCGACAAATGGATCGAAGGCACGCCCGTCATAATAATGAAAGACGGCGCGCCCCTCACAGAGACGCTCAGGAAAGCAAGGATAGACGAGACCGACATCCTGGAGGCAGCCAGAAAGCTCCAGGGGCTCGAGCGTCTTGAGCAGATAAAATACGCCATCCTTGAAAAGGACGGAGGCATCACCATAGTGCCCAAAGATGAGTACAGATGACGACGAAAATACTTTCCTGAAGCCGGTTTTCCATGTTATAATTTTGCAAGTCACGCAGATGTCTCACGCTGCAAACTCCGGCCTTCTTTCCACTCTCGCACCTAATCCAAACGAGATTCTGCCAGATGCCAGGCCGCGCTTAAAAGCGCTCTGCGCGGCGGCTCCGTTGCGCTTCATTACGCACAGCTGGCCATTGGGCCTGCTATACTCTTAAAGTAGAGATGAGATGCCGTACTCGGAAAAGACTCTCCGCGTCATGACCTATAACGTCCACAGCTGCACTGGCTCGGACGGCAGGATATCGACCTACAGGGTCGCGGACGTAATAGCCTCCTTCGAGCCGGACATCGTGGCCATACAGGAGCTCGACTCCGGGCTGGCCAGGACGAACCATGAGCACCAGGCTGCCGAGATAGCCAGGCACCTGAACATGGACTTCCATTTCCACCCGTCCATAGAGGTGCAGGAAGGGGAGTACGGCAACGCCATATTGAGCCGCTATCCACTGCGGCTCGTGCAGGCCGGACCTCTCCCTTCTCCCTGGTGGTTCAGGCCGCTCGAGAGGCGCGGAGCGATATGGGCCGCTATCGATCTAGGCGGCAGGGAGGTCCAGATAATAAATACGCACTTCGGGCACAACCTCCGGGAAAGGCTCCTGCAGGCCGAGACGCTTCTCGGGGCCGGATGGGCGGCGCACTCTTCATGCGCCTCTCCGCTTGTCGTCTGCGGGGACTTCAACACCCTCCCGATATCGAGCGTCTACCGCAGGATAAGGAAGTTCCTGCAGGACGCGCAGCTCTCGATAAAAGGGAAGAAGCCCATGAACACTTACCCGAGCCGCTTCCCCCTGGCCAGGATAGACCACATCTTCACCGGGTCCGGGGTCGAGGTCATGGACACCAAGGTCCCCAGGAGCAAGCTCACGTGCCTGGCTTCCGACCACCTCCCCCTTATAGCCGAAATCGAGATACGCTGAGCCCTCTGAGGAGACTTACAATGCATGGTGGCCGGATATTGAAGACGGGCCGTAACTGCTTTGAGGTCGCCGGAGTCGATCAGTCAGGGGTCTACGTGGACGCCGAGGAATACTACACGGCTTTCCACATGGCCGCGAGAGAGGCCAGAGACTACATAGCGATATCCGGCTGGCAGTTCGACAGCGAGGTCGCGCTCCTTCGCGGCAAGTCAGCGCAAAGGGAGACAGGCGAGGTCCGCCTCTTGAGGTTCCTCGACTCGCTCTGCCGGGAAAACCCCACCCTTCGAATATACATACTCGCCTGGGACTTCAGCCTCATCTTCATGCACGAGCGCGAGTGGATGCAGGAGATAGTCTTCAACTGGTCCACCAGCGACCGGCTCCTTTTCAGGTTCGACGACAAGCACGCCATCGGCGCGAGCCAGCACCAGAAGTTCGTCATCATCGACGGGGCGGCCGCTTTCCTCGGCGGCATGGACCTGTGCGCCGGGAGGTGGGACGACCGCTGCCACAGGGCCGTCAACCCGGACAGGGTCAACCCCGACGGCGGCGCTTACGGCCCGTACCACGACGTACAGGCCTACTTCACCGGGGAGCTCATCGGAAGGCTTCTGGAGGTCTTCACTGAAAGATGGAAACTGTGCACCGGAAACGAGTTGAGCCTTCCCGCGCCCAGAAGACGCCGCTACCTGCCTGCAGGCATAGGCACGCCCATCAAGGCCGGAAAGGCGGCCCTCAGCAGAACGCAGGGGCAGACCTTCGTGCAGGTCAAGGGGCCGGTAAAGGAGATAAGGTCGCTCTACGTCGACGCCATCCGCGCTGCCAGGGAACTCGTCTACATCGAAAACCAGTACTTCAGCTCTTACGCCGTCTACAGGGCGCTCATTGACCGCATGGAGGACGAGACCGCCCCTCCCTTAGATATAGTACTCATCCTCCCGAAGAAGCCGAGCGCGCTCGTGGAAGAGATATCGGTCGGCCTCCTTCAGGCAAGGATCCTTTCGATACTGAGGCAGACCGCGCAAAGACAGGGCCACTCGTTCGGGGTCTATTATTCGACGAGCTTCGACGAGGCAGGCGAAGAGGTTCCTGTATACATACACTCTAAACTCGTCATGGTGGACGACAGGTTCGCAACTATTGGCTCCGCGAACACCACGAACAGGAGCATGGGCCTGGACACGGAGATAAACATATCCTGGGAGGCATCACTCATTGACCTCAGGCTCATGAGGTCGATAAGGAAGCTCCGCCTCGGGCTGCTCCTCGAGCATATCGGCCCGGACAGGCACATAGAAAAGAGGAAGGTTGCGGCGACAAGGGGGATCGTCGAGTACCTCGACTTCATCGCCGAGAAGAGGCTCTACAAGCTCCAGAAACACTCCTTCAGCTCCTACTTCGAGGGCAGCGACTTTTTAAAGACCATAGACGAGCTGCTCCTCGACCCCGAGAAAGCTGTCATAGAGGAGAACGTCTTTGAGATATTCTCGCCTGACATGGGCTCTGTATTCTCGGAAGGGATGAGGTTCCTTAAGAACTGGGTCTCAAGAAAAAAGGCGGGATAAAAAAAGGCCCGGGTCAGAAAGACCCGGGCCTTTGAACATTTCTTTTCCGCTTACCTTCTCGCCACCTTCGGCTTCGCCGGGGCAACGGCGACCTTCCTGCCCGAGATGATGGAACGGTGCACCATCTCTATTATCTTCTCAGCCGAATCCCTGGGGACCTCGACGAAGGTGAAGGTCTCGAATATGGCCACGCCCTTGATGAACTGCTTGGGGATCTCGGCCCTCCTCGATATCGCGTCGACTATGTCGTTTACCCTCACGCCCTGCTCCTTGCCTATCGTAAGGAAGAGGCGGGCCATGCCGGGGGAGGCCCCGGTATCGTTGAGAGAGGCTTCCTCCTGCTGCTCGGCCGGCTTGTCAAAGCCCTCGAGCTGGAACTTCAGGAGAGCGGCCAGAGCTTCCTTCGGGTCCATCTTCTCGGAGACCCTCTCGGCGAGCGTCATGAACTTGTCGAAGCGCTTGTCGTCGATGAACTCGTTCATCTTCTCCTCGAGGCCGGTAAGCCTGGCTCCCAGGACCTCTTCCCTGCTCGGGAGCTTGCCCCTTTTAATCTGGGCCTTTGCGACCGACTGTATGAGGCGGAGCTGCCTGTCTTCCCTCGGGGTGACGAACGTTATGGCCACGCCTTCCCTTCCAGCCCTTCCGGTACGGCCTATCCTGTGCACGTAAGATTCCGGGTTCTGGGGTATCGAGTAGTTGACGACGTGGGAGATGCTGCTTATGTCCAGGCCCCTTGCGGCGACGTCGGTCGCGACCAGGACGTCGACCCTGCCGTCGCGGAACTTTTTGAGCACCGCTTCCCTCTGGGCCTGCGTGTAGTCGCCGTGCATCGCGTCGGCCTCATACCCGCGCAGGCGCAGGTGCTGCGAGACCTCGTCGACTTCCCTCTTGGTGTGGCAGAATATGAGGTAAGTGCCTTCGGAGCCGAAGTCGATGAGGCGGCACAGGGCGTCGAGCTTGTCGGCGTTGCGCACTTCGTAGACTATCTGGCTTATCTTCGGGGCAGTGAGCGTGTCGGTGGCTATGCGTATGCGCTCGGGGTTTTTCATGTGGCGCTTGGATATCTTCAGTATCTCTTCCGGCATGGTCGCCGAAAAAAGAAGGGTCTGCCTCGTCTCGGGCGTGGTCTTCAATATCTTCGTAATGTCTTCCACGAAGCCCATGTCCAGCATCTCGTCGGCCTCGTCGAGGACAACCATCTTTACTTCCTTGAGCGAAAGCGTCTTTCTCTCTATGTGGTCGAGGACCCTGCCCGGGGTGCCCACCACCACCTGCACGCCCTTGACGAGCGCCTTTATCTGCCTTTCAATGGACGTGCCGCCGTATACAGGCAGGGCGTGTATCCTCTTGTGCTTTCCTAGCTTGTTCATCTCCTCGGCCGCCTGCATGGCAAGCTCCCTCGTGGGGGCGAGCACTATCGCCTGCACCGCGTTCACCTGCCTGTCGACCTTCTCTATTACTGGTATGCCGAAGGCCGCCGTCTTGCCGGTGCCAGTCTGCGCCTGGCCGATGACGTCCTTTCCGGTGAGGAGCACCGGTATTGTCCTGGCCTGTATGGGAGTGGGCTCTTCGAAACCCATCGAGAGGATGGATTTGAGCATGTCGCCGGACAGCCCGAAATCAGCGAAACTCTTCTTTTCCTTACTTTCCAATTTACTTCTTCTCCTTAAGTGCGCCTTGTGTTTTGCTAATTTGTCAATATAGCATAAAAGGAGGCGGGTTGGGGAGAAAAAAATCCCTTTCCGAGGGCCGGGTAAAGATGGAGCGCGAAGACGGATTTCGGGGTCTTGCGGTCAGGTTCAGATGAGGTTGGAGGATATTGCCGCAATGAGGAGGAGCACAGCCGCAAGGAGCGCCAATATCTCGCCGGTTCTTGTGGTCTTCATGATCAGTTCTCCTTGTAGCTTGATGGAAGGACGCCTGTTCCGTCCGGCCGTCTCAAAGCCCCTTTCCACTGCTCAAACGGTTATGGTTATGACGAGCACCAGCACGACCGCTATGTTCAGGAGCACTTCCAGGATGGCTCCAGGGTCGCGCTTCAGTAAACGCCATCCACCTTCGGCGCGCGCTTTCGGGCAATTTGCCCTTGTGCCCTTCTCAGAATCTCCGCAGCCTGAACCGCCTGTATTTCTGTAACGCATATTCATCCCTCCCCGGGGCCCTCCCCGTTTCATGCGCGAAGATTAACACCCGGGGGCCTCTTCGAGCGGTGAGCCCGGTCACTGGCCCTCTGAAAGCGCGCCGGGAGGCCGGTTTACGGCCTCCCTGGCATCAGGTGAGGGAGCTGGGCGGCGGTCATTTGGCGGAGTCAGAGGGGTGAAGTGGCCGGAGAGCCTGATGAGCGGCGGAATGGATGCCGCGGTATCTTAAGAGTCAAAGAGTGACCTTGGCGACGGTCGACAAGACAGCAAGCGCTATGACAAGGTTTATCGTCACCTCGAGAAGATTGTCTTTTATCTTTGTCATGGGCTCCTCCTTGATGGATGCGTTCTTTACGCCTCCCATTATACGCAAGAGAGATTAAGAGGGTATTAAGGCGGCCAACAAAGAAAAAAGGCCGGTGATATCCGGACAGCCTGAAATTAAATACGCCCGGAAGGCAGTCATGGGCTTCCGGGCGCATTCAGGGGAACATCGCTTTAACTTGTGGAAAGGAGTACCCCAGGTTTCGATAACCATTTTACATATGAAAGATTAAGGAAAGATTAGACCAGGCTTTAAATTTTAGAGGAATTAAGAAATCAGCTGAAAAAATGAAGGGTTATAAAAATATCGGGCCCTGAAATAAAAAACTGCCGGGAGCGAGGGCACGCTCCCGGCAAAGGGGGTTAAAAGGCATCTGCGACCGATTAGCCTTGATAAGGACTTTAGCAGGGTTCGAACCGTTGTCAAATTCTTTACGGAAAAAAAGAAAATAGAAAAAGAACTTTACACTTGAGGGATGAGGGGGCGTCATTTCACGTTGACCCTTTTTACACCGACAGGCCTCCACGCCGGGGATATCACCCCGGTATCGTCCTCGCTTCCGCCCCCCTCGTCCAGGAGAGTCCCCCAGGTGACGGTGTACTCGCCGAAAGACCTGTTGACCTCGTCCATAGCCTCGAGGAGCTTCTCGCGCCGTCTGTCCTCCTCGAAAAGGGCCATCTGGCCGCTGCCCTTCGCGAGAGCGGATATCGAAACGCCCAGGAGCCTGACGGCCGTCCTGAGCCTCATCGACTCCAGTATGGCCAGGGCCGAGGCATATATGGCCCGGGTGTCGTTCGTGTGGACGGGTAGCGTTCTCTGTCGCGAGAAGGTATAAAAATCAGGGTACCTTATTGTGAGACATACTTTGCCGCCCTTGAGGCAATGCTCCCTCGCCCTCGCGCCAACCATCTCGGAGAGCTTCAGGAGATACCTTTTGATCTCCGCTTTCTCGGACGTATCGGCAGGCAGAGTCGTGGAGTGGCCGACGCTCTTGGCCTCTTCCTCCTGCCCTATCGGCACTACCTCGCTCGAATAGACGCCCTGGCCCATGAGCCTCAATCTCTCGCCTATTATGCCGAACCTCTCGCGCAGCACGCTTGCCGGGAACCTGCCGAGCTGGCCGCAGGTCTTCACTCCCAACCTGCCGAGGTGCTCGGTGAGCCTCGGGCCTATGCCCCAGAGCTCGCCCACCGGGAGGTCCTCCAGCAGCTTCGCTTTCCCGGCCTCATCTATTATTACCAAGCCGTCCGGCTTCTGCATGTCGGAGGCGAGCTTTGCCAGGAGCTTATTAGGCGCTATGCCGATGGAGCAGGTAAGGCCGACCCCTTCCCTTATCCTCTCCTTCACGGCCCTTGCCAGTGCCTCCGGCGAGCCGAAGGGCTTAAGGCAGCCCGTTATGTCGAGGAACGCCTCGTCGATGGAATATGCCTCGACCTTCGGGGAGAAGGACTTCAATATCTCCAGTATGCGCACCGAGGCGTCTATGTACTTCCTGTTGTCGCCGATGACGAGAATGAGCGACGGGCAGGCCTTCTTTGCCTCGAACTTGTTCATTCCGGTCTTGACGCCCAGCTTCCTCGCCTCGTAGGAGGCGGTCGTCACCACCGTCCTCTTGGCCGAGCCGACGACGGCTATGGGCTTGCCGCGAAGGGCCGGGTCGCACCTCTGCTCGACGGAGGCGAAAAAGGCGTTCATGTCGACGTGCATTATGAGCTTCACTCGGACGCCTCTATCGACCATCTCATCGTCGACTGGTTGTAGGCCAGCTCGAAAAGCGTGGCCCCGTCAGTGACCGCGTAGTGGAGTATGCCGGAAGCCCCATGCCTCGAAGACCAGGTGTGGGTCACCTCCGTTATGATGTAAAGACGCCCGCGCCAACGGAACTTGACCGGCTTCAAGCCCCTGTCGAAGACGGCCACGACCTTTATCTCTTCCTTTATGCTTTCAGCCATACTCTTTAAATTCCTTAAACTATTTCCCAATCCGCCTTATGACCGACACGACCTTGCCGGCAATTGCGAAGTCCTCCGTCCCGGTAACCCTTATAGGCTTCATCGCCGGGTTTTCGGGCCTCAATACGACCTCGTCCCCGTCGCGCAGGAAGGTCTTCACAGTGGCCTCGCCGTCCAGGAGGGCCACGACAATGTCGCCGGGCGCGGCCTCAGGCTGGGGCCTGACGACGACGAAATCCCCGTCGTTTATCCCGGCCCCTGTCATGCTCTCGCCCACGACCTTCAGGACAAAAGCCCCGGAGCACCTGAAGAAGCTCTCATCGAGCACCACGTGGCCTGTTATGTCCTCGACAGCTGGTTCAGGGGAGCCCGCCCTCACCCTTCCCGCTATGGGAATTGGCACGCCTCCCAGCGGGGATGGCCCGAGAAGCTCTATTGCCCTCGACGAGGCGGCCCTCCTCCTTATGAAGCCCTTTTTTTCGAGGGCGTCGAGGTGCTTTGCCGCGTTCTTGGGGCCGCTTATGCCGAAGCGGGCGCAGATGTCCCTCAGTGAGGGCGGGTATCCGCTTTCGCTTATAAACTCGCGTAAAAAAACGAGTATTTCCTTTTGTCTTGTGGTAAGCGGCTTCATAGGGTAACAAACGTTACCCTATGATAATCCAGATATTGGAGAGAGTCAAGAAGGACGGATGCCGTTTTCAACCTTCAGGGATGGGGATATAATCAATTCCTCTGTAATAGCGGCTACCGCTCTAGAGATTAACCTGCGCCAGCTATGATACGCCTAAAAAGATTTGTTTTTTATTTGTATTGTCTTTAACACATACACCGTAACAGGGCGGAGCGCGCCTAAGGGAGGCAGTGGCGAACCGAGCCGGGGCTGTCGGGAGCGAAGCGACCTCAGGGGCGAGGTTCGCGGGTGGGGGAGGCGGAAAGCGCGTAGAGCCCTGTTACAGAGAGCGGCGACAGCCGCGTTACATGGTATTTTGGCGGAAACAATTTAGCGCGGCAGCGCGCAAAAAAAGCATGCCGTAAGCTTCAGTTCGTGACTGCCTTCGGCTCTTCGACAACGGGCAGGCTGTCCTGCGGCGCACCGGCAGGCGCTTCGCCGGGCTCGGTCGACACGCCGGGTTCAGCGGTAATATCGATGGAAGAAGAGATATCGATGCCCTCGGCCTGTATCTCCTCGAACTCGGGGATGGCTATGCCGCGCCTGACCATTATCCTGTAGATGACGTTCGCCCTGTTGGCCACGTACCTCTGCTCTCCGGAGGCGTTATACCTCCTCGGGTTGGGGAGGACGGCCGCGAGCCTCGCGGCTTCCATCGCCGTGAGCTGTGAAGCGGACTTGCCGAAGTGGTGGCGTGAGGCCGCCTCCACGCCGAATACGCCCTCGCCCCACTCGGCGGCGTTCAAATAGAGCTCGAGTATGCGCCTTTTCGAGAGCGTGCGCTCGAGCTTCCATGTGATGACTGCCTCCCTTATCTTCCTTACGGGAGACTTAGCCGGGGTAAGGAAAAGGTTCTTGGCGAGCTGCTGGCTTATGGTGGAGCCGCCGGATTTGAACTTCCCGGCCTTGAGGTCTTTTTCTATGGCCTTGCTTATGGCCTCGACGTCAAAGCCCTCGTGCTGCCAGAACTTGTCGTCCTCGGCTATTATGGCCGCCTTGGCCATGTACGGGGAGATGCGCGAGTACGGCACCCAGACATGGCTTATCCTGCGTTTTTTCTTTTTGGCGGCCCACTCGGCCTCCCTGTACTCCATCATGGCGGTTTTTTTCGGGTTCTCCTTCACAAGGTGAGCCACGCCCGGGATGAACGCCAGGTAAAGCACCAGGAGTATAGAGGCGAATATGAGGAGCGCGTAGAGGGAACGTTTCATATTGAAAGGGTTCTCATAGTGAACTTCCCCCTTTGCCAAAGGGGAGCGAGGGGATGATCCGTCCAGTTCAATCTCCCCTGCCCCTCTTTAGAAAAGAGGGGTGCCGCTATTCGGCCTGATGACCGGCTTACACACAGAAAAAAGCCCGCAGACATTCTGCGGGCTCTTGTTTTTATCCTCTTGCCAACTCAGGCCCGGGCTTTCTCGGACCTTCCGAAAAAATCCTCCGCGAGCGACTGGCAGTCCTCGACGAGGACGCCGGTCGACTTCGCGCCCTTCTCGCAGAACTTCGAAGGCTCGCCTTCAGCGCCGCTACGGTACAGGACAAATGGGACCGGGTCGGAAGTGTGGGTCTTTATGGCAACCGGGGTCGGGTGGTCCGGGAGGACGAGCACCGCGAAATCCCCGAACCTGGCCGCGCCCTTCACTACCGGGCCTACTATCTTCCCGTCGAAGTCCTCTATGGCCTGGAGCTTGTCCTTGAGGCTGCCGTTGTGCCCGGCCTCGTCGGGGGCCTCGACGTGGACGCAGACGAAGTCCTTAGACTCGAGCGCCTTGATGGCGGCCTCGGCCTTTCCCTTATAATTGGTGTCGATGTAGCCGGTTGCTCCGGGCACGTTTATGACCTCGAGACCAGCGTACAAGCCTATCCCCTTCATGAGGTCCACGGCCGATATTATCGCGCCTTCTTTCCCGAACCGCTCGCGCAATGCAGGCATCGCCGGAGCGCTGCCCTGCCCCCAGAGCCAGATGGAAGTTGCGGGCTTTTTGCCAGCCGCCACCCTCTTCCTGTTCGTGGGGTGGTCCTTCAGCACTGCCCAGGAAAGCTCCATGAGGCGCACCAGCTTGTCGGCCCTGTCGCCTTTTGGCAGCCAGGGCGCTATCGCCTTGTCGGATATGTCATGCGGCGGGGTGGTCTTCAGCTCCTTTGCCCCGTCCTTCCAGACCATGAGATGCCTGTAGCTGGTGCCGGGGTAGAACCTGACACCCTCGGACTTCAAAGCCTCGTCGAGAGAGAGGACTATCTCCCTCGCGTCATCCGTGGTTATGTGGCCGGAGCTGTAGTCCCCCATTATCGTCTCGGCGTCTTTTTCAACGAGAGTGACGAGGTTGCACCTGAAGGCTATGTCGGCCGGGCCTAGCTTTACGCCAATTGAGGCCGCCTCGAGCGGGGCCCTGCCGGTGTAGTACTTCCTCGGGTCGTAGCCCATGACGCTCAGGTTGGCGACGTCGCTGCCCGGGGAAAACCCCGGAGGCACCGTCCTGAAAAGGCCGTACCTGCCCTTCCCGGCAAGAGAGTCCATGTTGGGGGTGCTGGCGACGTCGAGCGGCGTTTTGCCGCCGAGCTCGGCCATGTCGTTGTCGGCCATTCCGTCGCCGACGAGTATTATGTACTTCATGGGATGTCCCTTCCGTTCCTGGGAGAATCAAACAGCTGAGGGCCTGGAGCGCCCTCACAAACAGCTTATCGTATTTTCAGGCAGCCTGCTGCTAAAAGCCCATGACCTTCAGGATCTTCGCAGTATCAGCAGGCACCTTTATCGGCTTCTCAGAGGACTTCAATGCTATGTCCGGGTCCTTGAGGCCGTGGCCGGTGAGCGTGCATACGACCGTGTCACCGTCATTGAGGACGCCTTCTTTTTTCATCTTAATGACGCCAGCCACAGAAGCCGCAGACGCGGGCTCGCAAAAGACGCCTTCACGGGCCGCCAGGAGCTTGTAGGCCTCTATTATCTCGTCGTCAGTCACGGAACTTATGACGCCGCCGCTTTCGTCCCTGGCCTTCAACGCCCCGTCCCAGCTCGCCGGGTTGCCTATCTTTATGGCCGTGGCCAGAGTGTCAGGCTCTTCGACCGGGTGGCCGAGGACTATCGGCGCTGCCCCTTCGGCCTGGAAGCCCATCATCTTCGGGAGGTTGGAGATTATGCCCTCGCCGTAATACTGCCTGTAGCCCTTCCAGTAGGCGGTTATGTTTCCGGCGTTGCCCACCGGGAGGAAATGATATGTCGGCGCGTGCCCGAGGTGCTCGCATACCTCGAAGGCGCCTGTCTTTTGCCCCTCTATCCTGAACGGGTTTATCGAGTTGACCATCTTTATGGGATAGTCTCTGGTTATCTCTTTCACTATCTCGAGGGCGTTGTCGAAGTTGCCCTTTATCTGCAGGACCATCGCCCCGTGCATTATCGCCTGCGAGAGCTTGCCCATGGCTATCTGACCGTCCGGCACGAGCACGAACGCCCTCATGCCTGCCTTTGCCGCGTAAGCCGCGGCGGCCGCCGAGGTGTTGCCGGTAGAGGCGCAGATTATCGCTTTCGCTCCCTC
The DNA here is from genome assembly GCA_905339405.1 of uncultured bacterium. GTDB lineage: Bacteria > Desulfobacterota > GWC2-55-46 > GWC2-55-46 > GWC2-55-46 > GWA2-54-12. The sequence continues at coordinate 71,521 of CAJPGC010000007.1, read as the reverse complement.
TTCCCTCGCCTTGGAGACGGCCATGGTCATGCCCCTGTCCTTGAACGAGCCGGTGGGGTTCAAGCCCTCGAACTTGAGCATGAGCCTCAATTCACCGAAGAGGTCCTTGAGGTTGACGCACTCGACAAGGGGCGTATTGCCTTCGAGCAGCGTGGTTACCGCGTCGTCCTGTATCTCCGGGAGGAATTCCCTGAACTCCCTTATTATGCCTCCCCAGAGTCCTTTCCTAGTTAGCTGCACCGAGGTTCTCCTCTATCCTGATGTATACGGGCTTTTCGTGTATGGTGTCCATCTTCTCTATCTCGCTGAGGGCCGCCATGAGCTCCTTTTCGACAGCGTGGTGCGTCAGGATCACGAGCGCCACAGACCCGCCAATTTTCCTGTCACGCTGTATGACCGACGAGATGCTTATGTCGTGACGCCCCAGAACGCCTGATATGTTCGAGAGCACGCCCGGCTTGTCGGCCGCCAGAAAGCGCATGTAATAGGGTATCTCCAGCGAGTCGGTCTCTTTTATGTCGACCGGGCGCACGGCGTCATCTGCATACGACAGCGCGGGTATTCTCTGCGCCGCGCCGGTGTTCATGTTCCTGGCAATGTCGATTAGGTCGGCCACGACCGCGCTCGCCGTGGGCATCATCCCCGCGCCCATGCCGTAGAGCATGACCGGCCCCACGGCGTTGCCCTTCAGGTAGATGCCGTTGAACGCGCCGTCTATGTTAGCCAGCGGGTGGTTGGCCGGTATCATGGTCGGGTGCACCCTCGCCTCTATTCTGCCGTCTATCGACTTCGTTATGGCCAGCAGCTTAATCCTGTAGCCGAACTCCTTTGCGAACTTGATATCGAGCTGGTTTATCCTCGATATGCCTTCGGTGTATATGTCCTTGATGCCTATATAGGTCCCGAAGGCCAGGTTGATGAGTATGGCGAGCTTGTGGGCCGTGTCTATGCCCTCTACGTCGTAGGTCGGGTCTGCCTCGGCGTAGCCCTTTTCCTGGGCGCGCCTCAATACGTCCTCGAACTTGCCGCCCTCGTTCGTCATCTTCGAGAGTATGTAGTTGGCGGTGCCGTTTATGATCCCGTAGATCGACTCTATCCTGTTCGCGGCGAGCCCTTCCCTTAATGCCTTTATTACGGGTATGCCGCCGCCGACGCTCGCCTCGAAGCCTATGTCCACGCCCTTTTCAGAGGCCTTCTTGAATATCTCCTTGCCGTGGGTGGAAAGGAGCGCCTTGTTGGCGGTCACGACGTGCTTGCCGTTCGAGAGCGCCTCCATGATGAAGTCTTTCGCTATGCCGGTGCCACCGACGAGCTCGATGACTATCGATATCTCCGGGTCGTTTATGACCTCCATCGCCTCGCTCGTGAGGACGCCTTCGTCAAGCTTCACGCCCCTGTCACGGCCAATGTCCCTGTCGGCGACCCTCTTCAATACCAGCTCGCAGCCGAGCTTGTCCTTGATGACGGAGGCGTTCTCCTTCAAGACCCTCACGACGCCGGTGCCGACGGTGCCGAAACCTATGAGCCCGACGTTCACGCGCTTCGCTGTCTTCATGGCCCCGGTGCGGGCGAATTCCTTTTCAGAAACTGGCATCAGCCGACCACCTTCTCGACGGACGATTCAAAAGCCTTCTTTATGCATTTGGCGGCCTGGCGTACCCTGTGCTCGTTCTCGACGAGCGCGAGGCGGACGTAATCGTCGCCGTACTCGCCGAAGCCAATGCCCGGGGACACTGCCACCTTTGCCTTGTTGAGGAGGAACTTGGAGAACTCGATGGACTTCATGTCCCTGTACTGCTCGGGTATCTTGGCCCAAACGAACATCGTCGCCTTCGGCTTTTCTATCTCCCAGCCCGCCTTGCCGAAGCTCTCTATGAGGGCGTTTCGGCGGAGCTCGTAGGTGTGGCACATCTCGGTGACGCAGTCCTGCGGGCCGTTCAGCGCGATTATACCGGCTATCTGTATCGGCTGGAACATGCCGTAGTCGAGATAGCTCTTTATCCTCGTGAGCGCGCCGATGAGCCTCTTGTTGCCAACGGCGAAGCCTACTCTCCAACCCGGCATATTGTAGCTCTTGGAGAGCGTGAAGAACTCAATCCCGACGTCTTTCGCGCCCGGCACCTCGAGAAAGCTCGGCGCCTTGTAGCCGTCGAATACTATGTCGGCGTAGGCGAGGTCATGGACGACCATGAGGTCGTTCTCCTTGGCGAAGTCCACGACCTTGACGAAAAATTCCCTGTCCACGCACTCCGTCGTAGGATTGTGCGGGAAGTTCAATATGAGGAGCTTCGGGCGCGGCCAGGTCTGCTTGACGGCCTTCTGCAGCTCGTCGAAAAAATCGACGCCCGGCAGAAGCGGGATGCTCCTTACGTCGCCCCCGGCTATGATGACCGAATAAGTGTGTATCGGGTAGGTCGGGCTCGGCACGAACGCGACGTCGCCGGGGCCTATTATGGCCATCGCCAGGTGGGCGATGCCCTCCTTCGAGCCTATTGTAGCGACAGCCTCGGTCTCCGGATCTATGTCGACGTTGTAGCGCCTCTTGTACCAGTCTGCTATGGCGCAGCGGAGCTTGTAGATACCCCTTGAAGCCGAGTACCTGTGGTTCCTCGGGTTCATGGTGGCTTCTATGAGCTTGTCCACAATGTGCTTCGGGGTGGGCTGGTCAGGGTTGCCCATGCCGAAGTCTATTATGTCCTCGCCCCTTTTGCGGGCCTGGACCTTCAGGTCGGTCACTATGTTGAAAACGTAAGGCGGAAGCCTTTTTATCCTGTGGAACTCTTCCATCGTAGGCACCTTCGGTTGTTGAGTATGGATGACTCTAAAAATCAGTTATTTTTCCGCCCTGACAAAGAGATCAGGAAAAAGAACAATTTTTTAGGAGGAATCCTTATGGCTTCAGCTCGTCCATTAACTTTTCCGCATTATATGAGCTTCTTACGAAAGGCCCCGAGTACACATGGCGCAACCCCAGGGCCTTTCCGAACTCCTCGTATTCCTTGAATACCTCTGGTTCTATGTACTCCCTCACTTCGAGGTTCTCCCTCGTGGGCCTCAGGTACTGTCCTATCGTAACGGCATCGCAGCCCGCGTCCTTGAGGTCTTTTAAGACCTCCCTCACCTCTGAGGGAGTCTCGCCGAGCCCGACCATGATGCCGGACTTGGTAATGAGCCCGGCCCTTTTCGAGGCCGCGAGCACCACAAGCGAACGCCGATAGTCCGCCTGTGGGCGCACGAGCGAGTAAAGAGACGGGACCGTCTCGAGGTTGTGGTTGAATATGTCGGGACAGGCCTCGAAAACAACCGACAGGGCCCCTTCGTTTCCCCTGAAATCAGGGGTCAGGACCTCTATCAAAATGCGGGAAATGTTATCCCGTATCGCCTTGATTGTCAAGGCAAAATGGCCCGCTCCGCCGTCCGGAAGGTCATCTCTCGTGACCGAAGTGACGACCACATGGCGGAGCCCCAGTTCCTTCGCCGTGACGGCTATGTTCATGGGCTCTTCCGGGTCGACGATGAGTGGGCGCGCTCTCTTGTCGACCGAGCAGAAGGCGCACGTGCGGGTACAGACGTCGCCCAGTATTAGAAAGGTCGCCGTAGGCTTGGAGAAACACTCGCCGATATTCGGGCACCTCGCGGACTCGCAGACCGTATGGAGGTTCCTCTTACGGAGAATGGATTTCATCTCGTGGAGCGCTCCAAGCGGCCCCAGAGTCTTTTTTGCCCAGGAAGGGAGTCTTTTCATCGGTAAATGCAGGGAAAAACCCTGAAAAAAGCAAGTTTTAGAATATCATTTTGCGCCTTGAATTACAACAAAACTCGATTTCACCGCCGTGGGCGAAACAGCTCGCGCCAGTCTTCGAAAGCCTTGAAGCCGCCTCGATTTTCTCCTTCCAGTGCACCCTGGCCTACGAGCGCTGCCAACGCACATGAGCCCTGATAACTACCTGAAAATATTTGATTTTATCGCGGGTCCCGTCATGTCCTGCGGAAGATAAAAAAACCCCTCCGGCGCGAAAGGCTTATGTCTCGCCTGCCGAGCCTTAGGGGTATGTCCGTTAAAATGCCGTTATCAGGAATATAAGAGAGCTTCGGGAAGGTCTCTGTCAGAAAGCATCTGTAGCGAAGGCACGAGCCGTGTCCTGACCTGGGCAAGTACCAGAACGCGCCTCAATCGGCCTTTGTCTTCGCTGTCTTGAGCCTGGCCTGCCTCTCCTTTTCCTTTTTCTCGGAGCACTCAGGGCACGCGAACCTCTTCTCGTGCTTTACCGTAAGCCTGTCATATTCCCTGTCAAGAGCGACCCTTCCAACCGTGGCGGCCTCCCTGCCGCAGAAATCACACTTTAACATAGTCCTCACCTTCTTTCCTGTATATGTTCCTGGGCCTCAGCCCGTTTTTTTCGAGAACGCCAGAGGCGTCATGAAACGCGCCGTCTTTCACCGAGATGACGAGCCCGCAGGACGCGTCAAGCGCCTTCGGCACCGGCAGGAGCCTGAAGGGGACGGAGGCTTTCTTCAATATCTCCTCGGCCTTCAACGCCTTGTGAGGAGAACCGAAGCCCAGAATGTATTCCATACTCCGAAAATATCACGATTGTCACCCGCAGGCAAGGCCGGAAATAAAAAAAGCCCGCGGGACATTGCTGCCCGCGGGCTTTCAGCTGACTTGAGAAGGTTATATTGCGGCCAATTTCGACTTGTAGAAGGGGAACCTGACGCACAGCTCCTTTACCTCGGCCTTTATGGCCTCGAGGGCCGCCTCGTTCGCCCTGTTCTGCAACGCCCTGTCGATAAACCCGGCGATGAGCTTCATCTCGGGCTCCTTCATGCCCTTCGTTGTGGCCGCCGGTACGCCAACCCTTATTCCGCTGGTTACGAACGGGCTCCTTGTCTCGAAAGGTATCGTGTTCTTGTTGACAGTGATGCCCGCCTTGCCCAGGGCCTCTTCCGCCTCTTTGCCGGTTATGTCCTGCTTCGTGAGGTCCATGAGCATCAGGTGGTTGTCAGTGCCGCCGGATACCAGGCTGTAGCCCTTGGCGACGAGCTCCGACGAGAGGACCTTCGCGTTCTTCAGCACCTGCCCCTGGTAGACGGCGAACGACGGGGCGAGCGCCTCTTTGAAGGCGACCGCCTTTGCCGCGATGACGTGCATCAAGGGACCGCCCTGTATGCCGGGGAATATCTGCTTGTCGACGGCCTTTGCGAACTCCTCGCGGCACATTATCATGCCGCTGCGCGGCCCGCGTAGCGTCTTGTGAGTGGTCGTCGTGACGAACTCGGCGTAAGGCACCGGGCTCGGGTGAAGGTTTGTAGCCACAAGCCCGGCGATATGGGCGATGTCGACCATCACCTTAGCGCCGACCTCGTCGGCCACTTCCCTGAACGCCTTGAAGTCTATGACCCTCGGGTAGGCGCTGGCGCCAACAACGATGAGCTTGGGCTTGTGCTCTCTGGCCAGATCCCTGACCTGGTCCATGTCAAGCCTGTGGTTGTCGGGACGCACCCCGTAGAAGACGATGTTGTAGAGCTGGCCCGAAAAGTTCACCGGGCTGCCGTGGGTCAGGTGGCCGCCGTGGGAAAGGTTCATGCCCATGACGGTGTCGCCGGGCTTCACCGTGGCGAGGTAGACCGCCATGTTGGCCTGCGAGCCGGAATGGGGCTGGACGTTCACGTGGTCCGCGCCGAAGAGCTTTTTGGCCCTTTCGATGGCGAGCCTCTCGACGATGTCAACGTACTCGCAGCCGCCGTAGTAGCGCTTGCCGGGGTAGCCTTCGGCGTACTTGTTGGTCATCACGCTCCCGGCCGCTTCCATGACCTCTTCGCTGACGAGGTTTTCGGAGGCGATGAGCTCGAGCTTCCACTCCTGCCTTTCGGTCTCGAGCCTTATCGCCTCGAACACTTCATTGTCGAATTCTTTCAAAGACATCTGTGCTGCCTCCGTATCTAAATAATAGTCCAGCTTACTTGTGGCACTTCTTCTCGAGCTCTGTTATCTTGTCCAGCCTCGTCTGGTGGCGGCCGCCCTCGAACGTTGCCTCTATCCAGGTCTTGAGCATCTCTCTGGCCAGGCCCTTGCCTACTATCCTGCCGCCTATGACGAGGATGTTGGCGTCGTTGTGCTCCTTCGCCATCCTCGCGGTATATACGTCGCTCACCAGCGCCGCGCGCACGCCCTTGAACTTGTTCGCGAGGATGCTCATGCCTATGCCGGTGCCGCAGACGAGCACGCCCCTGGGGACGTCTCCGTTCGACACCCTTTGCGCCAGAGGTATGCCGTAATCCGGGTAATCAACCGACTTGTCGTCGTTTACGCCCATGTCGACGACCTCGACGCCCATGGACTGGAGGAACGACTTCAGCTCCTCCTTCATCTCCCTGCCCGCGTGGTCGCTCGCTATCGCTATTTTCGATTTTTTCATTCTCTTCCCTCTTCCGCCTGTCTATTGATTATCGCCCTTTTACGGGAAAGGGGCAAGAAAAAGGCTACTCGAACCGCCTGAAAGCCAACACTCCGTTGGTGCCGCCGAAACCGAAAGAGTTTGACAGAGCCACCTTGGGCTTGCCGTCCCTCGCGGCGTTCGGGATGTAATCGAGGTCGCAGTCCGGGTCAGGCGTAGTCTGGTTTATCGTAGGAGGCAGCACGCCGTTGTAGAGCGAGAGCACCGTGAAGACGGCCTCGACGCCGCCAGCGGCCCCGAGGAGGTGGCCTGTCATGCCCTTCGTGGAGCTAATGGCGATTTTCCTGGCGTGGCCGCCGAATACCGTCTTGATGGCCATCGTCTCGTAAAGGTCATTGTAGAAAGTCGAGGTGCCGTGAGCGTTGATGTAGCCGACTTCCTCGGGGTTTATCCCTCCGCTCTTCAAGGCCATCTTCATGCACCTTGCCGCGCCCTCGCCGTTCGGCGCGGGGGTCGTCATGTGGTTGGCGTCCGAGTTGAGCCCGTAGCCCACGACCTCGGCGTATATCTTCGCGCCCCTCTTCTTGGCAGACTCGAGCTCTTCGAGGACGACCACTCCGCTGCCCTCGCCCACAACGAAACCGTCCCTGTCCTTGTCGAACGGGCGGGAAGCGGCCTGAGGGTCGTCGTTCCTCGTCGAAAGGGCCTTCATCGAGTTGAAACCCGCGATGCAAAGCGGCGTTATTGTCGACTCGGTCCCTCCGGCGACCATCACGTCGGCGACCCCCATCTGCACGAGCCTGAAAGCGTCGCCTATCGAATGGGTGCCGGTCGCGCACGCGGTCACGGCGCAGCTATTGGGGCCCTTCGCGCCGATCTTTATCGATACCTGGCCGGAGGCCAGGTTTATTATCACCATTGGTATGAAGAACGGAGTGACCCTGTCCGGCCCTTTTTCTTTCAGCACCTGGAGCCAGTGCTCTATGGCCGGGAGCCCGCCCATGCCGGCGCCGATGTACACGCCGACCATCTCGGCGTTCTCCTCGGTTATCTTGTAGCCGGAGTCCTCGAAGGCCATAGACCCGGCCGCTATCGCGTACTGGATGAAGGTGTCCATCTTTTTCAGCTCTTTTTTCTCGATGAACGGGGCCGGGTCGAAGTCGGGGACCTCGCCTGCCATGCGCACCGGGAAATTGCTGATGTCGAAGCGCGTTATCTGCCTTATGCCGGAGCGGCCTTCAATCGCCCCGCCCCAGGATTTCTCAACGCCTGTGCCCAGCGGGCTTACTATTCCTACGCCTGTTACGACTACCCTTCTCATCTCGCTCTTTTTTTCCTTGTCTCAAATAAGTCCGCCGAAGAGGCCGGGAGAACCCCTTGCCCTCCGGCGGATTCGTTTTTACGAGCAAACTCTTGTGGAGCTTATTACTTGCCGGACTTCTTCTTGATGTACTCGGTAGCGTCCTGGACGGTCTTTATCTTCTCGGCGTCCTCGTCGGGTATCTCGATGCCGAACTCCTCCTCGAAAGCCATGACCATCTCGACGGTATCGAGAGAGTCGGCGCCGAGGTCGTCAACGAAAGAGGCGGTGGGAGTGACCTCGTCCTCGGTCACGTCCAGCTGCTCTATTATTATCTTCTTGACCTTATTCTCAACAGACATTTCAACTACCTCCTGTAGAATTAATTGGATTATTTTCGATTACGGGCAGACTTCACTGTATAACACCTAATGGAGCCCGAAGTCAAATTCAAACAACGCTATTGCATTGCCATCCCGCCGTTTATATTGAGCACGTGGCCGGTTATATAGCTCGCCGCGTTGGAAGCCAGGAAAAGCACCCCGTTTGCGACGTCGGACGACCCTCCGAGCCTGCCGAGCGGTATCTTCGCCATGAGCTCCTCTTTCACCTTGTCGGTGAGGGCGTCGGTCATGGCGGTCTCGATGAAGCCCGGGGCCACGGCGTTGCAGGTGATGTTCCTCGAGGCGAACTCCCTTGCCACGGTCTTTGTGAGGCCTATGAGGCCCGCCTTGCTCGCGGCGTAGTTCGCCTGCCCGGCATTGCCCATGACTCCCACGACCGAGGCTATGTTCACTATCCTGCCCCAGCGCGCCTTCGTCATGTACTTCAGGGCGGATTTGCTGCAGTTGAACGCGCCCTTGAGGTTGACGTTCATTACGGCGTCCCAGTCTTCTTCCGTCATCCTGAGGATGAGGCCGTCCCTGGTTATCCCGGCGTTGTTCACGACTATGTGTATGGCCTCCATCTCCTTGAAGACCTTCTCAGCCATCTCCTCGCATTCCTTGAGGCTTGTCACGTCGACCTTCAAAGCCATCGACTTACGGCCCATCCGCTGTATCGAATCGGCCACCGCCTGGGCCTTCTCCAGGTTCACGTCCACAACGGCCACGTCCGCTCCGTATGAGCCGAGCTTCTCCGCGATGGCTTTCCCTATGCCCTGGCCTCCGCCGGTGACTATCGCAACCCTGCCGCTTACGTTCATCATAGCCTCCTTATTAAAATCTTTTTAGGCTGCCTCTAAAAATTAGTTTTTTTTCTGAGGTCAAGGAAGGACGGAAACAAAAAGCGCAGCATATAAGATAATATGTGAGCATTTTTATTTGCCCTGCCGAGATCAGGAAAAAGAGCATTTTTTAATTTACGCGCCGAGAGCGGCAACGACCTTTTCCAGGTCAGCCGCTTCCTTAAGGTTGAGCGTGTTCAAATCCTTCTCGGTCCTCTTGACCAGGCCTGTCAACACCTTGCCCGGGCCGACCTCGACCACCGTGCCCGCGCCATCGGCCTTCATCTGCCTTATTATGTCCACCCAGCGGACCGGACTCGTGAGCTGGAGGCAGAGGAGCTCTTTTATCCTGGCTTTCGACGTGAGAGGCTCTGCATCCACGTTCGTGTATACCGGGGTCGCCGGGTCTTTTATCGTTATCTTGTCGAGCTCTTTCCCGAGCCTTTCGGCCGCGTTCTCCATCAAGGGCGAATGCGAAGGCGCGCTGACCTGCAGCGGGACGACCATCTTGGCGCCGCGGTCCTTTGCCATGCTTGCCGCTATGTCCACGGCCGCCGCTGCTCCGGAGATGACTATCTGCTCCGGGCTGTTTATGTTGGCTGGCACAACTTGCGCCGCGTCTATCGAGGCCGAATCGCAGATGACCTGCACGTCAGGCAGGCTGAGGCCGATTATCGCGCACATCTTGCCCACTCCCGCCGGGACGCTCTCCTGCATGAAGACCCCGCGAAGGTGGACGAGCCGTACAGCCTCCTTGAAATCGAGGCTGCCGGCTGCGACCAGTGCCGTATACTCGCCCAGGCTGTGGCCAGCGAAAAAAGCGGGCCTGAAAGAGGTCTTTTCGTACAATACCCTCAAAGTTGCTATTGAAGCCGTAAGGAGCGCGGGCTGCGTGTACTCTGTCCTGTTGAGGAGCTCTTCGGGCCCCTCGAAGCACAGTTTCGCCATATCGAGGCCCATTACGGCGCTTGCCTCGTCAAAGGCCGCCTTCGCGATATCGAAAGAATCGTGGAAGCTTTTGGCCATGCCCATTGACTGCGAGCCCTGGCCGGGAAATACAAAAGCGGTTTTCAGCATCTGAAAGAGGCCCCTTCAGTTTTTCTGTTTACCATTTGACGGCTGCCGAGGCCCAGGTGAGGCCGCCGCCGAAGGCCACGAAAAGGACTATGTCGCCGTCCTTTACCCTGCCCTGGCGCGCCACCTCGTCGAGGGCGAGAGGGATGGAGCCCGCCGAGGTGTTCCCGTACCTGTCGAGGTTCGTAAAGACCCTGTCTTCCGGGAGGCCGAGCCGCTCCCTCGTGGCGTTTATTATCCTCATGTTGGCCTGATGCGGCACCAGGAGGGCTATGTCCTTCGGGTCTATGCCCGTGTCCTCAAGCACCTCTTTTATGGCCTGCCCCATGGTCCTAACTGCTATCTTGAATGTCTCGTTGCCGTTCATCTTGATGGCGGCAGGTTCGGCCTCCCTCTTGTCAAAGGGGCTCGGCTGCAAGCCGCTCTTCGCGTAAAGCATGTCCCAGTGCTTGCCGTCGGCGTGTATGTGGCAGGACAGGACGCCCCTTGCGCCCTTTTCAGCCGAAAGCACGACCGCGCCCGCGCCGTCTCCGAAGAGCACGCAGGTAGACCTGTCTTTCCAGTCGAGGAGCGAGGAGAACCTGTCGACGCCTATGACGAGGGCCTTTTTAGCCCCTCCAGCCTTGAGGTACTTGTCAGCCACGTCGAGCGCGTAAAGAAAGCCTGAGCAGGCGGCCGACACGTCGAAAGCCGCGGCCCCGGACCTGACGCCGAGCTGGGCCTGTACAGCGCACGCAGTCGAGGGGAAGGCCATCTCAGGGGTGACCGTCCCCACCACTATGAGGTCTATGTCCTTCGCTGACACCCCGGCTGACTTGAGGGCGGCCTTAGCGGCCCTCGTCGCCATGTCGGAGGTCGACTCCTCAACGGCTACCCTGCGCTCCCTTATGCCGGTGCGGCTTGATATCCAGTCGTCGGAAGTCTCGACTATCTTTTCGAGTTCGTGGTTGGTGAGAACCTTTTCCGGGACGTACGAACCAGTCCCCAATACCCTTGACCTCAACATCTTCGGCCTAACTCCCTGACACGGCTTCTTTAGCCGCAAGGTCCTTGTTCTTTTCTATCTCTTCCGTGAGGTGCACGTTGACTTTGGTCTTGGCGTACTCGTGGGCGCGCAAAATGGCGTTGCGCATGGCCCTGGCGTTTGACCTGCCGTGGCTTATTATGCAGTTGCCCTCGACCCCGAGAAGCGGCGCGCCGCCGTACTCGGCGTAGTCTATCTTTTTCTTGAGGTTCCTGAAAGCGCCCTTTGAAAGCATATAGCCAATTTTTGCCGGGACGCTGGCCATTATCTCTTTTTTGAGCATCGTTGTGAAGGCCTCGACAAGCCCTTCCGAGAGCTTAAGGACGACGTTCCCGACGAAGCCGTCAGTGACGACAACGTCTATCTCGCCCTGGTAGATGTCCCTGCCCTCTATGTAGCCGACGTAGTTTATGGAGGATTCCTTGAGGAGCGAGTGCGTCTCCCTGGTGAGGTCGTTGCCCTTGCCTTCCTCCTCGCCGTTGGAAAGGAGGCCGACCCTCGGGCGGTCTTTCCTCAAGACGTACTTGGCGTAGACCTCGCCCATTATGGCGAACTGGAAAAGGTGCGAAGGCTTGCAGTCGACGTTGCCGCCGACGTCCAGGAGGACCGCCTGGTCTTTCATCGTGGGCACGCTGACGGCTATGGCTGGCCTTTCCACGCCCTTAATCTTTTTCAGGAGGAATATCCCGGCAGCCATCGCCGCGCCGGAGTTGCCAGCGCTCACGACGGCCTCGGCGGCCCCGCTCTTGACGAGGTCGAAGCAGACCCTCAGGGAGGAGTCTTTCTTCTTTCTGATGGCCTGCGTGGGTGATTCGTCCATGCCCACCACCTCGGAGGCGTGGACGATGGAGATGTTATGGTTGGCCGCCTTGTGCCTGGCGAGCTCGTACTCTATGCGCGCCCTGTCGCCGACGAGGATGATGGGGATGTCCAGGTCCTTCGCGGCGCTGAGCGCGCCTTCGACAACTACCGCGGGAGCGTAGTCTCCGCCCATTGCGTCAACAGCTATTTTCATATCTGGCCGGCTATAATGGGAAAAGGTGCTGTAAAAAGGGCCCGGCCGGGGCGCGTTGAACCCCCGGCAGGGCCGTAAACTGAGCGGAATGGGAACACGGACTTAAATGGCCTCGTCCTTCTTGATGACCGTCCTGCCCTTGTAGGTGCCGCAGCTCGGGCAGACGTAATGGGGGCGCTTGGGCTCGCCGCACTGGGGGCAAGTCGAAACTCCGGTGGCGGTAAGGGCGTCGTGGCTCCTTCTCTGGCCCCTCTTGCAGCTGGAATGTCTCTTTTTCGGATTCGGCATTGTCTTAAGACCTCTCTTCTTTTAATGTTTCTGGGCTCTATCTTTATATATGAATGGCCCCGGCGTCAACAACAAATTTCCGGGCGGTTATTTTATCTTGAAATCCTTGAGCTTGGCGAACTTCGATTCCGGCTTCGCCTCTCCCCCGCAGCCGCACTCTCCGAGGTTCAGGTCCGCGCCGCATTTAGGGCAAAGGCCACGGCACTCGGGCGTGCACAGGGGCTGCATCGGAAGCTCCAGGGCTATCTGCCCCAGGAGAAGCTCGGCGGTGTCGAGCTCGTCGCCCTCGATGAAGTTCACTTCGAGGTCGGCGGGCTTGAGCTCGCTGTCCCGCTCCACGTTCTTGCCTGTCCTCTCGTAATAGGCCGAGAAGGGCGCGTCGTAGGGGTAGTCGAACTCCCTGGTGCACCTGCTGCAGTTAAGGCGTATGGAGGCCTTTATCTCCCCGGATATGAAAAAGCTCCTGCCCTGCCTCGATATCTCAAGGTGGGCCTTCACGGGGGCGAGAAAGCTGAAGTCGAGATTGCCGCCAGCTATCTCGTTCAAGGCCCTGCCTTCGTCCACTACGTCGAGGGACAGCCCGGATTCCGGTATTTCGTCTAACTTTATTTTCATTTCTTCATTTAATATAAAGACTTAAAAGTATACAAGAACGCAAGAGGCCTTGTCAACAGAATTTACTTGACTTGACCCCTTCATCTAATTATATTAGATTATCCAACGCGGATGGGGGATCGTCTAACGGCAGGACAACGGGCTCTGAACTCGTTTATCTAGGTTCGAATCCTAGTCCCCCAGCCAATTCTTTTTTAAACAAATCAAGGGGTTAGCTTCGGCTAACCCCTTTGTTTTTGGTGTCCCAAAAAGGCCACAGGAACATCCTGTAAATCAAATTTGAGACATTCCGCTATCTGTATAAAATGACGTCATGGCGCGCCTTGTCATATATTAAGGTACCTGAACTCCTCATGGCCGCTCCCGGAAAGAGCGACGACAAGGAATATGAGCAGCAGGTACCATAATACGACTAGCACGTCGGCAGCGGCCTTTGGCAGGAACCCTCTTAAGAACCCGTACATCCTTTACACCCAGAAAAAAAGTATTTTACCGATCACTCTTAGCCCCGAAGCCAGGTCAGGCTCCTTTGTTATGGCAAACCCGAGTATCACGAAGTTCATTGTCAGCAGGTAGGAGGCCCCTTCCGTCAGGTACTTCCCTCCGGCAAAATCCATTGCCGGAATATTCTTTTTTACCTTCTGAAAACCCTGCCAGACGGCTATCCCCGCTCCGTGGTAGACTCCCCAGGCAAGGTACCTTGGCGAAAGCTCATGCCAGACCCCGAGGACGAGCATCGAAGCGATGACGGCAGCCCACGGACGCCTGCTCACCGAGAGCGCCATCATGTAGACATAGTCCCTGCACCAGTTCGAAAGGGATATATGCCATCTCTTCCAGAAATCGCCGATGTTCCGGGCAAGGAACGGGTAATTGAAATTTTCGGCTATCCTGAAGCCCAGAAGCATTGAAAAGCCTATTGCCACGTCCGAGTAGCCTGAGAACTGAAAATACAGGTTGAGCCCGTACCTTATGCAGTCGAGGTAGGCGGCCAGTATCTCGTGCTGCCCTTCCATGGCCTCGATGCGCAGGCGCAGGATATGGGAGACTTCGTAGCTGGCCAGCACGATTATCTTCACGAACCCGTAAAGGATCCTCTCGCACCCTTTCGAGAAAAGATCTTTATCAAACCTTCTTCGCGCCAGCTCCCTATGGAATTCCTGAAACCTGTTTATCGGACCGGCAATAATCGTCGGAAGGAAGAACATATAGCTTACGAACTGCCAGTAAGTGTGCGGAGGGAGCGCGCGCTTGACCGAGTCAAGGCCGTAATGGAGCGCCCTGAGCGTATAGAAGCCGAAACCGAGCGGCACGAGCGCCCCTCCTGTGGCGGCCCCTGACTTGAACCAGATGAAGACCGCTGCCACGGCCCCGCCAGCGCAGAGCGCCCCGGCGGCTGACCGTCTCCCGTACCTGAAAGGGACATACCCGAGAGCTGTGAAAATAGAGAGCACGACGAAAGAGACAGGCGAGAAAACCAACAGCAGCAATGCGCACGAGGCCGCCGCCACATAGGGCTGGAACCTTCGCGGGGCGGCCCAGAAAAGGGCTATTGTCAACGCTATCCAGCCGAGCATCTGGACAGAGGCCAGGTTCATAAGCGCCCGCCCTTGAGCTCCTCGATGAGCCAGTCAGAAAATACCGAGCGCCCTTTTTCATTGAGGTGGGCGTAGTCCGAATAGAGCTCGGGGCTGTGCTCTCCATCAAACATTATCGACCTTATGCCGTAATCATCTTCCAGCCGCTGTTTTTCTCCGTTTGCACCCTCACGCTGGATACGCGCCAGAAATTCCGGGTTCCTCGGGATATTTATCAACACGACCTTCGCGCCCGTTTTACCTGCCTCGCTTAAAAAAAGCTCTATCTTGTACCTGCCGGTCAAACCCATCTCGTTCCAGTCAAGCAATGCCTTATCAAGTAAAGTCTTACCGGGGCGCGCGGATGTCTTGCCGTCCAACGCAAGGTCGAACTCGTTTTCAATATAGACCCGGGGCTCCGGAAGCGTGGGCCCGGACTTGAGGTTTGCCATCAGCAAGGCCCGCAAAAAAACAATATACTCCCTCAAGAATACGTTCTTTATCGTATGGCGGTCATAAAAAACGCTGTCCGACTCGACCAGGATGATGTCCGGAGCCGCCTGTGCCATTTGGCTCAAGAGAGGCATGAAATTCGAAATGTCGCCGCCGGAACGGGTGATGCGGGCGAACACAAGGTTGGGAAGGCCGCGGCTCTCTGCCAGTGCTTCCATCTGCTCGTCGAAATAAACGGCCCTGTCCATCAGGGAACTTCCTATGGCAAGCACCTTGAGGCTTTTCCCGCCGCCTCCGGCACGCTCACGAAAAGTCTCGAGCCTGCGCGCTGAAGACTCGAAAAAAGTCCTGTCGACGGCATTGAACCGGTTAAAGGCAGGAATGCTTGCGAGGAAAAAGACGGCCAGCATGGCAGCGACGGCAAACCATAAATAAAGAGGAGGGGCGTGGCGGCGGGGGCGCGCCTCAGGACGAGAGCTTCTCACGCACTATCCTTTCAGCCTCGCCTATCGACTCTATCCTTATTATGTCAGACGGGTCGAGCCTTATATCAAAAGCCTCTTCAAGCGCGACGACGAACTGCAGGTGGGCGAGCGAATCCCATCCGGCGACATCAGCCGTGGTCGAACGCTCGGAAAGCTCCTTGACCGGCGACTTGAAAACAGCCGACGCGGCGCCGAGCACTTTTTCAATGACGCTCTCTCCCGCCGCGCTCTCCGCTACGGCCGCTTCCAGCGCCATCTTTTTAGCCTGGGCGATTATCACCTTGCCAGAAGGCCCTTTGGGAAGCTCTTCGAAAATATGTACGCACCGTGGCGCCTTGTAGTGCGCTATCCTTCCCCTGCACCACTCGGCAAGTCCGGCATCATCGGCAGCCGACCCAGACGATAGGACCACGCATGAGGCGACCAGCTCTCCGGAGACATCGTCCTCGACGCCGAAAGTCACCGCTTCCAGCACATCAGGGTGGGCCTTCAATGCCTCTGTCACCTCCTCGGGCTGAACGTTCAGCCCTCCGGTGACGATGATGTTCTTTTTCCTTCCGGTTATCCTGTAAAAACCGTCGCTGTCCCTGACGGCGATATCGCCGGTATGGAGCCAGCTACCCGCGAGAGCCTGGGCCGTGGCCTCGCTGTCCTCGAAGTAGCCAGTCATGAGATTTTCTCCCTTCAAAAGCAGCTCGCCTGGTTCTCCGTCCGGCGCGGGAGCACCGTCCTCAAGGGCTGCCCTTGCCTCGCAGTCTACAGGCTTGCCGACGGTCCCTACGCGCCTCCCCGAATCTGAGGGGCCGCTGAAGAGCCCTCCTGCAACTGTCTCTGTAAGGCCGTAGACGTTCGAGACCCTGACCCCGAACTTTTTTTCAAACCCTTCCCATATCTCCTTTTCCAGATAAGAGGCCGTCGAGACAACCATCTTCAGGTCGCCCGACGAAAAACTCTCCTCGTGTCCCTGCCACAGCTTGTATATGAGCGACAGCATGGTCGGCACTGCGACAAAGTGCGTTATCCGCTCCCTGTAGAGCGCGTCGAGGAGCTCTGTAATCCTCTGTATGCTGAACTCCAATGGCCTATATACGGTGGCGAAGTTGTACAGGGCAACAAGAGGCCCCTGGACGATGCCGTCCGCGTGGCTAAGCGGAAGGACATTGAGTATGCGCGCCTCGCCTGAGTAGCCGAACTGCCTTGAAAGAGTCCCAAGATGGGCGAAAAGCGCCTTATGGCTTATCCTGACGCCCTTGGGCCGCGAAGTAGTCCCTGAAGTGAACATTATGTACGCGTCAAGACCCTCGTCAATTTTCTCGGGCGGAGCTGCCGGGACTATCCCCTCGAAGAACGCCGGGTACCCTGCCCTGTCCCTCTTAAGAAGCCTGCCGAGCATGCCTGCCTTAGTTGACCTCCCGAATTCATACACGCCGGTTATTTTTTCCGCGCGCTCCCTCAACGCCTGGTCAACAAAAGCGCAGCTAGCTTTCGCGGCCTTTGCCACTTCAGTCCATTCGGGTGCCGGAAGGTGCGCATCTACCATCACCGGAACGGCCCCGCAGCGCATAAGGCCGATGAAAGACGAGGCTGACTCGATGTCGTCCGCGCTCGACACTATCGCCCTGTCGCCCTCAGATATGCCGTCTTTCTTTAAAAGTCCGGCCATGAGAGAAGTGCGCTCAATGAGCGCTCCATATGTAAGCTCGCCCGAAGCAGTCACCATCAAGGGCTTGCCCGGCTTCACTCTTTCAGCGTTTTCAAAAACTTGAACTATACTGCTCATGGCAGGGTCTCCATCAATTTTCTTCTAAGCACCTTTCCGTTCGTCCCCCTTGGAAGCGAGTCCACGAAAATGATAAGAGCGGGCGTCCTGTAAGGGCCGAGCGCGGCGAAGACCTGGCGGCGGAGCTCGCCGGCCAAAATGTCCTCGTCCGCCGCTTTTTCTTTTGCGACTACAAAGGCGGCCGCCGCAGGACGTCCGTCCCGCTCGCCAAAGCCGCAGACAACGGCTTCAAGAACGTTTGGCAGCCCTTCGATGACCTTCTCTATCTCGGAGGGGTGCACGAGCTCTCCCCTCAGGTCCTTGAAAGCGTCGTCAACGCGTCCTAAAAGCTCTATCGAGCCGTCCGGCCATCTGCGGCAGAGGTCCCTTGTCAAGAACCAGCCGCCTGCAAAAGCCTTTTCAGTAGCTTCAGGGTCTTTTAAATAGCCGCTCATGATGTTCTCTGTTGATATGAGGAGCTCCCCTGATATTCCCTCGCCCGCCTCGGCGCCTTCAGGCGCGGCTATCTTGAGCGAGCAGCCGAGCGGCACGCCGACGGCGCCCTTTAGCTTCTGTTCCATTCCCGGGGGAACGCCGACACAAAGGCCGGCCGTCTCCGTCAAGCCGTAATAGTTGAGCACAGACTTGCCATAACGCCCTTCGAATTCATCGATGACCGCCGGGGAAAGGTTTGTCCCAGTGCACATGACGAACCTGAGGCTTCTCGCAAAGCCGCCTGATATCTTCTCCTGGAACCTCGTGAACTGGGATAGAAAGGCTGGGACCGTGCACAATATGGTCACTCCGAGCCTTTCCATCAGCTCCGAGCAGGCCGGAGCGCTCCCCCTTGCGCCCTGTGGCGCGATTATGAAAGAAGCCCCTGAATAGAGAGCAGCGACGCACGGGTTTCTCAACCCGCTCATGGTATGGAAATCACCGGTCATAAGGACTTTGTCAGACGGCCCCCATTGATAAGTCTCAGCCATCAAGCGCCCGCTGCCTGAAAGCGCGCCTTGTGAGAGCACTATGCCTTTTGGCTCTCCTGATGTGCCTGAAGTGAAAAGGACGACGGCGGCGTCTTCGGGCGAGACCGGCTGTGGACTGTAAGCGCCCTCACCGCCATCGAAAAACTGTTGAAATTGTTGAGAGCCGCCTGCAACAGGCGTGGTGGCGGACGAAGTGTATATGACCGGCTTCAAGCCCGCAAGAGCGCTTTTCCCTGCCCATTCCGGGCCCGTGAAGACAATCCCAGGGTCTATGAGCTCCAGAATTCTCGAGAGCTTCTCCGGCTGCATATTGCCGTCAACCGGCACAAAGACCGCGCCGACGAGCATCGATGCCCAGAAAACGAGCGCTGCCTCAGCTGAGGCAGCTGAAGCTGATACCACGTAGCTTCCCTTGCCGATTCCTTTAGCCTGCAAACGCCCGGCGATCTCAAAGGCAAGAGAGCCGGCCTCGGTGTAGCTCAAAAAACTGCCGTCGTCGAAAAAGACGAGCGGGGCCGCCCCGTTGACGTGAACGGCCCTTTGGAACAGCGCGGCGACAGTATCCCTGGAAGGCGCTTGTCCCCCTTCACCATGTAAGACCTGCTCTTCCACTATCCCTCTGTGTAAAAGATTTCCATGCATCCCCTGCACAGTCCGTTGCTGCCGTATTCCCCTGTCCGGTGCTGCGCCCTGAAATCGGCGTATACGGGGCTGTTCCATATCTCCTTCAAGGACGAGCCCCGGACGTTGCCCATCTGGTTGACGCCGTTATAGTCCCTGCAGCACGGCACAACAGTGCCGTCCCACTGCACAACGAGATATTGCCACGGAAAGGGACAGGGCATGAATGGCGGGTACTTCTGCACGATGCCGAGGGACGCGAGCTCTTTTTCAGTCCACGGGAAAAACTCGCGGACCTCTACTGGCAGCCCGAGCGCTTCCCAGTACTCCCTGACTTCGTCGATTCGCGGGTTGTTCGCGTTCAGCCGGATTACCCTGAGGGAGATTTTTGTCCCGGCAAGGCCTTTTTTCTTGAGGAGCCCGGCGGCATATTTGAGGTTGGCCGTGCCTTTTTCATAATCGGCCGCGCTCCCGCGTATCTTCCTGTAGCTTTCAGCGTCGTAGCCGTCGAAGGAGATTATTATCCTGCACGGGCCGCTTGAGGCGAGCCGGTCCAGCAGCTGAGGGGTAAGCTCGGGGGCATTGACCGAAAGGGTCACGTTGAGGCCCTTGCCGGAAGCATATCCGGCCATCTCGTGTATACGGGGGTGCAGGAGCGATTCGCCGAAGTGAAAAAGCTCTATCTCTTTTTTGCGGACCGGCTCGGAGAAACCGGATATCTCGTCGATTATTTTCTCGAAGAGGCCCATTTCCATGAACCCGACCTCGCGCTCCATGCGTTCTGGTCTCGGGCACATTACGCACGAATACGGGCAGCTGTTCGTCGGCTCTATCTGATGGACGTGCGGCTCGGCAGTCCTTTTAAGCTCAAGCAGTTCTGCCCATCCAAGCCTGCTTCTCAAGGATGAAGGGAATGGTTTCATGATTTCGTCAAAGTAGATAAAAAGGATATCTCAAAAGATAACAGAAATCGGCCTGTTTTTGCAATGACAAGAATGCCGTGGATGCTCTCGGACCAGCAGGCCGTTCCAGCGCAGTTGCGGCCCTTAAACAAAAAGGGGTACTGCTTATCAAGCAGTACCCCTTTTATATTTCAGGCCTGTTACGCAAGCTCAGCGAAGCAGAGCAGGTTTCCTTCCGGGTTCCGGGCGGAAAGCTATGCCGTTCTCCTGGAGTATCGTGTCAAGCTCATCGGCGCTCAGGTACAGACGCCCAGGCGCGCCCTGGTTCGAGTCCATCATCTCGTACCAGGTCTGTCCTTCATGCTCGAAAGTCTTTGTAATGACTACCTGGTGCCCGCCGCTTCCGCCGTTTTGCGGCGCGACGTTCACGAGCACCGGCCGCCCTTCTTTCAGGACATTCTGGAAATCAGCGCTCTTGACGACCTCTGCCTGGCCCAATGATTCGGCAAGTATGATGACCTCACCGCCGTTCAGGCCGGTTTTTTCCATCACCTCTTGAGGTTTCTTTTGTGCAGCTGGGCCACGCCAGTCAGCTTCACGGATAAGCTCCGCAGCCCTTGCGGCGACTACGCCGTAAGGCACTCCTGAGGCGTTTGCCAGCGCGAAGATGGTGCAATCCATGTATTTTGTCTGCTCGCCCGCTCCCGCCCACTGAAGGCCGGGGCCGTGTCCTTTCGCGGCCTCGTTTTTGAGGAGCTCTCCCCTGCCCTCCCGGAGCATGTTCCGCCAGGTCTCCCGTATCTCGGCAGGCGTGGCGTCGGGGTCTCCGTCGAAATCAAGCTCGTTCAAGGCCTTATCAAGGCGGGCCTGCTCCTCAGGTTCCCAATTGTGACGCTTTCCAATGGCGCTCATGGACTCTATGAGCGCCTTATCGCCGTCCGTCTCAGCGGCTTGAAGATTCGCTTCCCCGGCCTTTAGCTTCTCTTCCTTAACAACCTGTGCCGGGGGGACAGACACGCTTCCATTATCTTTTACAGGCACTCCGATGACCGTAGAAGGCTCATCGCCTAATTTTAACGCCAGCTTCCTGTGAGTCTCCGTTTCGGCCATGCCTTCCGGATTTCCGGGCGAATTGAAGAAATCATTTCCGGTCTTCAGCTTGAGCACCTGCGTATCGCCCATGTTTTTCAGGAATATGCCGTTTTTTTCAACGCCCTTTACAGCTCCCGAGAGGCGCTCAAAGCTCTCTTCTTTGCGCCTCTCGGCCTCTTCGGCGGCCTTTTGGGCCGCCATCACAGCCTCATACTCCGCCCGCTCTCTCTCCGCCTGCTGTCGGGCGCTCCTCTCCTTGCTTGCCTCTTCCATGCCGTTCAAAAAACCTGACATCACCGCAAGGGGCGCGTCTATTCGCAGGTCTCCGGTAGGAGTGAACTGGTAAGAACCGCTGCCAACCTTGTCGCCGCCGGTGCTCGAAGAGCTTCCTTTTCCCCAATCAGGGCCAGGCCTGCACTCGGAACGCGGCCCGCTTTCGACAAATGACCCGCCGCATTTGTAACACCACGACTTCCACGCGTTCTTATTGCCATAGGCAAGTCTGGCCCCGTAGCTCTCGGAACAGTCTTCAGCGTGTATTAAAGACGGCAAGGCTGCCGTCAAGAACAGGAACGCTCCAAAAATGTATATTCTCCGCATGACGTCCTCTACTCCGAACTACTGCGTTCAGGCCTGCTCAGTGGCCCCGCCAGCCTATTCCGCAACGCTCTCCCACTGGTATATCCTGTCCTGCGCGTCCCTGGCGTCCGGCGCGTCGGGAGCAAGGAGGAGATAGCGCTTCATCTCCCTGATTGCCTCTTCATACCTCGAGAGCTCCCCGAGTATGAGCGCCCTGTTGAAATGGCCGTCAGGCCACCACGGGGCGGCCTTCAGGGCCCTGCCGTACAAATCGACCGCGTTCTCAAATTTTTTCTGCTGTAAGGCGAACTCGGCCTGGGCCTTGTACTTCCTTGCCTCTTCCGGGAAAGCCGGTTTCACGGCGCTCTCCCTGTACTTTCTGGCCTCTGCCTCGAAGGCTGCCGCCTCCAAGGGGTCTTCAGGAGGCGCGGCGATCACCTTATTGACGGCTACCGCGCCTGCTGCGGCATCCTTCAGCAGCTTGACAACCTTTGTATGCCCTTTTTCCTCGGCTATCTTCAGAGGAGTAGTCTCCTGGCATCCAAGTTTGTTTTGTGATTTCAGTTTCACATCGGCCCCGTTTTTGAGCAGGTATTCAACCGTCTCATAGTGCCCCTCCAACGAGGCAAGCAATAGAGGGCTGTAGCCGCAGTAGCCTCCAGTGTCGACACCGGCGCCATTTCTGACAAGGAGCTTTACGATTTCAATATCGCCCTCTGACGCCGCCACTTGAAGAGGGGTGCTGTGAATATGGCACCACGCGCTGGACGCGTCAGCCGGTTCCAATTTCGCGCCTTTTTTTACCAGAAGGCTGACGGTCTCTTTCTTCTTGCTTACGGTCGCGAGGTGGACAGCTGAAAGACACAGGAAGTTTTCAGCGTTTATATCAGCGCCGCGCGAGAGCAGAAGGTCGACCGTGGCGTCCTGGCCGTAATGCGCCGCAGCCATGAGCGCGGTGGATTTGAGCCAGTATTTAGGCGCGTACCCGGTAACGTTCGGCAAAGTGCCTCTTTCATCGATGTCCGCCCCCTTTTCAAGGAGGCTTTTCACCTCGCCGTTATTTCCCTCAAAAGAGGCCTTCATAAGTGGAGTCGGCCCCCCAAAGCAGCCTGAAAACATCAACAACGCCGCTGCCGCAAAAATCACTTTTTTCATGCTTTTTATGACCCGCTTTCTTAAAAATTTAAAAGCCTCGGCAAGTACAAAAACTTATGAGAAAAAAACAGAGTACCCTACCCAAGATTTACCACAAACAACCCGAAAAAACAAAGCCTTTGCGAGCGTTTGCGCGTAACGGGCCCGGGCTGAAAAAAAGCCAGGCGGGATGACTTGAAAAGTCATCCCGCCTGGCGCGTATCTCATGCCATTCACATTTTTACTTGAGAGTTATCTCATATGTATTGACGCCTTTTGCCGGGCCGGTCCTGGTCTCTCTTTTGAAGTACGCCTTGTTTACCCATCCCCCGTTCAATTCGACGTCATACTCGAAAACGTCGTTTATGCTTACGCCAGACTGTCCGGCCCCGTTGAAATGCTGCTGTCCACCGCTTTTCTCCGCAGTGGTGCGCAGGAACTCTTTGACGGCGGCGGCGGCCTTCTCCTCGTCGATTTTCTGAGTCGCGACTATCTTGCACCTGTTCTTCGCGAGGTCCAGTTCAGTCATGCCGGTTTTGATGACGGCGGGAAAAGGATAGCCTCCGAGATGATTGGGCAGCGTCGTCTCGGTGCTCGTCCACTCGCCAAGCGTGTATTCGCCTCCGTAAGGCGAATGGTAGATCTGTATGTCGCGGAGCGTGCTCTCGATGCTGTCCCTCGAAGAGTACAACGCCTTGAACTGGCTTATCAGGCCCTTTATGGCCTGGTTGTCTGGAAATTCGTTTTCCAGCAGGTCGAGCGCGCTATAAAGATGTTCCTGGACCTCTTTCCAATTGACAAGCTCCTTGAACATCCCGTCCTTGCCGGTCGTGTATACTATTTTGAGCCCCTCGGACGTCTTATAGAGCTTTTTGACGAACGGGTTGCTTCCGCTGTAGGTGATGTTGTTGTAGACCCATTCGACCGTGTAGCCGTCTTCGCTCTCGCCGATGACTTTTATGTCGACGTCGTAGGTTATGTCCTCGTTCGTCAGCCTGCCGTTGGCCTCTTTCAGCTTGCCTATCTTGACTGTCAGGCCCTTGCTGTCCCCCTCTTTCCAATTGCTGACGACTGATGCAGTCTTTCCATCGGCCGGGTCCCCGGCATGAGACGTTTTCGCGAGAAAAAGACCGACTGCAGCGGATACCGCGAAAACCAGGGCATAGAGATACAAGTTTTTTCTGGATTTTTTCTGCGCCATCGAAAGCCCTCCTTCATCTCCGTTTGGACGGTCCCGTACGAGTGCTTTTCTCCCGGAAAAAACGCTCTTTCCAGCCCTGTTTCGAGCGCAGTCCAGCTTACCTGAAACAGAGGAAAAAACTCCATGATATTAGTTACAAAACAAGGCGGGCCCGGCGGCTTTTTTGGTTAAAAAATCTGGAAAAATTGAGTGTTTCTGGCAGAACCCTGAAAGGTCAATCATTCAGGTCAGGCTTAAAGGGGCCGCGCGCGTAAAGACACCTCCCAAGCTCGCGAAGCGGGCATTCCATCGCGTCCGAGATCTTGAAGCTGCAGATCCAAAAGCCCCTTACCATAACGAGATAGGAACAGATATCATCGTCCACGTCCAAACCTCTGTATGCGGCAGTAGGGGTACTTTACCAGAATGCTTTCAACAGATGACCTGTACTGATGTAGGGGGGCGGCCCCTCAGGCAAAAGGGGCTTGCTGGCAGTCAACCTATGCGGCCCCGAGGCATTTCATCACGGTATCGATAACCTCGCGCGAATTTATGGGCTTGGTTATATATGACGTAGCGCCGAGCGCGAGCCCCTCCCTGCGGGCGTCGTCCTCCCCTTCGGTCGTAATTATCACAATGGGAACGCTCTTGTTCGTCCCGTTGCCGTCCCCCCTCACAAGCCCTATGAGCTTGAGCCCGTCCATGAGGGGCATGTTTATGTCCGTGAGCACTAGGTCGTATTTGGCATTGGCCAGTTTTTTAAGCCCGTCCACCCCGTCGCTAGCCGTCACCACCTCGAGCCCCTTTATCCTCCTGAGCGTGAACTTGAGAAGCTGCGACATTGTCGGAGAATCTTCAACGACAAGCACGCGGTAATCACTCATTTTCATTCTCCTACTTGGTAATAAGGTCTATGAACCCCTGTATGGTCGACAGCCTTCTCTCCGACTCGGTGTAAAGCTTCGCGCTGAACAGAGCGGTAGCGGTATGGTCTCCAAGCATCGAGAAGAGCTCGTAATCGATTTCCGTGAACTTTTCTTTCTGCCTGAGGAGGTCGTAGATGACGATGACGCCTATGACCTTCTCCCCTATTTTGAGCGGCAGGCAGACCAGAGGGCTCCCGCCGGAGGCTTCACCGCTGCCGTAAAAGACCTCTCCGGAAGAGACCGCCGCGCCTACGGCGCCTTCACCCACCTTGACAGGAAGCACTTCCTCCATCTCCATCCCCTCGGCCGCTACCGCCGTGAGGACAAGGGATTTCTCGTCGAGCAGCATGACCGCGAACCTCTCCGCGCCTATGAGGTTTATGATTATCTCGGTGACTCCTCTGAGCACTTCGTTGTAGTCGAGGGATGAATGAAGCTGAAAACTGGCCGTATACAGGTTGGTGAGCATCTGGTTCTGCTCTTCAATCTCGACATAGCGGTTGGCGAACTCCTGGTTTTCCCTCTCCAGCTCTTTTGTCCGCTCCTCGAGCCCGGCCTTCTCCTGCTGCGAGGACTTGAGCCTCTCCATCAACTCGGCGGAGTCAGCGCCGGGGCAAGGGTCCTTGACCCTTGCCTGAAGAAGCCGGTTCTGCTCCTGAAGCTTGATGGCGGTCTGCCTCAGCCATTCGTTCTCCTTGAGGAGGTCCTGTGTGTACTCGAGGCCCTTCTTGAGCATCGTCACCATCTCGACGCCCTTTGTGGAACGCGGTGCGCCCTGACGGCTTTCCCGCTCTACCGGGCTTTCCTGACTCTCTGGTCTTCTTTCCGGAAGGCTCATATCAAGTTCCTTTCGGTGCGAATATCAACGCCTTGCGCTGCAAAAATGCGGGCCAACGCCACTCTCGTCGAGCTCAGCAATTCGCAGCCTCCGTGCCCATGGTCTTGTTCATCGAATCGAGACACTCTTCTATCGCCGCGTGGATGTACGCGATATCTGCTCCGGGGAGCCTCTTATTGAAGTACTTGACGGCTTCGTCTATCTCTTCTTTGAACAGGACAGATGCGTCCTGTTTTTCAACTTTCTGGCTGAGCTTTTTCCTGTGATACAACAAGATGTCGGCGGCTATGACCCGCGCCAGCCGTTTTGCCTTGCCGTCTTCATCTGTTTTTTTCGCGTCCTTCTCCTCGAGTCCATTTTCAGGGCCTGAGTTCTCCCTCGCGTTGCCCGCAGGCCCGACGCCATCCGCCACGCTCCCGCGAAGCTCGACCCCGAGCAGTGCGCCAGCTTTTCCTGCCAGGGCGTCCTCGAGCTGATGGGCTTCGATATAGCAATCGGCCCCGAACAGCTCCGAGGGCCTGCGCTTATACCGGCTTTTATTAAACGCCGCGGACGTCAGGATTATCTTTATGTCCTGAAGCGACTGGTCGCTCTTAATCTTCTCGCAAAGCGTAAAGCTGAACATTCCCTGTATGGCGGCGTCCAGTATAAGCAGGTGCGGTTTATCGATGGAAATCTTTTCAAAAACCTGGTTGCCGTCTGCCGCCAATGAAAGCTCTATCCTGCCGTCTGCAAGGGCGGCTTTCACTGCACGCTCTATCGAGTTGTTTTCGGTTGCGGCCAAGACCTTGAAAGCCTTCTGTCCCGCAGCTGTTTTTGCAGAGGGCTCCCCGCCCATGCTGAAAACAGCCCCGCAGGCCGTGCACCTGAACCGTGCGTGGTTTTTCGCCTCGCCGTTGAAGTTGAATTTTTTAGAGCACGCCGGGCACGAGATGACCATCTAAAGACCCCTTTTAAAACCAGCTTGCGTTCGCGGAGCCGCTCATCAATATCATCCGCTCCATGGCTATGCTCGTCTGCGCCAGAAAGGTCTCCAGTACGGAAAGCCCGTCGAGCTTTCTGGCCTCGGGCACGTTGTCGCCGTACAGCACCATCACGACCCTGTTCTGAAGGATGACCGGCGCGGCGAAGGCCTCAATGGGCCTGCTTCCGCCAAGCTGATCCATCAGGTACTCGTCCCACTCTGTTTTTTCGAGTTCCCTGACTATTATTTTCCTCTTCTCGACAGCTTCCGCGAGTATTGACCGCCCTCTGTCTGGTATCTTTATTCCCCTTATCCTTTTGTCGGGCTGCTCGCCGTCAAGCTCTATGCCGAACTGCCCGAACCCCGCTATATGGCCGTCCTTCATCACAAAGACCACGGACCTGTTTATGAACTCGCTGCTGAACCTCAATATCAGAAGCAGTATCTCGTTCATCGTCAGCGGCCTGGCCAGCTCTTCGAGCATCTCCTTGAGGACCGCAAGCCCCCTGCTGGTGGAACCGGCCTGAAAACCCTTCGTCTCGAGGAACTGCTCATCGGCTCCCAATTCATGCAGCATCTCGCTTACCGAGCAAAAAGAGTTGTTTTCTTCCTGAGCCCGCTCTACGGCTTGAGGGGCAGAAGACGCGCCCTGGCCGTCCCTGTCGGCCTCGTCCGCCACCCTCAACCCTTCCATTGCGAGGAACTGCGGGTTCAACCCTGTCTTCAGCGTGTGCTGGAGCGCGTCGTCTTTTATTACGTCGGGCGTCTCGGCGTAATCCCCCAGGTCGAATTCGAAGTACCCGCCTCTCCATGAAAAAAAGCCCTGGACGGCACTCTGTATGAGCTCCGTGGCGGCTGCCTCGACGCATTCGGCTGGCACGTTGAAGCTCCTGGCCAACAGTCTTCCAAGCGGCTCGACAAAGCCCCTCTCGCGCTGTTTTTTGCGCCCTTCTTCCAGCTGCGCGGCGCTTATCTTCGCGCCTTCTAGGAGCTTCTCGCCGACGGAGAAGCGCAGCTGGCTTGAAAAGGCCTTTATTATTTTCCCTTCCTTGAAGACGACCAGCCCCTCGGTCTTCGTGTCGCGCAGGCGCAGGACTCCGGACCTGCCGCTGAAGCCGAGTATCTGGAAAATCTCACCCAGGCCTATGTCTTCAAGGTTGCCGGTCAGCTGCATAGGGTACGCCCCTCGCGTTTACCGTCTTTTATCCGGGCCGTCATCGGCATTCAACCTACCCTCGGCTTCATTGAAATGCTGATGGTCAAAACGCCCTTCGGCGAGTGAAGAGGGACTTTAAGCGTCTCGAGATTGATAGGGAAAAGCTTCATGTCCCTTCCCCACAGTATCGACGGCGGCGTCAGCTCGAACCTGAAGCCGCTTTCGTTGAGCAAGCTGACGCTGCTGCCTATTATCATGTTCATCAGCTCTGCCATGCTGTCCAGCACCAGCGGCTCCATCTCCTCAAACCTGCGCCCGTTCATGGCTCCGGCTATGTCCATCGCTGTCCGCTCGTTGGCGTCGAACAGTACCATGCCTTCGATGCCGCCTGTGAGGCCGAAGCTGACTGAAAAGCTTTCCCGCTGCGCCAGCCCCCTCTCCAGCGTCATCTCGCCCTTCGAAGAGGGCTCCTGGAGTACGGCGTCGAGGACGCTCAAGGCGGCCTCGACAAAAGGGTTTATGAACTCTATCCTCATGAATCAGCCTTTCTGCGCCAACACGAATTTGATGATGTCCGCCGCCTTCTCGAGCACCACGGGTTTTGAGATGAAGTGTTTCGCGCCGAGGGATATCCCCTTCTTGACCATCTCCTGATGGCCCAGCGAGCTCACAATGACGACCTTGGCCGAGCTGTCGCGCTCCCTGATGAGCCCGAGCGCCTCGATGCCTTCCATCTCCGGCATCGAGATGTCCATGAGCACGAGGTCAGGCCTGAGCTCAAAGTACTTCTCTACGGCTTCCCTTCCGTTCACGGCCTCCCCGACCACGTTGCCGCCTATGGCTTCGACCGCCTTGGCGATGTTTTTCCTCGCGAAAAGAGAATCGTCGACTATCAGGAAACTGTACGCGCTTTTATCTACTTCACTTGTGATTGGCCGCAATTTGCCGTCCTCCTCTTTTCCAAGTTATCTCGCCGGCAACCGCCTCCGCCATCCGCTCGAGCGGGATGACCCTGTCGACATACCCTCTTCTTATGGCGGCCTTTGGCATCCCGAAAACTACCGAGGTGTTTTCATCCTGCGCAAGGGTACGCCCGCCGGCCTTCTTTATCTCGCCTATCCCCTCGGCTCCGTCCTCTCCCATTCCCGTCATAATGACGCCCACCGAGCTCGGGCCGTACTCGGCGGCAACGGAGTTAAAGAGGACGTCGGCCGAAGGCCTGTGGCCGTTCACAGCCGGGCGCGAGCTCAGGACCACGATTGTGCTGAGGGCGGTTTTCTTTATCTTCATGTGGTAGTCGCCCGGCGCTATCAGCACCCGCCCCGGCGTGACAAGGTCGCCGTCCCGCGCTTCCCTGACCTCGAGGGCGCAGGCCTTGTTAAGGCGGGAAGCGAACACCTCAGTAAAACCGGCAGGCATGTGCTGGACCACGAGCACGGCAGCAGGAAGGTCCGCCGGAAGGAGCGGCAGCATATAGGAGAGCGCGTTGGGCCCACCGGTAGATATCCCGATCGCGATCACCTGCTCGGCCGTTTTTGCCCTTGAGCAGACAGCCGGCCTCGGCTCAGGGAGTTTTTCCGCAGGGACATCGAGGTGGAGCTTCGAGACCGAGCTTCTGCCGATGGCGAGCACCTTTTCAATAAGTTCCTCGGCAATCTCTTTTATGTTCACCGAGATGGCGTCGGCAGGTTTAGCGATGACGTCCATCGCGCCGAGCTCAAAGGCCTTCATGGTGAGCTCGGCCCCCCTGGTCGTCATGGAGCTTACGACAACTACCGGGATGCCGAAATCGCGCACTATGTGCTTCAAGGTTGTAAGGCCGTCCATGCCTGGCATATCCATGTCGAGGGTGATGACGTCCGGCCTGTTTTTTTCAGCCTTGCTCAGGGCGAACCTTCCGTCCACCGCAGTGGCCACGACCTCGATTTCCGGGCTTTTCTCCAGGATAAGGGGTATCATCCGCCTCATCAGGGCAGAATCATCGACGACCATTACCTTAGTCTTCCGCTGGTCAGCCATTTGTACCTGTGGGTTTGCGCTCAAAACGCCTGTATCCGAGCGATTCGGGGTTTGTGAGGGTCCTGGAGATGAGCTCGCCTATATTCAATATCAAAACGACTTTTCCGTTTCCGAGGATGGACGCTCCGCTCACCAGGGGCGTGGAGACAATCGCGTCGTCCACAGCCTTTACGACGAGCTCTTCTTCGCCCGCGAGGGAGTCCACGACGAGCCCGACCTTCCTGCCCCCGTGTTTCAGGGTAAGGACGAACGCCTTGGAGCGCCTGAGGCCGGCTCTGTTTTCCGCACCGTGGCCGTCTATGCCGGTAAGGGGAAGCGGGCCGCCTTTCAAATTCAGCACGTCCATTCCGGTCAGAGAATCTATGTCATGGGGACGGACCCTCTTTATATCGGCGACCGAACCGAGCGGGAGCGCGTACATGGTACCTCCCGCCCTTACGAGAACGGCCCTCATTATCGAAAGCGTAAGCGGGAACCTGAGCGTGAACTCTGTCCCCTTGCCAGGTGAGGAGACGACCGAAACCGAACCCCTCATCCCTTCGACGGTCTCCTTTACGATGTCCATGCCTATGCCGCGCCCCGAGATGCCGCTCACCTTTTCGGCTGTTGAAAAACCAGGTATGAATATGAGACGCAAGGCTTCGCTGTCCTCCATTGCGCCAGCCTGCTCAGGGCTTACATACCCCATCGACACGGCCTTCTCCTTAAGCCTGCCCGCGTCCATGCCCCTGCCGTCGTCCGCTACCCGTATGACTATCTCGCTGTCCCTGTGGCATGCCTCTACGGTTATTGTGCCCTCGGCAGGCTTGCCTGCTTTTTTCCTATCCGCGGAAGTCTCCATCCCGTGGTCCACGGCGTTCCTTATGATGTGCAGCAGGGGCTCGCCTATGACGTCGACGAGCGCCTTGTCTATCTCGGTGCGCTCGCCCTTAAGAAGAAGGCTTATCTCCTTGCCGCTCGAATTGCTGAGGTCCCTGACCATCCTGGGGAAACGCCTGAAGACCTTCTCAACGGGTATCATCCTTATAGACATGACCGACCTCTGAAGGTCGCTCAAGCTGCGGGAGATGAACGACCTGGCCTTTACAAACCCGTGCACGAGTTCGTCCTTGGGGTAGCGCGCCTCGAACCTGCCGACGAGCTCCTCTATCATGGAGCGGCCCATCACGAGCTCGCCGACGAGGTCCATCATCTGGTCGACTCGCTCGGAAAGCACCCTGATGGTCGCCGGAGCCGCCTTGTCAAGACCCCTGTCAACGCTGTCGACGGGCGTTTCAGTCCCGGCTTTTTCAGGAGAAGCTACGATTGAAGCTGCGTCGAGCTCCTCGCACGCGGCCTTTGAAGTCACCCCCGGTATCAGGCAGAGCTTTTTGAGCTCATGGGCGGGCCTCTTGCTCGCGGCGATGCATTCGAAGAACCGGGCCGACTCTATTGCCGGGTCCTCGGGTGAAGGGCTGACCCTTATCGCCTCCATCTCGCTGGACAGGTACTGCAATAGAAGGAGCGCGCTGGCGGACTTCATCACGCAGTCGCCGGAGAACTCCAGCGTGAGCCTATATATTTTCATGCCCTCCGCCAGGCTGGTCGAAAGGACGAGCTCTTCATATTCCGTCATCGCAAGCCGTGGGGTCCCGCGCGCCTTCCCCAGCAGCTGCTCCATATCCTCTTTCAGGCGTGTGGGAATTTCGTGCTTGGAGCCTAAGCGGTCGGCGCTTATCGCCTTTTCAATCTCGTCCACGGACTTCAGCAGAACCTCCAAGACGGCCCCGTCCAGCGCGATACTCCTGTCCTCCAGGGCGGCCATCAAGTCCTCGGCGCTGTGTATGAGCTCGGAGATGGCCTTGAGCCCTATGGAGGATGAATCGCCTTTTAAGGTATGGAAGTACCTTTTTATGCGTTTGACCGGCTCGCCCGCGCAATCGTTGGCTTCAAGCGAGAGTATCTCCGCGGTAAGCTCCTCGCTCATCTCAAGGGCCTGGGCGTAAAAGGTCTCCTTGAGGGCGTCGAGCTCCTCTTCAGTCAGCATTATCGTGTCGTTTTCATGGTCCATGGAGCCCGAGCCTCCGGCGGACGGCCGTCATTTTTTCAGGTACGCCGTTCCCCTGTTGTGGTGCATGAATACGAAATGGTCGTTTATGCCCTGGAGCGTCTCGCTGTGGCCCAGGAACAGATAGCCTCCGGGGGCGAGCGCCTTCTCAAACCGTTCGATTACCTTTTTCTGCGTCTGCTCGTCAAAATAGATAAGCACGTTCCTGCAGAAAATCACGTCGAAGTCCTTTTCGCCGTTCTCGTTCATGAGGTTGTGGTAATCGAAGACCACGAGCTTCCTTATCTCCTCTGAGACAGCGTACCCGCCGTCGGCCTTGCGGAAGTACGCGTCCACGAACTTCCTTTCCACGCCCTCCATTTTCGCCGCGCCGTAAAACCCGGCCTGCGCCGTCTCCAGGGCCGAGAGGCTCAGGTCCGAGGCAAGGATGGTTATCCTCCAGTTCCTGAAGTCCAGTAGCGAGTGCCTTATGGCTATCGCCAGTGAGTACGGCTCCTGCCCGGTCGAGCAGCCCGCGCTCCAGAGCCTCAAGCTAAATGAGCCCTGCTCCCTTTTCTTGGCAAGGAGCTTGGGGAGCACGACCTCGGCAAAAAGGTCCATCTGGGGCTTGTTCCGGAAAAAGGACGTTTCGTTTATTGTCAGGTCGTCAAGGAAACCGCGGAGCTCGTCTTTTCCGCCGTCCTTGTCGGTTAAAAGCTTGTAGTACCTGAAATAACTTGGTATGTTCCTGCCCTTCATCCGCTTCAATGCCCTGTGGGCGATAAAGCTCTTTTTCTCCTCCTTGAGCCACAACCCGCTCTCCTGGTACACGAGGTTGCGGAGGAGCAGAAATTCGTCGTCGCTCATGCAGGCGTTGGCGTCAGCTGTCTGGAATATCGTCGTTTGCATCAACACTATCCCCTGTTCCTATACGGGCTCAGATGGCCGCCACCAGTTTCAGCTTCTTGTTCTTCAGTACGGGAGCGACCTCCTGCTCCTCGACGACGAACCTGCCCACTGTGACGCTGAGGGATTCCGACTGGCTGTTCATCTGCTCGGCCGCTGCGGCGAGCTGCACCGCGCTGGCCGTGTTCTGCTGGATCATCTCGCGGAGCTTCTCCACGCCTTTTACGACCTGCTCCGTGCCGGAGGCCTGCTCGTCCGCCGAGGAGCTTATCTCCTGGGTTATGTCGTTGAGCTTGCTCACGGCCTTCGTTATCTCGCCGCACCCGCATGCCTGCTCCGCGGTTGCAGCGCCTATCTCCTGCGAATATCTCGCCACCTCGCTCACGGAAGAATCTATCTTCCGTAGCGACTCAACAACGTCGTCCGAGAGCCTCAACGCGTTGCCGACTATCTCTACGTTTTTCTCGACGTTTTGCACCGCGCCAGCGGCGTCCTTCTGTATCCCGTAGATGAGGGCCGATATCTCGGCGGTAGATTTGGCAGATCGCTCGGCCAGGTTTCTGACCTCGTCTGCCACGACCGCGAACCCCATGCCATGCTCACCGGCCCTGGCGGCCTCTATCGCGGCGTTCAGCGCCAACAGGTTGGTCTGCTCGGCTATGTCGTCAATGACGTCGATTATCCTGCCTATGTCCTCCGTCCTGACGCCCAGGGCCTTTATCGTATCCGCCGACTTGGTTATGACCTGGATGATGTTCCTCACGCCGTCGGAGGAGACGTCGACGGCCATCCTGCCGGAGGTCACAGCCTCGTTGCTCTCCATCGCCAGCTCGACCAGCCTCTTGGCGTTGACCGCGACCCTTTCTATCGAGGCTATCAGCTGCTCAATCGAAGTCGAAGTCTCAACCACGAACTGCGACTGTGACTGTATGCTCCTGGCGACGTTCTGGATGTTGGCGCTCATCTCGTGCATCGTCGAGGTTATCTCCTCGACTGCGGTCGAGGCGGTCTCGCCGTTTTTGCTTGTCTGCTCGCTCGAGGCCGCAACCTCCGCAGAGGCGGAGGCTATCTGCTCGGAGCCGTTCCTTACCTGGCTTACTATGCTGCCGAGCCCCTTTATCATCCTGTTGAAGGCGTTGCCTAGAACGTCTTTTTCAGACTTCGGCTCCACCTCCCTTGTGAGGTCGCCCTCAGCTATGGCCTCGGCGGTATGCGCCATTCCCTTCAGGTACTGGATCATCCCCCTGAAAGAATCCGCAAGGACACCTATCTCGTCGTTCGACTTCACGGAGACGTCGCTGTCCAGCTCGCCTCTTGATATCTTCCGGGCCGCCTCGGATATCTCTCCTATGGGCCTGGAGATTGAACGCGCTATGAGGAAGGCTATCATGATGGAAATGCAGGCGGTGAGGAACGCCCCGGCGACGATGGTCATATTCATCATGAACCTGGCGTCTGCCGCGTTCTTGCTGGCAACGGCCCTCTTGTCTTTTATCATGCCGACAAGTTCCATCAGCTTTTCAGCGGCCGGGGCCGCGTATTTGTAGTCCATCTCCTTCATGAGCTCGGCGGCGGCCGGGTCGCCCACCGGACGCTCTATCTCGAAGATCTTCTGCCCGGACGCCTTGACGCCGTCGGAGAACGCGTGCAGGTCCCTTACAAGCTCTTTTTCCTCTTCAGAGAGGTCAAGGGCCTCCATTTTCCTGAAGTCGCCGTCGACCTGGCGCGACTGGCTGTTAAACTCGTCCAGATATTTTTTTTCTCCGGTTATGATGTAATCGTTGCCAGGCATGGTCAGCCAGGTGATGCTGTAACTCAAATCCCCGGCAGCGGCCTGCTGCTCGCCGTACTCGTTCATCTCCGCGATACTGCCCGAGAGCTTGCCCATCAAAAGGTAAATTATCCCGCTGAACCCTATCGTCAGCGCGATAATCACCATGAAACCGAGGAGCAATTTCCTGCCTATCTTAGTCATCATCGCCTCCGTGGAAATTTAAAAGCCCGCGTTCAAAACGGGCTGGTACCCGCGTCAACCGGCGGCCGAAACCGCATCTTCAGCGCCGTCTGTCCTGTCAGCCGCCCTGACCCTGAGCATCTCCTCCGGCTTCATGAGCTTGTCTATCTCCAGAAGGATGAAAAGCCTGTCCTTGAGCTTGCCGACTCCGGTCACGTATTCCGCCCCGATGGACGATATCATCTCGGGCGGCGGCTCTATTGACTCCTCGTCGATTTTTACTATTTCCGATACTGAATCGACTATGAGCCCCGTAAGGCTGCCGCCCAACTCGAGTATCAGCACCCGGTTCGCCTTTTTGGCCCCGGGGCCTGCCGTCCCCAGACGCCTGCTCATGTCGACCACCGCGACAATCCTGCCCCTCAAGTTAATAACTCCTTTGAGGAACTCGGGCATATCCGGAACGGGCGTAATCTCCGGCACCCTTACTATCTCCCTGACCTTGCTTATGGGTACTCCGAAGAACTCATCTCCATTTCTGAAGCCGACAAGCTGCAGGACCTTTGACATCTAATTCTCCTTTCTCGTGCAGCCCCTGATGACTTCCCAAAGGTTATTCAGGTCGGCGGGCTTTTGAAAAAAGAAGTCGGCTCCGCCTGTAAGGGCCCTCGCGCGCACCTCCGGGCTCGTATCTCCGGTCATCAGTCCTATGTTTATCTCCGGCCTTATCTGCCTGGCGAGCGGGATTGCGCTGAGCCCGTCCATGCCGGGCAGATGCAGGTCCAGCAGCACCCCGTCGAAATCCTCTTCTATGAGGTTCCGGAGCGCGTCGCCTATGTTTGAATGGCTTACGACCTCGACCTTATGCTTCTTGAGGATGGAGGCGACCAGGGTCATCATGTAGCGGTCATCGTCTACGATAAGGAATCTCATGGTGACTTCCCAAACGCAAACGGCGTGCCAGAGAAGAACCAGCGGTTTTTACAATCTTTTTTGTTTTATGAAGGATTACGGCAGGGCATTATGCGACGCGCGGCATGGCATAATGACCTCTGGGGAAGAGAGAAGCCCGGGCTTCAGGATATCCCGTATTGCTTGAGTTTGCGGTAAAGGGTCTTTACGTCTATTCCGAGTATTCCGGCGGCCTTTTTCTTCTGCCCCGCCGTGTGGCCGAGGACTCTTATTATGTGCTCCCTTTCAAGGTCGCACAAAGACAGCAGTCCGCCGCTTTGGGCGGGACGCGCCTGGTTTACGGGGCCGTCCTTGAACTCAGGCGGAAGGTCTCCCGGCCCGATCCGGTCTGAATCGGAAAGGATGGCAGCCCTGTTGACTACGTTTTGAAGCTCCCTTATGTTGCCGGGCCAGTCATGCCTTGCCATGAGCTCGAGCGCGGCATCATCGATGCTCTTTGTGTATCCGGCAGGGAGGCGCGCCAGCAGTTCCTCGACAATCGGCTTGATGTCTTCCCTCCTTTCACGCAGCGGCGGCAGCGTCAGGGTGATGCTGCTGAGCCTGTAGTAAAGGTCATCCCTGAACGCGTTTCCCTTAGCCATCCCGGGCAGGTCCTTGTTCGTCGCGCTCAGCACCCTTATGTCAACGCGTATCTCCTTCGTGCCGCCGACCTTGTAGAAAGTCCCTTTCTCTATGGCCCTCAGAAGCTTCGCCTGCATCTGCTGAGGGACCTCGCCTATCTCGTCAAGGAACAGCGTCCCTCCGTCCGCCAGCTCGAAGAGCCCTTCCTTGGATGAGTTGGCCCCGGTGAACGCGCCCTTTTCATACCCGAAAAGCTCGCTCTCGAAAAGGTTCTCCTGTATGGCTGCCGAATTGAATACGATAAACGGCCCCTCGGAGCGGCTTGAATTGGCATGGATGAACTCCGCCATGACCTCCTTGCCTGTCCCGCTTTCTCCGAGTATGAGCACAGGAGCCTCAGTGCCGGCCACTTTTTCGGCTTCTTTTATGACCTGGAGCATCGCCTTGCTGGCCGTGGCTATCCTGGCGCCCCTTGCCTCGGTCATGCGCTTCAGTATCAGGCTCTCCTGGCGCATGCACCTTTTCTCATGTGCCTTTTTTATAAGGAAGACTATCCTGTCCAGGTTGCATGGCTTAGTGAGGTAATCGTACGCGCCGAGCCTTATGGACTCGACAGCCGTCTGCACAGTGGCGCAAGCAGTAAGGACTATGAACTCGGTAGGGATAGCCTGCTGGGCGGCCTTGCCGAGCACGTCAAGGCCGTTAAGTCCCGGCATATTGAGGTCGAGTAGGCAGACGTCAAAGGGCTTGTGCTCAAGGAGCTTTATGCCGTCGCTACCGTTCAAGGCAGCGGCGACTTCGAAGCCCTCCCTGGCCAGCTCCTCTTTGAGCACGCCGACAAGGGCCTCCTCGTCATCTATGACGCATACCCTTATTTTCCTCTTCTGAGAGTCCATGCTTTCGCCTGTCAGGACGGGAGGAGCACGGTGAACGTGCTCCCCTTCCCGGCTTCTGATTCGACTTCTATCCTGCCGCCGTGCCCGGAGACTATCTGGTGCGCAACCGAAAGACCAAGGCCCGCGTGGGAGCCGCCTTTGGCCGTAAAGAACGGAGTGAAAATCCTGCGCAGTTTTTCCCGCTCCATTCCGCTCCCGTTGTCCTGGACGGCAACGGCGACTTCTTTTTTCTGCCCCTCGCCCGACATGAACGTGGAAACCCTTATTGCGCCGCCCGCCTTGCCGTCCACAGCTTCGAAGGCATTGACAAGGATGGACAAGAATACCTGCCTCAAGTGCGGCTCGCTTGCCGTTATGGTCCGGATGTCCGCTGAAAGCTCCTTTTCCACTGACGGGACAGAGAACCTTTTGCTCGATTTAAGGAGAGAAACCGCCTCGCCGAGCAATTTGTTCACATCGGTCCTGCCCTTTTTACCGGCCTCGTTGCTGCCGAAATCCACCAGCATGTTCGAGACCTGCTTGCACCTTGAAATCTGCTTGCAGGTCATCTCAAGATAATGCTCGAACCTCAGCGCGGCCTCGGGGTCGCACACCGCGCCCTTGCGTACCTCGTTCAGCATCGATTCCGAGCACAGCATCATCGTTGAAAGGGGGTTGTTTATCTGGTGCGCGATACCGGAAGCCAGGTCCTCGAGGGCGAAAAGCTTCTCCTTGGCTATGAGCATCGACTCAAGCCTTCTCTGGTCCGTGATGTCCTCGATTATGACGGCCGTATGCGCAACATCGCCGTCTTCGCCGCGAAGAGGGGTTTTCGTTATCCTGTAATATCTTTTCTCGCCGCTTTTGAGTACTGAAGACTCCTCGGAGGAGATGATACTCCCCTTTTCGAAGACCTCCCTGAACTCGGCCTCCATCTCGGGTATCGGCTTCGGGGAGCTCACGTGCGCCCTGTTTATTGCCAGAACGGCTTCAAGATGCTTGCCGACAGCGTCTTCCTGCCTGACGCCATAAGGGCCTTCCTCGCCTTTCCTGTTCCAGAAAAGGACGTTCAGGTCTTTATCGACTATGTAATATTTGAAGGGCAGCGTATCGAGCGCCGTGGCGAAAAGTTCCGGGTCGAGCGCGGTCGGTATTTTCACTGTCAAGCACCATGTAAAGAAGAGTTTTTTTGGCGGGGATTAAAAACAGGGATTGGTATTTATGATAAACGGCGTTTTGAGGGTCGCAAATTTGCCGCCAGGAGATTTTACCCCGGAGCGGTTTTCAGCGCCATGACCTGAGTCACATTTCGAGGGAAACCCCCGTAAGTCATTCAGCGGGTTTGACTTACAGAGCTCCTTTAACTCAAATGCGCGCAACCTGACCTCTCAAGCCGCTTTTTTGCCCCGTTCAGCCGCACTCTCGCGGGATATGAGCTTGTTGAAGCGGCTTACTTCCCCTGAAGCCGTCTTTTCCTGGTAGAGGAAGGCGAGCTTTCGTTCGTCGAACTGCTTGAAGAACTCTTCCCATGAGATCGGCTCAAGGGATTTGCCCCCGGTAAAGCCGGGAAAATCGATGCGGATTATCCCTGGCCCGTCTTTTTCGCGGGTCCTTTTCACCGAAGCCGGTTTCCCGCCCCGCGCCTCCGCCCATCTTCTTATCTCTTCATGGTCGGTAGTGACCTTTGAATCGGCGCCGTGTGCTGTTCCCCTGTTATTTTTTGGCATTGGCTTCTCCTTATATCAAAAAGTGAAAAACGCCATAAATAAGCTTTGCATCCATACAGAGTGCCATCAAGGCAGCCGGGGCGAAACGGGCCAATTTTCTTTTGCGCCCCTCCCTGCCTCTGCTAAGCTCTAATCATGGAAAGAATATCCACAACGGACGGCAAAGGCCGTCTCATCTGGGCCGACCTCCTTAAAATCATCGCGGTA
Source organism: uncultured bacterium (assembly GCA_905339405.1). Lineage (GTDB taxonomy): Bacteria > Desulfobacterota > GWC2-55-46 > GWC2-55-46 > GWC2-55-46 > GWA2-54-12. Next base: position 32,683 of record CAJPGC010000007.1, on the reverse strand, counting down.
TACGCAGTCATATTGATCCACTCCGCCGCCCCGTACGTGACCGGCTACGAGACACACGGGCTCCGCCAATGGTGGGCAGGCAACTTCTATGATTCCCTCTCCCGCTGGTGCATCCCGGTTTTCATCATGCTGAGCGGCTTTTTCCTCATCGGCAAGTACCGCGACGATTCGATGGGGAGCTTTTTCCTCAGGAGGTTTACTCGGGTCTTCGTACCTTTCATCGTCTGGAGCTTTTTTTACTTCCTCTGGAGGATATACGCCAACGGAGAGGAGCTGCGCCTTTCTTCTTTCATCCCGATGCTCTTCATGGAGCCGGTCTACTACCACCTCTGGTACATGTACCTCCTCATGGGCCTTTATCTCGTTGCCCCATTCATGGGCCTGTACATGAAAAATGCGCGCCGCCTCCACGGCTGGTACTACCTTGCCCTGTGGTTCGCGGCCGCAAGCGCCCTGCCTTTCGTCGAGGCATGGTTCAATGTCACAACCTACATCTCTTCAGGTACAGGGAATTCCATATTCAAGTTCATAGGCTACTTCGCCCTGGGCTGGATGCTGAGGGATTACGAGCTCAAGACCTCGAGAAAGGTCCTTTTCCTCATGCTCTTCGCCGCGGGCCTCTCCATAACGGCATACGGGACCTACTTTACGTCCATAATAAGAAATGGCGGCCGGTTCAGCGGCATATTCTACGAGTATTTCAGCTTCAGCGTCTTCATGATGGCCATCTCAATCTTCCTCATGGTAAAAAGCATGAATCTTTCGTTCCTTCAGGGAAACCCGGGGTACGCTGCCAGGGCGTTGAGCTTCATCGCGGCCTGCGTGCCGGGCGTCTACCTCGTCCACGCGGCTTTCATAGCGGTTGCCAAAAGAGGGATGCTCGGGCTGGAGCTCACCCCCGGGATGACGGACCCATTCATAGGCATCCCTGTTTTCTCATTTTTCGTATTCATCGCTTCTTTGCTTACAGTCGCAATAATAAGGAGCCTTCCGGCCGTTAGATATATCGTGCCCTCGTTAATCATCCCGGCGTTTTTCGCCTCGAGCCTCTACGCTGCCGGAGCCGGGCCGGTGAAACTCATCGATAAGAACGAGTTCAAGACCCTGACCGGCTTTGCCGCGACTTCCCTGAAGAAGATGGACGACCTTAAGGCATGGGAAAAAGCCGTCCCGCAGGTAGAGGCCATTACAATCGAATCAAGCCATGACAGGGAAGACCAGAAGGCCCTTTTCTATGACTCGGGCTCCAGGCGCGCCAAGCCGCTCCTCATAGTCCTCCACAGCTGGAGCGAGGACTACCGGCAATCCTTCGGCATACCTTACGGTATCTGGGCGCTTGAGAACGACTGGGTCTTCATGCAGCCCGACTACCGGGGGCCGTTCGACAACCCTTCGGCAACGGCGTCGGAAGCGGCAATACTCGACATTCTCGACGCCTTGGAATACGCGAAAAAGAACGCGGACATCGACGTCTCCAGAGTGTATATAGCGGGCTTCTCCGGCGGAGCGATGACAGCCCTCATAATGGCCGGGAAGTACCCTGACAAATGGGCGGGAGTCGTCTCATGGGGCGCGGTCTACGACCTCGTCGACTGGTACGGACACACAAAGGGCGCGAGCCATCATTATTCAAAAGACATAACAGCTTCATGCGGAGGGCCGCCGGAGCACGGCAATTCCCACGAAAAAGAATGCAGGAAAAGGAGCCCCAGCGAATACCTCAAGGGCGCAAAAAGCAAGGTCCCGGTCTATATAGCCGTCGGACTGGACGACAGCTTCGTGCCGCCCGCCCATTCTCTCCGGGCCTTCAACGACCTCGCCGACGGCAAGGGCCGCCTTTCGGAAGAGGTAATCGAATCAATCTCGAAAGAGCACAGGCTTCCGCCGGATTTTACAGGCGAGTTCAATGACGACCTATTCGAAGAAGCCGGGGTCAAGCTGCTCCACGAAAGGGACTCTAACGGGGCGGTCCTGAAGATATACAAAGGCAGGCACGACGTAGTCTATAACGCGGCCCTTTCCTGGCTCGCGGCCCAAAAGAGATAAACCTCTGGAATTCAAAGAGAAAATCTGTTTTACTATTGACACTCCCGTGAGAAGCCGCGCACCGCTTCAAAACCGCATGGAGATGTTTTGATAAAAACCGGCCCACAATTTTATCTTGCCGTTCTTTCGCTTTTCGGGCTTTTTCTCAATAGCGCTGGCCCGGCCGAAAGCGTCGTCAGAATCTCCCCTGCCCTTCCTCCCATGGCGGCTCCCCTGCCCCCGTTCGAGTCCCGGCTCGTCACGATGGGTTTCGTTGACGTCCAGAGCCTCGACGCCGATATCAGGGTTGAGCTCAAATACGCGTCCACCGACAACTTCATGGCAGAGGCCGTCTACGGCGATTTCAAAAAAGCCTATCTCCGGCGGGAGGCTGCTCAAAAGCTGGCGCTGGCAAACAGATACCTGAAAGAGCTCCGGCCCGGCCACACCCTCCTCGTGGGAGACGCCCTGCGCCCGCGCGCCGTATCATGGAAGATGTGGACCACGCTCTCCGGGAAACCCATGCAGCGCTACGTCGCCGACCCGAGGGGCGGCTCCATGCACAACTACGGCTGCGCCGTGGACATCACCATCTGCGACCTCAGCGGGAGAAGGCTCGACATGGGAGCCCCGATGGACTTTTTCGGGCCGCTCGCAGAACCCAGGCACGAGGAGAGGTTCCTCAAGGAGGGCAAGCTTACGGAAGAGCAGGTCGAAAACCGAAGGCTCCTGCGCCATGTGATGAGCAGGGCCGGTTTTCAGTCAATCCAGCTCGAATGGTGGCACTTCGAGGCCTTCGACAAAAAACTCATCCGCACGGCCTACCCGATAGTTGAATAGCCGGGCGGAAATAAAAAAGGGCCGCGCGATGCGCGGCCCTTTTTTGCGTTTACCGTTATTCACGGGCTTATTTACTTGTTGAGCGATCTCAGGTAGCCGATGAGCACGGCTTCGTCGGTTTCAGCCAGGCCCTTTGTCGGCGGCATATCGACGAAGAAGTTCGCGTATTTTTTCCCGCTGCCCTGGCGGCCCTTCCTGATGACGTTCGTGACGTCTGCGTTGGAAGAGGCCTTTATCCACTCATTACCCTTGAGGGCCGGGGCCATCGTGGTGCCCTTGCCTTCCACGCCGTGGCAGGGCGAGCACTTCGACTTGTAGAGGGCCGCGCCAGCTTCGACGTCAACCGGCTTCTGTGCAGGCGCCTCATTCACGGCAACCTGGACAGGCGCTTTTTGCACGGCTGTTTTATCCTTCACCGCTGGCGGCGGGGCCGGGGCCTGCTCCGTTGCCACGGTGGCCGCCTCGGCAACTTTCTTTTCCTCAACCGGCGGTTCCGTCACGTTCGGCGCGGGCGCCTGCTGGAGCGTTTGCGCCTTTTCAGCCGGTTCTTTTTTCTCAGAACAACCTGTGATGACGCCAAGACCCAACGCCAGCGTCAATACCGCCATACTGATTTTCTTCATGTTCGGCCTCCTCAACGACTGTCTGCAAAAGCAATCTACAATCATTGGGGGCTGTTTGTCAACAGCTCCGGAAAGGCGCTCCAGGAGCTTGGGAAAAAACTTTCGTGAACGGGCGAAAAAAAACGGGCCGGCAGAAGGCCGCCCGTTTTTTTCGAAACACATTGGTCCGCTACGCCGCGTTCTCCTCGTACTCGCGGATGACGTCAAGGACGGCTTCGCTTTCCGGGTTGTCTCCGTCGAACTCCTCTACGTACGACGCCAGGAGCTCGAGCTCGTCCTCGTCGGCATATTCCTCGTGCGTCAACGACGACAGCACGCTTTCGACCACAGTGCGGAAATGCTCAGGCGCTTCCACGTCCTTCAGGTGCTCGCGGTACTCGGTGAGCACGTTGTAAAGGTGAAGACTATGCTCGTCCATGCTCTCCCCCGGTCTGTTTTTGTTTGTTGAGCTTTACGCGTTCATATGCACTGCGAAGGCCACGAGCCTCTCGCCTTCGGCCCTTATGCCCCTGGACTCGCCCTTTTCCACGAAGACCATCTTGCCGGGGCCGACCTCGTACTCTTTCCCCTCCACCGTCATCACTCCGTGGCCGCTTACGAAGTAAAAGACCCCGACCCCGCTCTGGTGGGGCTTTATCTCCTGGCCCGGCTCCATGCATATCAAGGGGACCTTGTACTCCGGCTTCACCTTCAGGATGCGCGGCATGAACTCGCCTGCGAACCCGGTCTTCTCGAACACGTCAATCATATCCATTTCCCAGCCCTCCGCAGCTTTTCCGTAATGAAAGCAGTTTCGCTCCGGCCGTTCAAGCGAATTCTTCTACTTGTTGTGGCAGGTCCTGCACACGCCGGAGCCAGTGTTCCCCCCCACCCTCCGGAGGAACAGGCCGTTTGACTCATCCTCCTGCGTGCTCGACTCGCTCGACCAGGTGGCGTCAACCTCGTTCCAGGACTTGTTGTTGAAGTGCGGGTCGTGGCACGACGAGCACTCGACCCTCATCTCGCCGTTCGTCTCCCTCAAGAGGTCGGATATCTGCGCCGTTTCCGAGATGTACCCCTTTACCGCCCAGAGGTTCTTGTTGAGGTTGCCGCCGTCAAACCCGAAGGCGCTTGAGGCGAGCCCGGTCGTGAGGTCGATATCGTTGATGACGGTGTCCGTCGGCCTCAAACCCGCAACCGTGTCTTTATACGGCACCGATATCGGGTGGTCGTTCGACAGGCTCACGCCGATGTTCAATCTCGAGCTGGTCATGAAATCGGAGACCACTTCGTCGAGCGTTATGAACTCCCACGCGCGGTCCGAGCCGTTCGGCTCCACACCGTTCTTGCCCGGCGCGTTCACGAGGTTATCGTAGGTCGTCGTGCCGTCGTGGCAGCTGAGGCACGCCAGCGTAGTGGAGCCCAGGTCGGTGTTGTTGATAATGGTCCCGGCAAGGGTCGTGCCGTACGCGGTATAGCCGCTGAGGCTCACGCTTGTCTGCCTGTTCCAGAGGGGCTTTATGTCGCTGAGCGTATTCGAATGGTGCGGCGTGTGGCAGAAAACGCATATCTCGGTAGTGTTGCCGGTCCTGGTGAATACGCCGGTGCCGCCGAGGTTGTGCCTCGAGGTAGAGATGCCCGTGGCGGCGTCTCCCGCGGCATACGTGTCGATTGCGTGAGAAGGCGGGCACCAGACGAGTACAGCTGAAAAGACAACGGCAGCTGCAGCCAATGCTTTTTTCATGGCCATTCTCCTTATGCAAGGTGTCATAGAGCTTCCACGTTGAGGATATGACGGGAATAATGTGACTTAATTAAGCGAGGATGGAAAAAAATAATCGGTAAACACGGATACGGCGAAAACTCCCTGCACAGGGATGCTGCCGTCAACGGATTTGATTGATGCGCGCCTCCGCCTTTTGGCGGAGTGAAAACGCTTTGAGATGATTTTAACACAAAAGCTGACGGACGGAAGGAAGCGGGAGGAATCTTTTTTTCCCCGAAAACTTCGTGTTCAAGGCCAACCGGCGATAATGATGTATACTGTAGATAATACGTCGATTGCAGTCCCGTCAAGGAGGCGCAATGAGGCTTTTCAAACTGACTGCGTGCATGCTCGCGGCCGCCTGCGTGTTGGCTTTTTCCAGCCTCTCAGAGGCACAGGTGATCGCGAAGAAGGCCCCGCAGTCAAGGCCCGACGTAATGCTCTCGCCTGGGGACATGGACTGGGCCCCGGGACCTGATTATTTTCCGAAAGGCGCCGAGATATCCGCGCTCGAGGGCGACCCGGCCATGCCCGGCCCCTTTACGATACGACTCAAGTTCCCCTCCGGCTACTTCCTGCCTCCGCACAGGCATATCACCGCGGAGCGCCTCACGGTAATCTCCGGCGTGCTATTGCTCGGCCCCGGATCGGATCCGGACAGGCAAAAGGCAAAGCCGCTGGAGCCAGGGAGCTTCGCCACCATGAGCGCGAACAACTTTCACTACGCTTACGCCGAAGGAGTTACAGTAGTCCAGCTGCACGGAAGAGGGCCTTTGCAAATCATGTACGCGGACCCGGCTGACGACCCCAGAAAGAAATAGGACTCGAAGCAGCAGCAACATCCCTTTTTCCGCCCTCTCCGCCCCTTCCCCCGGCGGCTTACACGGGCTGTCCCCTGAAGCCCACGTAAACCTGCGGCCACCTACAAAAAAAGCATAAACAATCGCACACTTATACTAAATCACGATATATGCGCCTCGGCAGTTGAAAGCCCGCTGGAAATGGATTAGAATACCCCTCTTTTTTCCTGATCGGAGCAGCGCGCGTAATGGCTTACCTTAAAAGACTCAACAGGCTTCAGTTCGAGGCCGCAACCCACGGGACGGGCCCGCTTCTCATACTTGCCGGAGCCGGAAGCGGCAAAACGAGCGTACTTACGGCCAGGATAGCCCATCTCGTCCTGAAAAGAGGCGTAGAGCCCTCGAGCGTGCTTGCAGTGACCTTCACGAACAAGGCCGCCGGAGAGATACGTGAAAGGCTCGAAGACCTCATCGGGGAGAAGGTCAAAGAACTGACCGTTGGCACGTTCCACACCCTCGGGCTCAAGATACTGAGAGAAGAGGCAAAGGCCGGGACCTTCCCTGTGCCGACCATCTACGACGAGGAGGAGCAGACCCTGCTTGTGCGCCTCGTCATGTCTGAGCTTTCGATAGACGACAAGGAACTTCCTTTCAAATCGGTAGTTTACGAGATAAACCTCGCAAAGAACGACAACCTTTCACCCGAGGAATTCGCAAGGCGCGCAGACGACGCTTTCGCCAGGAGCATAGCCCCAATCTACGAAAGGTACCAGAAAAAGCTCCAGTCCCTGAACGCCATCGACTTCGGCGACCTCATATGCAGGCCGATACGGATGTTCACCGCCTACCCGGAGATGCTTGCCCGCTACCAGGAGAGGTTCAAGTACATCCTTGTCGACGAGTACCAGGACACCAACCAGTCACAGTACGCGCTCACGAGCCTCCTCAGCTCGGGGAGCGGCAACCTGTGCGTCGTGGGCGACCCTGACCAGGCCATATACGGCTGGCGCGGGGCGGACATAAAGAACATACTGAGGTTCCAGGAGGACTTCCCGCAGACGAAAGTCATAAAGCTCGAGCAGAACTACCGCTCGACGAAGAACATCCTGTCCGCGTCGAACTCGGTAATAAAGAACAACTCCGAGAGGATAGAAAAGGCCCTGTGGACCCAGACGACCGAGGGCGAGCCGGTCGTCTACGAGGAATGCCTGAACGAGTACCAGGAGGCAAGGTTCGTGGTGAACAGGGTCAGGGCCGCCATGTCAAAGGAGCCTGCCCTCAAGTTCAAGGACTTCACGGTGCTCTACAGGACGAACACCCAGTCAAGGCCCTTTGAGGAGCTTTTCTTCGAGGAGGAGATACCCTACAACATCATAGGCGGGTTCAGGTTCTTCGACAGGCGCGAGATAAAGGACACGTTGAGCTACCTGAAGGCGCTGGCAAACCCCGAAGACTCGCTTAACTTCCTGAGGATAATAAACGTCCCGCCCAGGGGCATAGGTAAATCCTCGCTGGAAAAAGTGCACTCGACGGCCGAAAGGCACAACCTCACCCTTTTCCAGGCCTTCAAGAAAACCGTCGCCGACGGGGTCTTCCAGAGGGGCAGCGTCCCTGATTTCATCAGGCTTTTCGAGAGCTTACAGAGGGAGATAGCAAAAGAGAGCCTCCACGAGTTCACCTCCCGCATCCTTCACCTCACAGGGTACATGGAATTCTGGGAGAAGAAAAAAACCGAGGACGCGGAGGAGAGGCTCAAGAACCTCGAAGGGCTCGTTGCCGCAATAAGGAACTACGAGCAGAACCATCCCGGGGCCACCATCAAGGACTACCTGAACCTCGTGGCGCTCATGAGCGACTCGGACGGCTACGACGGCAAGGCGAACAGGGTCACGCTGATGTCGATACACGCGGCCAAGGGGCTAGAGTTCCCGTTCGTATTCATCGCCGGTATGGAAGAGGGCATTTTCCCTCACAAGAGGAGCATGGACGAGGACGGGGTCGAAGAAGAGCGGAGGCTTTGCTACGTAGCCATGACAAGGGCCAAGAGGCAGCTCTTTCTCCTTTCGGCCAAGAACAGGAGCGCCGGCAAGGAGACCAGCGTGCAATTCAAGTCAAGGTTCATCGACGAGATAGACCCGGCCTTCCTGAGGAGGAACGACGTACCCCCTGCCGGGACGGCGCAGGACCATATAGAGACGATTAGAAAGCTTCTGGGAAAGTAAAACCGGCTGTTTACTGTTTTTTCTGGCAGCCCTTGTCCTTCAGAAGGACAATCTTCTGAGCGTCGACCCTGTAGTAGACCCCTGGGGGTATCGGCCCCTGCAGCTCGGAGGCGAGTTCGGTTTCCTGCACATCCCCTTCTTCGTCCGGCAGGTCAGAGACAAACTCCACGAAATCCATTTTCTTTGCCATTATCGCTCTCCCTTGACAGTTAATAAGGCTTTATTAAGGAGCGGCGCGGGGGTGGAAAGATTGAATTATACCCACGTCCGAGTATAACATACAAAATCCTACATTAAGGCAAGATTAGAACTTTTTAAGAAAGCCGTTCTCCCCCCTCCGGGAATAGACCTCGACCCCTTTATATGTTATCTTATGTGTAATAAAGGAGCGCGCGATGGCATTGAAGACACTGGCTGCCTTTGCACTTTTTTTACTGTTTATACCTTTCACCTCTCACGGCGCGGGCCCGGACGTGCCGGCGCGCCACTCCCTTCAGGTCAAGCTCGACATCCAGGGCCGTTCCATATCCGGCACCGACACGATCACCATCAATAAGGGGACCTCGACCCTGAGCCTAGTATTGAGGCAGGGCTCGGAAGTGACAAAGATAGAGGGCGGAACGGCCGAATTGCCCTTCGAGACACGCGAGGGCAAGGATTACAGGGAGATATCAATCAACTTCCCTCAGAAAGGCGCCCCACGGGAGATAACGGTCCACTTCCGGGGCACTTTCCAGTCCCCGAAAGAAGCTGAAAGCCAGATAAAAAGAGGGGTCGCGTACATAGAGGACGGCATAATCGGCGAGGAAGGCGCATTCCTCCCCTCCTCGTCCCTGTGGTACCCCCAGGGGATAGACGGCGACGGATTCCTGGTCTTCGAGGCCACAATAACTCTTCCGGCGGGTTACTCTTCCGTGATGGAAGGAGAACTCAAGGAGAGGACCGAAAGCGGCCCGACGGTAGTGGAGCGGTGGGCTGAATGGAAGCCGGTCGACGGCATTGACCTTGTGGCGGGCAGGTACAAGGTCGAAAAGGACAGCCACAATGGCGTAGAGATATCCACCTACTTTTTCAAAGAGGACGCAGCGCTTTCAAAAACATACATTGAAAAGACGAAAGAGTACCTCGACGTCTACTCGGAGTCCATAGGCCCCTACCCTTTCGGCAAGTTCGCTGTCGTCGAGAACTTCATGCCCACGGGCTACGGAATGCCGTCGTTCACGCTCCTGGGCTCTTCTGTAATAAGGCTCCCGTTCATACCCAACACCTCTCTCGGCCACGAAATAGCGCACAACTGGTGGGGCAACTCGGTCTTCATCGACCCGTCTCTCGGGAACTGGTCCGAGGCGTTGACCACCTATACGGCTGACTATCTTTACGAGAAACGAAAAGGCGCGGAGAAAGCCCGCGAGTTCAGGGCCGCCAAGCTCAGGGGCTACAAGAACTTCGCTGAAGGCAGCTCAATCACTCTCGGCACGTTCAGGGACTCGACCACCACGGAGTCGAGGGCCGTCGGCTACAACAAGGGGCTGATGGTCTTCAACATGCTCGAATCTCACATCGGGGAAGCCGCCTTCAGTAGCGGGCTCAAGAGCTTTTATTCCGCCAACGCCTTCAAGCGCGCGAACTGGGCGGACCTGCAGGCAGCCTTCGAGGCGTCGTCGAACAGGCCGCTCGACTGGTTCTTCAGCCAGTGGCTCAAGAACCCCGGCGGCCCGGTCCTCACGCTTGCAGGCGCTAAAGCGAAAGAAGCGGGCGAAAAACACACCGTGACATTCCGAGTCGAGCAGAAAGGCACGCCGTACGCCCTCGACCTCCCTGTCCTCATTGAGACGGCTTCAGGGCCGGTATGGCGGACGTTCAGAGTAAAGGCGTCCTCTGAAGAGCTTTCGGCCGAACTGGATTCAAAACCCCTTTCAATCGAGCTCGACCCGGGCTACCAGAACTTCAGGATACTCTCGGACGAGGAGGTCCCGCCGACCTTCGCTGGCTTCTTCGGCGACAAGGAAGCGGTCATAATAACGCCGGACAAAAACAGCATGCAGGACAAGTACCTCCCGGCCGCTGACCTGCTCGCCAGGGACTACGGGCTCGACCAGACAACAGACGCCGAGATAGGGAAGAAAGATTATCTCAAGGACCGCTCGGTATTCATCTTCGGCGGCCCGAAGGAGAACAGGCTCTACTGGCTCACCGGCAGGCACTTCAAAAGGAACGCCGCCATCGGCGAAGAGTCGTTCGAGGTCGCTGGCCGCAATTTCAAAAGAAAAGGCGCGGTGCTCATCCTGGCGGCGAAAAACCCGCAGGCCCCGTCAAAGACACTCTGCCTTTTCATAACCGACATGGGCAAGGAAGCCGTTCTGGACGCGTCAAAAAGGCTCAGGTACTTCACTGACGCCAGTTGGCTCGTCATCACCGCAGACGGCAAGGCCGAAAAAGGCACTTTCGAAGGGGAAAAAGTCCTGAAACAGCAGTTCAACTAAAACACGCATCGAGACACTCAGCCGGGACAAAAACGAGGAGGGAGTTATGCTGAGGAAGTCTTTTATCGTGGCCGTCATGCTGCTGGCCGCGGCCGGGCAGATTTACGCCGGGCAAAGCGTGCCGGAGGGGCTTGAAACGAAGCTTGTCACAAACGGCGAGTTCCTTAAAGCCGCGGCAAAGATAATATCAGAAGAAAAATCTGACGAGGCCGCTTCCGTCCTGAGGCTTGCCGAAAGCTCCCGCGACGAGGCGATAATCCACCTCAAGTCAGGGGAGTACGAATTAGCCCTCGAAGACGTAAACGATTCCACCAGGAAGGCCATGCACGCCATAGTACTCTCGAGTAGCTCGAACGACAGAGCGCTAAGGGAGGCCGTCATGAAAGAGGAGATGTCCCTCATGGCCGGCAGGGAACGCGTCCGCAAGGAGGCGCAGCTCAAAAAAGGGCTGGCAGAGGTCGAGATATTCATAAAGACCGCCGAGAGGCTCCTTAAAGATGCCCGCAACGAGACTGCCGCGCTGAAGCTCAAGGAGACAAAGGAAGTCTACGCCGCCTCCCTGGAAAAGGCGTCCCTCGGGGACTATGACAACGCCCTCGAAGACGTCTCCAGGGCCTACAAGCTCGCAACCGCCGCCGTGAAAGATATAAAGCGCTCCCAGGGCGACATACTGACCTTCCCGAAGGCCGCGTACACGGAGCAGAAAGACATCCTCGCGCATGAGCTGAAGAAAAACGACGCCTACGCCTTTTTCGCCTCCACGATGGTCAAGGAAGGCGAAGGAGAATCGTCCAGGCTCGTCTCTGAGGGCCTTACCTACAGGGAGAGCGCCATGAAAGCGGTAAAGGACGGGGGGGACGCCCAGGCCATCAACGACCTCAAGGCTTCCACCGAACTGCTGATAAAGGCGCTGAGGTCTTCTGGGAACTAAGGCCCCGGCTGGATATGGCCCAAGGCCTGCTGAAAACAGTTGACAAGACAAGCCCTTGTGTTGTATCTTTCATCGGATAAATTCTGGTCCTATCGTCTAGAGGCCTAGGACGTGGCCCTCTCAAGGCTAAAACCGGGGTTCGAATCCCCGTAGGACCGCCAGAAAATAACAAAAGGGTTGCCCGCTTTCGGGCGACCCTGTTTTATTTTGAGAGTTTTCCGGAATCCGACGCCTGCATCTACGTAAACACACGCAGCCGCTTTTTTATAAAGCTCTCAAACCCTCTTGCCGTGTGCGTGAATTCTACGTCTTTCCTCTTTTTTTCTCCTGTGCCTTGTTATCAAGCCGCGCACTATGTAATAGGCCGCCACTGTCATAACCGCGGTTAACGCTATGTTCCCTGTCAGGAATACAAGCGAGGCCGACCCGGCCCCCGTAAGAAAACCGTTTTCCATCATCTTCGCATAGATGGCATGGTAGTCCTCATGCATGAGAATTGAACCGGTGAGCATGCTCGCGGTCAGGAATAATGGCGATGTCACGGGGTTCATGATAAAGCCCCCGAGGACTGCGGCGGCCTTGTTCGCCTTGAGGAGATAGGCCGCGCCCAGGGCGAATATGATGCCGATGCCGAAAGTCGGGAGTACGCCGACCGCTACACCTATGGCGGCCCCCCGCGCGATCCTCTCCGGCGGGTCGTCTATCCTTAGTATTTTAAGATAGGTGAGCCTGACCATCCTCCTGAGCCTGGCAAACGGGTGTTTCTGGCGGGCCCGCTTTTTAATCTGTTTGCGGACCGGGGTGTCATTCAGCCGGGTTTTTACAGATGACTTCATTATTGAGACCTTCGGGCCGGACATGCAGGGAAGTTAGGTGTAAATTGGAAAAAGATATTGTGTGAATTTAAACGTGCTCTGGTGTAAAATAATATATCGAGAACAGGCCGGCTCCCCTTCTGAAGCTGTATTCCCCGCGGAAACAACTCTCTTCAACCCTGCGCATTGAAAGTAAACGGCATCACCGGCCTGGCTTTTTCAGAGGCTCATATGAAGCTTGTACTTTTTCTTTTACTTATACGTTATCTGTTGCGGCTTATCCCAGCCGCCATGTTGGGCGGAATGCTCATAATGGAGGACCTGGACGGGAGGCCAAAGCCGGACAGAGCAGGCGCGGAGCGGTTCGGCCAGGAGAAGTTTCCGCTTTCTCCCGACCATCGATAACCGGCTGGAGCGCGGTCAAAGCCCGTTATAGTGCTCCAGAATCCTCCTGAATACGTCCCAGGGGGAGATGATGCCGAGGAGTTTTTTGTCCGGGCCGAGCACGAGTATTGCCTCGGTATGCTTCGCGGGATTAAAAAAAAGCGTCGCGACCTCCATCGTTGAAGTCTCCGGCGTTACGGCAACGAAGTCTTTTTCCAGCACGTCTTCTACGCCCTTTTTAGCGAGCCTTTTTATGTTCTCGACGAATTCCGGCAGCTCGGGGGCGAACTTGACGTCTTCCAGCATCCCCTCGACCACATATGGAGGGAGAATGCCCTTGAAAAGCTTCCTCGGGGTTATCACACCCTCCACTTTCCCTGCCCTGTCGATTACCGGAATCTGCCTGACCTCCTTGCCCTTTATTATCCTCAGGGCTTCCAGCATCGTACTGTCCGGCCCGAGGGTAATAACTTCTTTCGTCATCACGTTAGCCGCTATCATCCATTCCTCCGCAATCCGATGGTTTTAGAGAACCTTTCTACCCGGCAAAATACCTCAGCCACATATATACCGTCGATATCACGATGGATATCAGCATCAGCGGGAACGCCACATATGTGAACTTCATGAAACTTATCGGGTGTCCGTTCTTCGCCGCCATGCCAGCCACGACAACGTTAGCTGACGCCCCTATGAGGGTTCCGTTACCGCCAAGACAGGCCCCCAAAGACAGAGCCCACCAGAGCGGCAGTATGGCATCAGGCCCGCCGAGGCCAGGAGCCATGCCCTTCAAAAGAGGTATCATGGTGGCAACGAAAGGAATGTTGTCTATGAAAGCCGAGGCTATGGCCGACACCCACAGTATGGTCATGCCTGCCACTTTCATGTCGCCGCCGGTGAGATCGAGCGTCTTCTGTGCGAGCGAACCGATAAGGCCGACCTCGACGAGGCTGTGCACGACGACAAAAAGGCCGAGGAAAAAGAATATCGAGGTCCATTCAGCCTTTTCCATTACATGATGGACATCCTCTTTAGCGATGAGCATCAAAACGGCCGCGCCGAAAAGGCCGATGGTAGCGGCCTCGAGGTGCAGCGGCTTCTGGAATATGAACGCGCCAATTGTTATGGCGAGCACGATGAGACATTTGGCAAGAAGTCCCTTGTCTGTTATGGCCTCATTCTCGTTGAAGGCCATTATCCTTCTCTTGAGCTCGTCAGAGACCTTCATCTTCTTGCCATAAAGGAAATACATGGGAATAAGCGTCCCGGCCAAAACCGCAGGGACTATGACACCGACGTTATAGACGAAGTCCATAAAGGTCAAACCGACCGCGCTGCCTATCATTATGTTAGGCGGGTCGCCTATGAGGGTCGCCGTTCCGCCGATGTTCGAGGAGAGCACCTGCGCTACGAGGAACGGGTAAGGGTCAAGCTCGAGTTCGTCCGTAAGGAGGAAGGTTATGGGGACGGTAAGGAGCACCGTTGTCACGTTGTCGAGCAGTGCCGACACGGAAGCCGTCACCACTGAGAGCGCGACCAGTATCCACCACGGGTTGCCCTTGACCATCTTCGCGGCCCTTATGGCAAGGTACTGGAACATCCCCGTCTTCTGGGAGATAGTCACTATGGCCATCATTGCGATTAAGAGGCCCAGTGTGTTGAAGTCTATGCCCCTTACGGCAGCCTCCTGGTTGAGGACACCGAGCAGGACAAGGGCTGACGCACCGAGCAGCGCTACGACCGCCCTGTTTATCTTGTCCCAGATAAGGAGGGCGTAGACGGCCACAAAAACGGCTAAAGCGATTAAAAGGTTCGTTTCCATCACATTCTCCGCATTTTATTCAGTCTTACTTGAGGCTCTGCACTACCTTGGAGATGGAGTCCTTCGCGTCTCCAAAGAGCATCTTCGTGTTCTTGTGGAGGTAAAGCTCGTTATCGATGCCCGCGAACCCTGGCTTCATCGACCTCTTGCACACGATTATGTTTTTCGCCTTGTCCACGTTCAGTATGGGCATGCCGTAGATAGGGCTCTTCTTGTCGTAGCGTGCCGCAGGGTTCGTGGTGTCGTTCGCGCCGATGACTATGGCTATGTCTGTCTCGTCGAACTCGTGGTTTATCTCGTCCATCTCCTTAAGGTCGGTATACGGGATACCCGCCTCGGCAAGGAGCACGTTCATATGACCAGGCATCCTTCCGGCCACCGGGTGTATCGCGTACGAGATGTCGACGTTCTTCTCCTTGAGGAGCTGAGCGAACTCGCCTACAGCGTGCTGGGCCTGGGCTGCCGCCATGCCGTAGCCAGGCACAACGATGACTTTCTTGGAGTTCTTGAACATATCCGCAGCCTGCTCGGGAGAGACCTTCTTGACGGAAGGCTGCCCGGGCTGCGCCTCTTCCTCCTGCGCTGGCGCCGGCATGGATTTGAGGTTCGGGTCCTTGAGCGCGCTCACGACCTTGCCTATGGAGTCCTTCGCGTCCCCGAACAGCATCTTCGTGTTCTTGTGCAAATAAAGCTCGTTGTCGATTCCGGCGAAACCGGGCTTCATCGACCGCTTACATACAATTATATTCCTGGCCTTGTCGACATCAAGTATCGGCATACCGTATATCGGGCTCTTGGTGTCGTAGCGCGCCGCCGGGTTTGTGGTGTCGTTCGCGCCTATGACTATGGCTATGTCCGTCTCCGGGAACTCGTGGTTTATATCCTCCATCTCTATGAGGTCGGTGTAGGGTATTCCCGCCTCGGCGAGAAGTACGTTCATGTGGCCGGGCATCCTTCCGGCCACAGGGTGTATCGCGTACTTTATTGATACGTTCTTTTCCTTCAGGAGAGAGGCGAACTCGCCCACGACGTGCTGCGCCTGGGCCGCAGCCATGCCGTAGCCGGGGACCACGATGACCCTTTTGGCGTCCTTGAACATCATGGCCGCCTCCTCGGGGACGAGCTTTTTGACGACCGGACCGCTCTCCTTTGCCTCTGCTTTCACTGCCTGCGCATGAGCTGGAGCAGGCGCTGGGGCGGATGCAGCCTCAGGCTGAGTGCCGAAACCGCCGAAAAAGACGTTGGCCGCCGAACGGTTCATGGCCTTGCACATTATGAGAGAAAGAATGATGCCTGATGCTCCGTCGAGCGCGCCGGCTATGATAAGGACATTGTTCGATATGACAAAGCCCGTCGCGGAGGCAGCGAGTCCGGCATAGGAGTTCAAAATCGATATGACGACAGGCATGTCAGCCGCGCCTATGGGCATGACCAGCATCACTCCGAAAGCCATCGCGAGGGCCATCATCACGAAAAAGAGGCCCATGGTCGACGGGGAAAATATGAGGTATATGACTATGCCGACGATACCTGCCAGAAGCGTCATGTTGATATAGTTGACGCCCTTGTAGACCCAGTTTCCTTTTATCGTGTCATGGAGCTTTGCCGAGGCCACAAGGCTTCCCGTGAAGGTCAGAGAGCCGAGCATGACCTCCGCGCCTATGGCAATCATTGTGACCGTGTCAACGTGCCCGTCGCCGGTGACGTGCCTGTAGTACTCGGAGACTCCGACGAGCGCGGCGGCCAGCGCGCCGAAAGCGTGAGAAAGGGCGATACGCTCAGGCATGGCCGTCATCGGCACCCAGAGTCCAAGAGGTATTCCTATTACGGTACCGAGGGCAAGGCCAACGGCTATCCATTCGTAGCTCACGATTTCATGGTGGACAAGCGTTCCGGCTATCGCCAGGAGCATGCCCAACTCAGCCAGGAACATGCCTTTTCTGGCGGTCTTTGCGGAGCCCATGAACTTAAGACCGAGTATGAAAGCTACTGAAGCGAGGAGGTAGGCTATCTCTATCATGTGGCTCATTTCTTTTTGCCTCCTATCCTGAACATCTTGAGCATCCTGTCGGTTATGAGAAAGCCGCCGACGACGTTGATCGTAGCGCAGGTGACGGCGACGACTCCGAGGATGGTGGAAACGGGGTTATAGTCAGCCCCGGCCGCCACAAGAGAACCTACGAGCGAGATGCCGGATATCGCGTTTGTCGCCGACATGAGCGGCGTATGCAGAAGCGCGGGTATCTGGGTTATGACCATATAGCCGATGAAGCCCGCCAGTATGAAGACGTAAAGCCCTGTCAAAAGCGTTGAAGTATCCATTATATTTTCTCTCCTTTACCAGTGGCTTCTGCTGTTGGGGCCGGTCGGGTACGCGGTATCTCCCTTGGCTGCCGCTTCTTTTACGCCCTTGTGAAGGATCTCGCCGTCATGGGTTATGACGGAGCCCTTCACGATCTCGTCGTTGAAATCTATCTTCAGGTCCTTCTTGTCGGGCGCGAGCAGCGCGAGGAAGTTGTATATGTTCCTCGAGTACAGCTGGCTGGCGTGCACCGGTATTGTGCCGGGGAGGTTCACCGTGCCTATTATCGTGACGTCGTGCTTCACGACATCCTTGCCGGTTTCGGAGAGAACGCAGTTGCCGCCCTGCTCCACGACGAGGTCGACTATGACGGAGCCCGCCTTCATCTCCTTGACCATCTCTTCCGTTAAAAGCGTCGGCGCGGGCTTGCCCGGAATAAGCGCGGTCGTGATGATGATATCCGCGTCTTTCGAGTACTTGCGGATTATCTCCTGCTCCTGCCTGTAAAAGTCCGCGGACATCTCCTTCGCGTAGCCGCCAGAGTCCTCAGCCTGGCTGTGGCCGGCCTCAAGGGGCACGAACTCGCCGCCGAGGCTCTTTATCTGCTCGCCTGCCGCGGGCCTCGTGTCAAAGCCGGTGACTGTCGCGCCGAGCCTTTTGGCCGTGGCTATGGCCTGCAGGCCCGCAACCCCGGCGCCTATCACGACGGCCTTGGCCGGGTAGACGGTTCCGGCAGCGGTGGAAAGCATCGGCATGAACCTCTTCAGCGCGTTTGCCGCGAGCAGCACTGCCTTGTATCCGGCGACCGTGCTCATAGAGCTCAGGGCGTCCATCATCTGCGCCCTCGAAATCCTGGGCACCGCGTCCATCGAGAAGGCGGTTATCTTTCTGGAGGCGAGCTTCAGGACAGAGTCTATATTCGCGAGCGGCTGGAGGAAGGTTACGAGCACGGCCCCTTCCTTCATCATGTCCACTTCATGTTTTTTCGTCTTGTTGTTGAGAAGAGGCCTGTTGACCTTGAGGATGACGTCAGCCTCGGAGAAAAGGGCCTCTGTCTCGGCCACTATCCTCGCGCCTGCCTTTACATACTCCTCGTCCGTGATGAACGAGGCTGCACCGGCACCTGTTTCGACAAGGACCTCCATGCCGCCCTTTGCCATCCTCGAGACTGTATCTGGAACAGCCGCGACCCTTGTCTCATTGCCGAGGATCTCCCTTGGAATGCCGACTTTCATAATCATTCTCCTTTGCCGCGCGGGCTTTAAAAACAAAAGATCAATGAGCTTACGGATAATACACTGTACATTCAGGGAGTTTTGTAATCAATCGGACAGAAGGGGAAAAAGGCATGAAAAAAGGCCTATAAAATCATAGGCCCTTTGGGGTAGGTCTCACTTGCGGACAATAGTCCATTCGACCTGAACTTGAGATCAAAAAAGGATTAACACCTGCATGCAGCCGTCAGATTCTTTCAGCTACCATCTCTGCAATATCCTTTACGCTGACGTCATTGAAAGCGCCTTCGTCCTTGAGCCCGTCCTCGAACATTATGAGACAATAAGGGCAGGAAACTGATATGGTGCCGGGCTTCTCTCCGAGCGCTTCCTTGACCCTCGCCCGGTTTATACGGGTGCCGGTGTACTCCTCCATCCACATGCGTCCGCCTCCTGCGCCGCAGCAGAATGACCTCTCACGGCTGCGTCCCATCTCGGAAGGGGTCTCTCCGGCGGTCATAGCAATTATCTCCCGGGGCTGGTCATACATGCCGTTATGACGCCCGAGATAGCACGGGTCATGGAACACGACTTTTCCGGTATTCGCTGCGCTCTTGAACTTGAGCCTGCCTTCCTTCAAGAGCTTCGAGATAAGCTCGCTGTGATGGACGACCTCAAGTCCGTAGTCGTTTTTAAGCGTGTTGAAGCAATGCGGACAGTGCGTAACTATTTTCTTTACGCCCTTGTCGGCGAAAGTCTTCTTATTTTCATTGACCGCCTGCTCGAAAACATACTCGTTGCCGAGCTTTCTCAAGCTGTCTCCGCAGCACTTTTCCTGGTTGCCGAGCACGCCCCACGAAACGCCTGCCGCGTTCAGGAGCTTTGTGAAGGCTATCGTCACCTGCCTTGCGCGCGAATCAAACGCTCCGGCGCAACCCACGAAGAACAGGTATTCCGTCTGCCCTGCTTCAAAGGTCTTTACATCGGCGTTGGCGTGCCACTTTGTCCTCTCGGAAGGGGCCATGCCCCAAGGATTGCTCCTCTGCTCCATGTTCTCGAAAAACCCGAGAAGCTCTTCCGGGAACTTCGCTTCCATCTGCACGAGATGACGCCTCATCTTAACGGTCTTGGACAAGTGCTCGATCGAGACTGGGCACGATTCGACACAGGCCGCGCATGTAGTACAAGACCATATCGCCTCTTCGGAAATGCTCGCCTTGCCTTCGCCAATTAGCGAAACAGAAGGTTTGCGTCCTTTTTTCAGGTCAGCCGCATTGGCGAGAAGGTTCTCCTGTATCGAACTTACAAGGCGCTTGGGGCTCAGAGGCTTGCCTGTATTCGCGGCCGGGCAAACCGCGTCGCACCTGCCGCACTCGGTACACGAATAGGTATCGAGAAGGTCCTTCCAGGTGAAGCGGTTTACCTGTCCGGCTCCGAAGGTGTTCCCGGCCCTGAAGTCCTCCGCCTTCAGTGCCGACGGCTTCTCGAGGCTCCTGAAAAAGCTGTTCGGTATCGCTGTGACCATGTGCATATGCCTGTTGTACGGGACATAAACGGCGAAGAAAAGGAGCGCGAGAGCCGGTACCGAAAGGAAACAGCTGGCAAGAAAATCAATGTTTTCAGGGCTGAGGTTTGCCATGAACCCCGCTACAAAACTGGACAACGGAAGATAATCCGGCAGGCTCCTGCCGGATGCCACGAGCGCTCCTCGCGACCCAAAGTACGCAAGTATGAGGATAATTATGACCGCGAGCATCTTGAGGACGTCGTTGCTTCTGTCCTTGATGTTGGCGGGAGGTAAAAAGAAACGCCTGGCAAGGCCGATTAAGACAGCAAGCAGCGTCAGGGCCGGTGCCACATCGAAAAGCAGGGCCACCGGGGGGACCTTGTCCGATATCCCTGTGAAGACCGGGAAAATGCACCTCAGGACCATTTCTAAGTCAGCGGCCGCGAATATCAGGAAAGACCAGAACATCACAAAGTGGACGTTCCCGTAAGGTTCCCTGAACAGGAGCTTCTGGCCGAAGCCGTATTTGAGCATGTTGTTAAAGCGCTTGCCCGGGTTGTCGAAGCGGTTTTCAGGGAGGCCGTGCCTGACAATCCCGAGTGTGCTGTAGCAGCTTACGGCGAAGATTACTATGCTTATAACGAAGAATAACGCGAAAAATAGCGACATCTTTTCAGGCTCCTCAGTTCTTATTCTTCAGTTCGCGAATGCGCTTTGTAAGGGCCGGGACGACCTGGAAAAGGTCGCCTACTATCCCATAGGTCGCGACCTGGAAGATAGGCGCGTCCTTGTCCCTGTTGATGGCTATTATCACCTCTGAGTCCTGCATTCCTACGAGGTGCTGTATGGCCCCGCTGATGCCGCACGCCACGTACACCTTCGGCCGGACGGTCTTGCCGGTCTGGCCGACCTGCCTTTCATAAGGCAGCCAGCCGAGATCTACCGCTCCCCTCGAACCGGCGACCACGCCGCCGAGCTCGTCGGCCAGCTCCTGCAGCATGGAAAAGTTCTCCCTGCCCATGAGGCCCCTGCCGCCGGAGACTATGAATTCCGCGCCTGTAATATCGATTGCGTCTTTGACCTTCTTGTCCCAGATGATATCGAGGACCTTCTTGAAGATGCTCTCCTCAGCGATATCGAAGGTCTCCCTTACGACTTCCCCTCTCCTGCCGGACGTCCTCGGTGGAAGCGGCATGACGTGCGGGCGCACGGTCGACATCTGCGGCCTAAACTTGTCGCACATTATGGTCGCCATGATGTTGCCGCCGAAGGCCGGACGCGTCTGCATGAGGTTCCTTCTGACATCCACCGCCAGCCCCGTGCAGTCGGCGGTGAGTCCCGTCTTGACCCTTGTGGCGACGGCTCCGGCAAGGTCCCTACCCCAGCCGGACGCGCCCATGAGGCATATCTCAGGCTTGTACTTGTCGATGAGGTAGCAGACGGCGTCAAGGAACGGCTCCGTGCGGTAATACTCGAAAACAGGCTGGTCAAGGAGATAGACCTTGTCAGCCCCGTACTCGAATGCATCGACCGCGAACTTTTTAATATCAGAGCCTATAATGACACCGCAAAGGTCTACGGAGAGCGATTTCGCAAGCTCCGCGCCTACGCCCATGAGTTCCCAGGAGACCCTGGCGGCCTCTCCCTCGGTCTGCTCGACAAACACCCAAACGCCCCTGTACTTCTTCAGGAGGGCCTGGAGCTTTTTCTCTTCTTCGTCGAGTTCCTCCTCGGGCTCGGCTGCCGCTTTTTGCGCCGCGAGCTCGTCGAGTATCTTCTGCTCCTCGGGCGTGAAAAACATCTCAAGGGCCGTTGCCGGGCAGACCTTCACGCATTTTACGCAGCCGATGCACTTTTTATTTGATACTACCGGCTCGCCGGCGTCAGTCATAACGATTGCGTCAACAGGGCATGAGCTCTGGCATCTCGCTCCGCAACTGATGCATTTCCCTTCAAGCAGCCTGGCCTTGCCGCGTGGTTTTTTCAATTTTTTATTTTCCATTTAACTGTCCTCAAACGAATATGCTTGCTGAAACCGGCAATCCGGCAATCATCAGAAGGTCAGCACTTCTTTTTCCTTGAGTTTCTCGACCAAAAGGCGGGCAGTGCCCTCGGGGTCAGCCATGCCGTTGCCGAGTATCTGTCCCTTCGTCCTTTCAGGGGAAAATATCTTGCTTACCCATGTCGGGGACCCCTTCAGACCCACGGTATTCGGGTCGAGGCCGAGCACCTTGTTGTCCCAAATCGTTACCCTGGCGTCCTTTGAGTTTAAACGCATGGGGACGGTCGGGTACCTCAGATGGTTTATCTCGCGGACGACGGATATCATCGCGGGGAAGAAAGATTCCACGACCTCGTGCCTGCCCTCGAGCTTGCGCCTGACCCTGACGGTCTTCCTGCCGGCCTCTATGTTCTCTATCCTGTCCACGAAAGTCAGCTGGGAATACCCGAGCCGGACGGCTATTCCCGGCCCAACCTGGGCTGTGTCTCCGTCTATCGTCTGCTTTCCGCAGAGTACGAAACCGACCTCTTCCTTCTCTGAAAGCTTCGAGATGGCGCAAGCGAGCACGTTGCTCGTAGCGAGGGTATCGGCTCCGGCGAAAGCGCGGTCTGATATGAGTATGGCTTCATCAGCCCCGAGAGCGAGCGCCTTTCTGAGCGTAAGTTCCGCATTAGGAGGGCCCATCGAAAGCACGGCCACCCTGAAGCCGTACTTGTCCTTGAGCCTCAAAGCCTCCTCGAGGGCGTTTGTATCGTACGGGTTCAAGATCAGCGGAATGCCGTCCCTGACAAGTGTATTGGTTACGGGGTCGACCTTGACCTGCGTAGTATCCGGGACCTGTTTGATGCACGTCACAACCAGCATGAGAGACCTCATTGTTTGAAATAGAAATAAGTTTTATATCCAATCCGCTTGCAATGCAATCAGGCAAATGGGGAACTTAAGCACCTAAAAAGCCCCATTGGCCAGGCTTTCCAATAAGCTGATAGACCCTTATAACTAGGACTAACGGGCCGGGCAGAACTTCATTGTCAAGCGCGTCTGAGAGGACGCCTTTCAGGAACGAGACAGCAAAGATTTGTTTTTCGGATTTAGAACCAGTGATGAAGGGGTATGCGGGCAGTCAACCGGAAGAAAGTGTTGATGGCTTAAGACAGCGCTAGTCTTTTGTCATATTTAAATACCCTTTTTGCATCGCAATAATAACGGCCCTTGTCCTGTCTTTTACGTTTAGTCTTTTGAATATTTTATACATGTGATTTTTGATCGTCTTCTCGCTTAATCCCAGCTCCTTCGCGATCTCTTTGTTTGTCCTGCCTTCTGAGAGCAGGTTCAGAATAATCAGTTCCTGCCTCGTCAGTCCGTCATGATTTTTGTAATAGCCTTGCTTTTCGTTCTTTTTTGATAATTTGGTGAATTCTGAAAGTATTTTATTGGCGATGGATGGGTTCAAGATGGATTCTCCATTTGCTACGACCTTTATCGCCTTTGCTATCTGGCCGGAATCAACATCCTTAAGAAGATAGCCTGCAGCTCCTGCCCTGACCAGGTCAAAGATATATTTCTCTTCCGTATACATCGTGAGGATGATAACGCCGACAGAGGGGTTCTCATTTTTAATTTTAACAGTGGCCTCAATGCCGTTCATCTTAGGCATTGATATGTCCATTAAGACGATGTCAGGAGACAATTCCCGCGCTTTTACGACTGCTTCATTACCGTCTTCCGCCAACCCGACAACCACGATATCGTCTTGTTCATTCAGTATGACCGCAAGTCCTTCGCGAACAATCTGATGATCATCCGCTATCAGAACACGAATTTTTTCATTATCGCCGACAGACATTCTCAAGCCCATTCATGCTTCGAATTTTAGAAACGGCATAAAAATAAAAATTCTTTTTTTTCGCGATTGAATAATACACGACAATACCTCTCAGCATTCGAAGGGCCTCGGGTCAATAGATGCTCGTTGTATCGATGTTATAGAATTTACATTCGTGGGATTTTTATATCAATCTGACAGAAGGGGAAAAAGCATGAAAAAAGGGCCTATCGCTGAATAGGCCCCTTGGGGGTTAGTCTGGTTTCTAATATATGGGCCGTTCGGACTACTTCAGGTCTATAAGACCCAGCCGCACTGCCGAGATGACGGCCTTGGTACGGTCGGTCACACGAAGCTTCTGGAAGATGTGATGGATGTGGTTCTTTATGGTCTTGTCGCTCAGGTTGAGCTCGTTTGCTATCTCCTTGTTCGCCTTCCCGTCGGCCATGAGCTTCAAGACGGTTATCTCCCGTTCCGAAAGCTCGTCTTCCGACTTCAAAGCCTTCGCGCTCTTGGGTGCCTTGCCGGAGGAAAGGTTGGAGAACTCGTTCAATATCTTGGCGGCAATCGAGGGGTGTATCATCGATTCGCCTTTTGATACCGCCCTTATGGCCTTTGCTATCTGGGCCGAGTCGGCGTCCTTCAAAAGATACCCTGCGGCCCCGGCCCGCACGAGGTCGAATATATACTCCTCGTCGCCGTACATCGTCAGCACCACGACCCCGATCTGGGGGCTCTCCTTCTTTATCTGGCGCGTCGCCTCAACGCCATTCATGTTGGGCATGCTTATGTCCATTATGATGACGTCGGGGGAAAGCTCCCTGGCCTTGCACACGGCCTCTTTTCCGTCGGCGGCAAGGCCGACGACCTCGATGTCGCCCTTGCTCTCAAGGACGGAGGTCAGCCCTTCGCGGACGACTTGATGGTCGTCGGCAATGAGGACCCGTATTTTCTTCGCGACGGTATTAGGCATTCGTTCCCGCCTTCTTTTTCTTCGTGATGCGCTTGGGCTTAAGTTTGTACAACACATCTTCCCTGTCTTCAAGGGGCAAAGTGACTTTCACGGTCGTCCCCTTGCCGGGGAGAGACTCAATAAGGGCCTCTCCGCCAAGGAGCTTCGCCCTCTCCTCGATGCCCCTTACGCCGAAGGACGCCCACCTCTCCGGGTCGTTCTCCAGGCCGGAGATGTCAAACCCGACCCCGTCGTCCCCTATCTCGACGAACAGGTCTTTTGCCTTCACGTGTATCTCCACATGGGCGTGCTCGGCCTTGGCGTGCCTCTTGACGTTTGACAAAGATTCCTGGACTATCCTGAAGAGGAAGACCTTGGCCCTTGCAGGTATGCGGGCCTCCTCGCCTACTATCTTGCTGGTAGTTGCGATGCCTGATTCCTTCTCGTAACTCTTGAGATAGCTGCGCAGCGCCGGCATCAAATCCATCTTTTCGAAGTATATGGGCTTGAGGTTGAAGACTATGTACCGGGTCTCCTCTATGGCCTTCTTGAGCTGGCTCTTGATTTCCCTGAGCTTCGGAGTGGGGTTCGAGGGGCAGCGGGTCGCCCTCTCTTCGAGCGTGTCCATCTTGTAGTTGAGCCCGACGAGGGTCTGCACGAGCCCGTCGTGCAGGTCGAGAGCGATCCTGGTGCGCTCTTCTATTACCGCATGGCGCGCGTCTCTCATGTAGAGCCTCAAAAGCGACTGGTATTCGGCCAGATGTTTTTTCAGCTCTTCCTTACCTCTAATCTGAGCCTCTATGAGCTGCCACATGAACTTTGCCTCGAAGCCGCCGATTATGGCAATGCCGGGCGGGTTCAGCTTCGCAAGCTCCTTGTGTACGTCCGGGCTCCCGGTGACGTCTATGAGTGTGTCCAGCCCCTTGAGGTCCAGGAGCTTCCTGAAGTCAGTGGTGGTAGGGATGCCGAGTTCGCGCGCGAGCCTCACCCCCTGCGCCCTGGGGTTCTCGTCGGCGATCTTCAGTATTTTTACAAGCGGGTCCTTATGGAATATCTGCAGCAGGGCGGTGCCGCCCTGCCCGGCTCCGATAATGGCTATGCGGTTCATAAACGGGATTGTATTAAAATAGCAGTTGCAGAGTCAAGGTGTTCCGGAAATCAAAAGAACGGCTGCCGTCCTCCAAGACTATTTCATCAGGCAAAAAAAGAGTTCCGCCCGGCTGTACAAGACGGCTTACCTTCGAGGGGCTTAAGAAGAAGATTTAACCGGCCAGGGCGCACGCGCCCTGCACGTAAAGGGTTGCCGCGGTCAAAACAATGGCCCCGGCAACGGCCAACGTCACCATCTGAAAAGAAAGAGCGCGCAACATAAGCCTACCCCCTGTTCTGTACCCCGTACGCGGCCAGAAAAACATCTACCGCCTCTTTGATTATCCCGTTTGTTTTCGCTTTGGACGGGACTCCGGCGGCGCCCAGCGACATTGCCAGGTGGTCGTTTATCAGCAGCATCCCGATAAAGAATTCAGCGGCCCGCCTGGCGTCCTTCACCTTGAGCCTCCCGGCGGCCGCCTCTTTTTCGATGTACCCTGCGACGTTCCGCTGGGTCTGCCCCGGGCCGGAGTCGAAAAAGAGTTGGCCTATCCTCGGGAAACGCTTCGCCTCCGAAACTGAGAGCCTGTATATCTCTATCGCCTTGTCCGTAAGTATCTGTCCGGTCAACGCGGCCGCCAGCCTTGTCAGGGCCTCCCTCGTCGTGTAGCCGGAGGTCTCGAGAGGCATCGTGGCCTCGTTCATTATGCTCTCGTTTACCGACGTCACCAGCTCGAGGAAGAGCCCCTCCTTGCTCCCGAACAGATCGTAAACGGTCGATTTCGACCCGCCGGACTTCCTTATTATCTCATCCACGCTCACGGCCTCGTAGCCCTTCTCAAGGAAAAGCTCCCAGGCGGCTTCCATTATGACCTCCCGCCTCCTGGCGCCATGCGTCGTCCCGCTTTTTTTTGATTTCATCTTCTTTGCTCAACCTCCGACGGCGTCCTGAAGACGATATACGCGAAAAGAAGAAGCGAGCCCACGGACGCTATCGACCCAGCTGCGGCGCCGGGCTCAGCCGCCCTTACCTGCATGGAAAGAAGCGCGATCGAAACCGTAAGGAAGACAAGGCCTATGTTCGCCAGCCAGAAATGGACCCTTGCCAGGGCAGAACGCGACGCCTGAGGCACGAGCTGATAATATATGGCAAAGATGGCCATGGACGCCCAACCGATAAGGTTCAGGTGCGTGTGCACCGACCTCAACGAGAAGTCATGGCTTGCCGCCATGGCCAGCCCTATTATGAACCCTAGCAGAGCGTAAATGACACCGGCCTTCATGAAATTCGCGGCTGTCTTGTTCATGAGAACCTCCCGTGGCGTTCAACGCCGTTTTTTTTCGGCCTCGATAATGCGCCTTTTTCTGTACTGTACCGTACAGTACATAATTTGTCAAGCCCCAAAAAAAGGGCCGCCCGAGTTTTCAGGCGGCCCTTCACAAAAGTGGGAGCTTGAGGCTATAAATTATCGAAGCTCCCCCGCGGCAAGCCGCGGGGGAGCTTCGACACATAAGGAATCTTATTTCTGTTCGCTCGCTTGACCCTCGCAGCAAAGCTGCGGGCAATGCGCTCGCTATGTGTGTTCATTTACCCAGAGTACCGGGCAAGGCGAATTGGTGATTATCTCGTTTGTGAACGAATTTGAAAGAAGACCCTTCCAGCCGTGGTAGTTCGGCGCGACGATTATGCTCACGTTCTGCTCCGCCGCTACCGCCAGGGTCTCTGATGCCTTCTCCCCTCCCCTGACCAGCTTTTTTATCGAGAAGAGGCCCTGCGTGCGAAGGAGCTCCTCTTTTTTATCGAGGAGCTCCATGCCTTCAGCCAGCCAATTGTCGAGTACGGACTGCCATTCGGGCGAATCCGTCACTAAAAGCTCCGAATTCCGCCATTTTTCCACGACGTGGAGCAATATGAGCCTGCAGCCGCACATCCCGGCGACCCTCGCGGCCTCGAGCTCCGTTTTCTCAAGCGGCACTGAGTCGCCTGTTATGCAAAGCACGCTTTGGTATTCCATTGCAGATGATTATAGCATTAATCCACGGCTTCATCTGCAGAAAGCGCCTTGCCTCCTTTTCCGACCCAGCTGGTGGTCCACCTGTGCTGGACGATGAGGAGTATGCCGAGGGCAACCACCGACGTGATGCCGTAGATGATGAAGCCGCCGGAGTAGGTGGCGAAAGTGCCCATTGAAAAGCCCATGGCCATCGGGATGAAGGCCCCGCCGAGGGCGCCGAACTCGCCGACGACGCCGGAGGTTATCGCCTTGGCATGCGGGTAGCGCAGCGGCAGCAGCTGGAAGACAGAGCCGTTGCCAACGCCCATTCCGGCGCTCATGAGAACGATGAAGAGTATGAACAGCTGTATCGGCGGGAGGAAGGCAGCACCGATCGCGCCGACGAGTATCAGCACGTATATGAAGGACAGGACCCTTATGCCGCCGAAACGGTCGGCGCAGTAGCCGCCTATGACCCTCACGGCCGAGGCCGTGAAGCCTATGAGTATCATGAACTGGCCGGCTGAGACCTTGCTGACCCCGTACTGGTCTGCCATCAGGGTCGGTATGAAGCTGGAGAAGCCGACATAGCCGCCGAAAGTGACCCAGTAGAGGATGTTGAATATCCAGATGTCCTTTTCAGCGAGGACCTTGAGGTACGAGGCCATGGACTTCCTTTCGACCTTGTCCGGCGGCTCCTTAGCGAAAAACCACATGAGGATCATGACGACGACCAGGGGTATGGCGAAAAACCCGTAGACGGTGTTCCAACCGTACGCCAGCGCCAGCGGAGGGGCAAGAAGGCCCGCGAATATAGTGCCGCTGTTGCCCGCCCCGGCAATGCCCATCGCCAGCCCCTGGCGCTCCGGCGGGAACCAGCCCGCGCCAAGCGGAAGGGCCACGGCGAAGCTGGCTCCGGCAACGCCCAGAAGACCGCCCATTATGAGGACCTCGGTGTAGGAAGCCACGAAATAGAAACCGTAGAACATTGCAAACACCGTTATTCCAAGGCCTATCAAAGCGGCGGCTTTTCTGCCTATCATCTCGGCCACCAGGCCGAGCGGAATCCTCAAGAACGCGCCGGCGAAGACCGGGATGGAGAGCATGAGCCCCTTTTCGGCGGCGGACAGGTTGAACTGCTGGCTGATGAACGGCGCCATCGCGGCGTTGACCATCCAGACCATGAAGCTCATGTCGAAGTACAGGAGCGCCATGATCAGCGTGGGCGGGTGCCCTGATTTCCAGAATCCTTTTAGTGACATTTTCCTTTCCTTTCAATGTAGTTTTTTATTGCTTATTGCTTTGGACCAGGTCTTTTTCGCGCAAAAATAGCCTGAATGCCCTGCGCAAGGCAAACCAATACGCTGGCGCGCAAGACGGACGGCCGCCTCGAGGCGCACAACTGCACGGCATTGGAACTCGGTTTCTCTGGTTTTAAGGGTTGCTTAGAATTTATCAACGCAAAAACAGTGCCAAAAAATGACGATACCGCTTCGCTTGTATTTATTGGATTTTACCTGTTAAGCATGGGCTTACGGGAGCAGTGGATGGGGCTTTTTGCACCACGATGGGGCTTTTTGCACCATCAGAGTGCAAAAAGAGATTGGAAAAGCAGCTCTCTTTCAGTATATAATCGTACATACCTTTAAATCAGCGGGCGGATTTCCCCACATGAGGATAAAGACCAAGATTCTGCTTTTGATCATATCCACCCTGGTGGCAATCTTCCTCATCTCGACCTATTACGGCCACAAGTCCATCGAAAGAGACCATGAGATAGCCTTAAAAGAAGACGCCTCAAAGATAGCCCGCCAGATAGAATCCTACATACCCCATGACGGGAAGAGTTGGAATGCCGGGGAGCTTGAAGAGCATTTCGACGAGCTCCTTTTCCTGAGCTCCCACCTGCTGCGCGTCGACACCCACGTTTTCAAACCCGACGGCAGCCTCTCGCCCGTCATAAGCAAGTCAAAGGCCACGATAGAGCTGAAACCCCTTGAAGAAACGGACATTGAGGCCGCAAAGGGCGGAGAGGTCGTCATGGACTTCGAGCTCAAAGACGGGCAAAACTACGTCAACTTCGTGGCCCCCCTCCGCCGCAACGGGCCGGTATTCGGCATAACCGAGTTCAAGGTCTCGCACGAAGAGTTCTTCAGGACGATGAGCGGTAAAAGAAAAGCCAACCTCCTGGTGGCGGCCGTCTCGCTGCTGAGCGTCGCCGCGGTGCTCATCATCTCCATGGACCACCTCGTGAACAGGCCCATACAGAACCTCCTTGCGGCCATCTCCCGGGTCAAAAAAGGAGACCTGGCCGTCACCGTGGCCCCAACGGCTGACGACGAGATAGGAAGGCTCACCCACCACTTCAACGAGATGCTCTCTACGGTAAAAAAGAGCGACGACGAAAAAGAGGCGCTGCTGGCCCAGATAAACAGGCACAACGACGAGCTCCAGAACAAAATAGAGCTCGCCACGGAAGAGCTCCTCAAGAGGAACGAGGCTTTGAGGGCCGCCAACCAGTCGATAATCGAGATACAGAAGAAGCTCGGCCACTCCAGGAGGCTGGCCGCAGTGGGCCAGCTCGCGGCAACAGTCGCCCACGAGTTCGGCACCCCGCTCCATTCGGTATCAGGCCACCTGCAGCTCCTCATGGAAGAGCCGGGCCTCTCAAAGGACGCCTCCAGGAGGCTTGCCATCATGCAGTCGCAGATAGAGAGGATAACGCGCAGCATACAGAACCTGCTCGATACGACCAGGGCCCCTGACGTTTACGACTGGCTCGACATCAACCGCATTATCGGCGACATACTCCTGCTGGTCCACCCGGAGACGACTTCCAGGCAGATAACAATGTCAAGGGACTTACGTGAGGGCCTGCCAAAGGTCTACGGCTCGAGCAGCCGCGTACAGGAGGTCTTCTTGAACATCGTCGACAACGCCATAGACGCCTCCCTGGAGGGCGGCCATATAAGCATATCGACCTCGCTCGTCCTGCCCGCCGAAAAAGGCGCGCCCTCGAGGGTGCCTTCGACCGGCAAGTGGGTCATGGTAAAGGTCAAGGACAGCGGGCGCGGAATACCGGAGAACCTCCGGGAGCACATCTTCACGCCTTTTTACACAACCAAGGCCTACGGCCAGGGCACCGGCCTGGGGCTCGCGATAACCCAGGAGATAGTTGAAAGCCTCAACGGCCACATAACCGTGGAGAGCCGCGTCGGAGAGGGCAGCGT
This sequence comes from uncultured bacterium, assembly GCA_905339405.1. Classification (GTDB taxonomy): domain Bacteria; phylum Desulfobacterota; class GWC2-55-46; order GWC2-55-46; family GWC2-55-46; genus GWA2-54-12. The sequence goes on along the minus strand of CAJPGC010000007.1, from coordinate 1,879 downwards.
CTTCACCGTATTTTTCCCGGCGGAATTCACAAAAGGAGCTTAACCTGAGATGGCATCGCCTTCGATACTAGTAGTGGACGACGACATAGTAGCCGCGGAGCTCCTCTCGGAGGTGCTGACGAAAGAGGGCTACTCTGTCACGGTCTCCACCAGCGGCACTGAAGCCGTAAGGGCCGGGGAGGCCTCCTTTTTCGACATAGTCATCACCGACCTCAAGATGCCCGAGTTCAGCGGCATAGACGTGCTGGACGCCTTCAAAAGGATGAGCCCGCAGACCATTGTGTTCGTCATAACCGCCTTCGGGTCGTTCGAGACGGCCATCAACGCCATTCAGAACGGCGCGTACGACTACATGGTAAAGCCGTTCAAGATAGACGAGATAAAAACGAAGGTCAAAAGGTGCATCGAGCAGCACAGGGTCATAAGGTCGGAGCAGCTGGCACACCACCCGCCCGAGGACCTTACCTTCAAGGCGATAATCGGCAGCAGCCCCAAGATGCTGGAGGTATACAAGACCGTCGCGATGGTCGCCTCGAGCGACGCCCCTGTCCTCATAATGGGAGAAAGCGGCACAGGCAAGGAGCTCATCGCAAGGGCGCTGCACGAGAAAAGCCCGCGCTCGGGGATGCCTTACGTCGTCGTCAACTGCGCCACCTTCCCGGAAAACCTCCTCGAAAGCGAGCTCTTCGGCCACGTCAAGGGCGCGTTCACGAACGCCCTGATGGACAAGAGGGGCCTTTTCGAGGAGGCCGACGGCGGGACCTGCTTCCTCGACGAGATAGGGGACATGCCGATATCCCTTCAGGTAAAGCTCCTGCGCGTCCTGCAGACCAACGAGATACGCCGCATAGGAGGGACCGCCAGCTCCTTCATAAACGTAAGGTTCGTCGCGGCCACCAACAAGCACCTGCCCTCGATGGTCAGGTCGAAGGAGTTCAGGGAAGACCTCTTCTACAGGCTCAACGTCATCACCATAAACCTGCCGCCCTTGAGAGACCACCTCGACGACATACCGCTCCTGGCGGAGCATTTCTTCAGGAAGGCGGTCGCGAAATCGAAAAAGGACGTGCGCTGCATCTCCAAGGAGGCGATGGACGTGCTGGCCTCGTACAACTGGCCCGGCAACATAAGGCAGCTCGAGAACACGATCGAGCGGGCGATAGCCCTCACGAACAACAAGGCCCTCCTGGTGAGCGACATACCTGCCGAGGTGCTCAAAAGGGCGGAACCGCCATCCCCCGGCCCCGATTTCCCGACGCTCGCCGACGTGAAGATCGAGTACATAGAAAAGGTCCTCCGCCACACCAACGGCAACCAGAAACTGGCGGCCGAGATACTGGGCGTGGACAGGAAGACCCTCTACAGGCTCCTCAAGAACCGCTGAAGCCCCCTGCCCTGCCCGCTTTTTCCCCTCCTGGATTGTGCCTGCGGATAAGCCTGTTATAATTTTTCTGCATGCCGGGGCCGGAAATTCCGACCCCCGGCCTACAGGACCGTCCTTTTTAAACGATCGTTAAAGCGCCCGTGCCGCCTATGACATCCAGGCACGCCCGGGCTCAATTTGAAACTTTCCGGCAAACCGGATGGAGGGTTTCCCTCAACCCTGGATTTAACAAGGGCAGAGGCGGGAAAACGCTTCGTAACAGGGGGCGCCCGGAACGGCGGGCCATCATAAGAATAAATCTCAACAACATTACGTAATATAGTGATTTGCATCACATTTTCAAAAGACAAACTATTGTATTCTTTTTGCATCAAGCAACCCTTTAGAAGGCAACACAAGCAAGGAGGCAGTCTATGAAGAAAGGATTCATCATCCTGGCGCTTTTAATCCTGAGCGCCATACCTGCTCTCTCTGAAGCGGCCGTGCATTACGTAC
>CAJPGC010000006.1 GCA_905339405.1 uncultured bacterium | reverse complement strand
GGGTTAAAAGCCCCGTCCGCGCCGGTACTGCCGCTCGTGAAAACAGCTTCAGCATCGCTAGTTTGTAGAAAAGCCGAAAAAAACAAGGCCAGTGCTGGTAACAAAATCTTTTTGCCGCTCATAAAAACCCTCCATTTACGTCTTTCCTGTTCAAATTTTGGCAATTTATATTTGAGGTTTTCAAATCCCCAAATATCTTCTCTCTTCCCAGTATCTGAGAAGGTTGTCTACACTGAACCTTATGGCAGACAGATCGAGCGAGGTTATGCCCTTCAGGTTATCCGCAGCGTTCAGCAGGTCAGATATGTTCAGTTCCATTTCCGCGGTCCCGGCGACGGTCCTGTCCCGCACAGACACGATGGACTGTCTTGCCGCGTCTCTACCTGTTGCTTCAGCACCCGTTAGAGAAAGGCCGTCGAGTATTGCTATACTGTCGTTTAGAACGGCGTTTGTGCTTCTTGTGACAGTCAGGTCAAGGTTTTTATCAGTATATTGCTTCCATGTACCGTTCAAGTACTGCACTGAAGTAGAAAGCGTATGCACGCCCTGGGAGTCAGGCACAAGCGCGAACATTCGAACAAACTTGGTCTCGCCGGCCTGAAGCTGAGTTGTGCTAACCTTTGGGTTGTCCGTTATCCATTGTCCTGTAGAGGCGTCAATCAGCTTAACTACGGCTGGATAAAAATCCTGCAGTCTCAGCTCAAACTGGCTCCAGTTGTTCGTCAACGACATCGTGACAGGTACGAGGTCGTAGGGGAAATATTGACCGTCCGAGGGCCTATGAATATGCGTTAACCCAGCGCCAAGGATACCTGCAAACTGAGAAGGGTTTCCGCTCAGCGTGTATCCCAGGTCAAACGCGAAGAATATGGCCTTGCCCCGCCCGTAGTTTTTCCTGACCACACCCTGATATTCATTGTTGGGGCCAAGCCATGCGAGTGTTTCACCGTCAGATATCGAGGCGTTAACATAAGGGCCTGCACTCTGGTAAGAGACCGCATCATAAACGTCACTTTGAATGAATGCTACGCCGAGGTTTGTACCTGAAAGGGCGGTAATGGAACTTATGCCGAACGTCTCGTTAATAGCCGCATTCCCGAGCAGTGAAACAACCAGCCCCGCTCCGTTATATACCCTCTCCCTGAGTTCTCGTGATTTTGATTCGTCTAGCGTCTCGGAAGCGCCGAGCACAAGGTAGTCAGTATAGAAGTTATTCAAAAGCTCGGACTGAAATTCCGCTTTAGTCTTGACTATGAAATAAGAGCCCTCCCCACCGTTGAGAACGCTCTCTATAGCCTGCTGGTCCAGACATGAACCGGTGCCGCCGTCCTGCACTACGCAGGAGTTCAACCAGACAAGCAGCCTTGAATACTCAGGTATCGCTTTGCTAATGTCCATTGCGCTCTCAACTGAGACAAGAAGCGTGTGCGGTTGTTCGGTATTCCCCAACTTATCCGTGCTTCTATACTCGATATCATGAACGCCCACAGTGAGGCTGAATTGTAAGTTCGGCAGCCAGCTGCCGGCATTTGCTCTGTATTCTACTGTGCCTACGCCGGAACCTGCGTCAGCGGCCGCCAGGAGATATTGACCGGAGGCGTCGACATGCACCAGTCCGTCCTGGGAGGTAAACCTCGGCTCTCCCAAGCTGATCTGTGTTTCAGGCGGGGTATTATCGACAACCAGGGACTGGTTTTTTTCAATTTCCTGATTTTCAACATTGTCCTTACTTCTGAAAGTTATCTGGTGGCTTCCTTCGTCATTCAATGTGAAAGTGGCGGCAGGGCCATATGCCCCGGCATCGGCCTTGTACTCGGTTAAGGCCACCCCGGCAAGGTTGTCGGCTGCGTTAAAAGCGATTTGGGTCGATGAATTGACGTACCTCAAGGCTCCGGAACTGAATTCCGGCCCTGACAAGGCCAGGGTTGTCACCGGCGGGGTTACGTCAAGAATGACCGTCTTGCTTTTTTCAGCCTCTAGATTGTCAACATTATCGGAGCTTCTGTAACGGATCAGGTTCTCACCTTCAGCAGTAAGCGCAAAGGGAGCAGCATATGCACCCCATGGACCGGTCCCTATCATGTATTCGATCGACTTTACGCCGGAAAACGCGTCGGCAGCAGAAAACGATATTGTTGACGCAGTACCTGCGAACTGAGCCCCGCTCGGACCGTTAAAAACCGGAGTCCCAACAGACAATTGAGAAAGAGGAGCCGTATTGTCGAGAGCAATGTTTACAGTATTCACAGGCCCGGTATTGCCAGCCCTGTCGCGGGCACGATGCTCCACAGGGTAAAGCCCGTCCGGCTGCCCGGAAATGTTAAAAGGTGAAGAGTATGCCGACCATGCTCCCCCATTTAACCTGTACTCGAGAGCATCGATACCGGATGGCGCCGCACCTGTGTCCGTACCTGACAAGGCGAGGGCTGTTAGTCCGGATATATAGCTGACGCCATTGTCAGTAAACGACGGTGAGCCTGGCAAGAGGCCGCTTTGAGGGGCCGTCCTGTCCACAATGAAGCTGTAAGCATAACTGGTGTTGTTACCTGCCTTGTCTACTGCATCCGCCCTCAACTCGTAAGCACCTTCGGACGAGATGACCGAATTCAGGTAAGGTAGACCGTTAAGTGTGACAGCTGAACCTTCCAGGTTTATGTCGCTGACGGAAATGGCCGGTGAAAGGTCTGAATTATAAAAACCTCCATTGGCGACTCCAATGATGGTTACGTCCGGAGACGTCTTATCAATTGTAAAATTGACAGTGTTTGACGCTGTATTACCCGCGATATCAGCCGCAGATGAACTCAGGACATGGCTGCCCTCGGAATTAACAGGCTCATTATTGTAAGAAGCTCCGTTAAGCGTGCTTGTAAGTGAAACCAGATTTGTTTCAGTTACATTAATGATTGGCGTTACGTCGATATTGTAAAACTCACCTTCAGCAACTCCTGAAAAAGAGAGTAAAGGCGGAACGTCATCCAGAGGGGTTGCCGAAAGGAATGCGCCTGAACTCTGATTGCCAAACACGTCGAAAGAGGTCATCTTCACCTGGGACGGCTGGCTCACCTGCAGCCCACCCACTTCAGCGGCGATAGCGCCGGGGTTTTTGATTTCCTGCAGCAGAGTCTCGCCAGAGAAAAACCTGTATCCCGCGATATCAGTAGATGCTGAAGGTTGCCATGTAATCAAGACCTTTCCGGTATCATCGCCTGGCTTGTCCGATACCTGGCCCTGAACGGCGTCAAGGGGGGCGTTGTTCACCGCAAGATCGACGGTGCTGCCGCATGAGGTCCTGCTCCCTGGAGCAGGCGCCTGAGTCAGCACCCTTCCAAGCTGATAGGCTCCTCCCCAGTTATCGATTTCGTAGACGCTGCCGGTAGTTAGATTTGCGTTCTGTATCAGGCTTTGCGCCTCGGCCTTATACAGGCCAGCCAGGTCCGGAACAATAGAAAAGCAACTGAGCTCGACAACGGCGCCTGTCACAGTAGAGACAGGGTGCTCTGTGCCGTTTACAAACAGCATGGCCTCGGGCAAACTGACGCTTATACTGTCCGCGGACGTAAGCGCGCCGGCTTTCAAATGCAACCTGACAATTGTTCCAGTCCCTGTTACCGGGATGTACCCGTCGGTATGCCCGAAGGTAAAGATTGCAGACCCGGATGCGAAGTCCTGGTTATTGACCGAGAGTATGCCGTTTGCGCCCGTACCGCCCAGAAAAAAATCGCCCAGGCCAGAACGCGTTGACGTTGCAGGACCTGTAAGAAGCGGTGATGATACCGAGATGTTGCCAGGTAGCGCCTGTGAAATGTCAGCGACAGAAACGACGTCCGCGCCTGCTGAAATCAACTCTACTTTCAGCTTGAACGCGCTCAACCCCTCGGCCGGAACATCTTCAGCGACGATATCGAAGTAAAAGCTCTCGCCGGGCGCAACGCTCGTATCTGATGGGACGACAGTAATCGATGCAGCATGGGCTTGCGCGGCAATAAACAAGAGAGCCGCTGAAATCCTCACCGTGTTTTTAAATGCTTTAGTCAACATAGGCCCTCACGGATATCACAGTCCCTGCTTCCCATATTGGATTGAAAACCTCGAAAAGTCCTTTACGTCGATAATGCCTGATTGGTCTTGGACAAAATCAAAATCAGGGTTAAACCCTGCATCTGAAGACGCAAAACCGTATTGGGCCCTGAACAGCTCGAAATCGCCATCATCTACGCTGCCGTCCATGTTTACGTCGGCGAAAAACCCCTTTAAGGGTTCTGCGACACCCGAAGTCCCGGTGTTCGAACCCAGCCTTCGGTAATATAGGACGGAATAAGCGAAGCCGCCTTTATATACGGTCAAAGTTATTCTGTCTCCGCCTGCAATATCGGCGCTCAAGCCGTCCGCTCCGTACAGGTTATTCAAGTCAAAAATAACTTCCGGAGCCTGCGCCCCCTCTCCCACGTAAGCGCTGAGCGGATATCTGGAACCGGGCAGCTCCAGAATAACCAATTCTCCGGAGCCATTGTCCTGGCCTGGGTTTTGAGTGAACGTGGTGAACGCAATCAGGTCGTTCGCAAGACTTGTCCTGACGCCGTCTGACTCTTTATAGGGCAAGGTTTTTGCCGCGGTAACCACCTCAATGAGGGGCGAATACGAAATAACGGCTGGGCTCACGGGGTCAGGCATAAGCGCTCTGACGTAATAGGAGGTGCCTGGCTGAAGGCCTGTGACCATGACTCTGATATTGCCTTTGCTGAGCGCCGCCGTTTTTGTGACAGCCGTGCCGGCCATGGGTATTTTGTTTACGCCATTTACGGCGCTGGTCATCTGAGAGTCCAGGAATACGTCAATGGACGGTTCGCCTTCGGCGTCAGTCATCCAGACCACGGCGAAAGACGAAGCGGTGACGTCAGTGACCCTCACGCCGGTCATGGCAGGCAAAGCGCCGGAATCATTAGCGACGATAAGAACAAGAAGAATTGCCCATCTTAAAATTTGCAATCGTTTTAGCATCTGTTATCTACTGATTTGGGTTTTAGTCGTGCAGTATGGACAACTGCCGATTGTTTTCTTTTCTTTTCCGTTAAAAGACGCGCCCCATGCCTCGAAACCGCCAAGCAAATATCTGACCTCTACACTTTCCGTCCTTATATTCTCTTCGAGCAAACGGACGTTTTGTCCCTTGGGTAGAATGAGTATGGCCGGGCTTACTTTCTGAGAGCCATTGAGGCTAGGGGTGTTTTGTATTTCAATCATTTTTTTAAGGGCCGTGACCCGCTCGGCAATGTCCGCTCCCTTGACCATGTTTGCCCCGGGAAGAGAGCCATTTAAAAACTCCTCCTCGTCTCTCAAATCAAGTATCTTGAACTCGATTTTTGCCGCTAAAGCATCTCTCAGTTCCAGTGCCGTCACCGCGCTGATAACCGGCAACTCTCCTGTCAAGAGGAAGCCCTCGCGCTTCCACTGCCGGATGCCTCCCTCCAGCACTGAAGTCTGAATGCCTTTTGACGAAAGAAAACGCGCGCTTTTGTTAGCTGCCGCCTGTCCCATGCTGTCGTCGATTAAAACAAGCCTTTTACCTTTTGGGAACTGTTTAATCTCGAGCAGTTCAGCTGGAATATTCAGAGACCCTTCTATATGGCCGGAAGAGAAATTATCTGGATTTCTGATGTCAACAAGCCATATCGCGGAACTCTCTTTCAGCAGCATACGCGCCCTGTCGGGTTTTATGCTCACTGCCTCAGCCGAGAATGCATCAGCCGAAAAGAGAGCCATAATTATCGGCAAAACCGCAGACAGGATATTTTTTTTCAAGGTTTCCACCCGTCAACCCTGTTTGACATGTTGATTATCAGGCCATCACCGGGAATAATGGTAAAGTTGACGCCAGCAATCTCCTTCACCCCTTCCTTTTCGCGGACCGCAACCGTCTGCCACCTTCCGGTAACAGCGTCAAAGCGCCTCAGGCTCCTGACGTTATCCAGCCCTATGGAATTTACAAGCGCATAGGCGCTGTAAGCCGCCGGGATTGTCAGCAGCCCGATTTGGTTCTCGCCAGGAAGCAAGGTGTATTGAACGGATTCGCCGCTCGCTGCCACATCAAGCTTTCCGGCGGTAGTTGCGTAAACGGCCAGTGCCATCCCCTGCTGAATATTGAAGTCATCGCCTGCTCTTACAGCTTCCAGGTACATTCCATGAGCATTGCTGAAGGCAATCAGTTTCTCAATTTGCCCATATTCATTAAGAAGGGCTGATGCAGTGGCGTAATCCTGAGCAAGCTTTTCTCCTGCTGCGACAAGGTTGAACCCAGGCCTGTATTCAACGCTTATGTTTGATGGCGCGATGCTAAGGGCCGCCCCGTATATCTGATAAACACCGTCCCTGTCGTCTTGCCACAAAAGATAATCAGCCGCGAGCGCGGGTTCATCCTGTACCGATGGGCTGGCGATAAGTTTACCGCCATAACCGGCGCTCAAATCATAGAATGAGATGTCCGGGTTGCTGCTGCCGGATTCATCATCCACATAAACCAGCATGTTGCCATGAAGGCGCGGACCCCGTTCGTCCCAATCTCCGTAAGTGATCCTGCGCTCGCCAGCCGAGGTGTCGTAAAGATAGATGTCCTTGCCGCTTCCGGCATTTCTTTGGTCCGTCCAGACGATTAAGGAACCGGCTGCAGCCGGCGTCGTCTGGTTTGCCTGGCTCACGGTCACCCTGGTTTCAATCCTTGAGATAAGGTCGTACTTATAAATTTCACCCAGTCCGTGCCTGTAGTCTTCCCAGTACAACGCGCCGCCGGTCACTGACGGGTTTATCTGGTCCCTTTCATGCTGAGTAACCTGAAGCACCTCGCCGGTCGCCAGGTTTTTAGCGTATATGTCCCAGTTCCCGCCTGAGCTGTCCTGCCAGGCCGCCCAATCACCTGCAATGCTGGGTCTTTCCTGGTTTCCGGCACCAGTATAAATAACCAGTTCCTGGCCAGTCGCGGTATCGTATCCGTATATATCCCAATTGCCGTTCCTCAGGTCCTGCCAGACTATAGTATTACCGTCTATCTGAGGGCGAATCTGGTCAGCGGTGTTAACGGTCAGCTGCTGCCCCGCACCGCCCGAGAGTCCTTTACTATATACATCCCAGTTGCCGTTACGGTTGTCCTGCCATACCGCGTGCGTTATTGAAATATCAGGGTACATCTGTTCACCCGAGAGGTTTGGGTCCAAAGGCGTACCTGAAAACCAGTCTGCCACAACAACCGTAGTCACGGCGCTCGAACTATGGCCTGCGGAAGCGTTGCCGAGACCGTCTGTAACCGTCAACTTCGCGTAATATGTTCCGGAGGGTACAAGGCTGCCGCTGTTATTTTTTCCATCCCACCCGGTCCTCGATTCAAGGCCGCTCTCAAGGCTGTCGACAAGCGTCTTTACGATACTTCCGGCGCTAAAGTCGTTCGAATTCGCGATTTCAATAGTGAACGGTAGTGACCCCACGCTATCTGAAACGCTCGCAACAAAAGATGTCTCCTTCGCGACGGACACTCCATTTGGCGCGTGCGGCATAAAAGTGGCAGGAACGGATTGGAAAGAGCTTATAACCGGAGACGAACTGTCTATTATTATAGTGGCGGAGTTCGAAGCCTCAGTATTCCCTGCCCTGTCAGAACTGTAATAATCGATTGTATGGGTACCAGGGACATCTATCAAAAAAGGATATGCAGCCACAAAATCCTGGTCATTTCCAACGTGTTTTTTGAAAATCCCGTCAACACCGCTCCCGCCGTCATTGTCCAGGGCAGTAAAAAAGATCTTGGTTGATGGGTCTATGAATACCGGGCTTGTGCCGATTGAGGGACCGTCAAAATTGATATTAGTGACAGGCGGGTTGACGTCTGCAGCGGGCTGGCTGAAGTTCATGGTATATGCCGTAGACGCAGCCGCCTCTTCCAGATAATCGACTATCCATGCCGTATTTGTTGTCCGGTAATCAGAATCGACACCCTTCTCAATCCAGAAATTATTATCATTCAGCCGCACGCCGTCGTTTCTTACTATATCAAGAAGCTCCAGCATGCCCTTTGACGGATCTTCAAACTTTGCAAAAACCCACCCGGAAATACCGTCCTGAAGCTGAACAACGACTGACGGCGAGCTCTCAGTGGGCCTTGACGGCTGCGACAGGAGCGCGGCCCTCTGTATGGAACTGATTGAATCGGCCATATCCGTTGAACCGCCCGGAATCTCCGATTCGTAGATCATATCGGGCAGATGCTCCGCGTCTCCATCGGTGTCCGCAAGAAAGTCGAGGAGAGTATCCCTGCCCGGCAGATCGACCTGGATTTGATGAACGAGATAATGCGCGTTGGTTTCCGTTATGAGAGACGTCAATTCACCGCCAAGCTCGCTTGCGTGGCTGAAAGAGACGTCAAACTCGACAAACGTGCCGGTCAGGGTGGAAATCATCTCCCAATTCGCTGCCGCTATCTTTTTGCTGCCGAGGTCCCCCATATCTACGGTCAAGGACGGCGTAACGGCCATGTTGTTAACCGAAGCCCCCAACAACTTGAAATCAACGAGAAGGCCCTGCTCATTGGCCGTTATCTTTGGCTGAGCTGAATCTATCTTGAGCTTTCGGGCCTCACCCGAACCATTATTGAAGACCCTCAACCCCAGTATGAACGGGATTGGCGCCTCGACCTGGCTCGTGAACGGGTTATCAGCGATGACATTCCTTGGCATGAAATAATCAAGCACGATCTGCGGCATGGGCTTGACTGTGATGATGTCCGGATTGACTGACAATATCTCCTGTTTGCCGGATATCGAATAGACAAGAGATGCGCCGACAGAGTACTTTATCCCTCCCTCTCCATCGCCGCCCGCGCCAACCGAGGGGATGATAAGCCAATGCACTTCTGCGCTGCTTCCAGCCGCAACGGTCCCTGTGCCGTCTACCGCGCTTATGTTGCGGGTCGACGAGACCCTCATGTAAAAGAGGTCGTTGCGAATATTCCCGTCTGTATCCTTTATGGTTACATCTACCCGCAGCCCGGTAAGGTCCTTGTCCGGGATATTATTCGTAAGCACCAGCTTCGCATCAAAGGCCGTACGCTCGGTCGTTGCTTCCTGCATTATCTCGAGCGCAACATTCGAGCACGCGGTTTCAGCCCAGGAATACTGGACATATGTGAAAAGAAATCCTAGAAACAGGACAAATCTTTTCAATTTATATGTTTTTTTCAACTTCAGCATATTTTGTGAAGTGGCATATCAACCAGCCTCTGCTCTATTGCGTAACCGTTACCGCTGCGCTCACCATCGTGTTGTTCGTCTCGTCCAACTCGGGGTTCGTGTTCGTATGATCGGCTTTTCCTATGACGTAATATGTCCCGGCCGGGGTACTTACGGAGATGCTTAAAACGTTTGTTCCCGAGCTGGACGCCCCTGACTGAACACTGCTCAAAGTCCGCGTGCCAATGAGCGTATCAGACCCGTCGAGTTCAGTGTCGCTCGACAGGTAAAAGCCCAGTGTGGAGCCGATAGCGTACCCGGCACCCTGATTGGTCACCGTGTTAATAACACCAGTCATACTTGTACCGGCCTGCACGCTCGCAGGGGTATTTAAAGCACTCACAATAAGGTCTACGCCGCTCGTGATCGACACTGGCCCGCTCACCATCGTGTTGTTCGTCTCGTCCGACTCGGGGTTCGTGTTCGTATGATCGGCTTTTCCTATGATGTAATATGTCCCGGCCGGGGTACTCACGGATATGCTCAAAACGTTTGTTCCCGAGCTGGACGCCCCTGACAGAACACTGCTCAAAGTCCGCGTACCGATGAGCGCATCAGACCCGTCGAGTTCAGTGTCGCTCGACAGGTAAAAGCCCAGTGTGGAGCCGATAGCGTACCCGGCCCCCTGATTAGCCACCGTATTAGTAACGGTCAAACCGGTCCCGGTCTGAACGCTTGCAGCGGCGTTCAAGGCGCTCATGTAAAGGTCTACGCCGCTCGTTATCGAAACGGGCCCGCTCACCATCGTGTTGTTCGTCTCGTCCGACTCGGCATTATTATTGTCCGCATCTGCTTTCGCTATTACATAATAAGTGCCCGCGGCAGTTTCCACGGAGACTGTTATGCTTGACGTCGCCGAGTTGGATGCATTACCAGCAAGGCTGCTTAAATATCTTGCTCCAACAAATACATCAGAGCCGTCCAAAGAAGTATCAGTGGACAAATAAAGTTTTACCGCTGAGCTGCTCGCGGTCACCAGACCCTGATTTGTTACCGTGTTAGTCACGGTCATGCTCATTCCGGTCAGAGCATTTGCTTGTGCGCTTAAAGCGCTCATTATTAGGTCGATAGAATTTAAATTTGTGACCGACATCGCACCGCTAACCGCGGTATTGTTGTTCTCGTTCGTCTCGGCATTGGTATTTTCAGTATCCGCAATCACTCTGACGTAATAAGTCCCGCCAGCGGTATTTGCAGGTACCGTAGCGTTGTAGCCCGTCTCAAGGGTTTCGCTCGCGTTCAATGTGTGGCTGGTCTGCCCCAAAAGGACGTCGGATGGCTGCGGATTCAGAGGGTCTGTCGTGAGATAGAACTTCACGGTAAACGCGCTCGACGGGCCGGTGCCTCCGTTCTGGATCGTGTAGTAGATTGAAAGAGACTGCCCCGCCGTCCTAGATGCTGGCACTATCGCCTCAACCGCTGAGATGTCGATCGTCTGCGCCAGGACGGACATCGCGCCGGTTACGGCAGTATTGTTGTTTTCGTTAGTCTCTGCATTCGTATTTTCGGTATCCGCTATGACGCGCACATAGTAGGTCCCTGGTACCGTGTTTACAGGCAAAGTGGGGTTGTAACCGGTATCCAGAGTCTCGCTCGCGTTCATAGTATGGTTCGTCTGACCAAGCAACACATCGGATGGCTGCGGGTTAACAGGGTCGGTTGTGAGATAGAACTTCACGGTAAACGCGCTCGAAGGGCCGGTGCCGCCGTTCTGCATCGTGTAACCGATGGGCAATACATGGCCAACGGTCTTGGTAGCGGGCACTGAAGCCTCGGCCATGGATATGTCTATTGTCTGCGCAATAACTGACATCGCGCCGGTTACTACGGTGTTGTTGTTCTCGTTCGTCTCGGCGTTAGTATTTCCTGCATCAACGATCACTCTGACGTAATAAGTCCCTGGCGCAGTATTTACCGGTAAGGTGACATTGTAGCCTGTTTCAAGTGTTCCGCTCGCGTTTAGGGTGTGTGTGGTCTGCCCTAAAAGGACATCGGACGGATTAGAATTAACCGGATCTGTCGTGAGATAAAACCGCACATCAAATCCACTCGAATTAGTTGAGCCGATGTTCTGGACTGTATAAATCACGGTTATTACGTGCCCTGCGGTCCTCGTTGCTGGAGCAGTAGCTTCGATCAGATGCAAGTCTATTGCCGTGACCGATATCGCCCCGCTAACTATGGTGTTATTTGTCTCATCCGTTTCCTCTATCTCTTCATAAACGTCTACTACCGCCCGGATGTAATAGGTGCCCGGAGTTGTTCCAGTGGGCATAGTATTGTTAAAGGTGCCGCTATGGCTCGCGCCTGCCGAAAGAGACGGCACAGACCCGCTGCCAAGGTAGACAGAACCTGTTCCGTTTACAGGATCGGTCGTGCGATAGAAGTGAACACCCGTTCCTGCTGAAACAGCTGTCCCAAGGTTCTGTACAGTATAGCCAATCGTTATATTTGAACCGGCTGGCACAGTCGTGGAAGATACGGAAATGCCGCTCAGGTTAAGATCGACATCTTGCGTCACATTGAAGGCCGACGTCACCTGTAGGTTGTTCGTTTCATCGGTCTCCACAATTTCTTCATAAACGTCTACTACAGCCCGGATGTAATAGGTGCCCGGAGTTGTTCCAGTGGCAATTGTATTGTTAAAGGTGCCGCTAT
>CAJPGC010000005.1 GCA_905339405.1 uncultured bacterium | reverse complement strand
ATCCGAGGCAGGCCCACTGGAAGACTTCTCCCTCCAGTTCAACGGCGACGACTACGCCGTCGTGACCTCGCACAACCTCGTCTCCGCCATCATCGACAACCACGTCTACCACGGCAACAGGCTCGGCATCGAAAAGGTCATATGGCCGAGGGTGTCCACCATAAACGACAGGGCATTGAGGGATATAATAGCCTTATCCGGCAAGGGAATGACCCCCCGAAAGGATGAGTTCCATATTTCCGCCGCTTCTGAGATAATGTCCATGCTATGCTTGAGCAACGGCCCGACGGACTTCCGGGAGCGCTTGAGGAGGACGGTAGTAGCCTACGGCGGCGAAGGCCGTCCGGTGACAATCGCGGAGCTCGGGGTCGACGGGGCGGCGGCCGCGCTGATGAAGAACGCGCTTTTGCCGAACCTCGCCCAGTCTACGGAAGGCTCGCCGGTCTTCATCCACGGCGGCCCCTTCGGGAACATCTCCATCGGCTGCTCCAGCGTCCTTTCAACGGGCCTCGCCCTGAAGCTATCGGAGTACGTCCTTACGGAGGCCGGGTTTTCAACCGAGCTCGGGGCCGAGAAGTTCCTCGACATACTCTGCAGGCAAGCTGGCTTTTACCCCTCGGCCGCGCTCATCGTCGCGACGTTGAGCGCCTTGAGGCTCCACGGCGGGGCAGCCGATTATTCAGCGCCTGACATGGAGAGCGTAAAAAAGGGCATGGCCAACCTTAAGAAGCACATCGAGAACGTCAAGGCCTTCGGCATACCAGCTGTCGTCTGCCTCAACAGGTTTAAGAAAGATACCGATAAGGAGACGGAAGAGACCCTCGAGCTGATACGGGGGCTCGGCGTTGCGGCCGAATCCGTCGACGTGAGGGACAAGGGCGGCCATGGCGGCATCGAAGCCGCGAAAGCGCTGATAAACGCCTCTGAAAAGGCTGTCCCCCCAAAGTTTCTCTACCCGCTCGACAGGACGATAGAAGAGAAGATAAACGCCATAGCAACATTGATGTACGGCGCCGAAGGCGCCTCTTACAGCGGCCAGGCCAGAGAAGAGCTCGAAAATCTTGAGAAACTCGGCTTCGGAAGCCTCCCGGTATGCGTGGCCAAGACGCCGAAGTCCCTCTCGGACGACCCTGCTCTCCTCGGAAGGCCCGAAGGCTTCACATTAAAAGTAACTGGGCTCAGGCCCGCCGTCGGCGCTGGCTACATAGTGGCCCTTTGCGGCAACGTGCTTCTAATGCCCGGCATGCCGGAGAGGCCCTTGGCCGAAAGGATAGATATCGACGAAAAAGGACGCGTGACCGGCATCTGAGGCCACTTGTGCCCCGGGTTACTTACCCGGAAGCGCCCTGTTCCGTATGATTTACAGTTGATGGAAAACACCTCACCCAAGCACGATAAGATGTCCGCGAGCGGATACAAAGGGCTTTTGAAGTCCCTGGGCTTCCAGTCGTTTCTCTGGACCCAGTTCCTCGGCGCGTTCAACGACAACGTCTTCAAGATAGTCCTGTCCATGATAGCCGTGAACCTTGCGACCGACGGCTCGGGCGGCGGCTATGTCTCGATGGTCGGCGCGGTCTTCATTCTCCCCTTTTTCATCTTCTCCGGCTACGCCGGGTACGCCTCGGACGTCTTCAACAAGAGGACCGTCCTCATCATCACGAAAGCCTTCGAGATAGTGGCCGTGACCGTCGGCTTTTTCGCCTTCTGGTCCGGAAGGATCGAGCTCATGCTCGCCACCCTCTTCCTCATGGCGGTCCACTCCACCTTTTTCAGCCCGGCCAAGTACGGCATAGTCCCGGAGATGCTGCCCGACAGCGAGCTCTCCAGGGCCAACGGCCTCCTGGAGATGTCCACCTTCTTCGCCATCATAATCGGCACCTCGGCCGGCACCATAATGTACTCGGCGCTGAAGGGCTCCCTGCCGCTCGTAGGCGTATTCCTCATGGCCATTGCGGTACTCGGCACCGTCATGAGCTTCGGCATACCGCGGGTGCCGTCCTCGGGGGCCAAAAAGAAGTTCAGCCTGAGCCCCTGGTCGGAGATAGGCCAGGGCTTCAAATCTCTAATGAGGACGAAGCTCCTACTTTTCACGGTCGGCGGCATAACCTACTTCTGGTTCATGGGCTCGCTCCTCCAGATGGACATACTGCTTCTCGGCAAGGAGGTCATGGGTCTCAGCGACTTCTGGGTCGGCATACTCATAACCTTCCTCGCCATCGGCATAGGCGTCGGGAGCATAGTGGCCGGGAGGCTCTCGGGCGACAAGGTCGAACCCGGCCTCGTCCCACTCGGCTCAATCGGCATGGGCCTTTTCTCGATACTGCTGGCCTGCTCCCCGGAAAGCTACCCGAGGACGGCCGCCGCGATGATAATGCTCGGCTTCTGCGGCGGGCTTTTCATAGTGCCGCTTAACGCCCTCCTCCAGCAAAAAAGCGGCGCCGAGGAAAAAGGCAGGGTAATCGCCACCAACAACTTCGTCAATACAGTCGGCATACTGCTGGCCTCGGGCGTGCTCTGGCTCATGACCGAATTCTTTCACATCGCTGCCGACAAGATAATACTCGGCTTCGGGGTGCTGACCCTCGTGGCCACTGTCTGGATGTTCAAGGCCCTCCCAGGCTTTCTCCTCCGGTTCGTCTTCTGGATGCTAACGCACACCCTGTACAACATAAAGATAGTCGGCCAGAAGAACGTCCCGTTGAAAGGCCCGGCCATCCTCGTCTCCAACCACATGTCCTTTGTCGACGCCTTCCTCGTGGGCGCGTGCGTGCAGAGGTTCATCAGGTTCATGATCTACGAGTACTTCTACGAGATAAAGTCCATCAAGTGGCTCTTGAGGCTCATGAAGGCAGTACCCATAGCAGACGGCAACAGGAGAGAGGTCTTGAAATCCCTTGCCGCCGCCAGGGACGAGCTCAAGGCGGGCCACATGGTCTGCATATTCGCAGAGGGCGCGATAACCAGGACTGGCAACCTCCTGCCCTTCAAGAAAGGCTTCGAGAGGATTGCCGAAGGCCTGGACGTCCCGATAATACCGGTCCACCTGGACAGGGTTTGGGGGTCGATATTCAGCTTCAAGGGCTTGAAGTTCTTCTGGAAGCTGCCGACGCACTTCCCCTACCCCGTGACAGTCTCCTTCGGCGAACCGATGGTCGGCGCGAAGGCGCACGAGGTAAGACAGGCCGTGATGGAGCTCGGCAGCCAGGCCCTCGGCCACAGGAGAGTATCTGAAGACCTCCTGCACGTGAGGTTCATAAAGACCGCGAGAAAGCGCCTCTTCAGCCTCTGCATGGCCGATTCGACCGGCAGGAAGCTCTCCTGGATAAAGACGCTCGCGGCTTCCTTCGCCCTCTCCAGGTGGCTGGGAGAGAACTGCAAGACCGATACGGCTGCGATAATGCTCCCGGCTACCGTCGGCGGCGCGCTCGCCAACATCTCTTGCCTCATGGCCGGAAAGACCTCGGTCAACCTCAACTTCACGGCCGGTAAAGATGCCGTATCTTCGGCCCTAAGCCAATGCGGCGCCGACAGAATCGTCACCTCGAGGGCATTCATCGAGAAAACCGGCTTCGAAGCCGACAGCCGCATGGTATTCCTCGAGGACGTGATGAAAGGAATAAGCACACTCCAGTGGCTCTCTTACCTCTCCGTCTCGCTCGTCCTTCCGGCGAAGCTCCTTTCGGCGCTCTTTTGCCAGGGCAGGCCAGACCCGGACAAGCTCGCCACGATAATCTTCACGAGCGGGTCCACCGGAGAGCCCAAGGGCGTCATGCTCTCGCACCACAACATAGTCTCTAACATAGAGGGCTTCCAGCAGATATTCCACGTCTCGCCGGAGGACACCATCCTAGGCACGCTGCCTTTTTTCCACGCTTTCGGCTATACGGCTACCATATGGTTCCCTCTCCTTACCGGCTTTCCGGCGGTCTACCACCCGAACCCGATGGACGCCAGGGGCGTTGGCGAGCTGGCCCGGACAAGGAAGGCGACCCTCCTCATAGGCACGCCGACCTTCTACAACGCCTACATAAAAAAATGCCAGC
The DNA here is from genome assembly GCA_905339405.1 of uncultured bacterium. Classification (GTDB taxonomy): domain Bacteria; phylum Desulfobacterota; class GWC2-55-46; order GWC2-55-46; family GWC2-55-46; genus GWA2-54-12. The sequence goes on along the minus strand of CAJPGC010000005.1, from coordinate 22,669 downwards.
CCGGCGACTTCAGCCACTTGAGGTACGCCATAGCAGGGGCAGAAAAGCTCAAGAGCCAGACCGCGAGCGAGTTCAAGGCCCGGTTCCACAAGGACCTGCTCGAAGGGTACGGCTGCACCGAGATGGGCCCTGCAATATCCGTCAACGTCCATGACGTGGAGGACGGCTCGGTAAGGCAGCAGGGGCGAAGGCCCGGCACTGTGGGCCACCCCATCCCCGGAGTTTCGGTCAAGGTAGTCGACCAGGAGACCGGCGGGCCCGTGGCCCCCGGCACCGGAGGGATGCTCCTTGTGAAGGGGCCGAGCCTGATGCTCGGCTACTATAAAAACCCGGAGGCTACCGCCAAGGTCATGCGGGACGGCTGGTACGTTACAGGGGACATCGCCTCAGTCGGGGAGGACGGTTTCATAACCATCCTCGACAGGGTCTCGAGGTTCAGCAAGATAGGCGGCGAGATGGTGCCGCACATGAAAATAGAAGAGGCGCTCGCGAGCGTGCTCGGCTGCGACTGCGCGGTGACTTCGGTCGAGGACAGGGACAGGGGAGAGAGGATATACGCCTTTTACACCCGGTGCGACCTCGCCCCGAACGACGCCTGGAGCCTCCTTGCGGCAACCGGCCTTCCCCGGCTCTGGCTGCCCAAAAAAGAGAACATCGTCCGCCTCGACGAACTGCCAGCAAGCCCTACAGGCAAGCTCGACCTGAAGAAGGTAAAAGAGATGGCCCTGGAGCTGGCGGGTGCGTAGAGGGAAGCCTCGTATGACGACCTTATAAGGCCCCCTGCCTGGGCGCACCGTGCGAAGCTAACTGGGCGCAGAAAACAAGAGTACACAATAGGCAGAGTTTTTCTTCCCCCTTTTCTAAAGGGGGAGCGAGGGGGATTATTTGCAAGGTGGGCTGCGCCCATTCTAAAGGCTTTTCATCTACTCTCACGCGCGCTGCCGCGCAAAATTATTTTCTACCAAAATACCGTGTGACGCGGCTGCCGCCGCTCTCTGTAACATATTATCTCGCCCCATCCCTGGGGCTCGCCCCTCCGGGCCTTCTCGCTTACGCTCGAAGTTCAATTTTTGCTATCCTGCAAAAATTGTTCGCGCGCTTTCCGCCTCTCCCACCCGCGAAACGCTCCCCCGAGGTCGCTTCGCTCCCAGCTTCCCCGTCGCGTTTCGCCCTTCCTCCCCTAGGCGCGCTCCATATGTTACGGCGCATGGGTTAAAAACAATACAAAAAGCAACTACAGGCAAAAAAAATCCCCCTCTCATTGCAGGAGAAGGGGTCTCTCGAATTACAGGTTGTCTTATTATTACTTTACTGCTGGCTGGCCGGGTACAGGCGCGAGGTAGACGGTGTTCCTGGACATGTCCTTTGCCCTGTACATCGCCTTGTCGGCGGTCTTCAGGAGCTCTTTCTTATCGCGGGTGTGTATGGGGTAGGTGGCAACGCCGATGGAAGCGGTTATCTTGAGCTTGAGCCCCTCTTCCTGTATGAACTCGTGCTTTTCTATCGTGGCCCTTATCCTCTCGGCAACCCTCATGGCAACGTCATAATCCGCGTCAACGAGTATCACCACGAACTCGTCCCCTCCGTACCTAATGACGGTATCGACTTCGCGGACGCATTTAAGGAGTATCTTTCCGAGCTCCACTAGCATCTTCGAGCCTACGAGGTGGTCGTTGCTGTCGTTCACGCGCTTGAAGTTGTCCAGGTCGAGGAAAAGGACGGTGACTGGCATCATGAGCCTGTCGGCCCTTTTTATCTCCTTGTCGAGGACCAGCTCCAGGTACTTGGAGTTGTACAGGTTCGTGAGGGAGTCGATAAAGGCCATCTCCTTGGCCTCGGCATACTTCTGCGCGTTCTCGAAGGCCGCCCCGGCGTGCTCCGCCACGAAAGAGGCGTTCTTTATGTCGCGTAGCGAATACCCGCCCTTCCCGGCCTTGCTGAGTATCACGAGATAGCCTATGGGGGTTACTCCCTTCATGAGAGGGGCCACCATGAAGGAGTTGTAGTCGCGCATCGTCTCGTTCTCGGCTGCCGGGAGCTCGGGCTTTTCGATGACGCTTATGTTCTGAAGGCCCTTCAGGTCCCTTTCGAAGCGGTGCTTGAAGACCTCCATTATCCTGTCGCTGTCGTATGTGTTGAGGTGCCTTGAGGCCTTTATCTCGATCGACTTGCCCTCGTTCTCGTAGAAGGCCACTATACCGGCCTCTCCGGGCACGAGCTGCAAAAGCGCGTCAAGCGCGAGGTTGTAGAGCTTGTTTATGTCGAGGGTGGTCGTTATCGCGCGGTTCACCTCGAAGAGCTTAAGGGATTGCCTCATCTCCTGGTTCTCTTCAAGGAGCTTTTTCTTCTCGAGGCAGCTCGACACGGTGTGCAGCAGCTCGTCTTCGTTAAGGGGCTTCCTGATGTAGTCGAACGCGCCCGCCTTGAGGGCGGCTATAGCGGTCTCGATGGAGCCGTGGCCGGTCACGACGATGACGTCGGTAAGAGTATTGTGCTGTTTTGTGCGCTCCAGGACCTCCATGCCGCTCACAACCGGCATAACGAGGTCGGTTATGACGATATCGAAGGTCTCGTTATCGACAAGTTCAAGCGCTTCCGCGCCGGTAGACGCCGACTTCACAAAAAAATCTCCGCTCGTCAATATGTCCGAGCAGAGGGCCCTGAAAAACGCGTCGTCGTCTACTACTAATATCTTTCCTTTGCTCATCTGGTCCCCAGGATGATAAATTCCCTTTCAAAAATAGCATGTTCACTCTGCCGATGTCAATAGAGGAGCTAAAGGGGCGCCTTGCCTTGACAACGTTTTTTTCAGCGGCATAATTGTTAACATGCGTTTTCAAAAACACCGTGAAATTACACCGCTTTTTTCACTTCTGGCCATCGTGGCCGCTCTCGCGGGCTGCGGGGACCTCGCCCTCGACCCCGACGGCGTCGTCTCCGGGTCAATTACGGCATCTTCCGTCTCCACCGGAGACAACCACTCCTGCGCCGTCTCAAGCGGCAACGTGAAGTGCTGGGGGCTCAATACCTCCGGCCAGCTCGGCAACAACTCCACGGCAAGCGCCCTTTCCGCGGTGCTGGTCTCAGGCATAACCGACGCCGTCCAGGTCTCGGCCGGCTCAAGGCATACTTGCGCCCGCCTTTCCAACGGGACAGTATGGTGCTGGGGAGACAACGTCGAAGGGCAGCTCGGGAACGGCACAAACGCCGACTCGCTCGTCCCTGTGCAAGCTACGGGCATAACCGGAGCAATTGACCTTTCATCCGGCGGGAACCACACCTGCATGGTGCGCGCTGACGGCTCGGCATGGTGCTGGGGCAGGAACACCGAAGGCCAGCTCGGAAACAGTTCAAATATTGACTCGAACCTGCCTGTCCCGGTCTCCGGTATGACCAACGCCGGGAAAATCGCGGCCGGAGGGGCCCACACGTGCGCCAGACTCCTCGACTTTACAGTTGAGTGCTGGGGCTCGAACGTCCAGAACCAGCTCGGCAACACCGGTATATTAGCGGCCTCCAGAAACTTCCCGGTCGCCGTGTCTAACATGACAACCGCCGTTTCGATATCAGCCGGGGCCAACCATAACTGCGCGGTAGTGACCTCGCCCTCAGGGGTAAAGTGCTGGGGCAGCGACGTCAACGGCCAGCTCGCCCGCTCATGGGTCCCGGCCATCTTCCCCTCGCCTGCCATAACAAGCTTCCCTGACGCTCAGTTCGTGGCTGGCATAAATACCCCTTCGGGGGTGGCGGCAGGGTTCGCCCATTCCTGCGCGGCGCTTACCAACAACACCATAAGGTGCTGGGGCGAGAACTTCGACGGCCAGCTCGGCAACGGGAACTTCTTCGGTTTCTTCCCTCCCGACCCGAACGCCTCGGCCACATCCACCGTAGTGCCGGTTGGGGTCAGCGGCATCTCTTCAGCCGTCGAGGTAGCAGCCGGACAGTTCCATTCATGCGCCCGGCTCTTCAACGGCGAGATACGGTGCTGGGGAAGGAACTCCTCTGGCCAGCTCGGGGACGGCACAGGGATATTTTCTTCAACCCCGGTGCGCGTGACAGACAATACAGGCACAGGGCTCATGCCGACGATCCGATGAAACTCCATACTCTTGAAAAAGCTGAAGAAAAGCCTGTATCCCACGACATGGGGCTCAAAAAAAAGCTCCTCGTGCCGGAAGGGGTCGGCTGCATCGCCCACATAAGCCAGATAGTCCTGAAGCCGGGCTCCACGGCGTCGAACCATTCCCACAAGGACTCATCCGAAGTCTTCTACTGCGTCCGAGGCTCCATCGTATTCAACGTGAACGGCAAGCCCGTAGCCATTTCAGCAGGCTCGTGCCTCATAGTCGAGCCCGGCGAGGAGCACGCCATCGTAAATGTCGGCGTCGAGTCCGAGATGGTCTACATGATGGTCAAAGCCTGACCCTTTCAAGACAAACCTTCCGTATTCTGATAAGATCCTTTCAAAATTTTCGCAGGAGAAGCCCGATGGTAACCGAAGGGAAGAGCGCGGTCGATTTCACGTTGCCCGGCATAGATGAAAAAGGGGGCGAGAAGACCTACTCCCTCAAGGACTTCAAGGGCAGAAAGCTTGTCCTTTACTTCTACCCGAAGGACAACACGCCCGGTTGCACGCAGGAGGCCTGCGACTTCAGGGACAACATGGCAAGGCTGCTGAAGGGCGCGGTCGTTGCCGGGGTGAGCCCTGATTCAATTGACTCTCACAGAAAGTTCAGGGAAAAACACTCTATTCCCTACCCGCTCCTTTCCGACGAAGACAGGAAGACCGCCCTTGCATACGGGACGTACGGGGAGAAGACCATGTACGGGAAGAAGTCGATGGGGATAATAAGGTCTACCTTCCTCATAGATGAAAAGGGAGTGGTCAAAAAAGCCTGGCGGAACGTGAAAGTAGCTGGGCACGTCGACGAGGTGCTGGAAGAGTTGGGGAAGTAAACATGGTAATCCTATCATCCTTTAGAATACGGAGTACTCTTGGAAGAAGTTTTTGGGCGCTGCCGCGCTAATGTATTCTCACCAAAAAACCATGTAACACGGCTGCCGCCGCTCTCTGTAACAGGGCTCTACGCGCTTTCTTCCTCTCCCACCCGCGAACCTCGCCCCTGAGGTCGCTTCGCTCCCGCAGCCTCGGCTCGGTTCGCCTCTTCCTCCCTTAGGCGCGCTCCGCCCTGTTACGGTGTATGGTTAAAAACAATACAAGAACATTCCCTATGAATGTCAACTTCCCCCATTGCCCCGGCCCCCCGTTTCGTGTTAAAAAATAGGGTAGACTTTCTACTGTTTGCGTAAAAATAACCTTACTCAGACCGCCGGGAATCCCGTCCCTGATGGGTTTTCCGGCGGCCTTGCCGACAACTTATGCCTTTTTTGAAATCACTCAACCCGACCCAGATGGAAGCCGTCACCTTCGGCGACGGGCCGCTTCTCATCCTTGCCGGTGCCGGGAGCGGAAAGACCCGCGTCCTCACCGCCAGGATAGCCTATCTGGTGCAAAAGCTAGGCATAGCGCCCGAGTCGATACTCGCCGTGACCTTCACGAACAAGGCCGCCGGAGAGATGAGGGAGAGGCTCGCCCACCTCATCGGCCCCTCCTCCAGGTCCCTCTGGCTCGGCACATTCCATTCGCTGGGGCTCAGGCTGTTGAGGAGGGAGTCCAGGGTATTGGGCCTCCAGGGCGACCTTACCGTCTACAACGACGACGACCAGCTCTCCCTCATAAAGCAGGTCATGGCCGACCTCAAGCTGAACGAAAAGACGACGACGCCGAAGGCGATGCTCGCCCGTATAAACCAGGCGAAAAACGAGAACGTCGGGCCAGCGGAGTACGCCAAGCTCGTCGACGACTTCATCGCCGAGCGCGTCTCGAAGGTCTACTCCCTCTACCAGAAGAAACTCCGCGAGATGGGATGCCTCGACTTCGGCGACCTCATCTGCGAACCGATAAACCTCATGCGCCAGCACCCTAACGTGCTCGAGCGCTACAAAAACCACTTCCAGTACCTCCTTGTCGACGAATACCAGGACACGAACAAGGCGCAGTACACCCTCACGGGCATGCTCGCTTCTGGCTCCAGAAACCTCCTCGCGGTCGGCGACCCCGACCAGTCGATATACGCGTGGCGCGGGGCCGACATATCGAACATCCTCGACTTCGAGAAAGACTACCCTGACGCCACGGTCCTCCGGCTCGAGCAGAACTACCGCTCGACCGCGCACATACTCGCAGCCGCCAACTCGGTGATTGAGCGCAACGCAAAGCGCCTGAAAAAGACCCTGTGGACCGAAAACCAAAAGGGCCGCCCGCTGGTGCACGAGGAGGCCAGGGACGAGTACGACGAAGCGCGGGCGGTGGTAAGAAAGCTCCGTTCGAGGCTCTCCGAGACGCCGCTTTCGTACAAGGACTGCGCCGTCTTCTACAGGACCAACGCGCAGTCCAGGGTATTCGAGGAATTGCTCATAAGGGAGGGCATCCCCTACACAATCGTCGGCGGCGTCAGGTTCTACGACAGGATGGAGATAAAGGACGCGCTCGCTTATTTGCGCATAATCTCCAACCCCAACGACTCCATAAGCCTCCAGAGGATCGTCAACAAGCCGCCCCGCGGCATAGGCAAGGCCACGATGGACAAGGTCCTCTCAATAAGCAACGACCTGAGCATACCGCTGCTCGAGGCCTTCAGGGAGGCCCAGGACAGGAACCTCCTCGCCAAGACCAGGGTGCGGGATTTTATCGAGGCGTACGACTCTTTCCGGGTGCACATGGGCAAGATGGCCCTCCACGAGCTGGCCTTGCGCCTCCTCGAGGACGCCGGGTACATGATGATGTGGCAGGAGGAGAACACGGAAGAAGCGACCGAGCGGGTCGAGAACCTCTTCGAGTTCATCTCCGCCATAAAGGACTTCGAAGCGGCGAACCCCGGGGCGGCGCTCTCCGATTTCCTCGACAGCGTCGCGCTCATAAGCGACATCGACAACTACGAGGAAAAATCCGACAGACTCACCCTCATGACCCTCCATTCGGCCAAGGGGCTCGAGTTCAAGGCCGTCTTCCTCGTCGGCATGGAAGAGGGGCTTTTCCCGCACTCCAGGAGCGCCGACGACCCGGAGCAGCTCGAAGAGGAAAGACGCCTCTGCTACGTAGGCATGACCAGGGCAAGAGAAGAGCTCTACCTCTTCTCGGCCAAAGCCAGGAACGTCTACGGAGAGTCCAGGTACCAGGTAAGGTCGAGGTTCATAGACGAGATAGACCCGGAGCACCTGGAGCTTGCCAACGAAGAGCCGAAGTTTGTAAGGAAGACCGTCTTCACAGCCCCCGACGAGGTCCATTACATACCCGAAGGCGGCCAGCATGACATCGACCCGTCCGAGGCGCACACGGACGGCGCCCAGCCCTGGAGGGTCGGCATGAAAGTGACCCACCCGAGCTTCGGGGTCGGCATAATACGCGAACGGAGCGGGGCGGGCCAGGAGCTGAAAGTCACCGTCAACTTCAAGGACGCGGGGGTAAAGAAACTCGCCATTAAATACGCCGGCCTGACGCCGCTTTCCTGACCCGCCTTACTTGACTTATAAGGTAAAACTTATTATTATCCACCCTGGTATAAGCCCGAATTCCTTAAAATCTTTACACGACCGCCAGCGATAGCGTTATACTGATAATTCAGATATAATAAGTCCTTTCTCCCGGACCCGGACAACACATCAGGAAAGGACGCAAAAGGGAGCATGAAGATAAAGAAAGCCGTTTTCCCGGCCGCTGGCTTCGGCACGAGGTTCCTTCCGGCCACCAAGGCAATCCCCAAGGAGATGCTGCCCCTTGTGGACAAGCCACTCATCCAGTACGCCGTCGAGGAAGCCAAGTCGTCGGGCCTTTCCGAGATAATAATCGTGACCGGCATGGGGAAGACAGCCATAGAGGACCATTTCGACACCTCCTTCGAGCTCGAGATGCTCCTTCGCGAGAGGGACAAGACAGAACTCCTCAAGATGATAGAGAACGTCTCGGGCATGGTCCATTTCGCCTACACGAGGCAGAAAAAGCCGCTCGGGCTCGGGCACGCCATAGGCATCACGAGAAACCTCATAAATAACGAACCGTTTGCGGTTTTCCTGAGCGACGATATAATTGATTCACAGACCCCGGCCATGAAGCAGATGGTCGAAGTCTTCAAAAGGTACGGCACGTCCATACTCGCGGTGCAGAAGGTCCCGAAGAGCCAGGCCCACCTGTACGGTGTCATCAAAGGCAAGAAGGTCGCCCCGGGCGTCTACAAGGTTTTGGACCTCGTGGAAAAACCGAAGTCCAACCCGCCGTCCGACCTCGCCATAATAGGCAGGTACATACTGACGCCTGGCATATTCAACGCGCTAGAGGACACGAAGCCCGGAAAAGGCGGGGAGATACAGCTCACCGACGCCTTGAGGATACTGATACACACGCAGGACATCTTCGCCTTCGAGTTCGAGGGCACGCGGTACGACGCTGGAGACAAGCTCGGGTTCCTGAAGGCCAACGTCTCTTTGGCCTTGAAGCGCCCCGACCTGAAGAACGACTTGAGGAAGTTCCTCAGGGACATAAAACTCTAAGACCGTTTTCGAGGTAGCAGCCCTTATGGCAAAGATATCGAGGAAAGCCTCCGAGTCGCCCATCAGGATAGAGAACCTCAACCAGTTCCTTTTCGAATGCCTTGGAGACGAGGCGGGCCTTCTGGCCCCTGAACCGATAACGCACGTGCCCGCCCTGGACATGTTCACCACCCCGGCCGACCTCATCATAGAGGTAGAGCTGCCGGGCGTCAACAAAGAAGACATAGACATAACGCTCTACAAGAACACCCTGACCATCAAGGCAGTGAAGCTCGAGTGCTTCGAAGAGGACAAGATAAACTACGTCTGCATGGAAAGGTCCTTCGGGAGGCTTTTCAGGGCGGTGGAGCTGCCCTACCCGGTGGACACGGCGAAGATAAAGGCCAACTACTCAAGCGGCGTCCTTACCATCGTCATGCCCAGGGTCGAGGACAAGCGCAACAGCAGGCAGAAAGTATCAATAGAGTCGGCCTGAGTCAGTAAAAGGCGGCTTTTCCGTAAAAATTCCCGGCGCCCGGCCTTTTCAGGGCAATAAAGAGAGGAAGTGTTCATGGCAGAAGAAGGAAGAAGAGAAGAGGAACAGCTGGAGATACCCGACGCCCTGCCGCTGCTGCCGGTGCGGGATGTCGTGATATTCCCCTTCATGATAGTGCCTCTTTTTGTGGGCAGGGAACGGTCCATCAACGCGGTCGACTCAGCCCTCACCAAAGACAGGCTCGTCTTCACGGCCACGCAGAAGGACATAACAAAGGAAGACCCGGACCCCGAGGACCTCTACAGGACAGGGACCGTCTGCATGATAATGCGCATGCTCAAGCTCCCGGACGGCAGGGTGAAGATACTCGTCCAGGGCCTGAGCCGCGCCCAGATTAAGGACTTCACGCAGACCAGGCCCTCGTACACCGTTGCCATAGACAAGATAAAGGAACCGGCGGTAGAGCCCGTGCCGGTCGAGATAGAGGCCTTGATGCGCAACGTCAGGGAGCAGCTCGAGAAGCTCGCCTCCCTCGGCAAGGTCGTGTTCCAGGAAGTCATGATGGTCCTCGATAACATCGTCGACCCGGGCCGGATGGCCGACCTCGTCGCAGCAAACCTCGGCCTTAAGATAGACGAAGCGCAGTCGGTCCTGGAGACTCTCGACCCCATAAAGCGGCTCGAGAAGGTCAACGACTACCTCATTAAAGAGCTCCAGGTCGCCCAGATGCAGGTCAAGATCCAGTCCCAGGCAAAAGAGGAGATGGACAAGACCCAGCGGGAGTACTACCTCCGCGAGCAGATGAGGGCCATAAAGAACGAGCTCGGCGACATGGAAGAGCCCTCCGAGGAGCTCGACGAGTTCAGGGACAAGATAAAGAAGTCCAAGATGCCCCCCGACGTCGAGAAGGAGGCGATGAAGCAGGTCGACAGGCTCGAGATGATGCACCCGGACGCGGCCGAGGCCGCTCTCATACGCACTTACCTCGAGTGGCTCGTGGACCTGCCCTGGGCAAAGCAGACCAAAGACCAGATAGACATTGAAAAAGCCAGGAAGGTGCTCGACACCGACCACTACAACCTCGAGAAGGTCAAGGAACGGATCCTCGAATATCTCGCGGTAAGAAAGCTCCAGCCCAAGACAAAGGGGCCGATACTGTGCTTCGTGGGCCCCCCTGGCGTCGGCAAGACCTCGCTCGGCCGCTCGATCGCGAAGGCGATGGGCAGGAACTTCGTGCGTATCTCCCTGGGCGGCATAAAGGACGAAGCCGAGATAAGGGGCCACAGGCGCACCTACGTCGGGGCCCTTCCCGGGCGCATAATACAGGGCATAAAGCAGGCCGGGACCAACAACCCGGTCTTCATGATGGACGAGATAGACAAGATAGGCATGGACTTCAGGGGAGACCCCTCGAGCGCGCTCCTAGAGGTACTGGACCCCGAGCAGAACTACGCCTTCAGCGACCATTACCTTAATTTGCCCTTCGACCTCTCGAAGGTCATGTTCATAACGACCGCCAACATGGCTGACCCCATCCCCGAGCCGCTGCTCGACAGGATGGAGCTCATAAACCTCCCTGGCTACACCGAGGAGGAAAAGCTCGAGATAGCCAAGAAGTTCATCCTCCCCAGGCAGGTGAAGGAGCACGGACTCTCCAAAAAGCTCATCACCATGCAGGACGAGGCGGTAAAGAAGATAATCTCCCAGTACACGAGGGAAGCGGGCCTCAGAAACCTCGAAAGGGAGATAGCGGCCATATGCAGGAAAGTGGCCAAGAAGGTCGCCTCCGGCAGGACGGCCATCACCAACGTGAACCCCAAGGTCGTCCAGGAGTTCCTGGGCATACCCAAGTTCATAGCGGAAGCCGAGCAGGAGGTCGACGAGGTAGGCGTGGCGACGGGACTGGCCTGGACGCCCGTCGGCGGAGAGATCCTCTACATAGAGGCGACCATAATGAACGGCAAGGGGCAGCTCACGCTTACCGGGCACCTCGGCGACGTCATGAAGGAATCGGCCCACGCGGCGCTCTCGTACGCCAGGTCGAGGGCCGACCTCTTCAAGCTCAAGCCTGACTTCTACAAGGACCTCGACATACACATCCACGTGCCCTCGGGGGCCATCCCGAAAGACGGCCCTTCGGCTGGCATAACCATGGCGGCCTCTCTCATCTCCGCGCTCACGCAGACGCCTGTCGACAAGGACGTCGCGATGACCGGAGAGATAACGCTCCGCGGACGCGTCCTTCCCATAGGCGGAGTGAAGGAGAAGTGTTTGGCCGCCCTCAGGGCCAAGATAACGAACATAATCCTCCCGGACAGGAACAGGAAGGACATAGAGGACATCCCCAAGGACATAAGAAAGAAGCTCAACTTCATATTCGTCAAGCACATGGACGACGTCCTGAAGGTCATCTTCAAGAAGCACAAGCTCCCGACGCCCAAGCCGTCGAGCAAGGTGAAGTCGAAAGCGACGGGCCGCAAGCACGCGAGGCCCTGAAAGGCCGCGCATGCTCGTCGAGAAGCTCGGGGAAGACAACCTCATTAAAAGCCTTGCCGAAAGGTTCGGCGGCAGGCACAGCCGCCTCCTCAAGGGCATAGGCGACGATACAAGCGTTTCGGTGCAGAAGGGCGCCAGCGCCCTTCTGGTCACCACCGACATCCTCATCGAGAACACCCATTTCAAGAGGGGCTCAGGGTCGCCCTTTCTCCTGGGCAGGAAAGCCCTTTCAATCTCGCTTTCAGACATAGCGGCAATGGGCGGCCAGCCGCTTTTCTTCCTCGTCTCATTGTCGCTTACGCCGGGCACTCCGAAAAAATACATAGACGAGCTCTACAGGGGCATGGCGGAAGTCTCCCGTGAGTCAGGCTGCGCGCTCGCAGGCGGGAACACCGCGAAAGCCGGAAGCGAAATGACGGTATCAACCACAGTCATCGGGGAAACGCCTGCCAGAAGGGTAGTCTACAGGAAGGGCGCGGCTTCAGGCGACCTCGTCTTCATAACAGGCGCCGTAGGCGGCTCGGCGCTCGGCCTCAAGGCCCTGTCGAGCCGCGAAGGGCTCCCACTGAAGCGCGTGCCGTGGAAGGAGTCAGTCAGGAGGCACCTCGACCCGACGCCGAGGCTCGAAGCCGGGCAAGCACTCGCGAAGGCGCGGCTCGCAACAGCCATGATGGACATAAGCGACGGGGTGGCCCTCGACCTCAAGAGGCTGTGCGTCGAGAGCGGCAAGTCAGCAGTCATATACCTCGGCGCGCTTCCGGTATCTGACGAGCTCAAAGCCTATGGCGAGCGGACGGGCAAATCCCCGTTGCTGGACTTCGCACTCACGGGCGGGGAAGACTACGAACTCCTTTTCACCTCGCCAGAGAAAAATTTGAGGAAAATAGCGGCCCTTTCCAAAAAACTCGGCCTCCCGATGACGCCGGTCGGCAGGATAACCGGCCGGAGGAAAAACGGCCAGACCGTAACGGTCCTGGGCGAGGAGGGAGAGCCGATGGAATTGAAGAAACTGGGGTTCGAGCATTTCTGAAACCCTCCCCCTTTTCTAAAGGGGGAACGAGGGGGATTATTAGGACCATGTTCGTTGACTGTGAGAACTAAATGACATGCGCAACCCACACTGCCTGCTTAAAAAGCCTTTTTGCCCGCTGCCGCGCAAAAAGGCTTTCGCCAAATTACCATGTAACGCTGACGGCCGCTCTCTGTAACAGGGCTATCTCGCCCCATCCCTGGGGCTCAACCCTTCGGGCCTTCTCGCTCACGCTCGAAGTTCAATTTTTGCTATCCTGCAAAAATTGTCTACGCGCTTTCCGCCTCTCCCACCCGCGAACCGAACCCCTGAGGTCGCTTCGCTCCCCGCAGCCCCGGCCCGGTTCGCCTCTTCCTCCGCGAGAAGCGCTCCGCCCTGTTACGGGGTATGGGTTAAAGACAAAAAAAATGCCGGTACCCATCCCATCAACCTTTTTCACCTCTGACAATCACCCTCAAGTAAAACCGTTTTTTATGCGAAATACCTGTAGGTCTTTTAATTGACAATGGATTTGAAAGAGAACTATAATAAGCCGGATATATTAAGGCTGCTTTAAAAAATTAGATATTTTTTCTGAGGTCAAGGAAAGGGCGGGAATAAAAAGCGCAGCCATATATGACAATATGTGAGCATTTTTATTTACGCCCTGACGCTTAAGAATCAGGAAAAAGAGCATTTTTTTAAAGTAGCCTTGAACGAAAGGCAGGACGTGAATATAAAAGTACCTGTAGGCTACAAATTCATCCTCGGGTTCATAGCGGTAGTCGCCGCTGCGGCCTTTGTCCCCGGCCTCGTCGAGATGCTCGACGTTGCCGAATGGCTCAAACAGCCGCTGAGCTTCCTTACCGCCATCCTCATCGGCCTCATCCTGGGCTCGATTTTCACCAGAAGCTTCTCACGGCACATCAACAGGCTCACCACCATGGCGCAGAGGATAAGCAAAGGCGACCTCGCGGTGGCTTCCAACCTCGGGACCAACCCGGAGACGGGCATCATAAGGGACGAAGTCGCCGACCTTGAGGAAGCGGTCTCGATGATGGCAGTAAGCCTTCGCGCCCTCGTGGAGCAGCTCAAATCGACGATCTCGAACCTCTCCGAGGCGCAGGAGTCATTCTCCTCCGTGGTCGCACGCGGGCACGAGACCTCCAAAGAAGTCATCTCCGGCACCTCCGCCATATTCGACGGCGCGCTCGAGCAGGCAAACCACATCGGCGACGTCTCCTCGACCGTGAAGAACATGACCGAACTGGCCGACGAAGTCGCCAACAAGGTCACTGAGAGCGCCAACGCCTCCCAGAAGGTCAACTCGATGGTCCAAAGGGGCGCGACAACCGCCACCTCGGCCATGGAGAAGATGGAGACTATCTTCAAAGGCATCGAGAACACTGAGTTCGCCGCCATACGCCTCAAGGACAAGCTCAACGACATACCCAAGATACTCGACGTCATAACCCACATATCGCGCCAGACCGACCTGCTGGCCCTGAACGCCACCATCGAGGCCTCGAAGGCCGGAGAGCACGGCAGGGGCTTCGCGATGGTCGCCGAGGAAGTGCGCCGCTTCGCGGACAACACCAACAACAGCGTCCAGGACGTCTCGCTTATCGTAAAAGAGCTCAGGGTCGAGGTCGAAAGGGTCGTCTACTCGGCCAGCGAAGGCACCTCCAACCTGAAGGGCGGCAGGGACGACCTCAGGAAGATACGCGAGATACTCGTGGACATCACGAACTACACCTCTGAAGTTGCAGAGAAGGCCACCCTGATACTGGGTTTGACGCACAAGCAGAAGGAAAAGGTCGAAAAGTCGGTCGAGATAATCGAGCAGGTGGCCAACATCGCCAGGGAAAACCTCTCGAGCACCGAAAAGGTCGAGTCCGCCGTGGAGCGGCACGGGGCGGCGATAAACGAGACCATGGCCGCCTCCGAGAAGCTCTCCGAACTCTCTAAGGAGCTCAAGGCAGTGGCAGCCAGGTTCAACCTCTGACCATGGAAGGCGACAAGCTCGTAATAACGCTCGGCGCAGGCCGGTTCGCCCTCGATACGAAAGCCGTCGCCGGCATAATAGAGCTGGAAAGGCTCCCGTTCCTTCCCGGCAGGAGCGGGTTCGTCACCGGCATCGTCTCTTTCAGGAACGAGCCAGTGACCGTAATAGACTTGAGCGGCGCGCTCGGAGATTTCACCGACGCACCGAAGACCGGGCACAAGGTCATAATCCTCAGTTCAAAAGGAAGGCTTCTCGGCATAGACATAGGCTCTGCCCAGGTATCGTTCATCTGGGACGAAGAACTGAAGGGCAGGACAACAGACGAAAAAGGGCTGTACACCTCCGGCAGGATATACGCCGCCGAAGGGCCCGTCGATATCATAGACTGGCAGGCTATCTTCAACGAAACAACTAGACTACTTACAACGGAAGACCATGTCTAAAAAAGTGCTCATCGCGGACGATACGGAATTTTTCAGGACGGCTCTCAAGGACATACTCCTGGGGGCCGGGTACAACGTTGTCGGAGAGGCGTCGAACGGCGCGGAGGCCCTTGACCTGGCGGCCGAGCTCAAGCCCGACCTCGTCATACTCGACGTCGTAATGCCCGTCAAAAACGGGCTCGAAGCGGCAAAGGCAATATCGGCCCTCAAGCTGCCGCTCAAGATAGTAATGTGCACGTCCCTCGGGTACGAGCCGATAGTCGAGGAGGCCATAAGGTCCGGGGCTTCAGGCTACATAATAAAGCCTCTGTCCGAATCCAAGGTCCTCAACACCCTCAGCAGCATCATCTGAGGCCGGGCTTGGGCATGAGTCCAGCTTTCTTGCCGTACTACCCGGGTTTCAAAAAAGCTGGGAATGCCCCAGGTTGCTCAAAAGAAGCCAGATGCACGGAGTCGAGGAGCGAGGAGTGAGGCGTACTTTCAGTACGTCGCAATAACGAGCGCCGATGACGGCAAAGCAGATGGGGCCTTTTCAGCAACCTGCCATAGCAATCCTCATACTCTCACACTGAATGGACGTCTCAAAATATAAAACCCTCTACCTGCAGGAGACGGGCGAGCACATCTCGGGTATCGAGACCGGCCTCCTGGCTCTCGAGAAAAACGCCGGGGACAGCTCCGTCCTCGACAACCTCTTCAGGCATTACCACTCGATAAAGGGCATGTCAGCCTCGATGGGATACGAGCCGATTGCGCTCCTGTCGCACGCCGAGGAAGACCTGCTCGACAAGATGCGCTCCGGGAAAATCGCCATCTCCGAAGAGGTGACTTCCGCCCTCCTCAAGTGCCTGGACGCCACAAAGGCGCTCTTTGAACGCGTCAAGGCCGACGAGCCGCTCGACATCGACATCTCCCCACTCGTCGCCTCTCTCAAGTCCGCGGCTGAAGGACGCCCCGAAAGGCCCGTTCAACCGCCGACGGCCGCCCAGCCTGAAGGCGAGCACTCCTTAAGGCTCTCGAGCGTCATGAAAGTGGAGGGCAGGCTCTTCGACGACCTCCTTGCAACTGTGGGCGACCTCTTCATGACCCTTTCATCCTTCAAGAGCTTGACACACGGCTCAAGGTCTGTAGAATTCAAGAACGGCGTGCACCAGCTCGGCAAGTCCGTCAACAGCCTCCATGACACCATAATATTCGCGAGGATGCTCCCGCTTGAGGACCTCGCGGCAGGCCTCCCCAGGGTCGTAAGGGACCTCGCGAAGGAGACCGGCAAGGAGGTCGCCCTCACCACCGAGGGGATGGACATAAGCCTCGACAGGACGATACTCGAAGGGCTCGGAAGCCCGCTCGTGCACATCATCAGGAACGCGGTCGACCACGGCATCGAGGGCCCCGACGAAAGAAAGGTTGCGGGAAAGCCGCTCCCGGCCTCGGTCCACATAAGGGCCAACGTCAAGAAGGACAGGGTCGTCATCGAGGTCTCCGACGACGGCCGTGGCATAGACAGGGAAAAGCTCAAGGCAAAGGCTCTCTCAAAGGGCGTCTCCGCCGCCAGGGTCGAGAGCATGACCGATGGCGAAGTCTTGAAGCTCATCTGCCTTCCAGGCCTCAGCACCGCAGAGACGGTCACTTCCATCTCCGGCAGGGGCGTGGGCATGGACGTCGTGAAGGACGCCGTCGAAAGCTTCGGCGGCTCTCTCGAGATAGAATCAAAGCGGTATCTCGGCACGAAAATAATATTGGAGATGCCCAGGACCAGCTCCATCACCAAGGCGCTCCTCGTGGAGGCGGGCGGCGAGCAGTTCCTCGTGCCCATCTCCAGGATAGAAAAGGTCGTGGAGCTCGACTCGGGAGCTCTGGAATACGGCTTCTACGAGTACGCCGGAAGGGACATACCGATAGTATCGCTCGCGGGGTGCCTCGGCATAAGGCAGGAGGCAAGGCCGAGGAGGACCCTTATAGTGCTCGACGCCAGGGGGACGCTCGGCGGCGCTGGAACAAAGTCTCTCGCCGGGCTCGTCGTCGATGACTTCAGCGACGAGATAGACGCGTACGTAAAACCTCTGCTGCCGCCGATATCCAAACTCCGCGGCGCCTCGGGCATAACAGTGCTGGGAGACGGCAGGCCGGTCTTCCTGCTGGACGTGCCGCAGATAATCTCAAAAGCCCTGAAGGGCTCATAGAATACAATGAACGTCAACCTCCTTGAAAAACTGCTGCGGGACGTAAAAGAAGGCCGTCTCGACGTGCCTTCCGCCCTACAGGGGCTCAGGAGCCTTCCCTTCGAAGAGCTCGAGTTCGCGACGCTCGACACTCACAGGGCTCTGCGCCAGGGGTACCCGGAGGTCGTATTCAGCCAGGGCAAGTCGACCGCCCAGATGAAGGCCATAATAAAGAATATGCTTGGGCGCGGCGAAAACGTGCTCGCGACCAGGGTCGACGCAGCTAAGGGAAAAGCGCTCATGAAGGCCTTCCCAAAAGGTGAGTACAGGGAAGTCCCATCGACCTTTTTCGTGAAGTCGCACCCGGTAAAAAAAAGCGGCAAGGGCACCATCCTCGTGATATCGGCCGGGACCTCTGACGTGCCTGTCGCCGAAGAGGCCGCCACGACAGCCGAGTACATGGGCAACAGCGTCAAAAGGCTTTTTGACGTCGGGGTCTCCGGCATACACAGGCTCCTGCACAGGAAAGAAGAGCTCTGGGAGGCCCGCGTCCTCATAGTGGTGGCCGGAATGGAAGGGGCGCTACCGAGCGTCGTGGCCGGGCTCGTGGCCAGACCTGTCATCGCCGTCCCCACGAGCGTCGGCTACGGGGCGAACCTCGGCGGGCTGACGACCCTCATGGCCATGCTCAACTCATGCGCCTCCGGCGTAACGGTAGTGAACATAGACAACGGCTTCGGCGCGGCTTACGCGGCAAGCATGATGAACAAGGAATGAAGGATAGTAAAAATTGCTATTTTCCCTGACCTCTGCATCAGAAAAAATATCTGTTTTTTTAGTTTTTCAGATCAGCACGAAACAAACGGAAAAGGACGGGAAGGGATGAAAACTCTTTACCTCGACTGCCCGATGGGCATAAGCGGGGACATGTTCCTGGCGGCCCTCATAGACCTTGGGGTCGACCCGAAGATGATATTGAGGGAGCTCAAAAAGCTCCCGGTGGACAAAATCGACGTCGAGATAAAAAAAGCCGCGCGTCATTCGATAACCGGGACTACTTTCAAGGTGAAGCTCGCGGAAGCGCACCACCACAGGACCTTCAGGGACATCAAAAAGATAATAGGCGAAAGCAATCTCGCCCCGAAAGTGAAGTCGCTTTCGACCGCCATCTTCAAGGTAATAGCCGAGGCCGAAGGCAAGATACACGGCATAAAAGCAGACGAGGTCCATTTCCACGAGATAGGCGCTATGGACTCGATAATCGACATCGTCGGAGCAGCGGTGGCGGTAGACTCGCTCAAGGTGAAAAAGGTCGTCTCCTCCCCGATAGCGCTCGGGACAGGTTGGGCCAGGACAATGCACGGCACGATACCCATCCCAGCGCCCGCGACCCTGGAAATCTTGAAAGGCGTGCCCACCGCCGCCTCGACCGCTCCCTTCGAACTTACGACGCCAACGGGCGCGGCCATAGTGAAGACTCTCGCCTCCTCCTTCGGCCCGATGCCGCCGATGACGATAGAGTCTGCCGGTTACGGCGCCGGGAAAAAAGACTTTAAAGAATCGGCAAACCTCTTGCGGGCCGTTATCGGGTCGTCCAGCGAAGGGGCCGAAGGCGCGGAAAGGCTCATTCTCCTCGAGACGAACATCGACGACATGAGCCCGCAGGTGGCTGGCTACCTCATGGAAAGGCTCCTGTCGGAAGGCGCGCTCGACGCGTTCTACACGCCGGTGCAGATGAAAAAAGGAAGGCCGGGCGTGCTCCTTACGGTCCTGACCGGCAGCGAAAACAAAGACAGCCTCCTTGAGGTCATATTCGCGGAATCTACTACAATAGGCGTTCGCGAAACAGCGGTCTTGAGGCATTGTCTCGAAAGAAAAGAAGCGAAGGTCAAGACGCCCTACGGCGTTGTGCGGGTAAAGCTCGCCTTGAGGGCAGGCCGGGCAGTGAACGTCCAGCCCGAATACGAAGACTGCAGGACGGCCGCGCAGAAAAAGGGCGTCGCCCTGAAACTCGTGATGGACGCCGCCAGGGAAGCGGCCAGAGGGCTCGTGTAAAGGCCGGATTTACATCTTCCATATGCGATTGACTAAAGTCACACATATAATTATAATACGGTGCTATAATTTCAAACGAATAAGAAACCAAGGCTTTTCGCGATGATGAGACTACTCCATAATGTTTTTTCAGCCGCAGGGCCCCAATGGTAATCAGATGCTGGGGGTCAAGAGGCTCGATTGCCGTATCAGGCTCTGACTACATAAAATACGGCGGCGACACGACCTGCATCGAGGTCCAAACCGGCTCCGGCGACCTCATAATAATCGACGCGGGCACGGGCATAAGACTGCTCGGCAACAGGCTCGTGAGCGAGAGCCCACGCAGAATAAACCTGCTCCTCACCCACGCGCACTGGGACCACCTCTCGGGCTTCCCGTTCTTCAAGCCCATCTACAGGAAAGACAGCGAGATAAAGATACACGGCCCGCAGAACACGCAGGACTCCCTGAAGCGCATCATCTCCAAGACCATGACCGCGCCCTACTTCCCCATCGAATTCGAGGACATCAACGCGGACATATCCTTCCTCAATATGAAGCACAAGGACTACTCTATAGGCTCTGTCAACATAAACACGGTCCCCATAAGCCACCCGAACCAGGGAGTGGGCTACAAGCTCGAGGAAAACGGGAAGTCCTTCGTCTTCCTCACTGACAACGAGCTCACTTTCCACCACCCCTTCGGGCTCGGCTATGACGACTACGTCAAGTTCTGCAAGGGCGCGGACATCCTGTTCCACGACGCCGAGTACACGAGGGAAGAGTACGAGAACCATACCAGCGGATGGGGGCACTCGGTCTTCCTCGACACTCTCCAGCTCGCCCTTGACGCAGGCGTAAAATCGCTCGGGCTTTTCCATCAGAACCAGGACAGGACTGACGCCCAGGTCGACAGGATGGTCGAAGAATGCAGGGCGCTCGTTAAAAAGCAGGGCTCTTCTCTTGAGGTTTTCGCGGTAGCGGCAGGCATGGAGAGGAAGCTTTAGGGAAACTGCATCAATGACAAAAACAAAAGGGGCCTGAGGCCCCTTTTTTAATTTCATTATTTTGTTTTCAACCGTGGTCCGTTTACTGCTCCCTTGTCCCTTCGGGGACACCGGCGCGCCTGGCCCTTTCCTTCAGCCCGGCATAATTCTCCTTCAGCGATTTAAGCTTCGTCAATTCCTGGGGCAGCTCTTTTTTATACGCTTTATACTTTTCGACGTTCTCGGCTTCGTAGACCTGGCCGAACCTCCTGCCCCCTTCGAAGACCCTTATGAAATCGCTCTTGGAATCGACCGACGCCTGCAGCGCCTCCATCTCAATGCGCTTTTCCTTCAAAGTCTCGGACCACCAATCGAGCGTCTCGCCGCCGTAAAGCTCCTCTCCGGGCACATCGAGCGGCTCATCAGTTTCAGGCGCGGCAACGGTATCGTCCTGGACTGCCGGTGCCTCTTCAGGGGCCATGTTCTCCTTCGGGCCCTCCTTGAACACCCTCACCTCGTCCCTGTACTTCGAAGGGACCTTATCCATGCTGTCGGTGATATGGATTATCCCGGCCTCGTCCTTCCACTGATAAAGGTCAGCCAAAGCTGGCCCGGCTGAGAGCAGAAGGAACAATACGGGAAGCAATATCTTTTTCATTAGCCACCTCTCTCTTATAGTCATGGAAAGTATAGTCTATAGCTCTCCGCCAGTCAAATAACCCTTCCTGCTGAGGCTTTTGCCGTCTGTCTCGATTATGACCGCGCCCATCGTGTCGGTGCGCATGACCGCTGCCCCGGCCGCCTCATACCTTTCGAGCGACTCGGCGTGAGGGAAGCCGAAACTGTTGAGCCTGCCCGCCGAAACGACGACTACGGACGGCCTTACAGCCGAAAGAAAGCCCGCACTCGACGAATATTTAGAGCCGTGGTGCGGGGCCTTTAGAACGTCGGCCTCTATTGCCCCGGAAGCGATTGCCTTTTCAGCTTTTTCGCTTATGTCCCCGCTGAAAAGGAACGATCTTTGCCCGTAGCTTACCTTCATAACGAGAGAGTTGTCGTTCGTATCGAACGAGTCTTGCGAGCGGTTGAAGAACTCGACCTCGGCGTTGCCCGCCGCCTTCTTTCCCGTGGACGAGCCGACGATTTTCTTTACGACCTTGTTCTCTTCGAGAGCCGCCCCGAGCCTTCCCAGGGAGCCTTCGCCGTTCCACCAGAACTCGCCGACATCCATGTTCCTCGCTATGAACGAAAGCCCGCCCATGTGGTCCTGCTGCGCGTGGCTCAAGACCATGTAGTCTATCCGCTCGACCCCCTTTGACCTCAGGAAGGGCGCGACCACGCGCTCGCCTGTGTCGAAGTCAGGGTTGTTCGTGCCCCCGCCGTCTATGAGCATCGTTTTGCCGCCGGGCAGCTCGACAAAAGCCGAGTCCCCCTGCCCCACGCTCAAGTATGTCACCCTGAGCACGTCCGGCCGCTCACTGAAGTCCTGCGCCAGCGGAAGCGCGAAAAGGAGAAGCGCGCTCAAAGGCGCGGCGTAAATGTAAACGCGTGCCCTGCCGATGTTCACGGCGGAAAATACAAGCAGGTAATAAAGTACCATTTCATGCAGCGCAGGAGGGGACACCCATAAAGAGGCGTGAGGTATGGCGGCGAAAAAAGCCACGGCCCGGGCGATGAAACTAAACGCCACGTCAGCGGGGAAGAGGACAATCCATGCCAATACTTCAGAGACTGGGATCAGGGCCGAGGAGACGAGCAGGGACGGGACTGCCACACCCGCGAGCGGCACCGCAACGAGGTTGGCGCCGAGCCCGGCCAGAGATATCCTGTGGAAGTGGTAGGCGAGTATAGGAGAAGTGCCGATACCGGCCGCAAGCGTCACGAAGATGAGCGGAAGAACGCGTTTCCTGAAAAATATCAGAACGGCTTGTCCCGGCCCTTTCTCTTTTTCCTCTGACGATACTTCCAGATATTTACCGAGGAATTCTTTCAGCCTCGGCACCAGTATTATTATCGAAGCCATCGCGGCGAAGCTCAACTGGAAGGAGACGTCCCATATCGAGCCCGGCGATATCGCGAGTATTATGAGGCCCGCCAGCGAAAGCGTATTGAGGTGGTCTTTTCCCCTTCCTATGGCGAAAGAGGCTATGAAGGCGAGAGCCATTATTACCGACCTCTGCGTCGCAACCGGCAGACCGGCGAGAAGCGCGTAGACTACGGCCGGGACCGCAGCAAGGATGACTGCGGCCTTTTTCGCGTTGAACGCGAGGAGCGCCTTCTCCGACCTCCTGAAAAAAAAGAGCGCCGCCCAGTAGGAAAAGGCCGCTACCATGCCGACGTGGAGGCCGGATATGGAAAGTATATGGCTCGTGCCCGTTGCCGCGAACGCCTCGCGGAGCGCCCTGTCTATCCCGCCCTGGCCCGATATGACGAGCGCCTTCAGGGGCTC
>CAJPGC010000004.1 GCA_905339405.1 uncultured bacterium | reverse complement strand
TCATCACAATAACCTCCTTTGGAATGGTGAAACTGCGGAACATGGGGAAACAGCTCTGGACACAAGTGGCGGGGGACCGGGATGTGATGCTTCGCCTCCTTCAGTACAAAAAAATTTCATAAATTATATCAGTAGTTCTGCAATTGTCAAGGAACCGGCGGTCATGGCCGCTCTTTTTTTGCCGTCCGGTTTTCGGCGGTGGTGGATTTCCGACAGACCGGACATTTTATGATATCGGCGGCGATTGACAGAACCTTAAATATTTGGTAATTTTTTCTTTCATTCTTCAGCCTTCCACGCACCCGCAGGCCCGAGTGGCGGAATTGGCAGACGCACGGGACTTAAAATCCCGAGGTGGCAACACCGTGCCGGTTCGACCCCGGCCTCGGGCACCATTCTTCCCCCTTAAAAGCAATGGCGTATCGATTCTGATTCTCGTAAAACTTAGTTAAGAAGCCCGCTTTGCCAATCAGAAGGTAATGCCTAAATTCTTCTATTTTCTTTCTTGCATCCAGCCGTGCAGCTTCCTGTGCGAGATTATATGAGCCGCCATAACTCACCACCAACTCTTTTTTTATTGGCTTACCATTATCTCTTCTGAATATTGCGGCTTTTGCTTCCCAATTCTTCGGCCCGATTTTTCAGTGTAAAGATTGTCAAACCATAGAACTTGTTCAGATCGATTGTCACGGATTAGCCCCCTTTCTTTGGTGTTGTCAAGAGGTCCATGAGATGATGAGCTACATAGAGTTTGTTTCTTTTCTTTTCAGTTGCCTCTTTGAGGATTCCGAGCTCAATTAATTTTTGAACGCCTGTCTTTACTGAGTTAAAGGCCATGCCCCACTTTTTGCTCAGATGAGAGATGGAGACCACTGGGTTAAGAAATATCTCGTCAACAAGCCTGTACGCTGATTCTGGGGTCTTCTTGAGCCCCTCGACCTTCTTTCGATATTCAGAATGCACTTCGAGTATCTTTTTGGAATCTTCAATGGCGTCCTTTGCCTGACTTGCTACGCCGCGAAGGAAGAATTCTATCCACCCCTGCCAGTCTCCTTTTTGACTTACGGAAAGCAGCCTCGAGTAATATTCGTCCCTGTTCTTTTCAAAGAAAGCAGACACGTAAAGAAGTGGCTGAGTGAGAAAGCCTCTCTCGCAAAGAAAGAATGTGATTAAAAGCCTTCCTATGCGGCCGTTACCGTCAAGAAAAGGGTGTATGGCCTCAAATTGATAGTGCATAAGCGCGCATTGGATCAACGGCGGTTCTTCGGAAACGGCGTGCAGGTATTTTTCTAAATCGCTCAGCGCCTTCTTCATCTCTTCGACCGGCGGCGGGACAAAAGTTGCCTCATTCAGCGTACATCCAGGCGGGCCTATCCAGTTCTGAGAACGTCTCAAGCTGCCGGGCTCGGCATAATTCCCGCGGACGCCATCCATAAGGATTTTGTGAATCTCTGTTATAAGCCTGACAGAGATAGGCAGGTCTTTCAGCCGTTTAATGCCATATTCAATGGCACGCACATAATTCTGCACCTCTTTTACGTCCGGAGCCCCGGCTTCCTCGTTCTCGGTGGATTCGAAGAAAAAGAGGTCGCTCAGAGATGCTTGGGTACCTTCTATTTTAGAGCTGAAGACGGCCTCGCGTCGTATATACGGTGAGATCAAAAGATACGGGTTCGGCAATATTCTTCCTGTACCTGATATCTCGCCCAGAAGTCTGTCAGCCTCGGAAAGGATGTTAATGAGGCTTGCATGGTATTGAATGCGCGGGGGCAGGGGGTTTGGGAAAAATGCCCAGTACTCCTGAGGGGTCTTAATACACCTGCCAGCATCTGATCTGAAGTCTTTAGGGTTCATGTGCCAATTCCTCTTATTTAAGCATACTGCAATAAGGGATATGTTATTGCGTAATTATGGCAAATCCTGCAATAAGAATCAAGTATATTAAGAATCCTGCACTAGCGATACTTCGGGTTGTTGAACATTTACGTGACCTGTTTAAATTCAATCTGTTGATTTTGTTTGTTACTTGATATGAATTACACTATTTTTTCAGTATTCATTGAAAGGAAAATTGGTATCAACGCCTATCTTTTGTGCTGACTTAATACCGTTGAGATGACTTCGGCAAGAGAGCCCCCCCGAGGCATAGGGAGTCTACAGCCGCGCAGAGAGGAGCGGCTGTCCTTTAACTCTGACAGAACCCTTCGAACATGTAGCATCGAGTGTTTCATTCCTGTGTCCGACGAGCTTCGCCGGGCGCTCAGGCGTGAGTACCCGAGACCCTGCAGGGAATATCCCTGAGGCCCGGAGAGCATACAGCCTTGAAGTGAGTGCAATTCTCTTTCCCTCGATGTGAAGGGAATGTTTGTTCGCGGAAGTCAAAGTTAAATGCCGCTGGCGCGCGAGACTTTGCCCATCACCCTGCTCGCGCCGGGAAAAAAGGGAAAAGCATGGTGTGTTTGTACTTAAAATCCCGAGGTGGCAACACCGTGCCGGTTCGACCCCGGCCTCGGGCAACAGAATCGCGAGCAATCATCTGACTGCAAGCCTCTAAATTCTCAATACCTTTTAACCCCTCGTTTTCCTGATAGCTCAGTGTATTACGCGTTCTCCCTCCCGCCCAATATGCAAAAAACATGTGACTCTAATATACTATTAGAAGCTGGTTTCGCAAAACCTTCGGCATCCGGCAAGGGAGGCGAGGTCATGAGATGCAGGCGCGTCATCGTCACACATTACGGCGGGCCCGATGAGCTTCGGGTAGTTGAAGAAGAGTGTCCCGAGCCGAAGGATGGTGAGGTGCGCCTTAGAGTGCTGGCCGCGGGCGTCTCACTGCCGGATGTAATGATGCGCGAGGGCATTCATCCTGAAACGCCCAGGCTGCCTTTCACGCCGGGTTGGGACCTGGTTGGAATGGTGGACCGGCTCGGAGGCGGCATCTCAGGGATCGAACCCGGCCAGATATTTGCCGCGCTGCCAATAAGCGGCGCTTACACGGAATTCATCTGCCTGTCTCAACGTGAACTCGTCCCGGTGCCTGCCGGGCTGGACGCAGCCGAGGCCGTAAGCCTCGTGCTCAATTATGTCACCGCGTACCAGATGCTGCATCGTTCCGCCCGGGTCAAACCGGGTCAGAGCGTGTTGATACACGGCGCGGCAGGCGGGGTCGGCACTGCGTTATTGCAGCTTGGCGGTCTTGCCGGGCTTAAGATGTACGGCACCTGTTCGCCGCGAGGGGCGTCGGCCGTCTCTGACTTGGGAGGTATTCCGATTGACTACCAGCATAAGGATTTCGTGAAAGAAGTTTTGCGCCTCACGGGCGAAGGCGTAGACGCCGTATTTGACGGCATCGGCGGCGCGAACATATGGCGTTCCCGCAAGGCCCTCCGCCCAGGCGGGAGAGTAATAGCCTTTGGCCTTACCGCCTCGCTAAGCGGCGGGCGCCTGGCTTCAGGGCGTTCAGGCGGCCGCCACCGCTTTCGTGAAATCCGCGTCTTCGGGTTGTATATCGCAGGCGGCTGGCTTCTTCCCGGCCGCAAACGGGTCGTCCCATATAGCATTCAGTGGCTCAAACGGCTCAAACCGGAATTGTTTCGACAGGATTTGACCGCCCTCTTTGATCTCCTTCAGCAAAAGAAGATCAAGCCGCTTATCGCGGAGCGGTTTCCCCTGGACGAGGCAAGAAGGGCGCAAGAGTTGCTTGGGAAGGGAGGCGTTACAGGCAAGATCGTGCTCGTGCCAGAACATGGCATTGCCATTGAAGGGCATCAAGTTTAAATCACATCTGCCGATATTAACATCAGGTGATATGATGATTTCTCTTGTGTAAGGCCAGCCACCGTTTGGGGCGGGCCGAGGCAACAAAACCCTGAAAGGCGCAGAGCTGATGCATTCCGCAAAAACAGAAACAAAGTATCTTGATCTCGCGATTCCAGGAAAAATCCTCCTCGGCATCCTTTTCGCCCTTTTGTTCCTCATACCCGTCCTGTCCTACGCGTAAAAAGACGACCCCTCCGCGCCTGAAGATACAGGGGGAGGGGATGGAAGAAGGCGTTTTAAACTGTAAGCCGCCGCTTAAGAGCTTATACCTGCATGGCGTTCAGCACTTTCATATGGTAGCCTTGCGCGTCTACTTTGAGGGTGCCCCGGTAATAACGTGCAATACCTTCATCATACCCGTGCTTCTTGATGTATCCGGCCAAAATGTGCGTGCCCGCCTTGATGTTGGTGTCGATATCGAAGAGCGTGCCCTCGATGCCAAGCTCCTTTTTCCAGAAGGGCATTACCTGCATGAGGCCCTGCGCCCCCCTGGAGCTTACGGCCGATACCCTGCCGCTCGACTCGACTTTTATTATCGCTACAATCAGTTCGGGAGAAAGCCCGTACTCGCCGCTGTACCTCAAGACGGCCTTTCCGATCTCGTTTATCTCGAAGCTCGTGAGCGAGGGGTTTTTCGCGGCGACCATGCGCCCCCAGTAAAGCCTCTCCTCGATAATTTTCGCTATCTCCTGTCTTTCCAGCTCGGCTATGTCCTCTCCCGAGATGGTATCGACGATCTTGCCTTTCATTATCCAGAGCTTAGCCAGGGAGGAGCCCGGCAGCGCGAATACCGCCATTACGAGTATCAGCGCGAGTACCGCTCCGAACCGCCTGTTTTTATGGACGGGTGCTGACTCCATGAAGCCCGACAGAGGCGCTGTCCTGATGAGCTGGCCGACTTGCGTCATGAATATCTTCACCGGTTGGTTTCCCCCTGATTGCGTTTTTTTTTCTGTGTCCGGGCGTCTTTTTTTGCCGCTTCAAAAAAACGCTTTGGAGACCAGGCAATCAACCTTCAGCGTGAAGGACCAGGTTGCTGGAGCGCTTGACGGACCTGTCCATTTTCCACCACTCCACGAACCTGTCGAAGGCCGTCTTCTCGACTATGTACAGTTTGCGGTTCTGAACTATGATCTTTTCGTTGGGCTTGAGGTCTTTCCTGATGAACGCCAGCGTGGCCGCTATGTGGTTCGGGATGTCGCCCGCGTCCATGTACTCCCGCTGATGATAATCGGGGTTGTGCTGCGCGCGTCCGAGCGTGGTGGCTGAAATCGTAATCGGTCTTTTTTCCATTGTCCTTCTTACCTCCGTGCATTTTGCCGCAAGGCATTTTTTTATAGAGTGGTCAGTCGAACTCCGCTACAGGCGTCCCGCAGTGGTAACAGGTTGCGCATTCGCTTTCGAGTGCGTAGAAGGCCTTCGCGCACTTCGGACAGATCCTCATGGAAACTTTGTTCTGGTCTGGTTCTTTTTTCTGGCCCATCTTTTCTTTCAGGGTCCCGGATTTTGTGTGACCTATGTTACATAGTCCGGCAACTCCAGACAATCCTGCAGAGGTATGAAATCCAGGTAAAACGTAGTAATGCCTCTTCAGGGTCTCAGGCCTTTAAAAGAAGGTTAGGGAAAGGGGGCTGGTAGTAAGACTTTTGGGATTTCTTGAATGAATACGGGGGGTTTTGGGCAAAGTTGCCCCTTTGAGGGTCCTACTACTTAGGTATGGGTGTTGGTAAGAAAGAAGTACGAGGCGGTTGTATTAAATTTCGTGGTCAGGGCGGACCTGGTTCAGGTAGTCGGTCTTTATGGCGTAGGTTATGAGCTCGCTTCTCGCTTTTATGTTGAGCTTCTGGAAGATGCGGGTAAGGTGAGTTTTTACCGTCGTCTCGGTTATGTTGAGCCTGCTTGCTATCTCCTTATTTCGAAGGCCCTTGCCAATTAGCGATACTATCTCTTTTTCCCTCGCGGAAAGAGAGGTGTTCTTGTCTCCGCTTATGGCGTTTATGCCGTGAAGTATGTTCTTGAAGGTGCTCTTGTCAAGCCAGACCTCGCCCTTGTGAACGGCCTTTATGGCCTTTTTCAGCAGGGTCGAATCAGACTTGCTCATCAGTATGCCGCTTACTTTCTTGCGCAGCACCGCGGAGACGAGGTTGTCCCTTCCGCAGCAGGAGTCTATTAGAAGAGTATGATGCTTCCTTAGCGCGTCATCCATCTCCGGGAGGCTGTTGTACAGGGACGTGAAGTCCGTAAGGATTATGCCGGCCGGGTATCTCTCCAGCTCCGTCTGTGAGCAGGCTTGTCCCGGCTCTAAGACGCCGCAGACCTCCATTTCGGGGTCGCCAGCGAGCAAAAGCCCCATTGACTCGGAGAAAAGAGAGTTGCTGAAAGCGAGGATTATCTTGATTTTCATAATGTTTCGAGCATGAGTATTCACTATAACCATTATCGGTAGATTGCCGGAAAAATTAACCGGGACAGATTCCCCCTATCCCTGAAAGGGGCTGTCCACCTTTGACATATTAGCTCATTTGGGCAGTTTTAAACTGTGACTTAACTCGAACCTGTAGAAAAACAGGCTCCAAAGGGAAGCAAAAGTGCGGCAGGGAAAATTACATTCCGTGAAGAACTCGGTTAATGAAATCAAAGGGTTAAGCTGGCATACCTTAATCGGACAACGCCATAATGGAAAGCCGGGCATTCTATTAATTGGCTTGGCGGGTCAGGTCCTGGCGGCAGCGAGGGCCTTGAACCTGCCCTGGCGTATCCGCTCGAGGGGCTTTATGAGGAAGTGAATGAGGCCGGCGGAGAGCGCCATGGTCAGAGCTATCGATAGCAGATATAATTCGAAGGCGTATTCGCCTTCGTGCAGCTTGTAGGTGGTCGCGAAGAAAACGAAGAGATGTGATATATAAACAGGGTACGCAAGCTCGCCGAGATAATTATCTATCCTGTTCCTGTTCGTAAGGATGAACAGCGTGGGTATCGCCAATACCAGGAGGGCGTAATAGACCCATTCCTTTACCATGAGACCGGCGAGCCCGGTCTGGGGCAGGAATTGGAAGAAGAGCGTAAGGAGCAGCATTGAGAAGAAAACCGGCGCTGAAAGATATTGATTCAGGCCGGATTTTTTCAGACCGCGGTAAATCTTGTAGGACAGCGCGCCGGAGAGGAAAAATGCCAGCTCGCTCGGAAAGAACCTGTACGACCACGGGTCTTCGGTAAAACCCTGGCCGTGAAGGTAAAACCTTACCGCAAGGCTCAGGAGGATAACGGGCAGGAGCTGAACGGCGCCTCTTCTGACCAGAAAAGGAGCCATGAGATAGAAGAACAGCTCAGTGCTCAAGGACCATGCCTGAGGCACGAGGAGGAACAAAAAGGTCGGCGGAAGGCCGTCCGCCTGGCTGCTTTTCATGAAGTCGGACGAGAAGGCGAGGCCGCCCGCCGGGTCTATCTTCATGAACATGAGCACGTCCTGTCCGAATATGAACAGGTTCGAGAAGACCATGTAAAGGAAGGGCACGCCCCGCAATTGCTCGAGGAAATCGACGTACAGCCCGAGCATCAGTCCTTCGTTGAAGACGAAGTAGAATATGACGCAGACCGAGAACATCAGGAAGCATATTGCCCAGTACGGCGGGAATATCCTGAGGAACCTGTTGGTGATGAATACCTTGTACGAACCCGTCCCTTCGTATTTCTCATTCAACACCAGGGACATGTAAAAGCCTGATATTATGAAAAACGACTGTACAGCCACCACCGGCCCAACGAAGTAGAGGCCAAACAATGGCTGCCCGTGAGAGATTAGCACCGTAAAGGCGAAGATGAATCTTAGAGTTCCCATGTGGGCAACTGAGAAATAAAGTTCAAAAAAAGGTCCTCCAGAAAAAGAGTTTACATTTTTTCACCCTTAAAGTCAAAACGGGAAAAAACCGGTAAAACAAGAGGTTAGGAAATCCGGGGCCCACTTGTTCATCTTCCTCTAATCTCGGATGATGTATACCTGTCACTGGTATTATTCGAAACTTCGGAGGTTTGTCATGGACGAAAAGAAACACAGCGGGTCTCTATTCCTGAAAAGGCTGAATTCGGTTTTCCGGGTCGCCGATTACGCTATCCTTATAATAGTGGCGGTCGGCCTCATATACCTGGCCGGGCAGCTGATATTCGACGCGATGTACGACGCCGTCTTCCTGTGGACGCAGCATACGGTGCCGCACCTCCTGAGCGAGATGCTCTTCGCGCTCATCATAATGGAGCTTTTCAAGCAGGTGCGCGGCCTCATCAACCAGCACAAGTTCTCCCTCAACCCGTTTTTCTATATCGGGTTCATAGCCAGCGTCAGGGGACTTCTCCTTACGCAGATGGCGAGCACGATGGGAGACGTTGAGGTAAACCAGGGGATGCTCCAGATGGGGGTTTACGGGGGGCTCATACTCATAATGATCGTCTGCTACGTCCTTTATAACAAGTACGCCTGAAAAACAGATGAGGGATTACGCTCCTATGGGAATAAGCACGCGACAGAAGCTCCCGCCTTCAGGCAAGCCGAAAAAAAGACTGTCACTTTCCTCTGTTTTGTTTGTCTCCGTGCTGCTCCTTTTCGCAGGTTGCGTGAAGCAGCCCCTGCCGGAGGCAGGCAGTCCTGCCGTAGACGTCTACATTGGGAAATGCGGCTTATGCCATGAGCCCTACCATCCACAGGCGCACACGTACATCGGCTGGAAAACGGTCGTCACAAGGATGGAGAAGAACGCGCAGGCGAAAGGCATTGAGCGGCTCCTTTCGGACGATGAGAGGACGACAATACTCGCCTACCTGGAGAAGAACGCGAGAAAGGGGTTTTAACAAGGCTAAATAAAAAAGGGCGGCCCCCTGAAGGGCCGCCCTCTGTCGTCATCCAAATTATTTTTTCGGCCCTCTTTCCGGCCGCTCAGGTCTTTCGAGCCGCTCAACCTTCTCGACCCGCTCTATCTTTTCGGCCTTTTCAACGCGCTCGGGCTTTCCTGCCTTTTCGACCCTGGCAGCCTTCTCGGGCCTCACGGCTTCCATTTTCGCTTTCTCAACGGCAGTCTCGTCGCTGACACGCTCGAGGCGGTCCGCCGAGGGGTTGAGCTTGAGCCCGAGCTCCCTGGCGATGTTGCCCCAGCCTTCGACAGTCTCTCCCTGGCGCATGGAGAGTATCTTTTCGATGTTCTCGTCGTTTATGCCGCCGGGGAGCCTTTCGGCAAGGGAAAGGGCGAGCGTTATCTCCCCGTAGCCGAGCTTTTGGGCCCTCAGGCCGGAGATGAGGGAGCCGTCGACGTCGAATTCATTTTCTATCTTGCCGATTACCGCCGCTTCGCCGTCCGGCAGAGAGGCTTCCTCGTCGATAGTCTCTACCTCTTCTTCAATGGTCACTTCGATGCCGGTTGCTGCAATGACGGGACTCACCGCAAAAGCTACGGCAGACGCAAAGAACAGGCACGCAAGGAATCTTTTCATTTTGTGTCCCTCCATTTATTTGTTTACAGTAAAAAACTCGCTCCGGCTGAAAGACCGTAATCAGGGCTCGCGCCGGTCAGGCCCAGGGTGGCCCCGAAAAAGACCCGGGTCCGGCTGTTTGCCTTGAAATCGAAGCTTACCAGAAAATCCCGCAGATGCGGGTTTGACATCAAAAGAGGGGTGCTCTCCTCGTAAAAGGCGCTCACCGTCCATTTTGGGGCGAGGGCGCGGGAAAGACCGATGTCAAACGAGACCCTGTCCTCGAGCTCAAAACCCGGGGGGTCCCCTATTGACGTGTAATATATGTCGAGGTAGCCTGTAAAGCCGTCCGGCAGGCTCTTCGCGAACTCGAGGCCCGCCCCGATGTCAAACTCCCCTGTGCCCAGACCCTTTGAGTCGTCGGCAGTAGGCACCTTCAGCTTGCCTGTGAGGTTGAGGTCGAAAGGCACGCTCTTGCCTTCGCTCAAAAAGTAATAGCTGCCCCTCAAGACTACGTCTCCCATGCCCGAATTTGTGACCTGAGGCCCGCCCGCCGATATCTGGAAAACGTTGCCGTCTATCGTCGTCACGCCAGATCCGCTCGTCTGGACGTACGGGATGGTCATCGATACGTCCCCCACGAGGAAATATCTTTTTATCGTGACAGGCATATACCATGTCTCAGACCTCGAATCTGTCCCGTATTTGCCGGTCTCGTAGTTTGCGGAGGCTAAAACTTTCCATTCTTTGACTTCGGCCAGCGCGTCCTCTGAAAGCAGGGCGGCGCATAAGAAGGCAAAAATGCCGAGACAGGCTCTTCTCGCTGTCATTTTCTTCCGTATCCTTTAATTTCTTTCACGGATTTTTAACATCATTGAAGCTGCTTTTCTGTGACTTTTGACCATCCAGGGCTGGATAATCCAGGTTCAAAAAAAACTGGTTTATGGCCCGCCTGGTGCGTATAATCTATGACTGGAAGGAGCCGTCCGCAATGACTCATCTGCACAGAAACTGCCCCATATGCGGGGCAGACAACAGAAGTAAGGCCCAGTCCAGGTACTCGAAGGGCGAATGGGTGATAAAGGAATGTTCCGGCTGCTCGTTCGTTTATCTTGAGAACCCGCCGCCGTACTCCGACCTCGAGGAGAACTTCGCCTGGGAGAAGACCTTCGCGAAGGAGAGCGACAGAAGGCGCAAGAAAAACCCGGTCCTGTACTGGATAAGCTCGAAGAACAAGCAGTTCAAGGCGAACTACCTTAAGAGGAACAAGCTCCAGTACCTCCTGAGGAGCCTTCGCGTCAGGGGCAAGGTCCTTGAAGTAGGCTGCGCAGGCGGCCACTACCTGAAGGCCCTCGACGAGGGCTGCGTGCCGTTCGGCATCGAGATATCAAAACAGCTCGCTAAAATGGCGGAGGAGGCCGTGGCTGGCCGGGGAGGGAAGGTCATCAACTCCAGCTCCCTTGACGGGCTCGCCCATTTCAAGGAAGGCACCTTCGACTGCATAATAATGTCGGCCTACCTCGAGCACGAGATACAGCCCAGGGAAGTGCTCAAGGAAGCAGGCAGGGTGCTTAAGCCAAAAGGCAGGCTCATAATAAAGGTGCCGAACTTCAATTCAATCAACAGGGTCATAAGGGACAGGAACTGGTGCGGCTTCCGCTACCCCGACCATGTGAACTATTTCACGCCCAGGAGCCTCAAGGAGGTCCTCAAGGGGGCGGGGCTTTCGATCGAGAAGTTCGGCATTCAGGACAGGATGCCGACGAGCGACAATATGTGGCTCGTCGCGGCCAGGCCCGGCAGATGAAAAAAAACGGCCGCCCGGCACGCGCCGCGCATTTTTCGGGCCGTCCCGTCCTGATACTCCTCAACAAGCCTTTCCAGGTGCTCTGCCAGTTCACAGACAACGAAGGCCGCGCAACGCTGGCGGATTACGTCGACTTCCCCGGCGTCTACGCTGCTGGGCGCCTTGACTACGACAGCGAGGGGCTCGTTGCCCTGACAAACTCGGGCCGCCTCCAGTACATCATATCAGACCCCTCGAACAAGCTTCCCAAGACCTATCTCGTGCAGGTCGAGGGGGTGCCGGACGAAGCCGCGCTCGCGAAGCTGGCCTCCGGCGTGCTCCTGAAAGACGGTATGACGCGCCCCGCGAAGGCGCGGCTCGTGGATATGAAAGCCGCGCCCTGGCCCCGGACGCCGCCTATACGTTTCAGGAAGAGCGTGCCTGACAGCTGGCTCGAGATAACCATCACAGAGGGGAAGAACAGGCAGGTGCGCCGCATGACCGCTGCCGTAGGCCACCCGGCCTTGAGGCTCATCCGCGTGAGCATCGGCCAGTGGGAGCTCGGCGGGCTGAAGCCGGGAGAGTGGAAGGAAGTGGAAGTGCCGTAGCTATACTTGTGCTTCTCTGTCATTTTGAGGAGCAGAAACGATAAAAGATTGCTGCATTTAATGATTTTCGCGCGCTGCTGCGCTTGAATGCCTTGTCCAGATGCCATGTAACGCGGCTGCCGCCGCTCTCTGTAACAGGGCTCTACGCGCTTTCTTCCTCCCCCACCCGCGAACCTCGCCCCTGAGGTCGCTTAGCTCCCGCAGCCCCGGCTCGGTTCGCCTCTACCTCCCTTAGGCGCGCTCCGCCCTGTTACGGTGTATGGTTTAAAGACAATACAAGAGCAAATCAGGCAGGGTGAACCATCAGCTTTCAACTATCCTGAACCTCTCCCTCACATCCACCCCGTCTTTAGAAGCCACCCCCGAGGGCATATGTTCCGTCGTATGCGCTATCGACCAGCGGCCTTTCTTGTCGAGGGCCAGAGCGCCTGCCTTAAAGGCGAAAGAGGCGGCCCGTTTGAATGATATGCGCGAGGCCTCCTCAGCGGCGCGGCCTTTCATGTTCATGCAGAGCTCTTTTGCGAGGCACAGCCTCAGTATGTCCTCGCCCCTGCCTGTGCATGCGGCCGCCCCAAGCGAGTTGTCTGCGTATACTCCGGAGCCGATGAGGGGCGTGTCGCCGACCCGCCCGGGCAGCATCGCGAAGACGCCGCCTGTCGAGGAAGCAGCGGCGAGGTTGCCGTAAGAATCGAGCGCCACCGCTCCAACGGTCGAGAAGTATTTCCTGTAGAGCTCGAGTGCGTCGCCGCCTTTTTCCATCGCGCTGGCGAGCCTCTTAAGGGCCGCCGCTGCTGGCGGACCGAGCCGCTCAAGGCCTTCAGCTTCGGCAATTTTTGCTCCTCCGAGGTTCGTGAGGACCTTGTGGGTCATGCCCATCGCGCATCTGGCGAGGAGTACCGGGTTTGAGAAACCTTCGAGGCCGATGACCGCTCCGGCCTCGAGTCTGCCGCCTTCCATTATTGAGGCGTCGAGCCTCCTTACGCCGTCGAGCTGGAGGTTTGCGCCTTTACCGGCGTTGTAAAGGCCCGAGTCCTCCATGCGCTTTACCGCTTCGGAGACTGCGTCGAGCGCGCTCGAGCCTTCGTCGAGGAGCTTGAAGCTTTTTTTCAAAACCTTTTCAAGGCCAGAGAGGGCGGCCCTCGTGGGCTTTTTCGCGCCAGCGCCGCCGTGGCAGAGAAGGACAGGTCTATTCATAATCGTAAAAGCCGTGGCCGGATTTTCTTCCGAGCCTGCCGGATTCGACGAGCGAGAGGAGCACGGCTGGCGGTGCGTACTTCGCGTCAACGAGCTTATCTGCCATGTAGCGCATGATATTGGCGCAGACGTCGAGCCCGATGAAATCGGCGAGCTCCAGCGGGCCCATCGGGTGCATCAGTCCGTGTTTCATTGTCGCGTCGATGTCCTCCTTCGAAGCAACGCCTTTTTCGAGGAGCCTCATCGCCTCGCCGAGAAGAGCGAAAAGGAGCCTGTTAGTGACGAAGCCCGGGGTGTTCTTGACGACGGCGGCGACTTTGCCGAGCTCGCCTGTTGCCTCGACTATGGCGTCAATCGTCTTCCCGGAGGTATCTTTTCCTTTCACGACCTCCACGAGCTTCATCACCTTCGGCGGGTTCATGAAGTGCATTCCGGCGAACCTCGAAGGGTATTTGAGCGCAGCCGCGAGTTCATCTATCGATATCGACGACGTGTTCGTCGCCATGATGGCGTCTTCGGGGCAGACGGCTTCGATTTTTTTAAGGACGTCTTTTTTTACTTCCGCGTCCTCGAAGACCGCTTCTATTACAAGGCCGCAGTTGGAAAGGGAGGCGATATCTACGCTAGTTGTGATCTTCTTTTCGACAAGGGGCCAGAGCTCGGGGGAGGTGTGCTCCTTGAGAAAAGGGAGTGCCCTATCGAGGGCGTCCCTTGAGCTGTCGACGAGAATTGCCGCGCAGCCCTTCATCGCGAAGAGTTGTGCTATGCCGCGGCCCATGGTGCCGCCGCCCACAACGCCAACGCACCCGAGTCCCTCCAGCATCACTTTACCTTTTCGAATTCAGGGCTGCCGTCTTTGAAGCTGACGTAGCCCATTTTTGCCAAGGGGTCGTGCTCGAAAACGAGGAGCCATCTGTCTTCGGCGGCCTGCGTCAGTATCTCTTTTTTCGCCTTGAGTGTATCGAGCGGGAAGAGGTCGTAGCCCATTATGAAGGGGAGTTTCAAATGGGTAGTGGTCGGTATGATGTCGCCGAGAAAAACGGCCGTCCTTCCCTCCGAGCGGATGGCCACGAGCTGTATGTCCCTGTTGTGGCCCGATGTCCTGAAGACGCTGACGCCTTTTACAATCTCGCCGTCGCCTTCGATGAGCTCGAGCACCCCGGCGTCCATGAGCGGCTGGAAGTCTTCTGGCCTGTAGCTCGCCCGTGTCCTTTCGTTGGGGTTTGTAGCGGCCTCCCATTCGCCGCGCTGGACGATGTACCTTGCGTTTGGGAAGGCGGGCCTCAGAGTGCCGTTCTCCAACGACGTGTTCCCGCCCGCGTGGTCGAAATGGAGGTGCGTGCAGATGACGATATCGATGTCGCCGGGCTTGAGGCCGAGCTCGCCGAGCGAGGCGGCGAGCGTCCTTTTTTTATCGACGGCGTAAAGAGAGTTGAACTTGTCGCCTCCCTTGTCCCCTATGCCGGTGTCGATAAGTATGTTCGTGCCTTCGGACTGCACGAGAAGCGCGTTCAGGCCGAGAGTCACCCTGTTCTTTTCGTCAGGCGCATTGGTCTTCTCCCATATGGCGCGCGGGACCACGCCAAACATAGCCCCGCCATCGAGCCTGAACGCCCCGTCGCTTACTGAAAATATTTTCATGTTGCCTAAATCCAAGGTCACTCCTTTTCGTCGACGGCTTTTATCGCCATGCTCATCGCGCCGCCTCCTCCGAGGCATATTGTGGCAAGCCCCAGCACTTTTTTCCGTTTTTTGAGGGCGTGCACGAGGGTTACGATGATTCTCGCCCCGCTCGCGCCTATGGGATGTCCGAGAGAGACTGCCCCGCCGTTGACGTTGACTTTTAAAGGGTCGAGCGACAGCTCCTTTATCACGGCAAGGGTCTGCGCTGCGAAGGCTTCATTTTCTTCTATGAGGTCGAACGATTCGATTTTGAGGCCGGTTGAGGCAAGGAGTTTCCTGACAGAGCCGACAGGGGCGGTGGTGAACCACTTCGGGTCGGTGTGGCTGGAAGAGAAGCCTATTATCTCGGCCATCGGTTTTCTGCCGAGGCGCTCCAAACCTTCTTCGGACGCCAGCAGTACGGCCGCGCCGCCGTCGTTGAGGCCGGGTGAGTTCCCGGCCGTCACAGTCCCGTCCTTTTTGAAAACAGGCTTGAGTCTTGAGAGTGCTTCGATGGAGGCGTCCTTCCTTATGCTCTCGTCTTCAGTTACCGTTCTTCCGCCCGCTTCAATTGCGATAAGCTCATCTCTGAAAAGGCCTTCTTTAGCAGCCAGTGCTGCCTTTCTGTGGCTTTCGAGGGCGAAGGCGTCCTGCTCGAGGCGCGAGATGGCGTATTTTTCTACAGTCGATTCGCACAGCGCCCCCATGTGTTCGCCGTAGTAGCAGTCCATGAGGCCGTCGTATATCATCGAGTCGACCAGTGCTGAGTCACCGTACTTTTTTCCCCGGCGCATATCGCGCAGCAGATATGGCGCGTTCGACATCGACTCCATCCCGCCTGCGATGACGACGTCGGCCGCTCCTGTCATTATGGCCTGCGCCCCAAGGGAGACCGCTTTCATGCCGGAGGCGCAGACCTTGTTGACTGTGAAGGCGTTTATCGTATCGGGCAGCCCGGAGGCGAGTGCGGCCTGACGGGCCGGGTTCTGTCCTACACCGGCGGCAAGAACGTTGCCCATGATGACTTCGTCGACGGCTGTTATATCCGGCACCGATTTTTTAAGGACGGCTTTGATGACTGCGCCGCCGAGGGCCGGGGCGGCAAGCGTTGAGAGGGCCCCCAGGAGCTTTCCCGTCGGCGTCCTCAGGGCGTCTACTATGAAGACCCTTTTCACTTCCTGCCTTTGGTGAGGAAGGACTTCATGAGCATCGATTGGTCTCCGTAACCGAACATCCTCACGAAAGAGTCTATCTCCTCTTCGAGAGAGCCGTCGTTTATGAGCTGCTTCGCTTCGCTTACGCACTGGCCGGGTTTGGCGGCGATAAGCTTCGCGAGCTCCATTACCTCTTCCTGCAATTTTCCAGGGGCGGCCACCTTGTTTATGAGGCCGAGTTCGGCGGCCTCAACCGCGCTCACCCGCCTTCCGGTCAGGATCAGCTCCTTTGCCTTTATGAGGCCTATCCTTTTTTTGAGGCGCTGGGTCGCTCC
Organism: uncultured bacterium; assembly: GCA_905339405.1. GTDB lineage: Bacteria > Desulfobacterota > GWC2-55-46 > GWC2-55-46 > GWC2-55-46 > GWA2-54-12. Next base: position 62,258 of record CAJPGC010000004.1, on the reverse strand, counting down.
GGCCCCCGGGATTATCCCGAGGTCGAGTTCAGGCTGGCCGAAGACGGCTTCGATGGATGCCACGGCTAGGTCGGCCGCCAGAAGCAGCTCGCAGCCCCCTCCCAGGCAGAAGCCCTGGACCTCGGCTATGACAGGCCTTTCGAAGCTCTCGATCGCGTTCATGGCCGAGTGTATGCGCTCGGCGAACCTGCGCGCTTCGAGCTCGTCCATCGCGGCCATCTCTTTTATGTCGGCCCCGGCAAGAAATGTGGGGCCGGTCGCGGCGATGACGAGCGCCTTGACGACCTCTGATTCGCGCAGCATGGCCAGCGCGGACGCAAGGCCGCTCACCACGGGCGTCGAAAGGACGTTGACGGGCCTGTTGAAGACGAGACGCGTTATCTCGTTTATCTCGAGCGTGAAACCGTTGAATTCCATGGGCATGAGTTTGGTTTTTGTAGGCCTCATCAATTAAAAAGGGATTCGCTCCTTTTGTCAAGCAAGGGCCTTGCCTGTTGACTCATCGGCCCTGGAATGGGATAATACAGCGTAATTGAAAGAGATTTCACATCTCAAGGCCCTTTACGGGCGGCCCGGAGAAGTCTGAATGCCAGCAATCCCTGAAAGAAAGACAAAGATAATAGCGACGGTGGGCCCGGCTTCGGCTTCTCCCGAAGTCATAGAAGGGCTCGTGGCTGCTGGCGCGAACGTCCTGCGCCTCAACCTCTCTCACGGCACGAGGGAAGGCCACGGGCAGGTCATATCGACGATACGGCGGGTCTCGGAGAGGCTCGGGTTGCCGGTCGCCATACTCCTTGACCTTCAGGGGCCGAAGATAAGGGTAGGCAGGCTCAAAGCTCCTTCGATAGAGCTCGTCGCGGGCCAGGTGATATCGATTTCTGCAGCCGAGGCCGACGGCGACGAGAAGATGATATCGACCACATACTCGGACCTTTACAAGGACGTCAAGCCCGGCGACAGGATATTGATGGACGACGGCCTCATAGAGGTCAAGGTCCTCGGGGTCGAAGGCGAGACGATAAAATCGGTAGTGGTATACGGCGGGCTCCTCAAGGAAAAAAAGGGCATGAACCTGCCGGGCGTAGACGTCAGCGCGCCATGCGTCTCGGAAAAGGACGCCGCTGACCTCGAGTTCGGCGTGGCCCAGGGCGTCGATTACGTGGCCCTCTCGTTCGTGAGGAAAGCTTCCGAGATAACCGGGCTCAAGGAGCGCATAAGGGCTCATGGCGGCGAGATACCCGTCATAGCGAAAATAGAGAAGGCCGAGGCGATAGAGAACCTCGAAGCAATACTCGAAGAGTCGGACGGCATCATGATAGCGAGGGGGGATCTCGGGGTCGAGCTTTCCACCGAGGAGATACCGGTCCTCCAGAAAAAACTCATTTCGCGCGCCAACGAGGCCGGCAAACTCGTCATAACCGCCACGCAGATGATGGAGTCGATGATAGAGAACCCGAGGCCGACGAGGGCCGAGGCCTCTGACGTCGCAAACGCCGTCTTCGACGGCACAGACGCCCTGATGCTCTCCGGCGAGACTGCCGTGGGCAAGTACCCGGTGAGGGTGGTCGAGATAATGGTGCGCGTCACTCTCGAGGCCGAGGAGGCCGCGCTCGCGCAAAAGCACCTACTGAGGAGAAAAAAAGGGCCTGTGGGCTCTTTCGCGCAGGCTGTGGCGTACGCCGCCGCCGCGGCTTCAGTCGAGGTGAACCCCAAGGCGATAGTCGTCTTTACGGAGACTGGCGAGACAGCGAGGCTGCTGTCTAAGATAAGGCCCGCAACGCCGATCGTCGCTTTCACGAACCAGCCGCTCACATGGCGGAGGCTTTCGCTCTTCTGGGGGGTCTCTCCCTATATCGTCCAGTTCGGCGAGCATACCGACGAGATGATATGCAGGGGAGAGGCGGCCCTGCTGGACAACGGGCTTGCCGACTTCGGGGATACGATAATAGTAGTGTCTGGCACGAAGGTCGGCATGCGCGGGGCGACCAACATGATGAAGATAGACTGGATAGGCAGTGACGAGTGCAGGATTTATCTCAAGAGCGGCAGGACTCCGTGAGCCTGCCGCTGAAAAATGTTTTTGTGAAAACGGCCCTGGAAACAGGGCCGTTTTTTTATGCATCAACTTTTTTTCGTGCTGCCGCGCAACCAGGTTTTTACTAAACTGCCATGTAACGCGGCTTCCGCCGCTCTTTGTAACAGGGCTCTACGCGCTTTCTTCCTCCCCCACCCGCGAACCTCGCCCCTGAGGTCGCTTCGCTCCCAACTGCCCCGGCCCGGTTCGCCTCTTCCTCCGCGAGAAGCTCTCCGCCCTGTTACGGTGTATGTGTTAGAGACAAAATAAAGACGAAAAAAACCCTCTCCTTTTGAGGGAGAGGGCAAATAACAATGGTGGGAACAACCTATCTTATTCCATTCCTTACCTTATATACGCCTCTGTCACGTACCTTCTCATCATCCTGTGCGAGTTGAAGTAGTAGGCGACCTTTCCGATTGAGTTCTCCATCATGCGGACCCATATGTGGCGGTTATCGTAGTATGTAGGTATGACCTGGGTTTCAAGCTTGACGTACAGGTCATCGGCGTCTGCCTCGTCTGTCGGCTTGGTGAGGGTCGATTCCGTGGGAGCGGGGCCGATGGACCAGCCTGTGTACCCTTCGATGTGCCCCTCTATCCACCAGCCGTCGAGGATGCTGAAGTTGAGGACGCCGTTGTGGGAGGCCTTCATGCCGCTCGTGCCCGAGGCCTCCCTGGGCCTCATCGGGGTATTGAGCCATACGTCAACGCCAGAGGCGAGCTTCAAGCCGAGGTCCATGTTGTAGTTCTCAAGGTAGACTATCTTGATGTCTTTCTTGAGCTCGCGGGCGGTCTTCGTGATGAGCTCGATGTTCTTCTTGCCTTCGGCGTCCCTGGGGTGGGCCTTGCCGGCGTATATGACCTGTATCTTGCCTTTGCCTATTTTCTTGAAGCGTTCGATGTCCCACATGAGGAGGTTCGCCCTCTTGTAGGCCGTCGCCCTCCTCGCGAAACCGATGGTAAGAGTCTCATAGTCCATGCCGATTCCGGTCTTTTCGTTCACGTAGTCGATGAGTACCTTTTTGGCCTCCATGTGCGCGCCCCAGAGCTCGTCCTCCGGTATTCTCGCTATCCTCACGAAAAGCTCCGGCTCGTTCGCCCAGCCGGGCAGGTACTTGTCATAGAGCTTCGCGAATGGCTTGGAGACCCACGTGAACGTGTGCACGCCGTTGGTTATCGCCTGTATCTTGTAGCCCGGGAAGAGGACCTTCGAGACCTCGCTGTGCTTCTTGGCGACCCCGTTTATGTACTGGCTGAGGTTCATGGCGAGAAGCGTCATATTGAGCTTGCCGCTGCCGCCGAGCTCTTTTAATACCTCGATGGGTATCATCTCGCCCACGACCTCTTTTACGAGCTCGTAAGTGAACCTGTCGTGGCCCGCCTCCACCGGCGTGTGGGTCGTAAAGACGCACAGGTCCTTTATGCGCTCAACGTCCCATATCTCGCGTTCGTCCCAGACGGATTCGATGTCCCTTTTGTACCTGTTGAGGAGCTCGAGGGTAAGAAGGGCCGCGTGCCCCTCGTTCATGTGGTACTTCTTTATCCGGAAGCCCAGAGAGCGCAGCATGAGGACGCCGCCTATGCCGAGGACGACCTCCTGCTTCAATCTGTAGCGGTCGTCCCCGCCGTACAGGAAGTCCGTTATCCCCCTGTCCTCCGGCGAGTTTTCCGCCACGTCCGTGTCGAGGAAGAATATGGGGACCTTCCACTTGGTCACCAGGCTCGTTATGTTGTAGACCCAGGCCTGCACCGTTATCTCGCGGCCCTCTATCGCAACTTTTATCTTCTGCGGGAGAAGGGACATGTGCTCGGCCGGGTTCCATTCCTCAGGGTGTTCGACCTGGCGGCCGTTCTTGTCTATCTCCTGCCTGAAGTAGCCCTTCTTGTAGATGAGAGAGACCGCGACCATCGGGAGGTTGAGGTCGGCCGCCGACTTGATGGTATCTCCGGCCAGCACGCCGAGGCCTCCGCTGTAGGTTGGTATGTCGTTCCTGAAACCGACCTCCATGGAAAAATAGGCTATCTTCGATTCGGCTGTAAGCTCTTCCAGAAAATCCATGTCAGTTCCTTTACAGGATTATTCGTTCTTCTTCATCCAGAAAAAAGCATTATACAACAGGAAAAACGGTTGTCACGAGCAAATTTCCGGCTCCGAACAGACTAATATCACGTTGGAAGGGGCCAGCCGTTGTGATATAATGCGCACAATTTGGAGGGCCTTGCCCATGATAAAATTTAAGGGCCTTCGTTCGGTTTTCGTTCCGGCCGCCTTAATCGCGTCTGTCTTCGTTTTTTTCCCCGCCGGGGAGCCATCGGCCTTTGTCGTCGATACCTCGAGCGTCCTTTTGCAGCAGCCTGAATCGACCGGACAAACATATAAGCCGGAGGCGGAGCGGTTGTTCGCGTTCGCCGTGAAGATGAAGGGGCTCGGCAACACGGCCGAGGCCAGGCGTTCTCTCGGCGAGGTACGCTCGCTTTACCCCGGCACGCCCTGGGAAAAAAGGGCTGACCTCCTCCTGGGGCTCATCTCTCTGGAGGAGGGGCGCGCCGAGGCTTCCGTTTTAATCGAGGAGGCCGCCGGGTTGGAAGCCATCGATGATTATATACTGTTTTTCCAGGCGGAGGCGCTCGTAAAAAGCGGCCGCTTCATAGAGGCGGCCGGGACCTACGGTTTTATTATATCATCCTATCCGTCCTCGGCGTTGAGGGAGCGCGCCGCTTTCAGGAAGGCCTCGGCCCTTTTCAACGCGGGCAGCCTTGAAGAGGCCTCCAAGGCTTTCAGGCAGTTCATCTCCGGGTGGCCGAAGAGCTCTCTTATCCCTGAAGCCAACCTCAAGCTCGCCAAATCCCTCATGGGGCAGGGCCTCGAAGAGGAGGCGCTCTCCCCTCTAAAGGAAGTCTCGACCGGCTACCCGCTTTCGCAGTCCGCTCATGAGTCCGACAAACTGCTCTCTCGCCTCGATTTCGGGGCGGACAATACCGGGGCCTTCAGCCCCGGCGAGAGGTTCAGGCGCTCCGAGAACTTCTTCGTCTCGGCCAGCTACGACAAGGCGCTCTCCGGCTACGCCACTTTATTGAAAGATGGCGCCTTCAGGGACAGGGCGCTTTTCCGGACGGCCGTGGCCAATATCAGGCTCAAGCGCTATAAAGAGGGCGAAAAGGCCTTGAGGGAGTACCTTTCCCTGAAGGAGCCTTCGAAGAAGGCAGAAGCGCTCTATTACCTCGCGCTTGTCTCGATGAGGCAGGGCAGGGAAGAAGGGGTCTTCGAGTCTGAAAAGCAGCTGTCGAAAAGCTATCCCAGGAGCGACGAGCGCGCCAAGGCACTGCTGCTCATAGCGAAGCTCAAATCCGGCAAGGACCCGGAAGGCGCGGCGCTGGCCTACAGGGCCGTGCTCGAAGAGTTCGCCGGGAGCGCCGTCTCGGAAGAGGCCTTCTGGAGCATAGGCTGGGAGGCGTACACCTCGGGCAGGCTCATCGACGCCTACGACGATTTTTCAATGTACCTCGAATCGAGGCCGAAGGGCAGGCTTTCAGGCCAGTTCCTGTATTGGAAAGCCCGCACCGCCGAGAGGCTCGGCAGGAGCGAAGAGGCAGGTGTCCTTTTCGAGCGCGTCTGCTCGTCGGCCCCGCAGTCATTCTACTGCCTCATGGCCGAGGTCAGGCGCCCCGGACAGGGCCAGGGCGTTCAGGCGGCCGCAGGCGCGCCCTTTGAAGTACAGGCAGTCTCTGCAGTAATGCCTCCCGAGCTCAAGCAGGAGCTTCCAGCGGCATCCGCCGAAATGACCTTCAGGCGCTCGCCCCGCTATCAGGCTGCAGAAGAGCTGCTGCTCCTCGGCCTCAGCGAGCAGGCTTCCACCGAGATTGACTTGCTGGCCAGGAACCATTCCGAAGACAAGGCCGCTCTCGTGGAGCTTGCCAACCTTTTGTACGACGCGAGCGACTTTTACAGGGCCTTCAGGATTTACAGGGTCCATCTTTCAGGCTCCAATGAAAAAGAGCACCTGCCGCTCGGGTATCCCATGAGGCTGGTGGAATCGGTAAAGGAAAAGGCTCCATCAGAAGCCGCCGACCCGTACCTCGTTGCCGCCGTCATGAGGGAGGAGAGCCATTTCAACCCCGGAGCCGTCTCACCGGTAGGCGCGCTCGGCCTCATGCAGATAATGCCTTCGACAGGCAAGCAGATAGCAAAGGAGCTCGGGGAAGGATTCAGGAAGGGGAGCCTGCTGGACCCAGGCACGTCAATCAGGTTCGGCTCGTGGTACCTCGGCCAGATACTTAAGAGGTTCAACGGGGACGCGGTCCTCGCCATAGCGGGCTATAACGCCGGACCAAACGCCGCCGCACGGTGGGCGGCGGCCCTCCCGGGAGAAACCGACGAGTTCGTTGAATCCATCCCCTACGAAGAGACCCGGGGATATGTAAAAAGAGTTTTGAGAAGCTACGCGGAATTCCTGAAGCTCGGTAAGGAAAAATTCGAAGGAAGGGTCGTCCGCCCTTCGCCCGCCGAGCCGCTCAATACCAAGAACGAGGCGGACGCCTCCGGCGGGGCAGCCTTTTAGCTGGATTGGTTAATTCTTTATGGGGGAAACTTTCTGTAGAAAGCTTTCCCCCAGACCCCCTTCAAAGACTTCAAGTTCCTGACAGAACCCCCTTAAGGGGGTTCTGTCAGGAAGAACTAAAAGTTTTTGGAGAGAGTTTGAGAGAAACTTTTTACAAAAAGGTTCTCTCAAGAGTTAGCCAGATATCAGCTTAAGGTTGTTTCTTCGGAGTGGTTTGCTGTCTGTATGTCTCGGAGAGTTTTTTGGCGGCTTCGGCCATCTCTTCGTTGCCCGCCGCGAAGAAGTATTTTTCCGCCAGTTCGTAATCTTTTTTCTCCAGGGCGGCCTGTCCCAGCTCGGCTGCCCTTGTGATTACGACTGATTTCTGTTCGCTCTTATCCGCGAAGCTCAGGTACGCTAGCGCGTCGAGAAGGCCCGTGGGCGTATCTGACTGGAAGGCCGCGTCGGCCCTGGCAACCGCCCTGACCACTACCCGTTCCTTCGCGTTCTCATTTATGAAGGAAGCCCACTTGAGGGCCGTCTCGAGGGTCTTTACGGACCTGCTCGTCTGTTTGAGCGTGGCGTATTCCTTCTCCTCCAGGGCGAGCGCCGAATCGAGGTTGTCGGCAGCCATTTTTTCGAGTTCGGCGAGGTGCCCGGGGTCGGGCCTGTACCCTGTGGCGTTCAGTTTCTTGCGCCCCTCGAAGTGCCTGAACGCGCGCTCATAGCGGCCCGTGTCTCCGGCTTTCTGGGTTATAGCCTTGAGCATGGCGAGGTCTGCCTCCCTGTAATTGAAGGTGCCCTCATACCAGTCGAAGGCTCCTGCCTGCTGGTTGATCTCGACCCTCATGCCGCCCGATTCGGTGGTGCAATGGCCCGGCACGGAATGCTCGTACGGGTTCGTCTCCATGCCGCTGTACCTTTTCCACCTGCGGCAGTCCTCGTCCGCCACTTTCGTGAAAAGACCTTCCTTGGAGACGAGGCGGTCCCTCTTTTCGGCCCTGGCCCCGAACTTCAAGCCGATGCGCTTCATGGAGCTTACCGCTTCGACGCCGTTGCCGCAAAAATCGTCGATAGCCTTGAAGAAAAGGAGGGCGTCCCTAGTCTTCCCGGCTTTTTCGGCCTCTTTACCTTTTTTAAGGTAGTTGTCCATTCTGAGCGTATCGTCGTAGTTGCAGAGCGCGTCGGCGTCCGCGAAGGAGGGCGCTGCAAGGAAAGCCAGCAGGGCGGAGATTTTCCAGAGCCGCTTGTGCATGATGGGTCCGCTAATTGTTTGCAGCGAAAACGAGCAAAGACGCGCCAGGAGAGGGCGCGGCTACTTCACTGGGGAAATCAGCCATTTATCTGATTTGAAAATGAAAAGTTATCATAGTATTCTCATATTTGTCAAACTGCGTGAATCGTGATGCTCTGGTAGAATCCGGTATGGACTACTCCATTTATATTGCTCTCTCGCTTTATTTCCTCGTCATGGGGGCCGGGTGGGCGCTCTCGCTCCTGAACGTCAGGCACCTTGAGGCCGCGGGCGGTGCTGTCCCTCCCGGCTTTGAAGGGCACGTTGACGGCCGCCTTTTGGAGAGGATGCGGGAGTACACGGTGGAAGGGTCGCGCTTTGCCCTGTTCGAGTCGGTCTTCGGCGCGCTCTTAGCAGCCGCCTTTGTCGTCCTGGCGCTCAGGAGTTATGACGGGTGGCTGGCCTCTTTCGGGCTGCCGTTCATCGTCCACGGCTTAGTTTTTTTCATGCTCCTCATCTACGCGGAGGCAGTTCTTTCCGCCCCGTTCTCCCTATACCGCGCGTTCGTCATAGAAAAGAAGTACGGTTTTTCGAACATGACGGCAAGCCTGTGGCTTTCAGACTGGGCCAAATCCCTTCTGCTCACGACGGTCTTGGGCGGCGTCCTCCTGGGAGCCGCGCTCTGGATAATAAAGGCGAGCCCGGACTTCTGGTGGCTCTGGGTGTGGGGCTTTTTCTTCGCCTTCAGCATTTTCATGATGTATTTGTCGCCGCACGTGATAGAGCCGCTCTTCAACAGGTTCGAGGAGGTCGAGGACCCGGCACTGAAGGAGAGGATATTGGAGGTGCTCGCGAAGGCCGGAATAACCGTGGCGAAGGTGCAGAAGGTGGACGCCTCGCGGAGGACTTCCCACACGAACGCGTACTTTACCGGCATCGGGAGCGTCAAGAGGATAGTCCTTTACGATACGCTCCTCAAGCGGCTCGACAACGACGAGATAGTCTCGGTGCTTGCGCACGAGACAGGCCACTGGAAGGGCAGGCACCTCATGAAGGGGGTCGTGCTTATGGAGGCTGCAGCTCTCGCCGTCCTCTTCGCGGCATGGCTGCTGCTTGGAAGCGGGCTGCTGGAGGAACTCTTCAATATGCCGGGCTCTTCGTTTTTCGGCGAGGCTGTCATGCTCGGGTTTTTAGCGCCCGTTGCCGCTTTCCCCTTTACGCCGTTTTTTTCATGGTTTTCCAGGAGACACGAGAGGGAGGCCGATAGATTCGTGATAGAGCTTTCAAGAGACCCGGAGGCTTTCACCAGGTCGCTGGTGAAGCTTTCAAAGGACAACCTTTCAAACCTGCACCCGCACCCCTTGTACGCGGCTTTCTACTACTCGCACCCGCCGGTCGTCGAAAGGGTCAGGGAGATAAGGAAGGCCGCGAAGCAGTGGACGTACAGATAAGCGCGGCAGGCCTTTCAGTCCGGCTCGCCGCTTTCCGCAGCTCTCTGGAACGCGGGCGAATTCTCGAAAGGCCAGCCGTTCGCCCTGGCGCTGAAGTGTCTGTTCCTGCCGATTATCATGTGGTCGTGGACGGTTATGTCGACGGTGGCGGCCGCCTTCTCCAGGCTCCTCATCAAAAGACGGTCGGCCATCGAGGGAGAGGGGTCTCCGCCCGGGTGGTTGTGGACGAATATGACTGAGCTGGCGTTGTGCTTCATGGCGAGCTCTATTACTTTCCTCGGGTAGACCAGGGCATGGGTAAGCGTGCCCTCGTGCAGCACCTCCACCGCCAGGAGCTCGTTCCTCGAGTTTAGGTAGAGGCCCATGAACTTCTCGACCTTTTCGCCGGAGAGGGCAAGCCTGAGGTAATTGATGACGTCCCTCGGGTCTTTTATTATGTCCCTGTCGGCTATCCTCTCCTTGAGATACGTCCTTGCCAGCGGCTTCATCAGCATGATGATGGAGGCCGCCTTCCCGTTCATGCCCTCGACCTTTACGAGCTCCTCGCCGGAAGCGTCCAGTACGCCGCGTATGCCGCCGAACCGCTCTTTGAGGGCACGGGCCAGGGGGCCGGCCTTCCTGGCCGGTACCGCGAATGAAAGGAGCGATTCGAGCATCTCGAGGAGCCGTTCGCCGGAGCGCCGTTCGGCAACGCCGGGGGCAGCGGGCTTGCTGGTTTTTTTCATCTTGGGAGTACCTGTCCAGGTGCCTTCTATTTCCCGAGGAGAAGGCTCTTTTCGATTATGAAAGACTTGAGGAACTCTCTTGTATCATCGTCGACGTCGGTGAACTTAACGCCGATTAGGCTGCTCTTGCCTATCCACATTATCTTGCCGGGTATGAGAAATTCCCTGTCTTTGCCGGCAAGCCGCACGGATATCTCGCTCCACAGCCGGGTGCGCTCGGAGTTCTTTTTCGTGTCAAGGCAGGCCCCGGTCACGCTCACGTTCACCAGGGAACCTTTGTAGCTCCTGCCGTCGAGCATATACTCAGTCTCGGCGGCCTCCGATATGGGATGCCTGGGGTCGAACCTGCAGCCGTCGAGCAGTTCCTTGAGGTTTTCGATGAACAGGCTCAGGGATTTTATCGAGACGCCGTAGTTGCCGGTCAAGGCGTCCTTTTTCTTGAGCCCGTCTATTTCTACTTCGGCTTCGGCCAGCAGCCTCTTGTATTTGATGAGGCTGCCGGTCAGCACGTCGCGGTAGATCATGAACGGCCCGGCTGATACGTGTACGTCTTTTACCGGCATGGAGTGTGAGCAGGACGCGCATACGATCTCGGTCGCCCCTGTCTGGAAAGGGAGCGTGACCCAGCCTTTGCACCTCGGACATTCGGTCTTGAGCACAGGATACCTCGTAGTTGGTCTTGGGTGCTTAAGGTCCCGCGGCCGTGGCAGGGTCTAAAGAATCTAACACGCAGGTGGTTACAGATTGGTTACAGGTTGGATTATTTTCCGGTAAGGCTGTCGATGATGGCCCTTGTGGCCGGCGCGGGTTCCGCAGCGAGCTTCGCAGAAAGGGAGGTCTTGAGCTTCTCAAAGATGGCGAGGGCCTCCAGGCGCCTGCCGCCGTCTTTGTATATCTCGAGAAGTTTCTGGCACAGGGCCTCTGCGCAGCCGTCGACCTCGAGGCCGGCCTGGAGGTACTCGGCCGCTTCGCGTGCCTTTCCGCTCGCGATCAGGCGCTCCGATGCGGCGAGGATGATCTTGCATACGCGCTCCTTCAGCCTTTCCCTGGCCTGGGCCGTCCATGGCATGTCCGCGTCCGCTTCGAGGAAGTCGCCCCTGTAGAGCGCGAGGGCGTCGTCGATATGCTTGAGAGCGTTTTCAGGAAGACCGGCCTTCGCCGAGGCCTCAGCCTTTTTGAGGGCCGCCTCCAGCGCCCAAGCGTCGATCCAGCAGTATTTGGGGTCTAAGGTAAGTTTTCCGTTCTTGAGCTCGAGGACCTTCTCCCCGCCTATGAGCTGGCGCAGCCTGTGGAGCGTCGTGGCAAAGGCGCTGTGGGCCGCATCTCCCTCGGCGTCAGGCCAGAGCATGTCGGTTATCGCCCGCTCGCCCACAGCCCTGCACCCGAGAGTTATTACCGCCTTCAGAAGCTCGAAAGGCTTCTGCTGCGCCTTTCTCGTGAACTGTATCTTTTGTTCGTCCTTCCAGACCTCGAAGTGGCCGAGGGCGCGCACCTTGAGCTGCCACGGCCAGTTTTCTATCTCGGGGTCGGGACAGACGAGGGAGTTGGAGCGGATGAGCTCCGCCGTGAAGCCGGGCTCAACTGCGTTCTTCACGGCGACGGCCAGAAGCCTTGAAGAGGACTCGGGCAGGTTTACGGTCAGGAACCTCAAACCGTTCTTCTTTCCGAGGGCCAGCGCCCTTGAGAGGCTCTTTAGGCATTCGCGTTCTTTGCGGGCGTCAAGCAGCAGCTGCGCGCCTGTCACCAGGGATATGTACTCCAGCAGGGAGCTCCTGGTCTCGGCGGCCAGCCTCTTTACGTGGGCAAGACGTTTTTTCGCCTCCTGCGCCTCTCCCGCCTCGACAAGATAATAGGCGAAGATGACCTCGGTTAGAGCCTCGAGGAACGGGGCGCCGAGCTTTTCGGCGTATCCAGAGGCTATTCTTATGTTTTCCAGCGCGCCGCTCAAGTCTTTTTTCGACAGCGCGATCCTCGAAGCCTGCTGATGGTAGTAGATGAGGTCAAACGAGTTCGACCTGTCCAGCGCTTCCCCCATGCCCCTGGAGAACGCTTCGGCCTCTTTAAGAGGCCTCTGCCCCATGAGGCTGGACAGGGACCCCAGGCCGAATAGCTTGGCCTTTAAGAGCTGGATGCCTGATTCATCTGAGGCCGCAAGCCCTTTTCTCACCCAGCTTAAGGCTTCGTCGTAGCTGGAGACGTGGAAGTTATAAAGGGCGTTTACGATGCACCACATTATGGAGGGCAGGTCCGCCCCCCTTGTCTCCAGAGGCCCCGAGAGGTTTTCAAGGACGACCCTTGCCTTGGCGTACGCGCCGGTCCAGAGGTAATAGAAGACGAGGTTGTTGCCGATGAATATGTTGGAGGCGCTTCCGGCGGACTTGAAGATTATCTCCCGTACCCGTTCTTCCCATAGAGGCAGATGGGGGTTTTCGGGCTGGCGGAAGACAAGGACGCCGAACATGGCGGACACTACCCGGGCCTCTATCTCCCTGGAAGGGTAGGACGGGTACAGCTTCCTCAGCCGGTCAAGCTCCCTTATCCAGCCGTCAAGCGGCCTGAAGTCCTTCCATTCGTAATAAAAAGTGTCCGCTATGGCCGACCATGTCAGATAGAGCCCGGCAATGTCCTTGAGGCCCTTGAAAAGTCTGTAGGCCGCTGCCAGCCGTTTCCTGGCTTCTATCGGGGCCGCCGGGAGACCTGCCGCCCCGCTCCAGTAAAGGAGCCAGGGGTCTGTCTTGAGCTTCCATTCGGGGATGGAGCCGAGCCAATGGCCCAGGCGCCGGTGCCTGCCCTGGGCAATTAGTTCCCCGGCGCAGTTTTTCAGCACCCTTGCGAGGTCGTCCCATTCAGAGGCGGCGGCAAGGAGCTCAATCGCCTCCTCGGAATTTCTGAGTTCCTCAAGGACGGAGGCCGCGCGCATTCTCAACTGCCGGAGGCCGTCTTCTCCGTATGAATTTTCGAGCTGCTCCAGGAGGAATTCCCTGAAGAGAGGATGATACTGGTATACGGGCCTTGAAAGGAGCCTTCTTTCGGTGAAGAAGTTCCCCCGGTGGAGCTCGGCGAGCATCTGGGCCGCTTCCCTTATGCCCGATACCCTTCCGGCGGTAGCGGAGTCGAACTCTCTTAATATCGAGGTCTTCAGGAGAAGGGACTTTGCCCGCTCGTCCATCCTGTTGAAGAACTCGGCCGCGAAGTAGCCGAAGACCCTGCCCCTGGCGTCCTCGCCTGAGAGCCCCCCTTTGCCGGACCTCTCCTCTTCTAGAATGATGGCAAGCCCGGCGGCCCATCCCCCGGCCGTGGCCAGAAGCGCGTCGGAATCTTTTTTCGCGGCCTTCTTCCCGAGTTTTATCTCGGCTATTCTCCTGGATTCATCGGGGGTCAGCACGAGCTCTTCTGCCCCTATCACCTCCATGCTGCCGGAGGCAAGGAGCCGCGTAAAAGACGGGGGAGCCCCTCCCCTGCTTATGATGACGGCGCTCATGGAATCGGGCAGGACGGAAAGGCCCTCCTTCACGGCCTCGTGGAACGCGCATGAAAGCGGCACTTCGTTGTAATTGTCGATGACGATGCAGGTGCCCGGCTTAAGGCGGCTGTAGAGTTCCTCGAAAAATCTGTTAGAGAAGACCGCTATGCCGTGGGCGTACTCGGGGGTGAAAAGCGGCAGCGGTTTTTTTCTTGCCGGAGCGGCCTTGGCGGCAGCCTGGCTCAGGTAATAGAAGAACGTGGCCGGGTCGGCGTCGGCTCCGTCCGCCCGGTACCAGAGGCAGTTGAGGCCTTTCGCCTCAATATAGCTGCTCACCAGTATGGTCTTTCCCGCCCCCGGGGGGCCGGAAACCCATACTGCGCGCCCGGCGCGCCCTTTTTCGAGGCGGGCGAAAAGCCTCTTTCTGAGGCATACCCTCGAGAAGCCGGGCCTTGTTATCTTCGCTATCGACGAGACTCGGCTGCGTGTCATTGTTTGGTCTGCCCTGTCCTGGACAAATGTCCTGCCGTCAGAGTCCTTTCTCGAGCGCTTCGCGCACAGACTTCAGAAGGTCCGGTATCTCGTAGGGCTTCTGCAGGAACCTGTATCCTTTTTCCCTTATGGCCGGCCACTGGGACTCGACGTCGAGGTACCCGCTCGTGATGAGCACTTTGAACTCCGCGTTGAGCCCCTTCAAGTCCTCGATGAGCTGTATCCCGTCCCTGTCCTGGAGCACCATGTCGCTGAAAACGAGGTGTATCTTCCCGTTTTCCTTTTCGAACAGGCTCTTAGCCTCAGTGGCGCACGCCGCCTCAAGGACTGTGTACCCGTTTTTCGAGAGCACCACAGCCACGCTTTTTCTCAACAATTGTTCGTCCTCGACGACGAGGACCCGCTCCCCGCTGCCTGAGATTGCCTCCACGGGCGTCAACTCCTTGAGCTCCTCGTTTTTGCCGGATTCGACCGAAGGGAAGTATATCTCGAAGCGGGTGCCTTCGCCGGGCCTGCTCTCGACGTCTATCCAGCCGCCGAGCTCCCTTACGATGCTGTGCACGACCGCCAGGCCCAGCCCGGTGCCGCGCGGCCCCTTTGTCGAGAAAAAAGGCTCGAAGATGTGCTTTATGACCTCTCCGTTCATGCCCGTGCCCGTGTCCTCCACGGTGAGCTTGACGTGGCGTCCGCAGGAGACCGGACGCGAAGAGCCGCCGACGTCGACCATGCCGGTCTTAAGGGAGATGGTCCCGCCGCCCTGCATCGCGTCTTTCGCGTTTATGACGAGGTTCATTATTATCTGCTCTATGTTGCCCTTGTCGGCCCTTATCATGCCGATGTCCGGGGCAAGGGCCGTGCTGATGACGATGTTCTCGCCGATGAGCCGCTTGAGCATGCCTAGAGTGTTCATGACTTTGCGGTTCAGGTCCAGCGCCCTCGGCTCGGTCGGCTGGCGGCGGCTGAATATGAGGAGCTGGCGCGTCAGGTTCTCGGCGCGCTCGGATGCCGCGTTTATCTGCTCGAGGTATGATGTTATGTCAGCGTTGTCTGACGATTTTTTCAGGGCAAGGCTGTTGTTGAGCCTTATTATGACCATAAGGTTGTTGAAGTCGTGGGCTATGCCGCCGGAGAGGGTGCCTATTGCCTCCATCTTCTGCGACTGTATGAGCTGCTGCTGTATCCTGTTCTTCTCGGCCTCTTCGAGCTTCTTTTCCGTTATGTCCCTGTCCATGCCCCTGTAGCCCAGGAGGTTGCCCGCCGGGTCGAGTATCGGAGAACCGTTCGTCTCAAGGATGATCTCGCGGCCGTCCTTGTGCAAATTCCTGTTCTCGAGGAGGGCGAACGGCTTTTTGAGGGCGGCTATCTTTTCGAAGGTCGCGCGTACCTTTTCGGCCTCGGAGGGCGGCATCAGGTCGAACGGCGTCTTGCCGAGTATCTCCTCCGGCCCGTACCCGAGTATCTCCCTTACCTTCGGGCTCACGTAGGTATAGACCCCGCTTGAATCTATCTCCCAGACCCAGTCGCTCGTCGTTTCGACGAGTATCCTGAACCGCTCCTCGCTTTTCCTCAGGCGTCTGTTGACCTCGAGTATCTCGCGGGTCCTTTCCGAGACTTTCGCCTCGAGCGCGGCCTGGATGGTACGCAGGGCGGCCTCCGCCTTTTTCCATTTGGATATGTCGGTGCC
This sequence comes from uncultured bacterium, assembly GCA_905339405.1. Classification (GTDB taxonomy): domain Bacteria; phylum Desulfobacterota; class GWC2-55-46; order GWC2-55-46; family GWC2-55-46; genus GWA2-54-12. Next base: position 46,595 of record CAJPGC010000004.1, on the reverse strand, counting down.
GGTGCCGATGAGGTACGGCTCTCCGTCCACCCTCGCGAGCACGGCCCTGAAGTGGAACGGGATGGCGCGGCCGTCTTTCGTGATGAGCGCGGCTTCCACTTCGACCGCGCCCAGGCGGAAGGCGGTTTCCATTTTTTCTTGTATGAGGCCCTTGTCGTCCCCCACGAAGAAATCCGAGGGGTGCATGTTTTCAATCTCGGCGCGGGTATAGTCAGTTATGTCCTCGAGCGCCCTGTTCCATTTGAGCATGCGCCCTTCTTTGTTTATGACGTAGAAAGTGCCGGGCAGGCTCCGGGTAAGGGCGTTGAAAAGGTTCTCGCCGTTCAATATCTTGCGCTCGGCGTCCTTTGATTCCGTAAGGTCTTTCACGAACGCCCAGAACCCGGCCGCTTTGCCTTCCGAGTCCTTGACGAGCCAGGCCCTTACGCTGGCCGGGAGCCTGCTGCCGTCCTTCCTTAGGAATTCTTTTTCATACTCTGCCGAGCCCTTCGCGAAGACGTGCTGCCTCAAGACCTCTTCTTCGCTGGCTCGCAGCTCCGGCGGGGTCAGATCAAGGTAAGTAAGAAGCGAGAACTCTTCCTTCGAGCGGCCGAGCATCGCCCTCAAGGCCTGGTTGCAGTCGGTTATGCGGCCGTCCAGGCCTACCTTCATCACGCCGTCGCTTATGGATTCGTAAAGGCCCCTGTACTTTCTTTCCGATTCAAGGACGGCTTCCTCTGCTTTTTTCCTGCCGGTTATGTCCTTGCCCCTGCCGATGATGCCCTTTATTATGCTTGTCCCGCTGTGGCGCTCGGGGACCATGTGCACCCTTACCCAGCGGGCTTCGCCTGAGGCGCTTACGTACTGTATCTCCGTGTCCGCAACTGTCCCCGCGAGGACCTTGTGGAGAGAGTCCCTGAAGACGGTCCTGCAGGCGGGACGTATGATTGAAAGAAGTTTGGCGAGAGTGTCTATGTCAGAGGGGGCGTAGCCAGAAACTTTGCTGAAGTTGCCTGTTATCCACTCGAGCCCGAGGTCGCCGGAAGGGCCTATCTCGAGCCTGAATACGAGCTCCGAGGTAAGCTCGGTTATGAGCGTGCAGCGGCGTTCCTTTTCCCTCATCTCTTCGTCGTCGATGAGGAGGCCGGCCCTCCTTATCGAGCGCCATTTGCCGTCTTTTTTTATTAGGGCCGTCCCGTGGCTGGATACGACCTCGGTTATGCCGGCCGGGGTAAGGGAAGAGAGAGGATACGTGCACAGGGCAAGCATCCTGTTTTTGCGAATGAGGTGCTGGACCTTGCGCTCATACTCTATGAACCCCTCCCAGAGCGTCTCACCAAGCCATGATACGTTGCCGCTGACCCTGAGGCCCTCAAGGCCGCCGCTTTCGGCCTTTTCAAGGAGGGCGGACCATCCGTTCAATATCCTTTGGGCGTCGAAAGAGCCGTTCTCAAGGTAGCATTCGTCGTGCCTTACGAGCTTGAGGCGGCCTTTCGCGGCAAAGGCGGCGAGTTCAGGGACCGCCTGCTTCAGGGCATCGAAAGCCTCCTGGACTGTAATGGGCTCGGAGACGACCCATACGCAAAGCTCGTTGCCCTTCAGGCCCTCGGCGAACCACGGCACGAGGACCTCGAGGAGGTCTTCCTTCGACTCATAAAACTGGCAGATGTGAGTGCCCCATGGGAGCGGCCCGAAGGCTGCTACGCCGGCGCACCTGAGTTTTTCGTTCATGTTTCCTTGCCTTAATCTGGATTGATAAAATATAACAGAACTCTTCACCTTTTTAAATACATTATTTCATAAAAGAACTGGAGCTTTTAAATAAAAGGGCTCCCTTGACACTCCTGTATACTCTGTTAGGGTCTAAACATAGGCTTTGAACGCGTAAAAGGGAACCAATCGCAACCTTAAAAAAAATCATGCAAATGGAAGAAAAAAAGGCTTTCAGGTTTTACGAATGTTTTGCCCTGACCACCCTCACCGGAAGGAGGGCGGCCAATATAGTCGAGTTCGTGGAGATATTGAGGACGGCGAGCGCGGAAGCCATCTTCCACCACATGCACCAGTACTTCCTGAAGCCCCACGCCGTGATGCCCGAGTTCCCCAACGACTTCGCCGTCTGGGTCTCCGAGTCGTTGAACGAGCCGCTCCTTGCGGAGGCGCTCGCTAACGTCAACCCGTTCGAGTTTACGAACATCGAGGAGCTGAGGGCCGAGATACTCCGCATAATAGGCGATTACCTGCGTGCATACCCGCCTCCGAGGCCGGTGCTCCCCGGAAGGGAGTTCATGTTCAACGAGGGCATAACGATAGTCATACCTACGGACATAGAGGCCATGCAGATACACGACTTCGCTCAAAAGCTGAAGACGGTTGACTACTCGAGCATCTATTTCCATTTTTACGAGTCGAGGCTCCGGCTGGGACGTCCGGCAGACGACTTCAGCGAGTTCCTTTCGACAACGCTCGAGTGCCCGGGGGTTGCCGCGAGGATAAAGTCGCTCGACCCGTACATGTACTCCACGGAAGTCCTCCGTGACAAGATAGTGAAGCTCGTTGAGGAGGCGCTATGAACCTCCGTGATTACGAAGGTATAGCCGAGCCCGGAGACCTGCGGGCCATAGAGCACATGGCGGCAAGGCTCGAGGGCAGGAAGATGCTCCACGTCAACTCCACGGCCGCGGGAGGCGGGGTCGCGGAGCTCCTTGCCAGGATGGTGCCTCTTTTCAAGGGGCTCGGCATTGACGTAAGGTGGGAGGTCATGCAGGCCGACAGGCCGTTCTTCGAGGCGACGAAGAACATCCACAACTCGCTTCAGGGGCAGGGCGCGCCCCTTACGAAGGAGATGTGGGATACCTACAGAATCGTCAATACGGAGAACGCGCGAAGGATAGACCTCGACGCGGACTTCACGGTTATTCACGACCCGCAGCCCGCGATGTTCATAGACTACAGGAAAAGGGGCATATGGATATGGAGGTGCCACATAGACATCTCCTCGCCGGAGCCCATGACCTGGCACTTCCTCAAGGACATAGTGAAGAACTACGAGGCGTCCGTCTTTTCGGTGGCCAGCTTCGCCCAGTCCCTGCCCATAACGCAGTTCCTCATGCAGCCCACCATAGACCCGCTCGCGGAGAAGAACGTCCAGATAGAGGACGAGGAGGTAAAAGCCATATACGAGAGGCTCGGCGTGCCCCTTGACAAGCCGGTCCTCCTGCAGGTTTCGAGGTTCGACCCGTTCAAGGACCCCATCGGCGTCATAGAGGCCTACAGGCTCGCGAAAAAGTATCATGACTGCTGCCTCGTGCTTGCCGGAGGGACGGCTACCGACGACCCGGAAGGGGAGAAGGTATTGGCCGAGGTGCAGGAGAAGGCCGGGGGCGACCCGGACATACACATACTCCTGCTGCCGCCTTTCAGCGACCGCGAGGTAAACGCACTGCAGCGCGGGGCGACGATAGTGCTCCAGAAGTCCACGAGGGAGGGCTTCGGGCTCGTCGTGGCGGAGGCCCTGTGGAAGAAAAAGCCGGTCATAGCCGGTGACGTAGGCGGCATACCGCTTCAGGTCATAGAAGGCCTCACGGGCTACCTCGTGCACTCCGTCGAGGGGGCCGCCTACAGGATACGCCAGCTACTTGAGAACCCGGAGCTGGCAAGGCGCATGGGAGAGGCCGGAAGGGAACATATAAGGAGGAACTTCATTACCACGAAAAACATAAGGAACTACCTCGGCTTCTGGACCGCCCTCGAGAAAAAGGAAAAGGTGATATACGTCTAGGCCGCCTGCCTGAACAAACCGCATCAATCACATGGGTTTTCTCGCCGGGGGTTGCATTCCCCTGCCAATCCTTTAAACTTAAGGATACGGCCCGTAAACACTTCTTTGGACAGCGCCCTGGCCTTCTGGGCGCCGCCTTCGCGGTCTTGTGCCTTCGTCCTCAACGGCTGTGCAAGGAAAGAGCGGCAGGGGAATGGAGAATACCTTCAAAAAAAAGGTAATAATCGTTTCCAACAGGGAGCCCTATACCATGAAGAAGGGGCGGCTCTCGAAGACGGTGGGCGGCCTCGTCTCCGCGCTCGACCCGTTAATGCGCTCGAACAACGGGGTATGGATATCCACCGGCAGCGCATCCGACGTTGAAAAGAGCGGGGCGAGGGCCTCAGTGCCGCCGGGAGACGGAGCGTACTCCATGAGGCGCGTGGCCATAAGCCCCGGCGACGTCGAAGGTTACTATAACGGCTACTCGAACAGGTTCCTCTGGCCGCTGTGCCATATGACCCTCGACAGGGTCCATCACCTCCGGTCTTACTGGAGGAGCTACGTGAAGGTGAACGGGCTTCTTGCCGGGGCGGTCCTCGAAGAGGGCGCTCACGATTCGATAATCTGGCTGCAGGACTATCACCTTGCCCTGTGCGCCGCGGAGATACGCTCCAGGAGCCCCGGCGCCCTCATCTCGCTTTTCTGGCACATACCCTGGCCACCTCATGCCGTTTTCAGGATATGCCCGCAGAGAAAAGAGCTTCTCCGCGGGCTTTTGGCAAACGACCTGCTGGGCTTTCAGCTTGAGAGCTTCAAGGTCAACTTCATGAGGTGCGTCGAAAAGGAGCTTGGAGCGCTTGTCGACATGGAGGGCGGCGCGGTGCACCTGGACGGGCGCACGACGTACCTGAAGAGCTTCCCCATAAGCGTTGACTTCGCCTCTTTCGAGAACGCCGCGGCCTCCGGCGAGGCGGCCGTCTTCCTTAAAAGGTTTTTGAGGGCGCGAAACCTCGAGGGGCTTTTCATCGCCTTGAGCGTGAACAGGCTCGACTATACGAAGGGCATGATAAAGTGCCTCGAAGTCATTGAGGTCTTCTTCAGCAAGTACGCCAGGTACAGGGGAAGGGTGTCGTTCGTGCAGGTCGCGGTGCCAACGCGCAAGGTCGAGCCGTTCTTGAGTTACAGGGACAGGGTCAGGAGAAAGGTCGAGGCCATAAACCTCAAATTTTCAATCGGCTCATGGAAGCCTGTGGAGTACCTGGAGACCGACCTTACGCACACGGAGCTCGCGGCCCTGTACAGGCACGCGGGCCTTGCGATAATAAGCTCTGTCTACGACGGCATGAACCTGGTGGCAAAGGAGTACATATCTTCCCAGTGCGACCTTACGGGCTCGCTCCTCATAAGCGAGTTCGCGGGCGCGGCCGAGGAGATACCGGGAGTTACGATGATAAACCCCTACGATACCGAGAGCTGCGCCGACGAATTGAGGGCGGCCATTGAAAAAGAGCCGGGCAGGAAAAGGGCCGCTATGGAAGAGGCGCGCGCCTACGTCAAAAAGCACGACGTGTACAGGTGGGTCAGAAAAATATTCAGGGAAATGGACCAGATAACCGATGGCCGCTTATCTTTTGAGGCATCTGGAAAAAACAAGCTCACTGTCGAGTGAAGGAAGGCTTTCGCTATTCCTCGATTACGACGGCACGCTTACCGGCATAGCCGGAAGGCCGGAGGAGGCGCATCTACCGGCAAGGACGATGGAAGTCGTCGAGGCGCTCTCTTTGCGCTTCCCGCTCGCGATCGTCTCTGGCAGGTCACTTGCCGACATAAAGGCACGGGTCGGCATAGATTCCATCGTTTACGCCGGAAACCACGGCCTCGAGATATCCTCTCCGCATTTTTCAATGACCTACGACATAGGCCGGGAAGCGAGGTCCGCCCTGGAGAGCATGAGGCCCGCTCTCCTCGGGCTCGAGAGGATCTTTCCCGGTCTTCTCGTCGAGGACAAGGCCCTGACGCTTACGGTCCATTACAGGCTCCTCGACCCGGCCCTCTTTGAGGTTTTCAAAGACGCCTTCGACCTTGCGGCCGGGGCGGTCTTGAGGGGCGGCTTTTTGCGGCTCACACACAGCAGAAAGGCTTTCGAGCTTCGGGCAAACGTAGGGTGGGACAAGGGCAGGGCGCTCGAGTGGCTCCTTGAAAGGCCGTTTTTCAAGGGGACCGCGCCGCTTTACATGGGCGACGACGACACCGACGTGGACGCTTACAGGTCGATAAAATCTAAAGGCATATCGGTGAACGTGGGGAGGGCGGCGGACGAGGCGGGGTATTTTCTCATGTACCAGAAGGAGGTCGAGCCGTTTTTGAAATGGCTGGCGCGCGGGCCGCTCCGCTCTGCCGCGTGATTGACTTTACCCTCTGAAATCCATGATAATGGCCCTGAAAGGGCCGAATTCCGGATGAAGAGCTTTTTTGACGAAAAACGAGCTGCCTCATGCCTCATCCTTTTTGCAGCCACATTCCTTCTTTACCTCAAGACAGCCGGGTTTGAGTTCCTCCCTTCCTGGGACGACGCCGAGTACGTGCTGGACAACACCAGGGTCCACGGCATGACTGCGGAGAACCTGAGGCTTATTTTCACGACGGCTTATTTTTCGAACTACGCGCCGCTTCACCTGTTGAGCTACGCGGTCGACTTCTCCGTCTGGGGATTGTCACCGAAGGGGTTTCACCTTACAAATACACTGCTCCATTCCGCGAACGCGGCCCTAGTGTTCATCCTCGTCAGGAGGCTCACGAAGGACGGCTTCGCCTCATTCGCGGCGGCCGCCCTGTTCGCCTTCCACCCGTTGAACGTCGAGAACGGCGCGTGGGTCTCGGAGAGAAAGACACTCCTTACCGCGTTTTTCTCGTTCGCCTCCATCCTTGTCTACATATCATTCAGGGAAAAGGGAAGAGCCGGCTATTATTTTCTGAGCCTCGTCTTTTTCGCTCTGGCGCTTCTTTCCAAGCCGCTTACCGTCGTATTGCCGCTCTCCCTGGCTGCGTATGACCTGTTCATTAGGAAAGATGTCCGCGCGGTCAAATGGCTGACGCCCTTTTTCGCCCTCGCGGCCGTCTTCGCGATAGCCGCGTTCAGGGCGCACGCCGAAGCGAGCGCGATAGAAACGGATACACTTTCCCCTGACGTGCTCTTTAATATCGTCTACCCGACCATGCTGCCGGTCTTCTGGGAGTACGTGAGGCTCATATTCTGGCCGACGGGGCTGAGCGGCTTTTACGGCGTAACGCTCCGTTCCTCGTTCCTGGAGCCTGCCGTCCTGGCGGCTTTACTTTCCTGGGCTGGCGTCTTCGCCGTTGTGCTCTGGAAGGGCGCGGCGCAGGTCCGCTTCTGGTTTCTCTGGTTCTGGGTATGGCTCCTGCCGGTCTCCAACATAATCCCTTTGCCGGTCTACTACGCCGACAGGTACATGTATATGCCTGCCATAGGCTTTTTCGTCCTCTTCGGCCTGCTGCTCTCGGCGGCCGGGGCGCGCTTCGGTGTGAAGGCGGCCGGAGCCGTAGCGGCAGCTGTGGTAATTGCGCTGGGCGCTTCGGCCTTCGTAAGGATGGACGTCTGGGAAAACGAAGTGACATTATGGGAGGACACCGTAAAGAAGTCCCCGGGGGTGGACAAGGCCCACCTGAACCTCGGCTACGCGTACGAGATGAGAGGCAGGTTCGAGGAGGCGGAAAGGGAGTACCTCGCGGCCATCGCCATATATCAGAGCCCTGAAGCCTTAAGCAACCTCGAGATGGTAAGGGTCAAAAAGCGTCTTGCGCCGCCGCGAAAGCCTTAGGCACTTGCCCAACGGCCCCCAATCAAATATAATAACCCCGATGAAAACCCCTTTCAAAAGCAGATATCTTTTAGTCCCGGTCATGGCCGTCTTCCTTTTCTCATGCTCCGGCCCCAAAGAGGACAAAGGCGAAGAGGTCGCCTCTGTAAACGGCTCGCCCATTTACATGAAGGACTTCATGAATGAGGTGCGGACGGCCTCCAGCAGGTACCCCGGCAAGAAGCTCACTGAGGAGCGTCTCCAAGAGATACTCCATACGATGGTCGACAGGAAGCTCCTCATAGACGAGGCCGTGAAAAAAGGCCTCTCCGAGGACGAACGCTTCCTCGAGTCGATAAAATCCTTCTGGGAGCAGACGCTCATAAGGGAGCTCATCGATTCGAAGAACAGGGAGTGGGCCGAAAAGCTTCTCGTGACCGACGAAGAGGTCAAAAGCCGCTATTCGATGATGAGCAGCAGGATAACCCTCAGGGTGATAGAGGCCGACGACGCGAAAAGGGCCGAAGCCGCCCTCCCGGCGGTTTCAGCGGAAGGCGAGCTGCTGGGCCCGCTTTTCGTGGAGGACCTCAATCATTCCGACCCGCTGCTCGCGGCCTTTTCAATGGAAGAAGGCGCGAAGGCGGTCGCGGGTTCGGGCGACGATTTTTTCGCGTATGAGGTCGTAAAAAAAGAGCCCTCAGGCGTAGCTCCGCTAGAGGAGGTCTATGATGCCCTGAAGGCGAGCCTCCTCGAGGAGAAAAAGGAAAAGGCCCTCGAGGAATGGCTCGAGGGCAGGAAAAAGGCCGCTTCCATAAAGATAAACGAGGACGCCGTCGAAAGGTTGAAGTAAGCATGGCCCAGAGGCCCAAGAGGAAAAAGCTCTACATAAAAAAAGAGTTCCAGACCGATTTTTCGCTGAAGTTCCTCATCCTTATTGCGCTGGAGTCGGTGCTGGCCATCGCCATGTTCCTCTATCTTTCGAGGGGCACCGTCATCACGGGCTACTCGGGTGCCGAGCTCGTAATCGCCAGCACCGGAGATTACTTCCTGCCGACGGTATTGCTCGCTAACCTCGCCCTCATCGGCGTGACGGCCGTCGCGGGTTTTATAATAATGGTCGCCTATTCGCACAAGATAGCCGGCCCGCTCTACAGGTTCGAGAAGTCGATAGACGAGATGGCCTCCGGGGACCTCACCAGCAGGTTCAATTTGAGGGCCAACGACCAGCTCGAGGAGCTCGCCGGAAGGATAAACAGCCTGAGCGAGAAGCTCGACGGGGCGGTTTCCGGGATAAAGAGCGAGGCCAGCGAGCTCGAAGCGGCCCTCGAAGAGGCGAGGGAGTGCCTCAAGAGCGGGTCTTTGAGCACCCTCGATGAAAAGCTCAGGAAGGCTTCGGAAAAACTCGAACAGCTCAAGCGCTCAGCCGGGTATTTCAGGACTTCCGGCGCCCACAAGGGCTGATAATGCGCCGAAGGCTTTCAAGCCCCCCATTGCCGGGCCTTGTCCTGGCCCCGTTCATAGCGTTCATTTCCATTCTGTTTGTCTATATCCTGCCGGTCAGCGCCCAGGAAGAAGGGCTTGAGACCCGCTACGCCGTCGTTCTGTTCGACGACGAGGCGGACCTCTTCGAGTTCGGCAGAAAACTCGGCGGGCCCGGCGCGTTCGTGAGCAGGAACAACCCGAACCTCAGGAACCATGTAAAGGAGAGCGTCGACAGGATAGTCTTCAGGGTCAAGGCGCTTCTCGATATGCACCCCGAACCGATGAAGTTCACTATCGTGCTGCACCCGACCGAAAAAGGGCTCAAGGACGCCTACAAGGCGCTCGGGGCTATAGCCGACCCGCCGGTAGCTTTTTATTCCCACAAGTCCAGGACGATCCACATGGGCCTTCAGGACGCCACCGACGGCGTCTTCGCCCACGAGGTCGCACACGCGGTCATAAATTTTTATTTCAAGGTCCCCCCTCCGGCGCAAATGCAGGAAATCCTTGCGCAATATGTCGACAGGCACCTCCGGGAAAACTGACGTGTGACTTAGGTACTTGCCTTTGGGGAAGAAATTCATATAATAAACGTATTATTAAAATCAGCATCAATATTAGCGGGAGGAAGGAACTATGAAAAAGAATTTTGGTAAGCTGCTCATCGCTGTGGCCATGACCGCCTCGGCTGTCATATTTGCCTCCGGCGCTAACGCAGGTGAGAACAAGGAAGCCGTCGCCAAGCTCCAGTCCGTAAAGGAGAGCTACGCCGCGAGCCTCCGTCTCGAAGCCCTTCAGGCGAAGAACTCGCCCGAGAGCGTGAGGGTCACAGGCCCTGCCGCCCAGTGGCTCAAGAAGGTAAGCTCGGAAGAGGTCAACATGGCGACAAACAGGTTTGCCGGCTCGAAGCAGGCATCCGTTTCCATCGACGGCAGGGACTACTTCGCCGCGGGTGACGGTTACGCCGCAACCCTTCAGAAGAACGCCGCCGCCAGGGTAGCCGTTGACCCCTACACGAACAAGAAGATAGACAAGGCTTCGGCCCTGACCTATGCCGACGCTTCCGGCAGGGTTTTCTACTTCGAGTCCGAAGGGTCGTACAGGGAATTCATAGGGATGGCCACCCCCGAGACAGTATACGGCTACTCGGCTCCCAGGTAGAAGCTCAAGAGTAAAAAGTTTCGTTAAAGGCCCCGCCGGAGACGGCGGGGCTTTTTTTATTGAGCTATCATGCAGGCCTCTTGTGCGGATGCTTTTTGCGCGCTGCCGCGCAAAGTGTTTATTTGCCAGAAATCCATGTAACGCGGCTGCCGCCGCTCTCTGTAACAGGGCTCTACGCGCTTTCCTCCTCCCCCACCCGCGAACCGGGCCCCTGAGGTCGCTGCGCTCCCGCAGCCTCGGCCCGGTTCGCCACAGCCTCCCTTAGGCGCGCTCCGCCCTGTTACTGTGTATGTGTAAAGACAAGACAAATAATGTGATGTCGTCCCGTCCTTTTTCCCTTGACCCGGCCGCTAAATAGGACTAAAATCATCCTAAATGTCTTCTTTGAGGTAGTATTATGCTTCAGATAACGAGGGACGGCGAATACGCTGTCCGCGCAGTGCTCTTCCTGGCCGGGCGCGCAGAGGGGGCCCTCTCCCTCATAAGCGAGATATCAGAAGCCCAGGAGGTGCCGAAGAGCTACCTTTCCAAGATAATGCAGCACCTGGTGCGGGCCGGGCTTGTGAAGTCAAGGCGCGGGGCCAGGGGCGGCTTTTATCTTGCGAGGAAGCCGGAGGAGATAACCCTCAGGGAGGCCATAGAGGCCGTAGAGGGCCCCATCTTCCTCAACGTCTGCCTCATAAAAAAAGGCGAGTGCCACAGGGACGAGTTCTGCCCCGTACATCAGGTCTGGAAAGAAGCGCAAAAGCGCCTTTTCGAGGTCCTCGACGGAAAGACGATGGCGCAGCTCGTCATCGACGGCGAATCGCTCCTCAAGAAAAAGCCGAAGAAGAAATCCGCGAGAAAATCACCAGCCTCGGTTTGAAACCAGCCGACGTCAACCTCATTTTTACCAATCAAACCCTCGATTGTCCATTCAGGCTTCTGCCGCCTGAAAGCGGCTTTTTCCATTATGTGTTAGAATTTAACGGTTACAGTGGGGCCGGGTCATTTCAGGGCAGGAGGCGTGAACGTGAAAGGCGAATACAAATACGTCATCGTCGGCGGGGGCCTTGCCGGGGCTTCGGCCATAAAGGGCATAAGGGAGCATGACAAGGACGGCTCCATACTGCTTTACGGCGCCGAGCCACACAGGCCCTACGACAGGCCGCCCCTTTCAAAGAAGCTGTGGTTCGGGAAGAAAAAGGTCGAGGAGATATTCATCGACCCGCCAGGCTTCTACGAGGAAAACGGCGTCGAGCTGAGGCTCGGAGTAAAAGCCGTCTCGCTGGACGCGAAAGCGGCCGAGCTGAAAGACGACGCCGGGAACGTTACCCGCTACGGAAAACTTTTGCTGGCGACCGGCGCGGCCCCGAAAAAACTCCCCATACCGGGCGGATCGCTCAGCGAGGTCTGCTACTACAGGTCGCTTGACGACTACTCGCGATTAAGGGAGAAGGCGGCCGAGGGCTCATCCGCGATAATAATCGGAGGCGGCTTCATAGGCTCTGAGCTGGCCGCGGCCCTCTCGGCCAACAATGTCTCAGTGACGATGCTCTTCCCGTCGCCGTATCTTTGCAGCAGGGTGCTGCCGAAGGCGCTCGGATATGCCGTGCAGGACGATTTCATCAAAAGGGGCGTGAGGGTCTTTGCGAACACGTCGCCTTCCTCGATAGAATACAGGAACGGCCGCTTCACCGTCACCGCCTCAGACCACAGGTTGTTCGAATCCGATATGCTCATAGCCGGGGCCGGGGTCGCCCCCTCGGTCGAGCTGGCAGAGGGGGCCGGGTTGATACTCGGGGACGGCATAGACGTCGATACGCGCTTGAGGACTTCCGACCCGGACATTTACGCGGCCGGGGATGCGGCGTACTTCCCCTACAGGGAGCTCGGCAGGAGGATGAGGGTCGAGCATTGGGACAACGCCCTCAGCCAGGGGAAGCTTGCCGGGGAGAATATGGCCGGAGCGGGCAAGGAATACGTCCATATGCCGTACTTCTTCTCCGATCTGTTTGATTTCGGCTACGAGGCCGTCGGCGAAGTCAGCTCGAACCTCGAGGTCGTCGCTGACTGGGAGGAAGAGAACAAAAAAGGCGTGCTCTATTACCTCAAGGGCGGCCTTGTAAAGGGCGTCATGCTCTGCAACGTATGGGATAAGGTCGACGAGGCAAGGGAGCTCATAAGGAAAAAGGAGCCCGCTTCTCCAAAAGGGCTCATGGGCTGGATACGCTAGACCTGCCGCAAGGAGGATCGCCATGAAGCTGTCCGACGAGAAGTGCGCGAGGGTCGAAAAAGGCCAGAGGCCGCTTTCCGAAGTGGAGGCGGCCGGGCTTTCAAAAGAGGTTGGCCGCTGGGCATTGAAAGGGGCCGTCCTCGAGAGGGAGTTCGGCTTCAAGGGCTTCGGCGAAGCGATGGAGTTCGTGAACAGGGTCGCGGGCGTTGCCGCCGCCGAAGACCATCACCCGGACATCTGCGTGTCGTACAACAAGGTGAGCCTCAAACTCTCGACCCACAAGATAGGCGGCCTTACGAGAAACGATTTCATAATGGCGGCGAAGATAGACGGACTCGGCGCGCCGTGAGAATACGCATCTGGAGAATCCTGGATGGCATCTGAATTGAAAGGCAGGACCGCGCTCGTAACCGGGGCCGGTAAAAGGATAGGAAGGGAGATATCCCTGGCGCTGGCAGGCGAGGGAGTGAACGTCATCGTCCACTACTCGCGCTCTTTAAAAGAGGCCGAAGAGCTTAAAGACGAAGTCGCGGCAAAGGGCGTAAAGTCCTGGCTTGTGAAGGCCGACTTTGATAAAAAAGAGTACGAAGGCCTGGTTGAGAGGGCCGCTGCTGCAACCGGCGGCATAGACATCCTCGTCAACAACGCTTCGATCTTCCCCATGAGCAGGCTCGACGGGATAACTCTCGAAGGGCTCTTCTCGAACTTGCGGGTCAACGCGTGGGCGCCTTTCGAGCTGACCAGGGACCTCCGGAAGCTGATGAAAAAAGGCAGGGTGGTGAACCTCATAGACTCAAGGACGCAGGGCTACGACTGGAGCCACGTCGAGTATATACTGAGTAAGCACCTCCTTGCCGAGCTGACGAAGATGATGGCAATAGAGTACGCCCCTGACGTCGTCGTGAACGGCGTCAACCCCGGGCTCATACTGCCGCCGCCCGGCAAGGATATGGACTATCTGGAAAAGATGGACAGCACCGTGCCGCGCAAACGTCACGGCAACCCGAAGGACATCAGCGACGCGGTGCTCTATCTTTTGAAATCCGACTTCCTCATTGGGGAAGTCATAAACGTCGACGGAGGGAGGCATTTGATGGAGTATGACCGGGGACCGCATCCTGATTGAAGGGCTTTGCGCCCGCTGCATAATCGGCGTCAACCACGACGAACGGAGGGAACGCCAGGACGTCGTCATCGATATAGACCTCTATACTGACATGGCGGCCCCTGGCAGGACTGACGACATAAATGACGCCGTCAACTACAAGGAAGTCAAAAAGAAGGTCCTCGCATTCGTCGAGTCGAGCGAGTTCTTCCTCATAGAGGCCCTCGCAGAGGCAATCTCCAGGCTCTGCCTCGAGGATTCCGCCGTCGAGAAAGTAAGGGTCAGGGTCGACAAGCCCCTTGCCTTGAGGTTCGCGAGGACCGTCGGCGTGGAGATAACCCGGGTGCGCTGACCTTGGAGACCGCCTACATCGGACTGGGGTCGAACATCGACCCCGAAAAAAACCTCCTTGAAGCTTTGAGGGCCCTTCTTCCCGAAGGGCTCAACAGGGTGTCGGCCGTCTACAGGACAGAGCCGGTCGGCCCGCCGGGACAGCCCTTCTTCTACAACTGCGTCGCCGAGCTGTCGACATCAAGGCCGCCCCTTGAGCTCAAGTTAGGGGTTCTGAGGCCCATCGAAGAGGCGCTCGGCAGGAAGCGCGTCACGGAGGACAGATACTCCGCCAGACAGGCCGATCTCGACCTCATCCTCTACGGATCCCTTGAAGTAAATACGCCCGCTCTAGTCCTGCCCGACCCGGACATCTACGCCCGCCCTTTTCTCGCGGTACCCCTTTTAGAGCTCGCACCAGGCCTCGTCCTTCCGGATGGAAAAAACCTGAAGGAGGTCGTGAGTTCGCTCGACAAGAAGGGCATGGAAGAGCTTGCCTCCTATACCGCCTTGATAAGGAAAGAGCTTTTCGGGTAGGGGCAAAAACGTCTCATCTCCCCCAGCCCTCTCCCGCAAGGAGATATGGCGTATTTGTATCTGTCATTCTGAGCGAAGCGAAGAATCTCTGCGCTGGAAGTTAGTCCGGGATAGCTCTGTTTGAGAGAGCGGCAGCAGCCGCTTACATGGCATTTAGGTGAGAATATTTTTGCGCGGCAGACGCCTAAAAAACATTTTAGAAAATTCAATTTTTGCCCTTTAACCTCCCGTAAAATCACAACTTTCCTCAAAAACCAGTTGACTTTCTACATACCGTAGAATATCATGGGGTTCTGGACGAGGTCCAAGACCGATGAGGAGGAATTCTTCATGTTAAAGAGAATAGCGAAGGAAGCCAGGATAAGCCTTTTCATTGTCCTCGGCATAATGGCGCTAGTGGCCTATTCAGAGGCCGAGGCAAAAAGGACAGAGGTCAAGGCCAGGCTCGTCGACCCGAAGATAGTCTGCATGGTCAACGACGCTGTCATGGGCAAGACCCAGATTCCGGTAAAGTACGAGGGCAAGACATATTACGGCTGCTGTGAAGGCTGCGTCGAAAAGATAAAGACAATGCGCTCGGCTCGTTACGCCTCAGACCCGGTCAGCGGAAAAGAGGTCGACAAGGCAAAGGCCGTCATACTCGAGGGCCCGTCCGGAGAGGCGTTGTATTTTGAGTCGCTGGATACGGCGGGTAAATACAATACAGCCAGGTGATATCAGGGTGCTCTAAAAATTTCTAATTTTTAGAGTCAACCACAACCATTATTTGCTCCAAAGCCGGCGCTCCCGCGCCGGCTTTTTTTTGCCTTGGACATGAAAATACATATTCGATTGAATTTTTAGCTAAATTGGAGTATTTATAAGATAATTACTGGTATTTTCATTCCCCCTTAATTTGGCCGCGGCCCTGACACTTTGATTACTGTTCCCGAAAGATTCGTCCCGTTTTCAATCGAAGGGCTCAGCCTTGCCATTCCGCTGGAAAAGGCCGAACGGGTCATCCCTGCCATCGAGGTGTCGGCGCTGCCCAATGCCCCTGCCGCGGTGCTCGGGGTAATAAACCTTGGCGGCCGCGTAATACCTGTTTTTGACCTGAGAAAGCGTTTCGGCCTGCCCGAAAAAGAACTTCTGCCTGAACACAGGATGATAATAGCCGGAGCGTCCCGCAGGACGGTCGCGCTCGTGGCCGACGGCGTAGACGGCGTCATCGAGGCCGGGCCGGAGGCGCTGGCGCCCTCTGGCGAGGTGCTCTCCGGGCTCGCTCACGTCAAGGGCATATTAAAGACCCAAAGCGGGATGCTGATAATACAGGACCTCGACAGCTTCCTTTCGATAGAAGAGGAGAGCGGGCTCGCCTCGGCGCTCGAGGGCCGGAAAAGCTGATGGGTAAAAAGCTCCCTGACGAGCTCCTTGCCAGCCTCAATGAATTCATCTCCTCTCTCATGGGTCTGCACTTCACCGAATCCCGGATTGACGACCTGGAGCGCGGCATAGGCCTTGCGGCGAAGGACTTCGGTTTCGAGGACGAGGCGGCGTTCGTCAGCTGGCTGAGGGGTACGCAGCTTAAAAAGGAGCATATAGAACGGCTCGCCTCCCACCTCACCGTAGGTGAGACCTATTTTTTCAGGGACTCCAGCTCCATCGACGCCCTCGAACGGGAGATCCTGCCGGAGCTCATAGAATCGAGGAAGGACTCGAAGAGGATAAGGGTCTGGAGCGCGGGCTGCTCTACCGGCGAAGAGGCCTACACGCTGGCGATGCTCTTGGGCAGGCTCGTCCCGGACATCGAGAGCTGGAACATAAGCATACTGGCCACGGATATAAACGCCAGGGCCTTAAGAAAGGCCTCCGAAGGCGTATATACCGCGTGGTCGTTCAGGGAAACTCCGGGGTGGGTCCGTGACAGGTACTTCAGGCCGGCCGGTGAAGGCACCTACAGGATAGACCCGGCGATACAGAAGATGGTATCGTTCGGCTACCTGAACCTCGCTGAAGACATCTACCCTTCGCTGCTGAACGGCACGAACGGCGTGGATATAATATTCTGCCGCAACGTGATAATGTACTTTTCCGAAGCTGTCGCCAGGGCCGTTGTAAAGGGCCTGCATGACAGCCTCGTCGACGACGGATGGCTCCTGGTGAGCCCTGCCGAGGCCGTCAGGTCAATAAAAGGTCTTTTCGCGCCGGTCAACCTGGGCGGCGCGATATTCTACAGGAAATCAGCTGCCCAGCTTGAGGTGACGCCGCAACAGGAGCTGGTATTGCGGCCGTCAGCGCCTTTGCCGCCCGCCCAGGCTGCGGCCGAGCCGCGGATTGAGCCTGCCGCCCCGCCTGAGGCTTGCCCCGTGGCAGCCCAGGAGCTGGTCCCGCGCGAATTTCTCGCCGAGGCAGCCGGGTTTTTCGCCGGTGGCTCCTATAATGAAGCAGTAAGCCTGCTTGAGTCTCTTACCGGCGAACAAAGGGGCGAGGACGGAGCTTTGCTGCTCGCGAGGGCGTACGCTAACATGGGCCGTCTGGAAGAGGCCGCGAAGTGGTGCGAGGGCGCGTCCGCGGTAAACGCGCTGAACAAGGCCTCGTACATGCTGCTCGCGACCATAAGGCAGGAGCAGGCCAGGGGGGAAGAGGCGGTAAAGAACCTCAAGAAGGCTTTATACCTCGACCAGGACTTCGTCATCGCCCACTTCATGCTCGGCAAGCTCCTCATGCCGGGCGGCGCGGCCAATGAGCAGGCGATGAGGCACTTGAGGACCGCGCACAAGCTCCTTGAGCGCAAGGAAGACGACGAGCTCCTGCCGGAATCAGACGGAATGATGGCAGGGAGGCTCAGGGAGATAATAGCTTCGATGCTCAAGGGGTCGATAGATGGCTGAACACAAGAAAGCTCCACTCGACTGGGAAAAAGTAAAGGAGAGGCTCAGGGAAGCTGACGGGGCGCTTTTTCGCCAGCAATCGGCCTCCGGCATAAAGAGCATACTCAAAAAAAGGGCCGCCTCGTTCGCGGCCAGCCAAAAGGACGAGCTGGAATCCGGAGGCATTCAGGCCGTGGTCTTCACGCTGGCGGCGGAGAGGTTCGCCTTCGAGTCGGCCTACCTGAAGGAAGTCTGCCCGGCTTCGGAGATAGTGCCGGTGCCGTGCACGCCTCCTTTCGTGCTCGGGATAATGAGCCTTCGCGGGGAGGTCATATCAATAATAGACCTCCGGAAGTTCTTCGAACTCCCCGACAGGGGCATAAGCGACATGAACAGGCTCCTGGTGCTCTCTTCGGCGTCCATGAGCTTCGGGGTGCTCGCCGACACGGTCGAGGGGGTAAAGGCCATCAAGACCGGCGAGCTCAAAAAGCTTCCGACGCTCTCCGGCGTCCGTGAGGATTACCTCGCGGGGGTCAGCCCCTGCGGCATTACGGTTTTAGACGCCGGCAAGCTCCTTGCCGACAGGTCAATAATAATATACGACACGGCAGAACAGGCCTAAGGAGGATTTAAAACATGAGCTGGTTCCACGATTTTTCGACCCGCGCAAAACTCTTCATGGGCTTCGGCCTGGTGATTGTCCTTCTCACGATAGTCATCGTGGCCGCCATAAGCAACATAGCTTCCATGGAAAAGACAAGGGATGAGATATTTAACGACGAGTTCACCAACAGCGTCGGCATATTCACGCTCAAATCAAAGATGGACGGCTCAAGGGTCGCGCTCCTGACGATGTCCGGGGTGGAGAGCAGGGGCGAAAAGGACGCTCAGCACGCGGAAATAAAAGAATCGAACGCCGAGATAGCTTCCGTTTTCAAGACCCTTTACGATCGGAACCGGCACAATCCTGAGATAACCAGGCTGCTCGAAGAGCTTGAAAGGAACTTTACCGAATATAAGGAAGCCAGGGACAGACAGCTCATCCCCTTGATTTATAGCGGAAAAAAAGAACAGGCAATGGCAATGGCTATGGGCGCCCAGTACGAACGGTACGGCAGGATGGCAACCATAATCTCGAAAATCGAGAACATAATGAGGGAGAACGGCATCGGCCACATAAAAGAATCTTCTCAGGCATCTGGAAGATATATAACGTTGTACATTGTTCTCGGGACGGCGGCTGTCCTGGTCAGCCTGCTGGTGGCCGTTATACTCAACAGGCTTATCGCAAGGCCGTTGAAAGAGATATCTGACGCCGCCGGAAGGGTCGCCTCCGGCGACCTCACGGTCGACATCCGCTCGCTGGGCAGGAAGGACGAGGTCGGCGTCCTCTCTGATACGTTCGGCGCGATGGTGGCCCGGCTCAAAAGGCAGACTGTCGAGTTGACCGAGGCCATAAGCGTGCTGGCGAGTTCATCGAACGAGATAGCCGCGACGACCGCCGAGCTGGCCTCCGGGACGGAGCAGACGGCCGTGGCAGTGTCCGAGACCACAACCACGGTCGAAGAGGTCAAGCAGACCGCCAACGTCTCTTCCCAGAAGGCGAAGCACGTATCAGAGATAGCGCTCAGCGCGGCCCAGGTTTCACAGAACGGCACCAGGCTCGTGAAGGACACGCTCGAGGGCATCACCAACATAAGGGAGCAGGTCGAGTACATAGCCGAGACGATAGTGAAGCTCGCCGAGCACAACCAGGCCATAGGCGAGATAATAGCCGCGGTGGACGACATCGCAGAGCAGGCGAACCTCCTGGCCGTGAACGCCTCCATAGAGGCTTCGAAAGCCGGGGAGCACGGCAAGGGCTTCATGATAGTGGCCCAGGAGATAAAGAGCATGTCCGAGCTCTCCAAGCAGGCGACCAAACAGGTCCGCTCCATACTGAACGACATACAGAAATCTAGCAGCGCGGCCGTCATGGCGACCGAGCGCGGCAGCAAGGCGGTCGAGGCCACCGTAAGGCAGTCTTCGGGCACCGGGGAGGCGATACAGGCGCTGGCGAGCAGCATCGGGGAAGCTTCTCAGGCGGTCATACAGATTGCGGCCTCGAACCAGCAGCAGCTCATAGGCATGGACCAGGTCGCCGTGGCAATGAACAACATAAAGCAGGCCACGACGCAGAACGCCGCTAGCACCAAGCAGGTCGAGATGACGATAAGGAACCTCCAGGAGATAGGCGGCAAGCTCAAGGAAATGGTCCGCCACTACAAGGTGTAACCCCGGGGCAGGATGGAAAGGGAAAAGGAATTCAGGAAGAGGCTGCTGGCGACATTCAAGGCCGAGGCGATGGAGCACGTCGTCACCATGGGCGCGTGTCTGACCGAGCTCGAGCGCATGCCGCCCATCGAGGTCCAGATGGAGGTCGTCGA
Source organism: uncultured bacterium (assembly GCA_905339405.1). GTDB lineage: Bacteria > Desulfobacterota > GWC2-55-46 > GWC2-55-46 > GWC2-55-46 > GWA2-54-12. Next base: position 26,930 of record CAJPGC010000004.1, on the reverse strand, counting down.
GACGATCTTCAGGGAGGCCCACAGCCTTAAAGGCGCGGCCAGGGCCGTAAACCTGGCCGAGGTCGAATCGGTCTGCCAGGCGCTCGAAAGCATCTTCGCCCAGTGGAAGGTAAGGCGGGTAAACCAGTCGCGCGAGCTCTTCGACACGCTCTACCTTGCGGTCGACACGGTCAGGAGCGCCATATCCGCCGGGCCTGAGGAGCACGGCGTTCCAGCCGAGCAGCTTTCTTCTCTCGTGGCCGAGCTCGAGAGGCTGTCGGCAGGAGGCTCGCCGGTTGCCTCTTTCGACGCGAAGTTCGACCCGAGGACGATCGAGGAGCCCCGGGAACCCGGCCCTGCGATGACGGCCGAAGCGCCGCCTGCCGCGCCCACGAGCGCGGCAGTTGATGAAGCCCCCAGTAGCCCCGTGAGGGAGCGTCTCCGTGACCCGTCCGGGACAGTCAGGATACCGGCGGAAAGGCTCGGGAGCCTTCTGGCAGAGGCCGAAGAGATGCTGCCGTTCAAGTCAGAGGCTTCCATACAGTCTGAAAGGATCTCCGAGCTCCTGGCTATGGCCGAAGGCCTTCGGGCCGAGCTCGCAGGCGCAGGACGTTTGAGCGCGCCGCCGGGGCTCAAGGAGCTCCTGGTCAAGGCGCAAAAGCGCGCGCACTCCCTTGAGGCCTCAGCAAGGGCGCTGTCGAAGTCCGCGCGCCGCCATTCATGGGAGCTGGGGCGCATGATTGACGGCCTACTTGAAGACACGAAAAAGACGATGCTCCTTCCCTTCTCCAGCGTGATGGAGGCTTTCCCCATGCTGGTGAGGGACATTTCCAGGAAAAGAGGGAAAGAGGCCGAGCTCGTCTCAACAGGCGAGAGCCTGGAGATAGACAGAAGGATACTCGAGGAGATAAAAGACCCGCTCATACACCTCGTGAGGAACTGCGTCGACCACGGCATAGAGCGCCCCTCCGAGAGGGAGGCCGCAGGAAAGCCCAGGAAGGGCAGGATAACGGTATCCGCCGCCCATGCCGACGGGAACACGGCCGAGATAAAGGTGGTGGACGACGGAAGCGGCATAGACGTCGGCCGGGTCAAGGCGGCCGCCGTGAAGAACGACATAATAAGCCCCGAGGCGGCTTCCAGCATCGGCCCTGAAGAGGCGCTCTCGCTCATATTCTTCTCGGGCCTTTCAACGAGCCCGATAATAACGGAAATTTCCGGAAGAGGCCTGGGGCTCGCCATAGTCAGGGAGAAGGTCGAAGGGCTCGGCGGGTCGGTCACTGTCAGTTCCTCGAAGGCCGGGACCTCTTTCAGCATGCTCCTCCCCCTCACTGTCGCGACTTTCAGGGGCATACTCGTCGGCGCGGGAAACCAGTCGTTCATCGTGCCGACCTCCGGCGTCGAACGGACGCTGAGGGTCAGGAAAGACCAGCTCGGCATGGCTGAGAACAGGGAGACTGTGACCATAGGAGGGGAGCCGTACTCTTTCGTCTGGCTCGCCCCGGTGCTGGGGCTTCCGGCCAGGGTCGAAGCCGGAGGCAGCATACAGGTGCTCGTTCTTTCAGCCGGTGGAAAAAAGATAGTCTTCGGGGTCGACGAGGTCTTCGGCGAGGAGGACGTCCTGGTGAAGGGGCTTGGCCCCCAGCTGAGGAAGGTGCGGAACATCTCCGGGGCCGCCGTGCTGGGGACCGGAAAGCCGGTGCCCATATTGAACGTCCCCGACCTTTTGAGGTCGGCGGTGAAATCCGGCGGCGGAGCGGTTATAGCGGCCCAGCCGCCGAGGGCCGCAAAAAAGAGGTCCGTGCTCGTTGCCGAGGACTCCATCACTTCGAGGATGCTCCTCAAGAACATACTGGAGACGGCCGGGTACGACGTCATGACGGCCATCGACGGGGTAGAGGCGTGGACGCTCATGAAGACGGAAAAGTTCGACATACTCGTCTCGGACGTAGAGATGCCCAGGATGAGCGGCTTTGAGCTCACCTCAAGGGTCAGGGCGGACAGGGAGCTCTCCGAGCTGCCGGTGGTGCTCGTGACCGCGCTCGAGACGAGGGAGGACCGCGAGAGGGGCATAGAGGCTGGCGCGAACGCCTATATGATAAAGAGCAGCTTCAACCAGAACAACTTAATTGAGATAATAAAACGGCTTACCGCCTGAGCGCGGTAAAAAAGAGAGCCGCGAAGACGGCATAAATCAAGGAAAGGCCGCTTTACCGGTAATAGCCCTTCGTGGTAAGGACAATGCCGGGCGGCAGAGAAACGGGCAGAACGGAATTGATTAGCGTATACATAGTAGATGATTCAATCGTAGCAAGGCAGCACCTGAGGCACATACTCGAGTCAGACCCTTCCATCAAGGTCATAGGAGAGGCTTCAAGCGGCGAAGAGGCGGTCGAGTTCGTGAGCGCGTCCAGGCCTGACGTCATAACGATGGACATCAGGATGGCCGGCATGGACGGGCATGAGGCAACGAGCAGGATAATGGAGACGCACCCGGTCCCCATCGTGATAGTTTCCGCCAATTACAACAGGGACCAGGTGGAGCAGTCCTTCCGCGCAATGGAAGCCGGCGCCCTGGCCATAGTCGAAAAGCCGCCCGGCTTCGGGCACGCCGATTACGAGAGGTCTACGTTTGAGCTCATAAAGACAGTAAAGCTCATGAGCGAGGTGAGGGTGGTGCGCCGCTGGCGAAGGACCAGGCGCCTGCCGCTCGCGCCCAAAGAGCATATGGGAGAGGCGAGGAACATCAAGGCGGTCCTCATAGGCGCGTCGACCGGGGGCCCCCCCGTCCTCCAGACGGTGCTCTCGGGCTTCAAGGCAGACTTTCCCGCGCCAATACTCGTCGTGCAGCATATTACAAAGGGCTTTATCGAGGGGATGCTCGAATGGCTCGGGGCCGTCATAAGCCTGCCCATAAGCCTCGCGAAAGGCGGAGAGCGGGCGCTTGCCGGACACGTCTACTTCGCCCCTGACGACCATCACATGGGCGTGGACCCCTCGGGCAGGTTCTTCCTCAGCACGGACGCCCCCGAGAACGGGATAAAGCCGTCGGTATCATTTCTTTTCCGCTCGGCCCTCGAATCATTCGGCGGCGAGGTCGTCGCGGTGCTCCTTACCGGCATGGGCAAGGACGGTGCCGAGGAGATGAAGAGGATAAGAGACAGGGGCGGGGTGACGGTCATACAGGACAAGGAGAGCTCGGTCGTCTACGGAATGCCGGGTGAGGCCGCCAGGCTCGGGGGAGTGGATTACGTGCTTGCGCCCGAACGGATACCCTCGAAAATAGAGGGCATCGTGAGGGGGAGGGAAAAGGCTTGAAAAAGGCAGAGGCAGAGGCATGGACCTGAAGGGATTCATACTGGTAGTCGAGGACAGCCCGACCCAGGCGAGCCAGATAGAGGAGACATTGAAGCAGGCCGGGTACGCCTGCCGCCTGGCGTTCAGCGGCAAGGAAGCCCTTGAGGCGCTTGAAAAGGAAAAGCCCGCCCTGGTGCTTGCCGATATCGTAATGCCGGAGATGGACGGCTTCGAGTTCTGCAAGTCCATGAAGGCAAGAGACGGCCTGAAGTCCGTCCCGGTCATACTCCTGACGCAGCTGTCGGACCCCAGGGAAGTAGTAAGGGGAATGGAGTGCGGGGCCGACGACTTCGTCGTGAAGCCGTATAACGTCCAGGCCCTTCTCGCCAGGATAGACGGTATGCTCTCCGCCAGGAAGGAGAGGGAGGCCGGGGCAAAGGGCGTCCGCATAATAATCGCAGAAGACAGCCCCACGCAGGCCGAGCAGCTCAAGTTCATGCTCGAGCGCAGGGGTTATACGGTCGAAATAGCCTCGAACGGGCAGGAATGCCTCGACATTGCCGCCAAGAGGCCGCCAGACCTGATAATAAGCGACGTAGTCATGCCGGTCATGGACGGTTACGAGCTCGCCTACAGGGTAAAGCACGACGAAACGCTCCGGGCCGTGCCGGTAGTGCTCATAACCTCTCTCATGGACAGGAAAGATATCGTCCAGAGGGCGTCTGTCGTGGCTGACGCGTTTTTCACCAAGCCTTTCGAGGAGCACAGCCTTGTTTCGAAGATAGAAGCGCTCCTCAGTTCCGCGGGAAAGGACGAGGACGGCACCTCCGGCATAGAGGTGAGCTTCGCCGGGGAGAGGTACAGGATAAGATCAGGCAAGCGCCAGATATTGACCTTCCTCCTTTCGACCTATGAGAACGCCGTGCAGCAGAACAGGGAGCTCACGGCTACCCAGAAGGAGCTTCAGCTCCTCAACGAGAACCTCGAGGAAAGGGTATTAAAGAGGACAAGGCAGCTCCAGGAGTCGGAAGCGAACTACAGGCGGCTCCTGGAGACGAGCGCCGACGCGATAGTCGTGGCCGGACGCGACAACACCGTGTTTTTCATGAACAGGGCCGCCGAGGAGCTTTTCGGCGCGAAGTATCAGGATTTGGCAGGCAAGCAGTTCTTCATCCTCCTCAGCGGCCTGGGCACGAAGGACGTGGAGGTGATGAAGGACGGGGGCAAGGCTTACGCCGAGGCGAGGACTGTTGCGACCACATGGGGGGAGCAGCCCGCCGTTCTGGCCGCGTTCAGGGAGACTACCGAAAGAAAGCGCATGGAGGAGGAGCTCCGCGAAAGCGAGCAGAACTTCCGCGCCCTCTCGGAGAACGCGAACGACGGCATAGCGATAGTTTCTCTCGAGGGTGACTGCAGGATAATCTACTCCAACAGGCGTTTTTCAGAGATGGCCGGTTGCGCTCAGGCAGGTCTCCTCAAGATGGGCTTCGGCGAAGTGGCGGAGGTTACGGGTTGCCCCGGGCTCAGGGAATCTCTCGATTCCGGACAGTACTGCCACAAGGAGGTCCAGCTCAAGACCTCCGCCGGGGCGCTGGTGCCTGTGGAGATGGCTGCTTCAAAGACGCTCTGGCATGGTCAGAGGGCGGCGATACTGCTGGTGCGCGACATCGCCGAAAGGAAAAAGAAGGAAGAAGAGCTCCTGAAGGCCAGCAAGCTCGAATCCCTCGGGACGCTCGCGGGCGGCATAGCCCACGACTTCAACAACCTCCTCACCGCGATAATCGGCAACCTTTCGGTCGCAAGGCTGCTTTCTGAAAAAGACGCGAAGGTATTCAAGCCCCTCATCGACGCCGACAACGCGGCGCACAGGGCAAAGGACCTGACAAAGCAGCTCCTCACGTTTTCGAAGGGAGGCCTCCCCCTGAAAAGGGCCGTGGACCTGAGCGCCATAATAAGGGAGTCGGCGAGTTTTTCCGTGAGGGGCTCGAACATAAAGTGCGAGGTGGCCATGCCCGGCTGCCTCCCGGCCGTAGAGGCCGACGAGGGGCAGATAAGCCAGGTAATTCACAACCTCGTCATTAACGCGGACCAGGCAATGGCCGAGGGCGGCATCATAAAGATATCGGCCTCGGTCGTGGAAGGCCAGGGCGAAGGGCGCGGCGGCAGGTTCCTGCGCATCCAGGTCTCGGACACCGGCAAGGGAATCGAAGAGGAGAACATCGGCAAGGTCTTTGACCCGTACTTCACCACTAAAAGAGAGGGCTCTGGCCTGGGGCTCGCGACCGTCTACTCGATCATACGCAACCACGACGGCTACGTCGAGCTGGAAAGCCGGCCCGGGGCTGGGACGACCTTCAGCATATACCTTCCCGTCACCGGAAAACCGCTGGCCGAGAGGGAGGGCGTCGAAGAGGAGCTCGAGCGCGGCCAGGGCAGGATACTCGTGATGGATGACGAGCAGATGGTAAGGGAGGCGGCCGCGACGATACTCGAAGAGTTGGGGTACGAGGTTGAGTTCGCCGGGAACGGCCATGAGGCGCTGGCAAAATACAGCCAGGAGATGACGGCCGGCAGGCCTTTCGACGCGGTCATAATGGACCTTACGATACCGGCCGGGATGGGCGGTAAAGAGGCCGTAAGAAGGCTCCTGGAGCTGGACCCGGAGGCCAGGGTCATAGTCTCCAGCGGCTACTCGAACGACGACATAATGTCCGATTACGCCAGGTTCGGCTTCAGCGCGGTAATCGCCAAGCCTTACAGGATAATCGACCTCAGCAGGACGGTAAAGGGCGTTATCGCCAACCGCAGGAGTCTCTGAGGAGAGCTCCCGAAGGGGCTCCCTATTGACTTTGGGGCATTATTCTGTTAATATTTTAGCCGTAAAGGGGAGTAGCTTAACGGTGCGCGGCCGTCAGCACGGCCTTAGGGCCCGGCGCCACCGGTTAGCGAGTCTAACAGCGAGACCTTTACCGGGGGAATCCATTGTCTAATGTATTTCCGCGGTAAGGGTCTTTTTTATTTCCATAACCATCAAAGCAGGAGGCTAAAAACGAAGATGAACGGTGTGAAGACGGTCGTTCTCATGGTAACTCTCACTCTGATGCTCGTAGCGGCCGGCGCGGTCATAGGCGGCAGGTCTGGCATGACCATCGCCCTTCTCATCGCCTTTGGCATGAACTTCGTGAGCTACTGGTTCAGCGACAAGATAATCCTCAAGATGTACGGCGCCAAGCCGGTGACCGAAGCCGAGGCTCCGGAGCTCTACTCGAGCGTGGCGAGGCTTTCCCTGGCTGCCGGGCTTCCAATGCCCAAGGTCTACATAATGGACCAGATGCAGCCCAACGCCTTCGCCACCGGAAGGAACCCGGCCCACGGCGTCGTGGCCGTTACGACCGGCATACTGAAGATACTCAACAGGGAAGAGCTCGACGGCGTACTGGCGCATGAGCTGGCCCATATAAAGCACAGGGACATCCTCGTGGGCACGATAGCCGCGACTTTTGCCGGGGCCATAAGCTACCTGGCTCAGATGGCCCAATGGACCATGCTCTTCGGCGGCAGGTCCGACGACCGCGAGGGCGGAAGCCCCATAGCGGCCATCGTCATGATGATAGTCGGTCCGATAGCGGCCATGCTGGTGCAGATGGCAATATCCCGCTCGAGGGAGTACAAGGCCGACCAGGGCGGCGCTCAGATAGCCGGGAACCCGCTTTACCTGGCGAACGCGCTCCGCAAGCTCCACGCGGCGTCCCACAGGATACCGATGGACGCCAACCCGGCAACGAGCCATATGTTCATCGTGAGCCCGCTTTCAGGCGGCTCCGTGATGAAGCTTTTTTCCACCCACCCTCCGATGGAGGAAAGGGTAGCAAGGCTGGAGTCGATGAGGCTCATGTAAGATATTTTTCTTTTCTCAAAGGGGCGCTGAAAACAGCGCCCCTTTTTTTTGTCCTCTTTCCCGCGTTTTCCGAACCTTAAGTTTCATGCTTTTAAACTCTTTGATGAAACCAGCCGCCGTTTATTTTTCCTTCATTTATTTTTTTCTTAAAGTAAGCAGGAAAATACACCGATAGGGAATCAAGGGGTCAGATTATTTTGCGTCCGCCACTTGAAAAGAAGCGAAAACCTGCTTTACTTAATTTGCCCGTCACGAGCGCATCCGGAGACGGGCATAATCGAGAGAAAGAAGGAGAAAAAAGATGGATTGCAAATGCATGTACCTTTCCGACCAGGCCGTGTGCAGCGCTTCGATAAGCAACATGGTGCCCAGGCTTTTCGACTACGACGCCTACTGCAACTCAGAGGAGCACTACCGCTGCCCGATACTGCTGGCCTACACCCTGAGGGACGGCTACAGGGAGCTGATGAAGGCGAGCTGAGCCGAAGTAAAACACCCGCTCTAAAATTTTGCGCGACCCCGTTGGCCGGATGACCTCCGGCTTTTCCCCTATGCCGCCCGTTGCGGGGCGCAGCCCCGCGATTACCGCATATGAGAGCGGCCGTTTATGAGCTTTGCCGGCCGTAACTCCCCTTGTTTGCCTTGCGCGCCCGCCCCTGTTCAAGGTAAAATAACCTTCTTATGCCTGACCACGCCCCAAAGATATGCCTTGTAAGCCTGGGCTGCGCCAAGAACCTCGTTGACTCCGAGTTGATGCTCGGCATCCTGAAAGAGGCCGGAGCCGAGCTCGTCGTAAAGGAAGAGGAGGCCGACGTACTCATCGTCAACACCTGCGGCTTCATAGGAGACGCGAAAGAAGAGTCGATTGACGCCATCCTCGCCCTTGCCGAGTACAAGAAGACCGCGAGGTGCCGCCGTCTCATCGTCACGGGGTGCCTGAGCCAGCGCTACAAGGACGACCTGGCCAAGAGCCTCCCCGAAGTTGACTGCTTCATCGGCACCGGAGAATTCCACAGGATAGCCGAGGCCATAAAAGAGGACTTCAGGGAACGGGTCCTCGTCGGCCTGCCCACTTTCATCCACGATTACACGACCCCCAGGGTAATCTCCACCCCCGGCTACAGCGCCTACGTCAAGGTGGCCGAAGGCTGCTCGAACCACTGCAGCTATTGCAGCATACCTTCCATAAGGGGCGAGTTCAGGAGCAGGTCCGAGGAGTCGGTCGTAAAAGAGGCCGAACAACTTGCAGCCCAGGGCATAAAAGAGATAAACCTCATAGCCCAGGACACGACCTCTTTTGGCCGCGACAGGGATGCCTCCCTCGAATCGTTGCTTAAGCGTCTCGTGAAGGTCAGAGGGCTGGAATGGATAAGGCTCCTTTATCTTTACCCCGGCAGGATATCCGACGGGCTCATATCGATAATGAAGAACGAGGAGAAGGTCCTGAGCTATATCGACCTGCCCTTGCAGCACATAAGCCCGCCGGTATTGAAGGCCATGAACAGGCAGTACACGAGGGCGGCTGTCGAAAGGCTCATCGAAAAACTGAGAGGCGAGCTTGATGACGTTACCCTCAGGACCTCTCTCATCGTCGGCTTCCCCGGGGAGACGGCGAAAGACTTCGAGGAGCTCCTCTCGTTCGTCGAAGCAGTAAGGTTCGACCGTCTCGGCGTTTTCATGTATTCGCGCGAGGAGGGGACGCCAGCCTATTCGATGAAGGGGCAGGTGGCCAGGAAGACAAAGGCCGGACGCCATGAAGCCCTCATGGCCGCCCAGAGAGAGATATCCCTGGAGAGTAACAGGGGCTTAATCGGAAAGCCGGTCAAGGTGCTCGTGGAGGGGATGAGCGAGTACGGCCTCAAGGGCAGGGCCAGCTCGCAGGCCCCGGACGTCGACGGCGCGGTCTATGTAAAGGGAGCAGAAGCCCGCCCCGGGGAAATCATAGAGGCCATCGTCACCGACGTTGGCGATTACGACCTTTTCGCCGAAAAATCATAGCGTTTCTCCTGAACAAAACTCTTTCCATATTAAATCAATCCCTCTGTAAAAAGTGATGGCTTACGTCCCGTCCGTCCAACCTTATGGTATACTTATTCAGTATTTTGCCAAATTCCGGGGGTTTAATGAAAAAGGCGCTTTTTCTTGCCGGACTCTTTGTCATGCTTTCATCGCTGGCCCTTGCCGAAGCCGTCCAATCGGATGAGACAGAGGACGCCGGGGCGATAAACTACCGCGCAAAGTCCTCGGCTACAGTTTTAGAAGGCAATTCAGACGGGTTCAGGCCCAAAAAAATAATCAGCCGTGAAGGGGAAAAGCTCTGGCTGGAGCACGAAATCGAGGAAAAAGAGGCTGTTCACGACTGCTCGGAGACGCTCGAGCCGGATGCAATGGAACATTTGCGATAGCTGGCCCGTTTTACAGGTGGCCCATCTCTATTGTCTGCCGGGTGGGCCCAAAAACTCCAGAGGAGGCTCTCCATGAAAAGGATGCTGGCTGGCGCTGTAGCTGTTTTGGCATTGGGTTCGTTTTCTCTCGCACTGGCCCAGGACGGGGCTGCCGTTTACAAGGCGAAGTGCATGCCGTGTCACGGCCCTGAGGGCAAGGGCAGCGCGATGGCTCCGGCCATGGTGGGAAATGAGTACGTCAAGGCCGCAACCGACCAGGAGCTGACCGACGTCATCGTCAAAGGCAGGGAAGGGGCCGCGAAGAAATACAAACAGTACGCCATCGGCATGCCCGCCCAGAAGCTTACAGACGAAGAGACAAAAGCCGTGATAGCGTACATGAAAGACCTCGCGAAATAAAACCGGCAAAACCCGGCGGGACGAAACCCGCCGGGTTTTTTTTATCCCCTTCCCGGAGCGGCTTGTTTTCCGCCCGCCAAAGCGGTTATAATCGGCATATCTCCATACCCATTCGGTGCGCATGATATTGAAAGCACTCGAAAACCTGGATGCCGCGATACTTTTCATAGACTGCGGCCACCGCATAAGCTGGATGAACCGCCGGGCCTCGGAATGGTTCGGCAACGCCGAAGGCTTGCGCAGGGCCTGCTTTCGCGTGGAGAAGAGCGGGCCCGGCTTCTGCAATATCTGCCCTACAGGAAGGGCCATCGAATGCAACAGCCCCGCCCATTACCAGTTCACCCTTGAAAAGGACGGCTCCCAGAGGGAGTTCGAGGTAGTAGCCGTCCCGGTGCTTGAAAAAAGCGGACGGCCCGGCAGCGTCATAGAGCTTATAATGGACGTCACCGGAAGGGGGCTCATTAAGATAAAGCACGAAGAGCTCATGGCCCGGGTAGAGAAGATGGCCGCTATCGGCCAGCTTGCCGCCGGGGTCGCCCACGAACTCAATACGCCTCTCGGCACAATCTCCATAATAACGAACGAGATCGGCCGCATCCTCGAAAACGGGCCCAAAGCCGTCCCCGAAGAGGCATTGCGCGAGTACCTTTCCGACATGATGGGCGAGGTGGAAAGGATGAGGAGGATAATAAACGACCTTCTCGGCTTCTCCGGCAACCACTCGACCGAGCTGGTCGAAACAGACCTCAACGACCTCGTCGGACGGACGCTCGAATTCATGAGAAAAGGGCGCGGGCCAGGCCCGGCCGCAGCCGTCTTCTTCGACCCGGCCCTTCCGATGGTTTTTACAGACCCTGGCCGCTTCAGGCAGGTTGTGGTGAACATAGTGAAAAACGCCCTTGACGCCGCAGAAGAAACGGGTGGCGGGCGCGTTTCGGTTTCAACTGGCGTTGAAGGCGGCTACGCGCGGGTTATGGTCGAGGACGACGGGCCCGGAATACCGCCTGATGTCATGAGGCGCGTCTTCGAGCCGTTTTTTACGACCAAGCCCGTGGGGAAGGGGACCGGGCTCGGCCTTTCGGTGAGCTACGGGATAATGAGGGACTTGCAGGGCGAGATAAAGATCGAGAGCAGGCCGGGAGCCACTAGGGTCGGCCTTCTGCTCCCGATAAAAATCAAGGCCGTGGAGTAAAAATGGCGCGCATCCTCGTGCTTGACGACGACGCTGTATTCAGGAAGACGCTCTCAAAGGCCCTGGCCGCGAGGGGCCATGACGTGACCCCGGTTGAAAGCGGAGCGGAGGCAGGCCGCCTTGCCTCTCTGAAGGTCTTTGACGCGGCTATCATCGACATGATGATGCCGGGCATGAACGGCTTCGAGGCCCTCGGCGCGATAAGGCTGGCGCAGCCCGGGACCGCCTGCGTCATTCTCACTGGCTACGGGTCGATCGCCGACGCCGTGAAGACGATGAGGCTCGGCGGCTACAACTACCTCACCAAGCCGTGCTCGATAGACGAGATAGAGGCGGTCCTTGCCGGGATAAAAGAGTCTTCGCCCGGGTGCCCGGCGGTAGAGGCTTATCAGGGCATACTTGGCGCGTCAGCCGCGATGAAAGAAGCCGTCACGTTCATAAGGCGCGTGAAGGAAACGTCGCTTCCGGTCCTTGTCTCGGGGGAGAGCGGCACAGGCAAGGAGCTGGCCGCGGCCGCTCTGCACTTTGACGGGCCACGCGCAAAAGAGCCTTTCGTGGCTGTAAACTGCGCCACGCTGAAGCCGGGGCTCCTCGAGAACGAGCTCTTCGGCCACGTGAAGGGCGCGTTCACCGGTGCGGCTGACTTCAAGGAGGGGCTCCTGAAGGCCGCCGACAAGGGCACGCTCTTCATAGACGAGATAGGAGACATGGACTTGTCGGTGCAGGCCTCTCTCCTGAGATTTCTGGAGACTGGCTCGTTCAGGCCGCTCGGCTCCACGAAAGAGATAAAGGTAGACGTAAGGGTGGTCGCCGCCATAAATAGGGACATCGAGGAGGAGGTAAGGGCGAAGCGGTTCAGGCTCGATTTGTACTACAGGCTCAACGTTTGCCGCGTGCACCTGCCGCCGTTGAGGTCGAGGAGGGAGGACATCCCTCTTCTGGCGGCCCATTTCCTCCAAAGGCTTCCGCAAAACGAAGGCAGGCGGTATTCATTCGGCCCCGGTGCGCTCGAGGCTCTTTCCCGCCATGACTGGCCCGGCAACGTAAGGGAGCTCCTCCATACGATAGAGCGCGCCGCGATACTGGGAGAGGGAGACGTTCTCACAGCCGGGCGCGTCGGCGCCTGCATAGGCGCGAGCACAGGGGCAAAGGCCAGGAAAGGCGCTGAGGCAGGCTCGCTTTGCCAGGCGGAAAAAGAATGCATACTCTCGGCCCTCGGCGCAAACGGCTGGAACGTAAGCGCCGCCGCAAGGGAGTTGAAGATAGACCGCAGGACCCTCCAGAGAAAGATAGCCGGTTACGGCCTTAGGAAAGCGTGAGCAAAACTGCCGCATGCGGCAGTTTTGCTCAAAAGGCCATGAACACGGTTATTTTTAGATAATTTATCAGACTACAAACAGTCCCCCACGGCAAATCTGCCGCACCTGTTCTTGCTCCTCCGTCGAAAAAACGTCAGAAAACCCCCGCAAAAACGCTGTTCACGCGCTTGGCACGGCTGTTGCTATAAATAAATGTCAAGAACGCGACAGCTGTCCTCTAGAAGATAAATTGAACACACAAAGCGAGCGCATTCCCAGCGGCTTGCCGCGGGTAGCTTCAAAGGAGCGTATTTGTTCAGGCTGAGCAAGGGTTCCGAGTATGCCATAGCCGGGCTCGTGTACATGGCCGAGAGGCCCGGAGGCGGACTTACCGGCGTGGAGGAGGTCTCGAAGGGCACGGGGATCTCGAGCCAGTACCTCGCGAAGATATTCCGCACGCTGGCTTCCAGGGGCATAGTGAGCTCGGCGAGGGGAAGGGACGGCGGGTTCATGCTGGCGAGGGGGCCCGGCGAGATAACTCTTCTCCAGGTCGTCGAGGCCATAGACGGCCCGGTTGAGGCCCGCTGCATCAGGAAAGAGGACGAGTGCCCGGAGTCCGGCAGCTGCCATCTTTTCGGCGTACTCAAGAGCTGCGCGGCGAGCGTGGCCGGCGTTCTGGGGGCGCACACCATCGGCACGGTGCGTCTCAATTTTTTTGGCCGAAAAAAGGACTAATCAGACCCTATTTATCCAAAAAAGTCCAGGAGGTGAATGTAATGAACGGGTATGCGCATGAAATGAGCTGGCACACGAGCTACTGGCCGATGGTTGTAAGCGTCGGCGTGCTTTTCCTCGTGCCGCTCGCGTTCAGTTTTTACTTCGTATATCAGAAGCCGCTGCTCGCGGCGCTGTCGCTCGGCATCGGGGCCCCGCTTGTGCTTATCTCGATAGCGGGTTGGGTCAAGGAGGGCCTCGAGGACGAGCACGGGTACGGCACAGGCCTGAGCGTCTGGGCGATGCCGTTTCTCATAGTGTCCGAGGCGCTCCTTTTCGTAGGGTTCTTCGCGGCGTACTGGGCCACCAGGCTCACGGCGGCCTCGTGGCCGCCGGCAGGCACGCCGGAGCTTTCAGCGGTAATACCGATAATAATGACGGTCATACTGGTCTCCTCGAGCGTTACGATACACCTGGCGGAAACGAGGCTCGAAGGCGAAAAGTACGACAGGGGATGGTTCCTCACGTGGCTCGGCGTCACGATAGTGCTCGGCGCCCTCTTCCTGGGGATATCGGCGTTCGAATGGACCGAGCTCTTCCACGAGGGCTTCAACTTCAGGACGAACGTCTTTTCCTCTTCGTTCTTTTCCATAACCGGCTTCCACGGCTCGCACGTGCTCGTGGGCCTCATAATATTCCTCTGCATACTCATACCGGCCCTGTCCGGAAAGATAAACAAGAGCTTCGTGAAAGCCGCATCCATATACTGGCACTTCGTGGACGTGGTCTGGTTTTTCGTGGCTTCCCAGCTCTACTTCTGGTAGGGGCGAAAGGAGAGGGAGATGAATAAATTGAAGTCGTGGTCCAAAATTGCGCTGTCCGCGGCAACGCCTCTTCTGGCTTTTCCCGGACTGGCGATGGCTGAGGGAGCTGGCGCGCCTGACCTGCGCGCGGGCTGGGACGAGCTGTGGCACGAGCTCATGATAGACATATGGGTCATAGGCATAATATTCGCACTTATAACGCTTTACCTTCTCATCAAGTACAGGAGGAGGCGGCACGACGAGGAGGGGAGCGCGCCGAGACTTTCCAAACTCGCATCCTTCGGCTGGGTCTTCGTTCCGGCGTTCCTGTTCATGGCCGACGACATATTTCTGGCGGCCAAGAACTTCGAGCTGTGGAACAAGATGAGGGAAGTGCCTGAAGGAGCGTACGAGATAAAGGTGGAAGGCTTCATGTGGGGCTTCGATATAACCCACCCGGGAGGGGCCACCGCGACGAACGAGCTCAGGGTGCCGGAAGGCACTCCTGTGAAGGCCTCTTTATCGAGCAGGGACGTCGTGCACAGCTTCTTCCTGCCCGACTACAGGGTCAAATGGGACATGGTGCCCGGCATGAACACCTACCTGTGGTTCAACTCGGGAGCGCCCGGCGAGCACGTCATGACCTGCGCCGAGTACTGCGGGACGATGCACTCGGGGATGTACGGCAAGGTCATCGTCATGCCGAAAGCTGAGTTCGACAAGTGGGTCAAGGAGAACGCGCCCGCCCCGGAAAAGCATTCATAGGGAAGCTACCAAGAAATCTTAGGAGGGAATAATGAGCACGCAAGCTCTTCTGGAGCCGAGCGATACCGCCGAAGTCGCGGCGGTAAAACAGCGGTTCAGCCTCAAGGAATGGATCTTCACGACTGACCACAAGCGGGTGGCCGTCCTGTACATGATAGGGGCGTTCGCGGCCTTCTTCGTGGCGGGGCTCATGGCCATGCTGATGAGGACCGAGCTGGCAAGCCTCGGGCCCACCGTGACGGCGGACCCGTCGACCTACAATACGTGGCTCTACTTCCACGGGGCCGCAATGATACTGGGCTACCAGATACCGGCGCTCACCGGATTTTTCGCGAACTACTACGTCCCGCTCATGATAGGCGCGAAGGACGTGGCGTTCCCGAGGGTGAACGCCCTTAGCGTCTGGCTCTTCTGGATGGGCATAATCCTCGCGCTTTTGACCTTCGTCATCCCCGACCCGCCGGACATCATGTGGACAGGTTATCCGCCGTACTCGATATTGACGGGCGGCAATACGGCCTTCTACACGTTCACGGTGCTCCTCATGGGCTTCTCGTCGATCGCGGGCGGGGTCAACTTCCTTACGACCATCATATACATGAGGGCCCCGGGCGTGACTTGGGGCAAGATGAACATGTTCATATGGTGTACCCTGGCGGCCTTCATCATCCAGATAATTTTCGTCCCGGTCCTCGGCTCGGCCGTGACCATGCTTACTTTCGACAAGTACCTGGGCACGAGCTTCTTCAACCCGGCTGCCGGAGGAAGCCCCCTCATCTACGAGAACCTCTTCTGGTTCTACTCGCACCCGGCCGTGTACGTCATCTTCCTCCCGGCCATCGGGCTCATCTACGAGATAATCGCCACTTTCGCGAGGAACAGGATATTCAACTACAAGAAGATAGTATATTACGGTGTTATGGGCGTGGTGGGCCTCGGCGGAATAGTCTGGGCGCACCACCTGTACGTGGCCGGGATACCCAACTGGATGATACTCATACACGTCTTCATGACGCTCATAATAAGCGTTCCCGTCGGGCTTCTCATGATAGGCCTCCTGGGGACGCTGTACAAGGGCTCGATACACTACGCCACGCCGATGCTCTATGCGGCCGGGTTCCTTTTCCTCTTCCTCATCGGCGGGCTCACCGGAATACCGAACGCCATGTCGTCGATATA
Organism: uncultured bacterium; assembly: GCA_905339405.1. Taxonomy (GTDB): domain Bacteria; phylum Desulfobacterota; class GWC2-55-46; order GWC2-55-46; family GWC2-55-46; genus GWA2-54-12. The sequence continues at coordinate 11,001 of CAJPGC010000004.1, read as the reverse complement.
CATCCACCTCACGGACACGTACTGGATGCCGGGGCATTTCCACTACGTCATGGCCATCTCGATGACGACCGCCATAATAGGCGGGACGTACTACGTCTTCCCGAAGATGACCGGCAGGATGTACAACGAGACGCTGGGCAGGATAGGCTTCATCCTCTTTTTCGTCGGCGTGAACATAACCTTCATGTTCACCATGATAATGGGCGTCAAGGGCATGCCCAGGCGCTACTATGACTACCAGCAGTTCCCTGAGATAGAGTGGATGCAGCAGATAGCGACCGTGGGCTCGTATATAATCTTCCTTGGCGCGCTCGTCGTGCTCATCTCATGGCTTCACGGCGCCTTCTACGGAAGGAAGGTCGGGAGGAATCCCTGGGGGTCGAGGTCGCTCGAATGGACCCACGCGCCTTCCCCGCCGCCCCCGGGGAATTACGGAGACGGAGTGAAACTGCCTGATGACTGGAACCCCTACGGATACGGAAAGTAACGAATATAAAAAGCACGGCGCCCGGCCGTGCCCCGGCTGCAGGCCGGGACGGCCCGGCTGCCCGGCGCCGGAGAACTGCTCCCGCTACGGGCGCGCTGAAGCGGGCACGGCTGAAGAAAGGAGCCTGACATGACGGCGATAGCGAAGTATGTACCGCTTTTCAAACTTCGGATATGCTGGCTCATAACCGTGAGCGCATTAGTCGGGCTCGCGGCGGCCCCCGGGTTCTCGCTTGAGAAGGCCGCCTTCCTCTCTGTCGCAACGATGGCCGCGGCGGCGGCTGCGAGCGCCCTCAACCATTACTTCGACATGGACATAGACAGGCTCATGAAGAGGACGAGGAGAAGGCCCATGGAGGAGGGCTGCACGCCATTTGCCGCGCTCGCCTCCGCTGCGGGCCTTCTCGCCCTCTCCGTTGCCGTTTCGGTATGGAAGCTCAACTACATGGCAACTGTCCACCTCATGCTCGGGGCATTCGTCTACGGGGTCGTCTACACGGTCTGGCTCAAGAGGCGGAGCTGGATGAACATAATAGTCGGCGGGCTGGCCGGCAGCTTCGCAGTGCTGGCGGGAGGGGCCTCAAGCGAGCCGGGCCTGTGCGGCGCCCCGGTCATGCTCGCGGTGGTGCTCTTTTTCTGGACGCCTTCGCACTTCTGGAGCTTCGCCATAGTCCACAGGGAAGACTACGACAGGGCTAAGGTGCCGATGCTCCCGAGCGTCGTAGGCGACAGGAAGGCGGCCTTCTATATCCTCGTGAACACGTCCCTGCTGGTGGCGTCCTCGTTCGCGCCGCTTGTGGCCGGCAGCCTCGGGGCCGTTTACGGAGTGGTCGCCGCCCTTGCCGGGGGCTTCTTCCTCTACCGGAATTTTCAGCTCGTCAGGGACACCTCGAAGAAGATGGCCTGGATGAACTTCAAGGCGTCGATGGCCTATCTTGGCGCGCTCTTCGCCGGGGTCGGCCTCGATGTCTTTTTAGGTTGAGAGCCGTGGCAACGAAGGCGCTCCTCCAGATACTGTTGCTGCTTTTCTTCGCGGCGTGGACTTCTGCCGAAGTGCGCCCGGGCGAGAAGATGCGCGACCACATTCTTGTAAGCCAGGACGGCCGCCCGGTAAAGTTGAGCGACTTTCAGGGAAAGCCTCTCGTCCTGAGCTTCGTTTACAGCCAATGCAGCCACACCTGCGGCACATTGACGGCTTCGCTCAAGTCGGCGTTCGAAGGCCAGGGGCTTTCAACGAAGTTCAACTCTCTCACGGTCGGCTTCGACCATCTGAACGACAGCCCTGCGGCGATGAAGGAGTACGGGCTCAAGTTCGTCGATTCGTTCGAGGGCTGGACCTTCGCCTCGGGTGACGCAAGGACTGTGGGCAGCCTCACGGCAGACGCGGGTTTTTACTTCAGGAGGACGGAAAGCGGCTTTGACCACCCGAACATCGCGCTCGTAATAGGCCCCGACGGCAGGCTTTTCAAGAGGCTCCATTCCGGGGCAATTGAAAAAGGCGAGCTGGCAAAGGCTCTGGAAGATTCCCTCGACCCCGGGCATGAAGGCTACGGGGCAAGGCCGGACGGCCTTTTGGGGCTCCTTTCCTATATCTGCTATACCTATGACGAGGAGACCGGCACATACAAGTTGGATTTCACGTTCCTGATGGTCGTTGCGCTCGGCATCATAGTGCAGGCGAGCCTCGTCGGTTTTTTCTATTACATAAGGTATTCGGTAAGAAAGAGGCAGGGTCAGGGTAAATAGAATTGGACACTGAAACTGAAAAGGCCGCCCCCTAAAGGGACGGCCTTTTTTATTTTTTTTTTAGGAGGGGCTATCTGCCCTTGCCTGAGACCACCGGGCCGCCAGCTTTTGTCCAGGCTATTATCCCGCCCTCGAGGTTGATGAGACCCTTGAAGCCCTTTGCCGAGAGTATCTCTATGGCCCTTAGGCTCCTTTTCCCGGACCTGCAATATATTATGTGTTTTGAGCCTTCGGGGAGGCTGTCAACGCTCTCGAGGGTATCGAGCGGCATAAGGAAGCTGCCGGGTATGTGGCCCTCCCTGTGCTCCTCAGGCGTGCGCACGTCTATGAGGACCACGTTTTCCTTGCGCTCCAGCATGGCCTTGAGCTCCTGGGCCGTTATCTTTTCGGCGGCGTGAGTAATTGACGCCGAGAAAAGCAAAAGAGCGCATGAGGCCGCGGTAAAAATGGTTTTGAGCATTGTTTTTTCCATGGTTTTTATTTTACTGCGGACGTTTTGAAAAAACCAGCGAAAATCGGGGCGCACAGCACCCATCCTTTTTTTGCTAACCTACTTTTTTGCCTCGGCAAGGGCCGCCCTGAGCTTTTTGTCGAGCTCCCGGGCGTCATAAGGCTTCTGGAGGAAGCCGCAGAAGCCGTATTCCCTGTAGTTCGCGGTCACGGGGTTGTCGGAGTAGCCGCTAGAGACGAACAGTTTCGCGAATGGGTCCAGCTCCAGTATCCGGGAGGCCGCTTCTTCCCCGCCCATGCCGGCTTTTACCGTCAGGTCGAGTATTACGGCGTCAGGTTTCTTTCCGCTTTCCATCAATTTTTTGTACTCCAGGGCAGCACGCAGGCCGTCGGCAGCTTCGACGTAATCGTACCCGAGGGTGTCAAGTACCCTGCAGACGGACGTTCTTACGAGGTCGTCATCATCCATTACGAGCACCCTTCCGGAGGAGGGCGGCGGAACGGCCGGTTCCTCAAACTGGGTCGAATCTTTCCGGGGCAGCCCCGGGATGTAGACCTCGAAACGGGTGCCTTGTCCGGCCGTGGAGGATGCCGCGATGAACCCGCCGTGGTTTTTTATTATCGAGTACGAGCTGGCAAGCCCGAGGCCGTTGCCGTCTTTCTTTGTGGTGAAGTATGGGTCGAATATCTTTGAAAGGGTCTCCTCGGGGATGCCGACCCCCTTGTCCTCCACCGATATCTTTACGTATTTCCCGGGCTTGAGCGGCAGGCCCGTTTGAGGGCCGCTCACTTCGACGTTGTCGGCCGAGAGCTTGACTACCCCGCCGTCTGGCATTGCCTGGCCCGCGTTTATGAGGATGTTGTTAATGACCTGCGTCATCTGGCCGGGGTCGGCTTCGATGTCCAGGAGGTCTTCGGAAATATCGAGGGAGCAGGCTGTCTTTGTGCCCCTCAGCGAGAAGCCGGCTACATCGTTAAGGAAAGGCCCCACCCGGAGAAGCTCCTTTACTGGCTTGCCGCCTTTGGCGAACGTGAGGAGCTGGTTGGTGAGGTTGGCCGCCATTGAAGACGATGCCTCGATTACCTTGAGCATCTCGAGGCGTTCGGGGTCTAGCGACCTGTCCTGCTTCAGCATGGAGGTGTTGAGGCGGATGGCCGCCAGCAGGTTGTTGAAGTCGTGTGCTATGCCGCCGGCAAGCACCCCGAGAGATTCGAGCTTCTGGGCCTTCACCATCTCGCCTTCGAGCTGCTTTCTTTCAGTTATGTCCATGGCCGATCCGATTATCTCGGTTACCTGTCCGCCTTCCCCTCTGACCGGGACGAGCGTCATCAGGAGCACCCTCGGGACGCCGCCGGTATCGAGGGATTCCTCGAAATGGACGACCCCTTTTTCGGCGCATTCAGCATAACGGGCCGCGAGCCTCTCTCCGAGAACGGGCCCGAAGACCTCCTTTAGCGAACGTCCGGACGCCTTGGTGTTTATGGCGCAGAGCATCCTGTCGGCGTTCTCGTTCGACCACATGAACACGAAGCCGCCTTTGGGTGAGGCTGCCGCAGTCCAGATGGCCTCGTGCACGTTCCTTACTATGTCCTCGAGAAAGGCCTTGTTCTCGACAAGCCGCCGTTCGGCTTCTATGCGGCTTTTTATCTCGCTGTTGAGCTCCGAGGTCCTCTCGGCCACGGCGGTCTCCATGCTGCTCAGGTGGGCCGCGAGTTCATCCTCCAGCCTGGCGCGAACCTTTTCAAGGGCCAGAAGCTTCCTTGCCACCAGGATGGAGATGAGGGTGAAGGCCAGCACTACCGTCAAGACTATCGCCGTTATCATGTTCCTGACGTCGTTGACGGGCGCCAATACTTCAGTCTCACGGATGTGGACCATTACGCACCCGCCATAGCCCTTCACAGGCCTGTAGGACATGGCTGTCATCTCGCCGGCGTAGTCCGGGGTTATAACGAAATCCCTGGTGTTGCCCAGGAGGCAGTCCTTCATGGCTGCGGCGTCTATCGGGTGGCTCATCCCCTTGTGATAGGAGTACCTGAGGGACGTAAGAGCGATGCCGCTCGAGTCGCTGAGGAAACTTTCGCCGGTCCGCCCCAGCATGCTTGTGTCTCTGTAAATGTCGTCGAGCATCGCGGCGCTCGCTACCCCGAGAAGCGCGGCCCCGCCTGCGTCACCCCACGCGCTGACCGGCTGGCCTAAAATAAGGACTGCCCTGCCGCCCGGGAGGGTCTCGATGCGCGTGAAAGGCTTGCCGTGACTGAGCTTTATCTCTTTAATAGATTTTGCGAGCAGGGTGCCGGGGAACGCGCCAGCGGTCTTCATCTTGCCAGTAGGTGTATCGACCAGCGACAGCCCGCCGAAAAAAGGGCTGCGGTTTACCATTACCTCGAGGAACGAGGCGTTGGCCGTCTGGCCCCGTCCAGCTGCCAGTTCTTCGGCAAGGACGGCTGTCTTGGGGTCTTTGGCGAGAAAGCCGAGAGAATCGCGCTGTTTTTCGATAATGAGCCGCGTCATCAGCTCCCGGTCGGCGGCCAGGCTCTCCATGAGCTTCGAGACCTGCTCGATATGATGAGTGCGGTTTATGTTGTATACGAGATAGCCTATGACGGCGCTGGGCAGCACCGCCAGGAGGACGAGTGCCGCGAGCAGGCGGACAAAGAGCGTCTCGTTCTGCAGTTTGACGGATTTCATGGACGGGTACCGCGAGATGTGTAAGGGGTGTGCTGATGAAGGTGTTTCAACGCCTAAATGGCTCCGGTTTGCGCGCGGGGACGCACATCATGTCTGCCTGATTTGAGAGCCCTGCGCTGTCTTTTATAAATATGTTACTAGAATCAGCGCTTTTTGGCAAGGCGGCAAGAGCCGGACAGCCGGTTTTTTTTCAACATCCCGCCTTGACTCTGGTGCGGTTATTTTTATACAATCCGGTTTTGACCTGCGCCGCAGCGCCTGCAAGATAATGATGATTAAACGGAGCGTCATGATGGAGAGAAAAAGAGGCCTTTTCAGCCGCAAAAGCATAGAGGCTTTGACCAACGAGGCCTCGGATAATGAAAAGAGCCTCAAAAGGGTCCTTGCCCCCTCCGGCCTCGTCTCGCTAGGCATAGGCGGGATCATAGGGGCGGGCATATTCGTGCTCACGGGCCAGGCGGCAGCGCAGTACGCCGGGCCAGCCATAGTCCTGTCCTTCATAGTCTCCGGGCTGGTCTGCATCTTCGCCGGGCTCTGTTACGCGGAGCTAGCTTCGATGATACCCGTGGCCGGGAGCGCCTATACCTATTCTTACGCCACGCTGGGCGAGCTCTTCGCGTGGATAATCGGCTGGGACCTCATCCTCGAGTACCTCTTCGGAGCGGCAACCGTCGCGGTGGGCTGGTCTGGCTATGTCGTCAGTTTTCTCAGGGATTACGGGGTTATAATACCGGCGTACCTCTCCAGCGCGCCGCTTATTCATGACCCCATTGCAGGCTGGCAGCTGACCGGGGCGCTCATAAACCTTCCGGCCGTACTCATCGTTGGCAGCGTTACTGCCCTCCTCGTCGTAGGCATAAGGGAGTCCTCCCTTTTCAACAACGCCATTGTCGTCCTGAAGCTCTCGGTCCTTCTCCTTTTCGTGGGCTTCGGCATCTATTACATAGACCCGGCGAACTGGCGTCCCTTCATACCGGAGAACACCGGCGAGTTCGGGTACTTCGGCTGGAGCGGGATCCTCCGCGGGGCCGGGGTCGTCTTTTTCGCTTACATAGGCTTTGACGCTGTATCGACCGCTGCGCAGGAGGCGAAAAATCCGCAGAAGGACATGCCGATAGGCATACTCGGGTCTCTTGCGATAGCTACTGTCCTTTATGTCATAGTCGCGGCCGTTCTGACCGGAATGGTCAGTTACAAGGAACTGAACGTACCTGACCCGATAGCCGTCGGCATAGACAGGGCTGGCGAGGGCATGCTCTGGCTTAAATCGCTCGTGAAAATAGGTGCGATAGCCGGGCTGAGCTCAGTCATATTGGTATTGCTCCTCGGCCAGTCGAGGGTCTTTTTCTCGATGGCTTCCGACGGCCTTCTCCCAGAGAGGTTCTCGGCGGTCCACAGGGTCTTCAGGACGCCTTACCTGACGACCATAGTCTCCGGAGGGGCTGCCATGCTGGTGGCGGGCCTCTTCCCCATAGGCCTCCTCGGAGAGCTCGTTTCCATCGGGACTCTTCTTGCGTTCGTCATAGTCTGCGTCGGGGTCGTGGCCTTGAGGTACAGGAGGCCCGAGCTGCCAAGGAACTTCCGTACGCCCTTTGTCCCGCTTGTCCCGGCCCTCGGGGCCGGTATCGCGCTCCTGCAAATGGCCGCCCTGCCGATGGATACAATCCTGAGGCTGGTCGTCTGGATGGCGATAGGGCTCGGAGTCTACTTCTTCTACGGCAGAAAGCACAGCAAGATAGGCTGAGGGCGGGGCCGTCTTGATGTCAGGTACCGGGAAGTATTAGGTATTTTGGTTTTAATGTGATACTCTGTAGAAAGCCTAACGCGTTCCTCCGCCAGAGAAAAATCTGCAGTAACGCTCAAATCCGAATCTACATCAGAAAGAGGAAGTCATTTGAAGATAGTGCTTGTTGAACCTGCTCCGGACGGCGTACATGTCTTTACCGACATATGCATGCCTCGCGGCGTCCTTATCCTCGGCTCCATCCTTAAACTCGCCGGTCACGACGTGGAGATATACTGCGAGGCGCTCGGCGCCTTCGACCTCAGGGAGGCCGTGAAGACGGCCGACATCGTGGGCATATCCGTCATCACGCCTACCGCGAAAAAAGGTTACGAAGTGGCCAGGGCCTGCAAGGCGCTCGGCAAGAAGGTCGTCATGGGCGGCCCGCACGTGACCGCGCTGCCTAACGAGGCGATGCAGTATGCCGATTACGTGCTCTGCGGCGAGGCGGACAAGAGCATCCTTCCCTTCATTGACGCGCTGGGCAAGGGAGAGGGCTTCGAGAAAGTCCCGGGCCTGTCGTTCATGAAGGACGGGAAGATAGTCCACAACGGCAGGACATCTTTCGTCATGGACCTCGACAACCTGCCTGACATAGATTTCACCCTCATAAAGGGCAACACCAGGAAGATATCGGTAACGCCCATCATGACGAGCAGGGGCTGCCCGTACAACTGCACCTTCTGCTCGGTCACGGGCATGTTCGGCCACAAATACAGGTTTACCTGCCAGGAGAGGACCCTGAACTTCATAAGGAAGCACAGGGAGCTCATAAAGAACGGCGGCAGCATAAAAGACAACACCGACTGGGTATTTTTCTACGACGACAACTTCACCGCCGACAAGAAGAGGGTCAAGGCCCTGTGCAAGGAGATGGTGGAAACAGGGCTTACCCCGACGTGGGCAGGCCAGTTCCACATCGACATCGCAAAGGACCCCGAGCTTCTGGCAATGATGAAGAAGTCCAACTGTTTCATCGGGTGCATAGGGCTAGAGTCTGTGAACCCGGAGTCATTGAAGCTCTACAACAAGAAGCAGTCTGTCGAGGAGATGGAGCGGGGCATCGCGGAGATACACAGGAACGGCATAAAGATACACGGGATGTTCGTCCTGGGCTCTGACCAGGACACGATAAAGACTATAGAGGAGACGTGGAGGTTCGCCAGGAGGAACAAGCTGGCCTCGGTCCAGTTCCTGATACTGACGCCGCTGCCCGGCACAAAGACCTTCGAGGAGCTCGAGAAGGAAGGGCGCATAAAGAACAAGGACTGGAGCCTTTACGACGCGCATCACGCTGTCTTCGAGCCCAAGCTCATGACGCGCTACGAGCTCCAGTACCACACGATAGAGGCCATGCGCAAATTCTACTCGCCCGTTTATACCGTCGTTGATTTCTTCTCCTCCCTGTTCACGAAGCCGTTGAAGGACAGCCTGCAGGTCGTGGCCTGGAGGCTGCGCGCGCTCAAATCCATAAAGACCTTTATGAAAGAGAACAGGGCTTTCACCGAATCCCTGAAGACCGCCTCGAGGTGATTCTGCTTTCATGATATGTTTTGCAAAGGGGGCCTTTAGTGGCCCCTTTCTTTTTCTGGAGACTGTACGATGGAAGGAAAAAATGACGGGCTCACGAGGTGCGGCTGGGTCACTGACGACCCGCTCTATATCGCCTACCACGACAATGAATGGGGAGTGCCTGTCTTCGACGACAGGAAGCTCTTCGAGTTCCTCATCCTCGAAGGCGCGCAGGCTGGCCTCAGCTGGCTTACGGTATTAAAAAAGCGCGAGAACTACAGGAAGGCGTTTTCGAGCTTCGACCCGGCGAAGGTGGCGGCCTTCGGCGAGGACAAGATACAAGCTCTTTTGAGCGACCCCGGCATAATAAGAAACCAGCTCAAGATACGGTCGGCCGTGACCAACGCCGGCGCGTTCCTGAAAATACAAAAAGAGTTCGGCTCGTTCGCGGAGTACAGCTGGGCTTTTGTCGGCGGCAAACCGGTTGTGAACTGGTTCAGGAGCATGAGGGAAGTGCCTGCGACGTCGCCAGTTTCGGACGCTTTGAGCCGCGACCTCAAAAAGCGCGGCTTCAGGTTCGCCGGCTCCACCATCGTCTACGCGCACATGCAGGCCGTCGGCATGGTCAACGACCACATCGTAGATTGCTTCAGGCACGGCGCAAAGTAAAGCAAGGCCCGGCGCCAATCAGCCGTCCCTGACCTTCCTGTTTTTCCATTCTAGATTTCAAGTTCAGGCTGCGATGCATGCCTCGCATGCGGCTTGATCGTTTCGCGCCGCGCCCAACAAATCAGTCAATGTCCAGATCCTTTTTTGCCGATTTGATGTACTTGCCGAAGTCCCGGTCCTTCTTTCTCTTTTCGGCATAGGACAACTGGTGGAAATCGGACTCTTTCCTTAATTTAATATAGTTCTCGTAGTGCTCCCGGCCGATCTCGCCGGATTCCACGGCCTTGCGTACGGCGCAGCCGGGCTCGTTCGCGTGGGTGCAGTCCCTGTACCGGCAGCCGGGAGCGAGCGAGACTATGTCGGCAAAGCTTTCGGCTATTCCGCCCTCAGCTGCAACGATGCCAAACTCGCGCATCCCCGGGTTGTCGATGACCAGAGCGCCGCCTTCCAGGAGTATCAACTCGCGGCGGACAGTCGTGTGCCTTCCCTCGCCGGTTCCGCTCACCCTTTTTGTTTCCAGCAGCTCACGGCCAATCAACTGGTTTATGAGCGTACTCTTCCCCACACCCGAAGAGCCGACGAAGCAATACGTTTTTTCCGGAAGCAAAAGCCCCCGGATGTCGTCGATCCCCTCTCGCGTGACGTTGCTTACCGTAAGTACCGGCGCCGTAATGCCCGCGGCGCGGATTTGCGCCAGGTGTGAGGCCAGTACGCCGGGCTCGACAAGGTCCGTCTTGGTGAGCAGGCATATTGGTTCTGCCCCGCCGTCCCGCACCATGACGAGATAACGCTCGAGCCTTCTGATATTGAAATCATAATGACAGGATTGCACTACGGCAACGTAGTCCACGTTCGACGCGATCATCTGATACTCACTCGCGTCCCCTGCGGACCTCCGGCAGAGCATGGTCCTTCGCTCCAGAAGAGAGTGGATCAATCCGAAATCGTCACCCGGTTGTTTTTCCACGCACACCCAGTCGCCCACACATGGCAGTTCCTGCGACAGACGATGGCGGTAAATATAACTCCCAGACAATTTTGCCCGGAAAGTGCCGGTCTGGTCCATGAGCAATAGTAGTTCACGGTCAACGGCGGCAACCCGCGCAACCGTCTCTCCTGCCTTGCATGCTGCCCTTTGCTCGAACCAGCCGCTCCAGCCTAATTTATTCAGTTCAAAGTGACGGTTTTCCATTTATCACCGTTCGTCGCTTTCATCTCAAAAAATGGTCGAAGTCCTTTTCTTTATGGCAGAGCTGCCAGAAGCCATAAAGCTTGAGGACTTCGGCAAATACTGAATTTATATATCATTTCACTCAAAAAATGTAAATCTGCGGGTTGTGGTGCAGTGTGACCGCTTGCCCATGCCGGAAAGCCTGGTATATAAATTATACAATCAAAAAATTGGCTCTCCATAGTATTCTGTCCTTTTGAGACAAACCTTGTCGATGATGAGGTGAGAACCTCAATAAAAAAAGATTCAGAGAAGATATGAGACGCATTGAGTGTGATTACAGTGGATTGATAGGAAAGATATGCGAGGGAGGGATTGAGCTTCGCTCCCGGTAAGGAAGGAGTCTATTTTTATAGCCCGCCTCGCCTTCGGCTGCGGCGGGCTCCCGGACGATTGCGTACATCCCTGTACGCAACCCTTCGCTTCGCTCAG
>CAJPGC010000003.1 GCA_905339405.1 uncultured bacterium | reverse complement strand
CTTCGAGCCTTTTCTGAACTTCTCGACGAGGATGCGAGAGGCGCTGGAGTCGCGCGGCAAGACCATCCTCAGCACCTTCGAGGAAGCCTGCGCGGAAAACAAGGCCGAATGTGAGACGCAGATAAGCTTCGGGATAGTCGCCAACGAGATATGCGACAAGGCGAAGGTTGCCGACCTCGTCGTGGTTGGCAGGCGCGGCATGAACGCGAGGTTCGAGTACGGCCTTCTCGGCTCGACGACCGAGAGCGTCCTCAGGCGCTCGCCCAAGCCGGTGCTCGTGGTGCCGGAGAACTTCAGCGAGCCCAAAAAGCCGCTCCTTGCGTACGACGGCAGCCCGAACGCGAGCAAGGCCATGCACTCGGCCGCCGAATGGGCAAAGACCCTGGGCCTTCCACTTACGGTCATTACCGCCTCGGCCACCGGGGAGGAAGAGGCGCTTCTCAATGAAGCGCGCCAGTACCTGAAGCCATACGCAGTAGAGGCGAAGTTCGCGAGCCTAAAGGGGGACGCGCCCCTTGTCATAGAGTCGTACTACAAGGACAACGGCCACGACCTCCTTTTCATGGGCACTTCGCACCACTCAAGGCTCGTGGAGATGGTCCTGGGCTCCACGACCGAGCACGTAATGAGGACGGTCGGCGGGCCGTTTTTCCTGGAGAGATAAAAGTGATTGAGTTGAGCGGCCCCGGTCGAAAGACCGGGGCCGTTTTTATTTATAAACCTTCTTGGGCAAACCATACCTTGCTAAAAAAAATCCTTTCCCCATCCTTCCCGACAAAGAGAAAGAAGTCTTTGTTTTTTGTCTTTAACCCATACACCATAACAGGGCGGAGCGCGCCTAAGAGAGGAAGGGCGAACCGAGCCGGGGCTGCTGGGAGCGAAGCGACCTCAGGGGCGAGGTTCGCGGATGGGGGAGGAAGAAAGCGCGTAGAGCCCTGTTACAGAGAGCGGCGGAAGCCGCGTTACATGGCATCTGGGCAAGACATTCAAGCGCGGCAGCGCGCGAAAATGTAGATGAAAGCCCTGCTGTTACAAAGCAATGTAATAACAAGTAAAATCGTGTTTTGCTTCCGGGTAGGATGGGCTGCGTCACCAAACTGTCATTGCGAGCGGCAACGCACAAAAGTATGGTTGAACTATATAGAGTAGAAGCGCCGAAAAATCTTTTTTGGCAGGTCAAGATACCCTTGGCTAATGCGCTTCAATCTTGTAAACAAGCTCATTCAAGATTGCTCCCGACATGCTCTCCCGAACTCTTACAAGAAGAACAACCCCTCCCAGCGATTCAGCGATCTTTCGACTCGGGATATTGTCCCGGTCTACCGGGTAAATAAAATACAAAATATCGAGGCTTTCTTTTGCCCACCTTGTAAGACAACATATTGCTTCTCTTCCCAGCTTTTTTCCATGGGCGCTCTTTTTGACCCATATGCCAAGCTCAGGTGTTTCAGGGGCTTCATTTCCGTGAAGCGCGCATATGCCTATGAATTCTCCGCTGCTGATTTCAGTTATCGCAAAAACCGCTTCAAACCCGGCTTTCATATTTTTCCTGGATGTTTCTATAAACTTATATGCGTATGTAATCTCATCAAGCGGTTTTGGCACCATATAACGCGTTATGTCTTTAGTAAATTCATGGAATATGTCTTTGGCGTGTTCCATTGATATGGGCGACAGCATTATCCTCTCCCCTTCAATTCTTGTCCGGAGAAAGTCCAACGTCGCGCCGCCATTTTTTTCTATAAGTGGTCTCATAAATTGACTGATAAGCCGTCTGGGTTGCCCTTTAATCTTATTACAAAAACACCTGTTTTTCCATGCGAGTGATTTGCACGGCAGCTGGTATAGTGGGCTGCGCCACCAAACTGTCATTGCGAGCGGCAGTTGAACTGGTGGGCACAGCCCGCTCTACGAATCCGCTCTTCCCCCTTCTTTTCTCCCCTCCATCCCCTCATTCTCATTGACTTATCTGCCCGCCGGTGCTACCTTTTTTCAAATAAGATTTTCAGTTTCAGCCTTCCGGCTTATCAGGCCAGGTATTCCAATGTACGGGCCAACCCCTTAATTCAACAAGGTTTTCCTGAATGACGGCTATCGAGGTCAAAAACGACCACATCGAAGAGGTGAAGGGCCTTATCGAGGCAGGGCGCGAAAACGAAGTCGCGGCCCTTCTCGAGGAGCTCCATACCTCTGACATCGGCAGGCTGGTCGCGGCCCTCGAGGAAGACGAGGCCGTAAAGGTCTTCAAGTTCCTCCCGCCTGACAAGGCCTCCGCCGTCCTCCTCGAGGTTGACGAGCGCCGCAGGAAAGCCCTCATCTCGTCCATCTCCTCTGAAGAGCTCATCGACGTAGTCCACGAGATGGAGACAGACGACGCCGCAGACGTCATCTCCGAGCTGCCGGTCGAGGAAGCAAAACAGGTACTCGACGGAATCGACAGGCAAGAGGCCATCGCCGTCCAGAAGCTCCTCGTGTTCGCCGAGGACACGGCCGGCGGCAAGATGCAGGCCGAGCTCGCGGCCGTCCATGAAACGGCCACCGTCGAAGAGGCGGTCGAAGAGGTCCGGAAAAAAGCACACGAGATAGAAAACATATCGAACGTCTTCGTCATCGACAAGGAAGGCCGCCTCACCGGGGCCGTCCCCCTCGACAAGCTCATACTCGCCGACCCGAAGACGCCGATCATAACGATAACAAAACGCGACCCCATCAAGGTCAGCACTGACATGGACCAGGAGGAGGTCGCAAAGCTCTTCCAGAAGTACGACCTCATCTCCGTCCCGGTCGTAGACCACGACGGGAAGCTGGTGGGCCGCATTACTGTAGACGACATCGTGGACGTCCTCGAGGAGGAGATATTCGAGGACTTCTACAAGCTGGCGGGCCTGAATACCGAGGCCCGCGCCCTCGACTCGCCAGCCAGGTCCATAAGGATGCGCGTGCCCTGGCTCATGCTGAACCTGTGCACCGCCGCGGTTTCGGCAAGCGTGGTGAAGTTTTTTGAAGGCACGATCGAGCAGCTCGTCCTCCTGGCCGTCCTCATGCCGATAGTCGCGGGCATGGGCGGGAACGCCGCGACCCAGACCATAACGGTCGTGGTGCGCGCCCTGGCTTTAGGCGAGCTCACCTTCAAGAACGCCCGGTGGGTGCTCATGAAGGAGGTCTTCGTAGGCTTCGCGAACGGCTGCCTCACGGGCGGCCTGGCCGCTCTCGTAGCCTATCTCCTCGGCGTCAACATCATGGTGGGCCTCCTTCTGTTCCTCGCGATGATAGCGAACATGATGATAGCCGGGCTAATAGGTTCCATAATCCCGCTGGTCTTGAAGCGGTTCAACGTAGACCCGGCCATCTCTTCCTCGATATTCGTCACGGCTTCGACCGATATCGGCGGCTTTTTCACCTTCCTGGGCCTTGCCACCATCTTCATGAAGATGGGGCTCCTGTGAAAAAGGGAACCTACAGGGCAAGGGGCGTCGTCCTCCACTCGATAGACTTCGGGGAGTCCGACCGCATTCTCACTTTCTACACGCTCGAACAGGGGAAGCTCAAGGGCATAGCCAAGGGTGCGCGCAGGTCCAGAAAGCGCTTCGTGGGCAACCTCGACCCGCTCTCCCACATAAACATCGTTTACCACCACAGCGACAAGAGCGAGCTCGTGCGCGTGGAGGACGCTTCGTTAATCGACGCGTTTTCAATCCTCAAGACCGACATAGAGCGGCTTTCCGACGGCTGCTATCTCCTGGAGCTCACAAACGAGCTTACCCGCGAGGGGCAGGTCCTGCCGGACGCTTACCACTGCCTCGTGGCGTTCCTCAAGCTTCTGGAATCCGGCTCGGGCCCGGAGGCCCTCCGCTTCTTCGAGGTCAAACTCCTGGCGCTCTCCGGCTATCTGCCGCACCTTGCGGGGTGCATGTCATGCGGAGCCTCAGGAGAGAACGAGCGGCTCTACTTCAGCTCGGCCAAAGGCGGGCTCGTGTGCAGGGCGTGCGCTTCGGCGTTGACCGGCCTCATAGCGGTCTCGCCCGGAACTGCGGCCCTACTTTCGATGGCGGCCCGGCTGGAGCCCGCGAAGCTCGGCCGCCTCAAGCCCGGCCCCGCCTTCCTTGACGAAAGCGAGCGTCTTCTGTACGATTTCATAAAATACCAGCTCGGGAAAGAGCTCAAGACAAGGCGCTTTATGGCAAAGCTCAAAAGCGCGCAGGCCTGAAGCAAAAGCCTTTTTGACTTCACCTTTGTGTTTCCTGTAATATAATCACTTGAGATTCCCAAAACAGGAGTGGATTCATGCATTTTCAAGACGTCATCCTGAACCTGCAGAAGTTCTGGGCCGAAAGAGGCTGCCTCCTTGTGCAGCCTTACGACATGGAAAAAGGCGCGGGCACTTTCAACCCGGCAACTTTTCTCAAGGTGCTCGGCCCCGAGCCCTGGAAGGCCGCGTATGTGGAGCCCTCGCGGAGGCCCACGGACGGCCGCTACGGCGAGAACCCGAACAGGCTCCAGCACTACTACCAGTTCCAGGTGATACTCAAGCCCTCGCCCGACGACATACAGGACCTGTACCTCGACAGCCTCCGTACCCTCGGCATAGACCCGCTCGCCCATGACATAAGGTTCGTGGAAGACGACTGGGAATCCCCGACGCTGGGGGCGTGGGGCCTCGGCTGGGAGGTCTGGCTCGACGGCATGGAGATAACGCAGTTCACCTACTTCCAGCAGGCGGGCGGCATAGACTTGAAGCCGGTTTCAGGCGAGATAACCTACGGCCTTGAGAGGATAACCATGTACCTCCAGGGCGTTGACAACGTCTACGACCTCAAATGGGCCCCGGGCGTCAACTACGGCGACGTCCACCACAGGACCGAGGTCGAGTTTTCGCGCTACAACTTCGAGGAGGCCGACACGAAGATGCTCTTTACGCTCTTCGATATGTACGAGGCCGAAGCGAAGAGGCTCATGGAAAAGGGGCTTTATCTTCCGGCGTATGACTTCTGCCTGAAGTGTTCACATACGTTCAACCTGCTCGACGCAAGGGGCGCGATAAGCGTTGCCGAAAGGACCCGCTTTATCGGCAGGGTAAGGGCGCTGGCGCGCGGCTCTGCTGAAGGGTATTTGAAGACGAGGGAAGAGCTCGGCTTCCCGCTCCTCAAGGAGAAGGCCGGGGTTTAGGAGCGGTTTTTCCTCCCCCTTTCCTAAAGGGGGAATGAGGGGGATTATCGGTTTTAACTTAGCATTCCTGACTTCTCAAATCCTCCCCTCCCTCTATTGAGAGGGAACTTATAAGAGGGCTTACCATTGCGAGTAGCAGTTTTCCTCCCCCTTTCCTAAAGGGGGAATGAGGGGGATTATCGGTTACTAATCTCCCCGGACCCCTTTTTAGAAAAGAGGGGGAAATAGACTGGAGCCATCACATGCTGAACGAAGAGCAGATAGAGAAGAGCCTCGACGAGCACCTGAGGCGCAACTGGGAGATACTGAAGAACCTGAAGGAAAAAGGCGTGGAGCTGAGGAGCGCCCTCAAGACCGAGCACCTCTTCTTGACCCCGCGCCAGCTCGAGGCCGGGAAGCTCGCGTTGACCCTTGAGAAGAAGGGCTTCAACATCATCGAGATCGAACCGGCCGAGACAAAAGAAGGGCGCGAGGGCTGGGCCGTAGTCGGCGAAGTGGAGATGACGCTTGAAGCCGCGGCAGACCCGGCCACGGCGGAAGAGCTCATAAAAATCGCCGCGACGTTCGAGGCAAGGTACGAGGGCTGGGGCGCGGAGGTGGAGTGAAAACTTCCAGACCGTGGTTCGCCATAATCTGGTTTGCCGTTTGGGGAATCTTTCAGGCTTATGCCGTCTTCTCGGTAATGAACGGCAGCTGGGAGAGGCCCGCCGCATTCCCCGAAGAAGCTTACAATTCCCTCATATATCCCGACCTGTTTTTCATACCTGTTTATCTTCTGACTTCTTTCCTTTTATTCCGCAAACACCCGATTGGCCGCACCTTAGGCTTCATAGCAGGCGGAGCCGTAATCTATGTGATGATTTATCTTTTGGCTCTATCAGGCCTGAAAGGCGTCGAGAACCTCGTATTTGACGGCCTGTTCCTGAGCGTCAACACCACTGCCATGATTCAGCTCGGGAAAATGAAGGGCTGAAAATACGTCATTCTGAGCGAAGCGAAGAATCTGATTTTTGAGCCATTGAACAGGGGGTTACAGCGAAGCTGTAACCCCCTGTTGCGTTTAGAGAAAAAATTTTGAATATAGAGCACCGTTGACCCGATAGAAACACAGCAATCTAGAAATAAAAAAAATCAGAAAAGCTTGGGAGCGCAGCTTCACTATTTTAAAAGATGTAAATGGATGAAGCGAAAAATCTGGCTGATTTACTGTTGATATTTATTGGGTCTATTCTCTCCTCCGCTGAAAAGTGAGGATTGACAGTAGAGCTATATTGCAGTATAGTGAACAGAATAAATTTCCACCAAATTCTTTTATTAAATGAGCAGTTAGGACCTTTAGGTCATAAAAAAAACATCATACTATTGATTTTTCTTTTCTACAGTCTTAAACCAATTCTTCACATCTAAGGGTAAAAATCGTGCACAAAAAATACGAAAACCCTCCAATCATAGAAGCAGTTTGCGAATTTCGGCTAACACCCGATACCCAATGGGATCTAACTACTCCTGGCTTGATTTATGAGAAAATTAGCAAAGAGTTTGTGAATAAGGAAGAAATCTCCCTTCAAGAAGTAACACTCGTCAAGACTGCCGAGGGTTTACAGCATTCGGTGCGACCTGACCAACGCATTCGTTTTTTGACGGATGATAAGAAAACTTTTATCCAGCTTGGTACACGCCTGCTTGCGGTAAACAGACTAAAACCTTATTCTACCTGGGAAGACTTTAAGCCAAAAATTGAAAATGCCTTTAGTGCTTTAAATGAAACTGTCGATATTAGCAGTTTTCAAAGGATTGGTTTACGCTATATAAATCGTATAGATATACCAAGCCAAACTGTAGACCTGGATCAGTACTTTGATTTTAAGCCCTTTCTTGGAAAAGGCTTACCACAACTTTTAAAGAGTTTTATTGTAGGTTGTGAGATCCCATTCCGTGACGGACAAGATTCATGTAAAGTTCAGCTTACGAATACAATACCAGAAACTCCGGCAAGTTCATCTTATGTTTTGGATTTGAATTATTTCCTCGCCACAGCAGAAGCGATTTCAAAACAAGATGCGTTAGAATGGGTAGAGAATGCACATAATATTTTAGAAGATATTTTTGAAGGATGTATAACAGATAGCTTGAGGGCAATTTTTAAGGAGAGCGTTTGATGGCAACCGCATTGGCTCTAACAAGCATTATTCATTTTGAATCAGACGCATGGATAAATCCGGCAGAACACACGAGGCCGGAGTTTTCATGGCAAGACTGGGCTGACAAACTCGAACAAGAGCGCTTACTGCAAAACAATGAAATTGAAGAGTTATATGCTAAACGCATCCAGTCACAAAGTAACACCGATATAACGTTTCAAATGGAGACCACCCTAAAGCAGATACTAACAATCGGAATTATTATTCCTAGACCGGCGACAGTGCGTGACTACTTACTAAAATATTCTGACATAACAAATTTAATACCACATGTTTGTCAGCTGGCGAGAAAGTACCTTGGCAAGGATACGAATTTATCTTTGGAAGTATATCGTGACCAAGAGAGTGAAGATGAATATCTTGCACTCTATGTTCGGCAAGAGAAATATGAAGAACGTCTTACGGACAAGATTGAAGAGGTCTGTAGTGAATATGAATTTATGCTTTTTGGAAAATCAGGCTGGTTTATAGTGACGACTGATTTTCGTTCACCGCATTAGAGTCGCATGCCATTTCATTGGAGAGAATACCTTAACTTAGCTCAATTTCTTCAAGGGCAGAGCGGCGGCAGCTTTTCAAATGAGGCTGCCTTCAGGTGTGCCGTAAGCAGGGCATACTTTGCTGCTTTTTGCCATGCACGTAATTTTGCTCGCGACAAACAACATTTTGAAGTCAGATATACTGCTGACGATCATTCTCTTCTAAAAAAACATTTTGCCCAAAATGGAAGAATTGATATCGCTCGCAAACTAGACTGGCTGAGAGATTGGAGAAATAAATGTGACTATGGGGACGATGTCTCTAACATTGATCAAATGTTAAATGACGCTATAAAACATTCGTCAGATATTTTTACAAAGATTTATTAAATATAATATAAAAGGCGAAGGGTTCCCCCTTCGCCTTTTCTCTTTTAGCTTTTCAACTAACCCAAGAACGCAAGAATTGGCTTTAGACAAGGCGGATGACGAGGAAAACCGCAGGCGTACTTTCTACAATCACCGTGTTCAATTCAAAAATGCCCAGATGCTAGGCGATGAGGAGCGAGCCGCGGAGCATACTTGGTAAGGTATGTGAGCAGGCGAGCGACGATGTCAACAAAGCAGATGGGCGTTTTTCAGCTGAACGCCCAGCGTGAGCCTAATACTTCGAAACGTTCATCTCCTCCATCTTGCCCGTAACCATATAAACGACTCGTTCCGCTATGTTCGTCACCCTGTCCGCGACCCGCTCGATGTTGTGGGCGGTCCAGATGAGGTAGGTGGCGTCCTTTATTAGCTTCGGGTTCTCTATCATGAGAAGGACGAGGTCCTTGTATATCTCGTCGTAATAGGCGTCTACCTCGTCGTCCTCGTTGCATATCTTCCTTGCTGTCTCTATGTCCCTGTCGAGAAAGGCTTTCATGCAACGCTCAAGCATCGAGACGGCCTTCTCCGCCATCTTCGGCAGGTCGACAAGGGGCTTCACCAGCGGCGCATCTCCGATGGCGAGGCTTATCTTCGCGGTGCCCTCGGCGTGGTCGCCTATGCGCTCGAGGTCGGTTATGATGTTTATTATCGCCGCCAGAATGCGCAGGTCAACGGCCATCGGCTGCTGCGTGGCGATGATGCGGACGCACCTCTCCTCTATCTCGAAGCGCTTCCTGTTCACCTGTATGTCGTTGTGCACAATCCTTTTGGAAGTCTCCAGGTCCCTGCTCTTCAACGCCTCCATCGATTCGCGCACCGCGGCGCCGACCATCATGGCCATCTGCTGCAGTTCGCCCTCGAGGTCCCTGAGCGCCTTGTGATATGCCTCTCTCGTCATCTTTCCTCCTTGCAAGGCCGAAGGCCGAAGCCTTAGCCGAAACGCCCTGTTATGTAGTCTTCAGTAAGCTTGTTGGACGGGGCCGTGAATATCTTCTCAGTGGTGTCGAACTCTATGACCTCGCCGAGCATGAAAAACCCGGTGTACTGGGAAACCCTCGCGGCCTGCTGCATGTTATGCGTGACTATGACGACCGTATAGTTCTGCTTCAGGTCGGTCATTAAGTCTTCTATCTTGGCAGTTGCAACCGGGTCGAGCGCGGAACAGGGCTCGTCCATCAGGATGACGTCTGGCTCGACGGCCACCGCCCTCGCTATGCAGAGCCTCTGCTGCTGGCCGCCCGAAAGAGAGAGAGCTGGCTCGTGGAGCCTGTCTTTTATCTCGTCCCACAGGGCCGAGTCCTTCAACGCCTTTTCGACCCTTCCGGTTATCTCCGATTTGCTCTTTACGCCCATGAGCTTCAAGCCGAAGGCGATGTTGTCGTACATGGACATCGGGAAAGGCGTGGGCTTCTGGAAAACCATGCCGACGCGGCTCCGGAGCTTTATGAGGTCGAGCCCCTTCTCCAGCAGGTTCTTCCCGTCAAGCAGTATCTCCCCCTCGTAACGGTTGCCCGGGTACAGGTCGTGCATCCTGTTCAGGCACCGGAGGAAAGTCGTCTTGCCGCACCCCGAGGGGCCGATAAGGGCCGTGACCTCTTTTTCTTTCATGGCGAGGCTTATGCCCTTCAACGCCTCTTTTTCGCCGTACCAGAAGTGGAGGTCTTTTATCGTAAACTTGTCTCTCATCCTAACCTGCTCTTCCCCTGACTATTATCCTCGAAATTATGGTCACAAGCAACACCATAGCGGTAATTAAAAGCGCCGCTCCCCACGCCATCTGGTGCCAGTCTTCGTACGGGCCCATGGCGTAATTGAAGATTGTGACCGTGAGGGTGGCCGTGGGCTCGGTGAGGTTGAAGTTCCAGAACGAGTTGTTGAACGACGTGAAAAGAAGCGGGGCCGTCTCGCCGGAGACCCTGGCGACCGCAAGCATGACGCCCGTGACGATGCCCCTCAAAGCGCCCCTGTAGACGACGGAGACGGTCACTTTCCAGTGCGGCGCGCCGAGCGCGAGGGCCGCTTCCCTTGTGGAATCAGGCACGAGCTTGAGCATCTCTTCGGCGGTCCTTATGACGACGGGCAGCATTATTATTGCCAGCGCCAGGGCCCCAGCCAGCGCCGAGAACCCGCCGAAGGGCTTCACAACTATCGCATAGACGAAAACGCCGATGACGATAGAAGGCGCGCTGACCAATATGTCGGAGACGAACCTCACGACGGATGCAGTTTTGCTCTTCCTGCCGTACTCGGAAAGGTATGTCCCGGCGAGTATCCCGGCCGGAACGCCGAAGGCGGTAGCGAGGACCGTTATGGTGAGCGTGCCCAAAATGGCGTTTGCCATGCCGCCCCCGGCCTCTCCGGGCGGGGCCGGAACCTGCGTGAAAAAGTCCGCGTTCAGGGCGGCGAAGCCGAAGGTGAAGACGTCTTTCAAAATCCAGAAAAGAAAGAATATCCCGAAGACGGCCGAGGCGACCGACACTCCGAGGGCTATGTAGTTAGCCAGTTTTCTTCTCTGATAATGGAGTCCCATACTCTTAGAGCTTCCCGCCTTTATAGGAGAACCTCGCGATTAGAAGCTTCGCGAGGGCAAGCACCACGAAAGTTATGAGGAACAGTATCAAGCCGAGCTCGACGAGGCTGGAAAGATAGAGCTCTTCGACGGCCTCGGTGAACTCGTTCGCAAGAGTCGCGGAGATGGAAGTGGCCGGGTCGAGGAGGGATAGTTTTATCTCCTGCGCGTTGCCTATGAGGAAGGTCACGGCCATCGTCTCGCCGAGCGCCCTTCCAAGCCCCAAAATGACCGCCCCTATGACACCGGAGCGGGCATACGGGAAGACTATCTTCCTTATGACTTCCCATTTCGTGGCCCCGACTCCGTAACCAGACTCCTTCAATATTGAAGGCACCATCTGAAATATGTCCCTCGTGACCGACGATATGAACGGGATTATCATTATGGCGAGTATGAACCCGGCGGGCAGCATACCTATGCCCAGCGGCGCGCCAGTGAAAAGCGGGATGAAGCCCAGGTAGTCGATGAGGAACGGCTCGACATACTCCGAGAGAAACGGTGCGAAAACGAAAAGGCCCCACATGCCGTAGATTATCGACGGAATGGAGGCCAGGAGCTCTATCGCCGTGCCAATGGGCCCCTTCAGCCTCTTCGGGGCCATCTCGGTCAAGAATATGGCTATGCCGAGGCTTATGGGCACGGCGATGACTATGGCGATGATGGATGATACTATCGTGCCGTAAATCGAGGGCAGCGCTCCGAATTCCTGCGCGACCGGGTCCCATATTGAGCTGTAGACGAAGCTGAAGCCGAAGGCCTTGATGGAAAGCCACGACTCCTTGACGAGCACGATGAACAAAAGCGCCATCAGGAGAATGACCGAAAAGGCGAAGCCGTAGGCCACGCCCTTGAATACCGCATCCCCCAGCTTGCCGGAGCTCTGCCGCCTGGCCGAAAGGCTCACGTACCCGTCCGCCCCGGAGCTGGAGATATCCAACTCGCCCGTTTTTTCTTTCAGATTCTCAGCCATTGGCCTTCAATATAAACAAAAAGCATTTTACTATCCAGAAAAAAGCGTATCCCGGCACAGGGCCGGGATACGCGATATCAAAGCAAAACTACTTGCCCCAGACAGGCTGAGAGGCGCACTTCACTTCCTTTGCCCAGGCCTGCTCCATGAGCTCAAAGACGTTCTTGGGGATGGGCACATAGTCCAGGGCCTTTGCCATCGCCCCGCCGTTTTTATACGCCCAATCGAAGAACTTCAATACTTCTTTAGCGTTGGCGCACTCGCTGGGGTTCGCCTTGACGAGTATGAAAGTCGCTCCGGCAATGGGCCACGCCCCCTTGCCCGCCTGCTCGGTAAGTATCACGCCGAAGCCGGGCGTTCCCTTCCAGTCCGCGCTCTCGGCGGCGGCCATGAAGCTCTCCATGGAGGGATCCACGAAGCTGCCGGCCTTGTTCTTGAGCTTGGTCTGCGTGAGCTTGTTCTGGACGGCATAGGCGAACTCGACGTAGCCTATGGTGTTCTTTATCCTCTTTACGTAGGTGGCGACCCCCTCGTTGCCCTTGCCGCCTACGCCAGCAGGCCAGTTGACGGCGGTGCCGAAGCCCGCTTTCTTCTGCCACTCGGGGCTTACCTTTGAAAGGTAGTTGGTGAATATCCAGGTGGTGCCGCTGCCGTCGGAGCGGTGCACGACCGTTATCTTCTCGTCAGGCAGGGCAACTCCGGCGTTGAGGTCGGCTATCCTCTTGTCGTTCCACTTCGTTATCTTGCCCAGGTATATGTCTGCGAGCACTTCTCCGGTGAGCTTCATCTGGCCGGGAGCTATGCCCTTTATGTTCACGACCGGGACGACCCCGCCTATGGCCATGGGGAACTGGACGAGGCCGCCTTCTTTCAGTTCTTTCGCGCCGAGCGGCGCGTCAGAGGCGCCGAAGTCGACGGTTCCGGCCATTACCTGCTTTATACCGCCGCCGCTGCCGATGGACTGGTAGTTGAGCTTTATCTTGGTCTGCTTTGCGTACTCGTAAGACCATTTGGAGTAAAGCGGCGCCGGGAATGTCGCGCCCGCGCCGTTTATCAGCTGGGCCGAGGAAAAAGAGGCCGTCGCCATGCACAACATCAATGCTGAAACCAGTATGAGGAGTCTTCTCATGTGTTCTCCGTTTTCTTTATTCGTTTAGACAACTGTAATAGATGATTGTTACAGCCCTGTTACAGCCCTGTTAAGGTACTGAAGAGATACGTCCCTTCGGTTGAAAGCCCCTGATTTCATAGAACTTTATCCCTTAGTAATAGAGCTGCGCCTGTACCTGGTATATGTCCTTGGAATCGTCGTTGGCAAGCTTGCCCGAGGCCCCGGCTTCGAACTCGTGGTGCAGCCAGTTCGCGCCCACCTTGAAGCTGTGCCCCTTGCCGTACCAGTTTACCCCCAGCGTCGTCACCTTCTCTTCCTTGTTGGCGGAGTTCGAGTCCTGGTCATAGACCTCGTACCTCGCAACCGGCTCGACATTAGGGCCTTCGATGAAGTAGCCTGCCTGAGCGTACCAGCCCTTCGGCTTTTTGGCGGCAATCGCCGGGTCGGTCGAGTCTATCTCCCATTCATTATACTCGACCTGGGCGGTAAAGCCCTTGTAGTGGCCAGAAAGGTCGACCCCCCAGAGAGTCCTGTCCTCTTCGAACGCTACCGACTGGTACTTGATGCCCGACTGGCTGGCCACGTTCGCGCCCAAAGTCAGGTGCTGGCCCTTGCCCAAATGGGCGTCGCTCTTGCCCTTTTCGGTCCAGCCCGGGGGAGAGAGCTCGACCCTGCCTACAAGAAGGGGGCTGGCGGTCTGCACCTTGCGGCTTCCGGTCGACTGTATGTCCTCGCCGTTCTGCCAGCCGTCGGCCACCGCGACCTCATAACCGAATACCCCCTCTGCCAGCTTGCCGCCGATCGAGAACTTGGGCTGATAATACGCGTCGGTCTCACCGAATACCTTTTTTGCGGCCTCCGTGGAAACCGGCTTCTCTATTATGAGCTGTTTGGCCGAAGAGGAAAGCGAGACCCTCGAATAAGGGAGCTTCTCCTTGCCGAGCGTAAAGACGGCCGCCTCACTGGCCACCCATCTCACGTATGCGTAAAGGATGCCCACCTCGTTCGCGTTGCCTATCTTCTCCCACTTGTCGGCAGTAAGGACGAGATTATACTGTATCTCCTTCGCGAGGAGGTGTCCGCCGAGCTCCACCCGGGCCCTCCTGATGAAAAGGTCGCCCTGCGAATCGTATGAATTGCCGTTGCTGACCAGGTCCCCGAAGTCGAACCTCGGCTGACGCCTTACCCTTCTATTGATGTCGCTGTCGCCATTCGTGATCGTCGCGCCCTTTGTCTCTTCACCGAAGATAAACTCGGCGTAAGCGGGCCCAGCGCACAACACGCCAGTTGCCAGGGCGAATACCGCGTACAGATTTCTTTTCATACTTCCATTCTCCTTTTTATCTTTTTATGAGGAGATAATAAAAAACCAATGTTACAGGATTATGACGGAAATGTTAAGATCCCGCCTCTTTCCTCCTTAGAATGGCATTGACAGAACTTGCGCCCTTCGGTTAGGATATACGCTTGTTATCATTAGAAAATAAGCGGAAAAAGGAGCATGAAGATGGGTACAGGGAAATCCTCTCAGATCCTTAAAAAGGCGGCCAGGCTCATCCCCGGCGGCGTGAACAGCCCGGTGCGGGCATTCAAGGCCGTAGGCGGCGGCCCTATTTTCATAAAAAAAGCGAAGGGCTCGAAGATATACGACGCGGACGGCAACGAGTACATAGATTACATAGGCTCGTGGGGCCCGATGATACTGGGCCACTGCCACCCCGGAGTATCGAACGCCATAAAAAAAGCGGTAGACAGGGGCACCAGCTACGGCGCTCCGACAGAGCTTGAAGTCATCCTGGCCGAAGAGACTTTGAAGGCCTTCCCCTCGATGGACATGGTCAGGTTCGTGAGCTCCGGGACAGAGGCCACGATGAGCGCCCTCCGGCTCGCGCGCGCCTACACGAAAAGGGACGGCATAATAAAGTTCGAGGGCTGCTACCACGGCCACTCTGACAGCCTGCTCGTGAAGGCGGGCTCCGGGGCCGCAACCCTCGGCGTGCCCGACAGCCCGGGTGTCGTCGCCGACCTCGCAAAGCATACGTACAACGCCTCTTACAACGACCTCGATTCGGTGCGGGCCATCTTCGATAAGGCCAAAGAAGGCATAGCCTGCGTAATCGTGGAAGGCGTGCCCGGCAACATGGGCGTGGTCCTTCCGAAGGACGGCTTCCTGAAGGGCCTCCGGCAGCTTTGCACGAAGCACGGCGCCCTGCTCATAATGGACGAGGTCATGAGCGGCTTCAGGCTCTGCTACGGCGGGGCCCACAAGCTCTTCAAGATAGACCCTGACATGACCTGCCTCGGCAAAATAATAGGCGGCGGCCTCCCGGTTGGCGCTTTCGGCGGCAAGAAGAAGATAATGGAGATGCTCGCGCCATCAGGCCCGGTCTATCAGGCCGGGACGCTCTCCGGCAACCCTCTTGCCATGACCGCCGGCATAGAGACCCTGAAGAACCTCCAGAAAAAGGGCACGTATGAAAAGCTCTTCAAGAGCACGAACACACTGGCCGACGGGCTCTCCGGGATAGCCAAAAGAAGGGGCGTGCCGGTACATACGGCGGTAGCCGGTTCGATGTTCACGGTCTTTTTCTCAGAGAAGCCGGTAACGAACTGGAAGGACGCGAGCGGGGCGAACACGGCCAAATTCGGCAAGTACTTCACCCGCATGCTCAAATCCGGCATATATTTGGCGCCGAGCCAGTTCGAAGCGGTCTTCATGGGGCTGGCCCATACGAAGGACGACATAACAAAGACTCTTGAAGCGGCTGACAAGGCGTTCAAGGGGCTGTAAGCGGATAATTTTGACCAAAGGCGAGGGGCTAAAGCCCCTCGCCTTTTTTTTATTTGCGCATGAGAACAGAATACCCCTTCTTACCTTCCCCCTTTTCTAAAGGGGGAGTGAGGGGGATTATCGCCTTTCAAAATAATCTCGCCTGTCCCCTCTTTAGAAAAGAGGGGGACCGGAGGTCCGTATTTCTTGCGCGCTGCCGCGCCTTTTCTGTTTACCCGGCTCGCTCGCTTTCATCCTCCCGCTTCCGAAGGCCCGCTTACCCAGCCTCGCCCCTTCGGAGGCCCCTTTGCTTTTCCGCCCGTCACTCCCCCAACCTTGGCTTCGCTACGCCGGGCAAGCCGCGCTTAGTTAAACAAAACAACAAAAAAAGAATTAGTTTTTGTATTGTTCTTAACCCAGACACCGTAACATGCGGAGCGCGCCTAAGGGAGGAAGAGGCGAAACGCGCAGGGGAAGCTTGGGAGCGGAGCGACCTCAGGGGCGCGTTTCGCGGGTGGGGAGGCGGAAAGCAAGCGGAGCATGTTACAGAGAGCGGCGGCAGCCGCGTTACATGGCATTTTGACGAGGTTAATCAAGTGCGGCAGCACACGAGTAATTGAACAGATATCCACGCAATGACGATAAATTCATTCTATCCTTGAATGAAATTATATGAAGGAGAGACAAACCCCTTCACAAAAGCCTTTTTCGATATATAATACATAGGGTCGCATCTTTTTTCCCGTTCCATCCCTTTACACGCGAAAACAGTCCATAAGGAGGCTCCATGTCCGTGGGAATGACCCTCACGAAATTCCTTCATGAAGAACAAAGGCGCTACCCGAATTCAAGCGGCAACTTCACGGCGCTCTTCTCCGACCTCGTCATAGCGGCAAAGATAATCTCCAGCCATGTGAGAAGGGCCGGGCTCGCTGGCATACTCGGGGCCGCAGGCACTCAGAACGTTCACGGCGAAGAGGTTCAAAAACTCGACGAGCTCGCCAACGAGACCTTCATAAAGACGATGGAGCACGGAGGCCACCTTTCGGCGATGGCCTCAGAGGAGATGGACGATATAATCCACGTCGACGGGAAATACCCGCGCGGCAACTACGTCATACTATTCGACCCGCTCGACGGCTCCTCCAACATCGACGTCAACATCTCGGTGGGGACCATCTTCTCGATCCTCAAGATCGAGAAAGGCAAGAACGTCACAACAAAGGACTTCTTGAAACCAGGCATGGAGCAGGTCTGCGCCGGATACATACTCTACGGCTCCTCGACCATGCTCGTCTACACGACCGGACACGGCGTGCACGGCTTCACGCTCGACCCTTCGGTCGGCGAGTTCTTCCTTTCTCACAAGGACATAAAAATACCGGAGAAGGGCAAGATATTCAGCATCAACGAGGGCAACAGCCGCCACTGGCTGCCTGGCACCGCCCTGTACATAGAGAAGGCCAAATCAAACGGCGCCGGGATGAGCGCGAGGTACGTCGGCTCTCTCGTGGCCGACTTCCACAGGAACCTTCTGAAAGGCGGCATATTCCTCTACCCGGCCGACATGAAATCAACCAAAGGCAAGCTCCGCCTCATGTATGAAGCGAACCCGCTCGCGTTCATAGTCGAGCAGGCCGGAGGGGCCGCCTCCGACGGGGAGGGAAGAATAATGGAGAAGACCCCGAGCGAGCTCCACCAGAGGACGCCCCTTATAATCGGCAGCAAGGCCGACGTCGAAGAGGCCGTGTCGTTCTGGAAAGTGCCGACGGCCTGAGGACAATCAAGCGCCCTGAAAAAAACAAGCCCCCGCAAAACGGGGGCTTTTTCTTTTTTTGCTAGGGAACTCAGGCGGCCCTGTAATGGAGCTGGACGAGTCCGCTCTCAAAAGAGGCAGCCTTTACTAGCGCCAGGGTCTCCTCCTCCCAGCCTCCGGTGAAAAGCGGGATGCCGCTGCCGAGTATTATGGGGTGGACCGATATGATGAAATCGTCTATGAGATTTCTCAGCGCCACTACTATCTCTGAGCCGCCCACGAGCCAGATGCCGCTGCCGGGCTCGTCCTTGAGGCCCCTCGTGAACTCCGCGATATCTCCTGATACGAAGGTCGCCTGAGCGGCCTTGCCTCCGGCTTTCCTCGTGAAGACGTAACAGAGCTTGCCGCTGAAGGGAGCTCCCTCGAAGAAGGCAAGCGATTGCTCATAGGTTTTCCTGCCAACGAGTACGGTGTCAATCGTGGAAAAAAAATCTGTGTAGCCGTAATCGGCGTCGGTAAAGAGCCAGTCTATCGAGCCGTCCTTCCTCGCGATGAAGCCGTCGAGGCTTGTGGCGATGAAGAGCTTGAGCCTCCTTCCCATCTTACGCCGCCGACCTGAAAACGTGCGCGTTGTCTCTGGCGAAATCGTCGATGGAAAGCGGGCTCCTTCCGGATATCTCCTCGACCGCCCCGGAGACGCGCTCGCCCCTCCCGTCCCGCTGGAACTCGTAGAGCTCTATCATCGATTCTATGGCCCACTCCGGCATCCCTGCCGCCTTCATGCCGAGCTTCGCCTCTGCCGGAGAGATGTCCATGTACTCGACAGGCCTTCCGGAGGCCCGCGATATCGAGGCAGCGACGTTGTCCATCGTAAGCGGCGCTGGGCCTGTCAGGGCGTAGGCCCGGTTGAGGCGCTCTTCCTTGATATTGCCGGAAAGGAGGGCAGCTCCCACGAGCGCTATGTCGCGCGCGTCGATGTAGCTGACAGAAGCGGCCTTCAACGGCAGATATATCTTTCCGGTTGCCCTTATCGCTTCGCCGAAAAAATTCGAGAAGTTCTGCATGAACGAATTCGGGCGAAGGTGAGTGTACGGTATGCCTGATTCCTCCAGGCGGACCTCGGCCATCCTGTGGCCTCGAAGGAGAGTTATCGCTTCAGTGTCCGCGCCCGCCACCGATTGGCGGACAATGTATTTGACTCCCGCGGCGACGGCCCTGTCTATGAAAAAGCCGGCCATCTCCACCTGGCCGGGGCTGAATGGCGTAAGAAGGTAGACCTTCTCAATGCCCTTGAGGGCCGCGTCTATCGAGGCCTTGTCCGCGAAATCCATCTCGAAAAGCTCTATGTTGGCTTCGGCTATTCTTGCCGCTTTAGTTTCCGTGTGAACGGCCGCGCGCGTAGGCTCGCCCCTTTTCGACAGCTCCCTTACGAGGAAGAAACCCACTGTGCCGGTCGCGCCGGTGACAAGCGTCCTGCTGGGCATGATGTACCACCCCCCTGGATTTTTTGCCTATTTTGAATATATCAGAGGAAAGGGGAGTGTCAAACCGCAGTGTTTCAGCAGTAGAAAGGGAATAAAAAAAGCCCCCCCCGTTGCGGGAGGGGCTTTCAGAAAAGAGCCTTTTATAAGGACTTCCTCGAAGCGAAAAACTTCTCTGCGGTCTCCTTTGATTCGAAATAGATGACAGTGCCGTCCCTGTTGCCGATTATGAAGGCGGATGCCTTGTCGACCTGCTTTCCTGAGACAGGGTCGTTCGCGTACCTCACGGCCGGGTTGAACTTCAACTTCCCAACACATCCGGCGCAGCAGCCGTAGTACATCTTCCCGTCGACCTCTACGGGTATCATCTTCATGATGCCGTGCCTGTTCTGGACCATGCACACGTCCGAGTGTTTGACGGACTGGAGAGATTCGGCCTGGGCCTGTTTTGCAGGGCCCTCTTGCGCCGAATAGGCAGGCAAAGTAAAAGCGAACAGAGCGAGAAAAATCAGAACGGTTATTTTTCCAGGCATGGGTGTCCCCCGCGTTTAAGGATTATAACAGACGGTATTTTATCATTTCCAAAGCGGCTTTGAAAGGGCGGCAGGGAAGGGGTGTTTACTTGCCTATGCAAAAAGAGCTGAAGATAATGTCGAGTATGTCCTCGCTCGTGGTCTCGCCGGTTATCTCGCCGAGAGAACCGATAGAGGCGCGGATGTCTGTGGCAACAAGCTCTCTCGGTAGACCCGCGGCTACAGCCCCCTTCGCCCGCTCCAGGGCCTCGAGGCATTTTACGAGGCAGTCCCTGTGCCTGATTGAGGCAACGAGCTCGCCAAGCGGGGCTTCCAACGCGGCCTTTCCTCCGGCAGCCTTCTCGAATATGAGGTCTTTGAGCGGCTCTATACCTTCCTCCGAAGTCGCGGAAATGGGCACTACGTCAAAGCCCTCGAAGGCCGCCATTGCCTCGCTTATTTTTTCCGAGCCTAAGTCCAGCTTGTTCGCGGCTATTACAGTCTTCGCCGAGGGTAGGCCGGAGAGTATCTCGATGTCCCCGCTGAAATCGGCAGTCAGGTCGGCGACGAAGATTATGAGCCCGGCCTCCTCGACCCTGCCTTTGGCAAGGCGCACGCCTATCGCTTCGACCTCGTCTGCCGCTTCCCTCAAGCCTGCCGTGTCCATGAGGCGCACTGGCATGCCCCTTAATTCGAGCGTCTCTTCTATGACGTCCCTGGTGGTGCCCGGCATTGGAGTTACTATGGCGCGCTCTTCCTGGAGAAGGACGTTCAAGAGGCTCGATTTTCCGGCGTTCGGGCGGCCGAGTATCAAGACCTTGAGCCCTTCGCGCAAGGCCCTGCCTTCGGCAAAAGTGGAAAGGAGCCTTTTAACGCCTGAGGCTGCTTCAGTCAGCTTCGAGGATATCTCTTCAGGCGGGAGCCCGTCTATCTCTTCCTCTGTGAAATCGAGCTCGGCCTCCATGTGGGCAAGGAGCTCGACCAGAGGCGCCTTCAGTAAGCCAACCTTTCTGGAAAGGCCTCCCTCGAGCCTGCCCCTGGCGGATGAGAGCGAAAGGGAGGTTTGGGCCCTTATGATGTCGATTACCGCCTCGGCCTGCGTGAGGTCGAGCTTGCCGTTCAAAAAGGCGCGGCGCGTAAACTCGCCGGGGCCCGCGGGCCTCGCGCCTGCATTCACTATCGCGCCGAGGACCTGCCTTAAAAGAAGCGGGCCGCCGTGGCAGTGAAACTCCACGACGTCTTCGCCGGTATACGACCTGGGCGAGGGCATCCAGGCGAGAAAACCAACGTCGAGCCGCTCTCCGGCCGGGCCCAGTATCGACCCGTAGACAAGACGCCTTTCCTCAACCGGCCCCTTGACGCTGAAGCACCTGAGAGCGACCTCTAAAGCATTAGGGCCGCTAATGCGTATAACGCCGACCCCGCCTTCACCCTGCGCGGTTGCGATGGCGGCGATCGTGTCTGACGGGTTTTCTTTCATGGAGGATATTAAAACCCAGAAGGGCTTTCTTTTCAAATATTATCGGCTGGAGTGGAGGATCTGTCATTTTGAGCAAAGCTGTCAAACTCGTATATTTCTACCGAATAAAGCATCTCATGGGTAAAAACAAAAACCCCCTCTCCGTCTAAGGAGAGGGGGTTTTTTTCAAACAACAAAGTGTTATTTTTACGCCTTCGCGGGCGTCTTGTAAACGAAGTACTGCTGGCCGATGGAAAGGACGTTGTTCACGAGCCAGTACAGGACAAGGCCAGCGGGGAAGCTCAGGAACATGAAGGTGAAGACTATGGGCATCAGCATCATTATCTTCTGCTGGGCCGGGTCGACCGAGGTCGGCGTCATCTTCTGCTGCAGGAACATGGTCGCGCCCATGAGTATGGGCGTTATGTAGTAAGGGTCCTTCTCCGACAGGTCCGTTATCCAGAGGAAAAACGGCGCGTGCCTGAGCTCTATGGCGACGTAAAGGACTTCGTAGAGCGCGATAAATACCGGTATCTGGAGGACCATGGGGAGGCAACCGCCGACCGGGTTTATCTTGTGGCGCTTGTAGAGCTCCATGAGCTCCTTGTTCATCTTCTGCTTGTCGTCCTTGTACTTTTCCTTCAACGCCGCCATCTGGGGCTGCATCCTCTGCATGTCCCTCATGGAATGGAGGCTCTTTTTCGTGAGCGGGTAGAAAAGGACCTTTATTATGACGGTAAGGACGATTATAGCCAGGCCGTAGTTGCCCAGGTACCTGTCGAAGAAGTTCAGGACCACGAGGAAAGGCTTGGCCATCCAGTCGAACCAGCCGAACTCGATGGCCTCCTCGAGGCCGACCTTCTGCTTCAGGAGAGTGTCATATTCCTTGGGGCCGAGGAACGTGTTCAAGACGACCCGTGAAGAACCGCCCGGCGCGAGGTTCACGGGGAACTGAAGGGCCGCCGCGGAAGAGCCGGGGGCCGGTACTTCGGTAACCCAGGAGAAGTGCGTGTCCGTCACCGGGATGAGGGCGGCAAGGAAGTACTTGTCCTCGAGGCCGAGCCACTTCAATTTGCTGGAGCCGGTAAGCGTCCTGTCGTCCTCGTCCTGGCGGGTAAGCTCGTTGTTGGATTTGATTATCGGGCCCTGGTGGTAGCCGGTTTCGTCCTTGCCGGAGACAGGCGCGCTCAGGATAATGTCGGCCCTGACCGAAACGGCCGTCTGGGTGGCGTTCAGCGACTTTACCTCAGTGTTTATGAAGTAGGTGTCGGCTGAAAAGGTGAACTTCTTTTCAATTGTGAGCCCGTTTGAAAGTGCGCCGGTATATATAAGAGAGCCGGTTGAGGCCCCGTCGAGGTTCAAAGAGGCGCTCGAAGGCTTGAAGACGGGCGTTTCAACTATGCCGTTGAGGTCGAACTGGCTCCTGAACGAGTTCTTGATTGCCACCTTCGACGCAGCGTTGACTATCTCAGGGTCGTCCTTGCCCTTTTTGTAGTTCTTGAGCTCCAGGCTCTTTATCCCGCCCCCGACGTTGGAGAAAACCGCCTTGTAAAGGGGCGTCTCTACTATCGTGAGCTCTTCTGCGACGGCTTTCTGAGGCTGCTGGGGCTGGGCCGGCGCTACTGCTCCGGGCTGGGCCTGTACGTCAGCTGGAGCGGCGCTCTCCCGTTTTTCAACGGGGGGCTGCTGCTGGGGGTAGTACCATTTTATGAGGTACGGGTAGAAAAAGATCACCACCATCGAGAGGATGAGGGCTATCCAGACTTTCTTATCCATGCTGGTCCTTGTCCGTTATTTTTTTATGCAATGCCGGGACGCGTGCCAGTGAAAAGACTCGGGCACCGGGTCAAAACCGCCTTCGTGGTATGGATGGCACTTCAAAAGCCTCCTGACGGCGAGGTAGAAGCCGCGCAAGGCCCCATGCGTCTCTATGGAAGAGCGGGCGTAATCAGAACAGCTCGGGTAGAACCTGCAGGACGGCGGAAGGACCGGCGAGATGAAGGTCTTATAGAAAGAAATCAGCAGTATGAAAGATTTCTTGATCACTTGCCGGACCTCGCGGACCCAAGCACGCCGCCGAGCTCGCCGGAGACGTCTTGAACCCCCTTTATCTGTTCGAGGGACTTTGCCGTGATGAGGACGTCGGAGGACTCGGGGAACAGGGCCTTGTTGAGCCTGAAAAACTCCCTCAGCAGTCTTTTGACCCTGTTTCTTTTTACGGCGTTCCCGGTCTTCGAGCTGACGGCGAGCCCGAGCCTGGTCCAGCCGAGCCCGTTAGGGAGCACATAAAGAGTAAAGCTCCTGGTAGAGAGCCTCTTGCCTGCCCTTCTTACCCTGGCAAACTCTTCAGGCTTTAGAAGCCTTTCTTCCTTTGTAAAGGAAAGATCTGTCCCGGGTGTTTTCATGAAGGGCAGGTGCGGGCCCTCGTTTACTTGCTCGTGCTGATGGTGACGGAAAGACGCTTCCTGCCCTTCGCCCTTCTCCTGTTGATGACGGCCCTTCCGGATTTGGTGGCCATCCTCACGAGAAAGCCGTGGGTCCTCAATCTTCTTTTCTTGCTGGGCTGAAATGTTCTTTTCGGCATGGCTTTCTTGTAGCTCCTGTTTTTTTCTTTAAGATAACTGGTTGTGGCCCCTGGAAATAAAAGGAACCCCTGGGTCAAACAAACCTCTATTTAGACACAGGGGCCCGATAAATGTCAATATTTTTTATATCTTTGCTTCTTCTCAGAGCCTCATGGGCATGATTATGTAGGTATAGTCTTCGCCGTCAACGGGCCTCAGTACTCCGGGGCTCAACGGGTCTTTAAGAGAGATCCTGACTTTCTCGTCGCTCAGGGCCTCTAACATGTCTATGAAGTACCTGGCGTTGAACGCTATGTCGAGCTCGCCGAAGGGATATTCAACGTCCACCTCTTCGGTGGCCTCTCCTATGTCAGGGCTCGATGAGGTAAGGACAAGCTTTGAGTTGGCGAAGCTGAACTTCACGCCCTTTATCTTGTCGGTTGAAAGAAGAGAGACCCTTTTAAGGGATGAAAGGAGCTCTCCTCTTACGGCTATCGCGTCCTTGTCGTTCTCCTTGGGTATTACCCTGGAGTAATCGGGGAACTCCCCTTCCAGGAGCCTTATTATTATTACAGTGTTCTCTCTTTTTATGACTGCGTTCTTCTGTGTGATGCCCAAAAGGAAAGCCCCTTCCTTTTCATCGAGCACCTTTTTCATCTCCATGACGCCCTTCCTGGGAAGGAGCACGCCTTCCTTGCTCCCGGCGTCTATCGAGACGCCCTCCCTTGAGATGAGTGCGAGCCTGTGTCCGTCGGTGGCGACCATCTTCACGCGCCCGTTCCCGCTCTCAAGGAGAAAGCCGTTTATGTTGTACCTTGTCTCGTCCGTCGAGACCGCAAAAGACGTCTTGTCTATCATGTCCCTGAAGGCTTCAGAATCAAGCTCCTTCATGGCGCTTTCGTCTATTGCCGGGAAGACCGGGAAATCTTTCGAAGGGAGGCCCATGATATTGAACCTGGCTTTTCCCGCCTTTAAAGTGACCTTGTCGTCCTTGCCGGAAGATACGTCTATCGTCTCTCCGGGAAGCTCCTTGGCTATCTCGAAAAGTTTCCTGGCGTTTACCGTTACAGAACTTTCCTCTGTGACCTTGGCGGGAGAAGAATCTTTTATGAAGACCTCCAGGTCCGTTGCCATGATGTTTATTTTTCCGTCAGAGGCGTCAAGGAGGACATTGGCGAGAATGGGCATAGTATTTCTTTTTTCTACTATGCCCTGGATCCTCTGGAGGACCTTTATGAAATCTGCCTTTGCGATTGTGAACTTCATCTCTCCCTCTTCTCCTCTGCTTTATTTAAAAGAAGTAGTAACCAGTAGTAGGCGCTGTTGATATGTTGATAAGCCGCCAAGCGCCCGTAACAGTTCGTGTTTGCCGGACCTCTTTATGTTGAAAAGCACGCCCCCTTATCAACACTTTGCCCATCGGCGCTTTTTAGTCCACAGGTCCGGCCGTTCTTTCCACATCCTGCCGCACGCTAGTAACACTCTATCAACAGGCCCTGTTGGTAACCGGTCCAAGTGAGCGGTTTTTCAGTTCAATCCCAGGTTCTGCCTAAGAGAGCGAAGGGCCTGTCTTATCTCCGGGTCTTCGTTCAGCTCACGCTCTATTTTCCTGCACGCGTGAATGGCGGTCGAGTGGTCCTTGCCGCCGAAAGAAGAGCCTATCTCCGGGTAAGAGAAGCCGCCGAACTCCCTTGCCATGTACATCGCCACCTGGCGCGGCAGTGCGATGTTCCTGTGGCGTTTCTTGCTTTTCAAGTCCGAGAACTTTATGTCGTAATAGGAAGAAACGGCCTTTTGGATCTCGTCTATAGTAAGGACCTTGTCCTCTTTTTCCTTGATGAGGTTCTTGAGGGCGTCCTTTGCCATTGAAAGGTCGATGTCTCTGCTGGTGAGGCTGGAGACTGCTATTATCCTGTTGAGGAAGCCCTCGAGCTCCCTGACGTTCGACCCGCTCACTTCTGCCAGTAGCCCCGCGACGTCGTCAGGGAGCTTTATCCCTTCAGACTTGGCCTTCTTGCGAAGGATCGCTATCTTCGTTTCGGTATCGGGCGGCTGTATGTCTGCCACCAGGCCCCATTCGAACCTCGAGCGGAGCCTCTCTTCGAGGCCGTTCAGGTCCTTGGGGAACTTATCCGAGGTGACGACTATCTGCTTGTGGTTCTCGTAGAGGGTGTTGAAAGTATGGAAGAACTCTTCCTGCGTGCCTTCCTTGCCAGCCCAGAACTGTATGTCGTCTATGAGGAGGACGTCGACGTTCCTGAACTTGCTGCGGAACTCGCTCATCTTCTGGCGGCTGACGAAGTTTATGAAGTCGTTCACGAACCTCTCGGAGGTGTAGTAGCAGACCTTCGCGTTCGGGTTGTTCTGGATGACCCTGTGGCCTATGGCCTGCAGGAGGTGCGTTTTACCGAGTCCGACGCAGCCGTAGATGAAAAGCGGGTTGTACTTGCTGCCCGGGTTGTTGGCCGCGGCGGAACAGGCCGCGTGCGCGAACTCGTTGGCCTTGCCCACGACGAAGTTCTCGAAGGTGTACTTGGGGCTCAACGTCATGCTGGCGGCCTTGGAAGCCTTCGCCGGGACGCTCTCTTTTTCAGTTTTTTCCTTTTTCTTCGGCGCGGGAGCCGCCTGAGGGGCCTCTTCGTTCACCCGCCAGACGAGGCTCAGCTCTTTTCTGGCGACTTTCCTCAAGACCTCTTCGAGGAGGGGCTGGTAGTGTTCCCTGAGCCATTCCAGGAAAAAACGGTTCGGCACCTCGAGCTCGAGGGAGTCCGCGCCTCCGCCGACGACCTTTATCGGACCGAACCAGGTCGCGAGGTGCTGGGGGCTGACATGGGCAGCCACGCCGTCGAGGCAGTTTTTCCAGAGAGATTTTGAGTCCATTAAACACCAGGGCGCCGGCAGCGCAAATAGGAAAGGTATGGAATAAAAAATCCAGGGCCGGTTATTGCCGCTGGAACTTATTCACAGGGTTATTCACAGATGTTGATAACTGCGGGCCTTTTAGTAGGGAGCCACTTTACCAGAGTGAATTTAGGATTTCAAGGTTTTTGAGCGGAAAAGCGAAAGAAAATTATTCTAAATAAAAAGGCGAATGAAAATGGGTTGTTATGTGTTGCGGAGGGGCGCTGAAAAACTTCCGTGAAGGTCAAAATAACTCTTGACGGGCTTGAAGGGACAGAACTGGCGTGGCCTCGTCGCGGTCAACTTGCAGGGGCTGGTAGAACGGGACGCTTTTTTTAACCGGCCGCCGGAAAGGATTGCCTGGGGCGCCGAGGGGACCCCTCCGGTAATGCTTTTTACGGGTAAAGCCCCCTTACCGCCACTGCTTCGGCGACCCTCTTGACTCCGAGGACCATCGCGGCAGTCCTCATGTCTATCTTCTTTTCATTCGATATGGAAAGCACCTCGTGGAAGGCTTTCTTCATTATGGTGTTGAGGCGGGCGTCGACTTCTTCCTCGTTCCAGAAGAACCTCTGCAGGTCCTGGACCCATTCGAAGTAGGAAACGACGACCCCTCCGGCGTTGGCCAGTATGTCCGGGATGATGAAGATCCCTTTTTCGGTGATGATGCTGTTCGCCTCGATGGTCAGCGGGTTGTTCGCGCCTTCGGCGATTATCTTCGCTTTGACGCGCCCGGCGTTCCCTGAGTGTATCTGCCCTTCGAGGGCGGCCGGTATGAGGACGTCGGAATCTATCGATATGAGCTCGTCAACGGTAAGGTTGTCTGCCTCGCGGTAGCCCTGCACGGTGTCTATTTTTGCCTTGTGCATGGCCACGTCGTCAATGTCGAGCCCCTGCGGGTTGTATATAGCCCCCTTCGAGTCGGCCACCCCGATTACCTTTGCGCCGGCATCTGAAAGAATTTTGGCCGCGTGGAAGCCGACCTTGCCGAAGCCGAGGACCGAGACCGTAAGCCCTTCAACGGACATGCCCAGGTGTTTCAATGCTTCCATTATGGTCGTCACGAGCCCCGAGGAAGTAGCCCTGCTCCTGCCCTGCGAGCCGCCTATGCTCACCGGCTTTCCCGTGACGACCCCGGGCACGGAGTGGCCCTTCATCATCGAATAGGTGTCCATCATCCATGCCATGACCTGCTCGTCTGTGTAGACGTCAGGCGCAGGGATATCCGATTCAGGCCCGATGATGATGCCTATCTCATAGGTATATCTCCTGGTGAGCCTCTTTATCTCGTCCCTGGACATGATGGTCGGGTCGCACGCTACCCCGCCTTTGGCCCCTCCGAAGGGCAGGTCCACGACCCCGCATTTCCATGTCATGAGCGCTGCCAGGGCCGTTATTTCATCGAGGTTGACCTTGGGGTGGTACCTTATGCCGCCCTTGGCCGGGCCCCGGGCAAAGTCGTACTGCACCCTGTAGCCGGTGAAAAAGCTCACGGTACCGTTGTCGAGCTGCACAGGCACCGAGACTATGAGAGAGCGTCTCGGCGTGCGGAGCCTCTCATAGATGGCTGCCGGGAGATTGAGGTGTTTGTTAGCGTTCTCGAGGTTTGTAAGGACTTCTTGGAAAAAGCCGTTTTCCGGGGCCATGTCATCTCCTTGAACACACATAGCGAGCGTATTCCCCGCAGTTTTGTTGCGGGGTCAAACGAGCGATAGATGAAATTCCTTATGTGCCGAAGGTTCCACGAGGCAAGCCGCGGGGAACCTTCAAAGGTCGGCGTGGAGCTGGAAAAAAAGCTGAAAAACCCCGGCTTCTCTGGGGAAACCCGGGTTTCCGGAGTCCGGGCGGTTATCTTTGGAAATTTTCGGCGGCAATATTAAATAGACCCGTCCAAGCCGCCAATGTCAAGGGAGCCGTCCATCGGGGCCCCCTGGTCCGT
The DNA here is from genome assembly GCA_905339405.1 of uncultured bacterium. GTDB lineage: Bacteria > Desulfobacterota > GWC2-55-46 > GWC2-55-46 > GWC2-55-46 > GWA2-54-12. Next base: position 158,604 of record CAJPGC010000003.1, on the reverse strand, counting down.
CTCACCGGTCGTCTGCAGCGGGGCAGAAGGCTCGACCGGCGTTTCAATAGGTGCGACAGTCTCCTCGACCCTGGGCTGGCCGAACCAGTATGTCCCTATGAGCGACCCCACGATGAGGCCGGACGCTATCATGAGTATTACCCAGAATATAAGGCGGAGCAGCGATTTTTTCGCAGGCTGCTCTTCCTTGATGCTCTCCGGAGTCTCTGAATGGGGCTGTGCAGTCGCCCTTACAGTCCCTTCCTGTGCCGCTGGTCCCGGCGTAGTAGGGGGCTCGTGAGCGCCTTCTTCTTCCCACTTGCCTTCTGTTTCCTCTTCATTCGCGAACTCCGGCAGCTCGCCGGGCCCTTGTGCCTCCTCTTTGATTAACGGCGCTGAAGGCTCTTCAAAAGGCTTTTCCGCTACCTCTTCTTCTATCGCGGCTTCTTCAGCGGGGGGCGGCGTAGGAGCAGAAGCCGCTTTCAGGTCGTCGAACGCCTTCTGGAGGATGGCGGTTGCCTCTTTTCTGATTGCGCTCGGGTTGCCGCCGGTCGCCTCGAATATCTCTTCGGCCTCCTCGATGCCTATTGTAAAGGATGCTCCGGCGGATTTGCGCCGCTCGGCCCTGGAGAGCATAGAGTCGATGAGGGCCACGGTCTCTTCTTTTGTGAGGTCGGCAAGTGTGATCCTCGAGGAGAGTTTGGCGTCTAGCTCCTGGAAGTCGGCGGTCTTGAGTTTTTCTGCAAGAGACGTCTCGCCTGAAAGGAGGAGCTGGACGGCCTTGAGCCTCGAGAGGTACTGGATGAGCTTAAGGCAGCCCGAAGAGAGCCTGTGCGCCTCGTCTATTATGACCAGGGTTGAGCCGCCCTGTATACGGTTCTGGGACACCCTCATGCCGAGGTTTAAAAGCTGTTCTTTTACAGTCGGCGCTTCAACGGCGCAGCCGAGCCCCCTGTTTATCTCTTTAATGAGGTCGAGCTCGCGGCCCGCCGGCTTGAGTATGATGGCGGAGAGCACCTTGTCTGGCGAGAGTCTTTTTAAAAGCTCTAGCAGTACGGTCGTCTTGCCTGTTCCTGCGGCTCCTTCGAGGAGAACTGGCCCGGTCTTTTTCCTTACGGCCCTTGCCAGCGACTCAAGAGCCGCGTTCTGCACCTCGGAAAGAGTAACTTTTCTGGGGACCGGGGCAAAGGGGTCTTCGATGAAGCCGAAGGCGGCCGTAGTCTCCTGGGGCGCGTCCCTGTAAATGAGCCTGAGCTCGAGCCTCTTGAGCTCGGAGAGCGATTCGGTGTTCCAGGGGTTTTTCTGGAGGGCCGTCTCGAAGGATATCTTCGCCCAGACGAGGTTGCCTTCGGCCAAAAAGAGCATGCCGAGGAAATGCCAGGCCGCGTCCAGGTCGTTGTTGAGGTCGATGGAGTCTTTGATTACCGCTTCGGCCTCTTTTATCTTGCCGGGGTCTTCGTTGTAGATTGCCCAGCCGAGCCACGCCCAGTATTCGCCTTCTGCCGGGTTTATGTTCGTGATGTCCTTGAGGACGGTTATCGCGGCCGAAAACTCGCGCCTTCCGATGGCGCTTTTCGCGCGCATGAACATGAGCTCGGCATTGAGCTTGGAGTCTACGGGCACTTCCGGGGCGTGGGTCTCCTTCGCCTCTTCGAGGAGCACCTCTGGGGAGGCGGCGAGCCCCTGCTCGTCCTTAATGAGGCCTGTCATGGCAAGGCTCAAGGCTATTGACTCGGCGCGATGGCGGAGAAGGTCTGAGGAATCGAGCGCCTCTGAAAGCGTCCTGCCGCCGTCGATCGACTCGGCGAACCTCTTCTCCTGCAGGTTCAGTCTGAAGTCTTCGAGCCTGTAGGGGTTTCCTTCGAGCGACAGGCAGGCTTTCTTGTTGAGCCAGCCTTCGAGGCCTGACCTTATCTTTTTGACCGGGTAGAAACCCAGGCTTATGCCCTCGAGTATGAGGGAGGCCGGGTGGAACGGCTTTGAGGGTATGCTGCCGGGCAGCTCCGTCTTTATGTACCTGTACGAGCCTTCGTCCCAGTCGAACAGGCGGAAGAGCCTTCTTTTGAGCTGGAGGGCGAGGAAGTCCTCGAGGGCCTCGTGGGTAAGGAGCCCCATCGATATGAGGACCTCTCCGTGGCGCTTCTTTTCCTTGAGGACGATCTCCAGGGAGGTCTCGTACTGCTGCTGGGTTATGACACCCTCCTGCATGAGGAGTCTGCCCAGTACTTCGTTCAATATGTTCGAGCTTGCCGCAACCGGTATGCCCTGCCTGAAGTAAAAACGCTTTTTTATCGGCTCTTTGATGACGTCGAGTACCGCTGACTCGTCACCCCTCAGGTATATGAGGTGAAGAAGCCCCGGAAGGCCGACCTTCGCGAGCACGCCCTGTTTTTCCTTCAAAACAAAGACCCCCTTTTTGAACACACATAGCGAGCGCAATCCCCGCGCAAGCTGCGGGGTCGAGCGAGCGAACAGTAAATCGAAAACATCTTATGTGTCGAAGATTCCAGCGGCTTGCCGCTGGAATCTTCAACAGTTCAACAGGTATTGAAAAGCCCGTTTGCGGGCTCCTTAAGGGTTTGCGGCGGAATTTCAGCCCTTAAGGCTATTCAAGGTCTTGAGGTATATCGCTCTTACTTTTTCGGCATATCCGGCGTAGGCCTTGAGGAGCTTTCCACCGGCGTCCATCCCGGAGTAGCCGAGCCTCCTGGCCAGAGAGTTCAGCTCTTCGGAGTCTTTGTAGAGATAGCCTTCAGGCCTGTCGTGGACAATCCTCAGCCTCGTCTCTATGGAGCGCATGAAAAGGTAAGCGTCCTTCACGGCCGTAAGCTCTTCGGCTGAAAGGAGCCCCTCATGGCCGGCCCTGGCGAGCGCCTTCATCGTATAGGGCGTCTGGAGCCCTCTTTTTGCCGCCCCCCATTTGAGCTGTAGGGCCTGCACGAGGAACTCGCTGTCGACTATGCCGCCTTCTCCGGTCTTGATATTATACCGGTTGGCGTCTTCCTTAGCAATTTCAACTTCCATGCGCCCCCGTATGCGGAGCATCTCGTCTACGTCAGCCGGGGTAAGCTCCCTTGTGTAGAGCGTGTCCCAGAGCTTTCTTACGACGCCTGAGACGAACGCGAGGTCTCCGGCGGCGGCCCTTGCCTTCGTGAGGGCCTGCCTCTCCCATACCTGGGTCGCCCCCGAGTGGTACTTGAGGAGAGCTTCTTCGGAGACGACGAGCGGGCCCGCGCTCCCCGAGGGGCGAAGCCTGGCGTCGACGTTGAAGACGAAGCCCTCTTTCGTGCGAAGCGTCAAAGCGCTTATTATCCTCTGTCCGAGCTTCACGAAGTACTCGTGCGAAGATATCTCCTTCGGCCCGGTCGTGCGTCCGTCTTCGGCGTCGGAGTACACGAATATTATATCAAGGTCCGAGCCGTATATCAGCTCGCGCCCGCCGAGCTTGCCCATGCCGATTACGCCGAAAGAGCCTGTGGCCGACTCTCCGTAGCGCTCCCTGAGCTCGCCCTTTGCCAGCACTATTGCGGCTTCGAGGGCTGCTTCGGCCACGAAGGTCATCTGGTTTGATACCTGCCGGAGCTTGAGGGTCCCGGCTATGTCGTTCATGCCTATCCTGAAGAGCTCCTGGCTCTTGAGCCTTCTTATGGCGTCGAGCTTCGCCTCGTAGTCCCTGCCGGAAGAGGCTTCCGCGAGAAACGGCGAAAGTATGTCCTCTTTTCTCTTGCAGGGGATGGAAAGTTCCGGGGAAAGGAGTATGTCGAGGCTCTCCGGGTGCTCTATTAAATCCCTTGATAGGAATACGGAGGTGCCCATGACCTTTATGAGCTCGTCCATCACCCCGGGGTTTTCCAGCAGCAGGGAATAGAAGGTCGTCCTCGCGCCCACTGAAGAGATGAACCTCTCGAGGTGGCCGAGGCTCCTGTCCGGGTCTGGCGAACGTGAGGCGCGCTCGAGGAAGCGGGGGCCGAGTTTCTGGAGTATGACCCTGGCCTTAGGCGAAAGGTGAACGAAGGAGGGGCCTTCGCGGATTAGCGCGAGGTTTTTCGCGGCCTTCTCCGTGTCCCTGAAACCTATCTCGGCGAGCATCTCCTGGGCGTCCGCCTCGGGCAGGTCGGGAGAAAGGAGCGCCCTTATGTGGGAGGGGACTTCGGCCGCCTCTTCGGAAGCGTAAAAGAGCGACCGAAATATCTCGTGGACCGTATGGGTCGTCTTCCTGTATTCTTCCCAGAAGAACTCCCCGGCCTTTTTCCCGGCGGCGTCCTTGAAGCCCATCATCCTCGCGAGCCTCTCCAGGGCATCCACGCTCGGCGGTATTGCCTGGCTCTGCCTGCCTTCGACTATCTGTATCCTGTGCTCGAGGTCGCGGAGGAACCTGTACGCTTCCCTGAGGAGGCGTTCCTCGTCCTCTTTTATATATTTTCTCGAAAGGAGCGTCGAGAGCGTCTTTAACGTGTTCCGCTCCCTGATTGAAGCGTCCTTTCCGGCGTGTATGAGCTGCAAAGCCTGGCAGAAGAACTCTATTTCTCGTATGCCGCCCGCGCCGAGCTTGACGTCTATGGCGTCCGGGTTTCTCCGAAGGAGGCTCAGGTCGATCTTCTCCTTCATCGACTTTATCTCCTCGATGGCCGTGAAGTCCAGGTACTTCCTGAATACGAAGGGCCTTATCATCGAGAGGAACTCTTCGCCGAGGGAGGCGGAGCCGGCAACGGGCCTGGCCTTTATCATGGCGGCCCGCTCCCACATCTGCCCCCATGATTCATAGTAGACTTCCGCGCTCCTCAGTGAGTTCGCGGCATCCCCGCTCCTGCCCTCAGGCCTGAGGTCCAGGTCGACCCTGAATACGAAGCCGTCCTCCGTGACGTTCGATATGAGCTTCGTGACCATCATCGAAGCCTTGACGAAAAAGGCGTGCAGCGATATCGAAGAGCCGTCCCTGCCTTCGACCCCGGTTGTATCTCCCTTGTCAGAGGAGTATATGTATATGATGTCTATGTCGGATGAGAAGTTGAGCTCGCGCCCGCCGAGCTTTCCCATGCCTATTACCATGAGCTCGGCCTCTTTTTCGACGCCGTCCTGGACGTAAAGAGGGCTGCCGTGGGCGGCCTTGTGGCGGGCTATTGAGAACTTCACCGCGGCGTCCAGGCAGGCCGAGGCAAGGTCTGAAAGCTCCCTTGTCGTCTCCTCCAGCGGGGCTATCCTCAAAAGGTCGCGGCTTCCAATGCGGAGGTACTCTTTTTGTTTCATGAGCCTGAGCTCTTTTGAGGCCTCTTCGACGCTCGTAAGCCCCTCGGTCCTCGAGGCGGCTTCCGCCGTCAGGGACTCGAGCGAGCGCGCCTCGGCAAGCCCTTCGCCGAAGAGCCACGCCAGCAGTTCCGGGTGCTTCAATATTATTGCCGTGAGGAAGTTCGACGAGCCGCAGATTGCGACGAGGCGGGAGAGCTCTTTTTGGTCGAGCTTCTGGATGGCCCCGTCGCATTCGGCACAGACCCTCTCGAAGTTGTTGAGGGCCGCATCCGGCGAGGGGGACTCGATGACGCTTTCGAGAATGGGGTCGAGTACGTTGGAAAGCGGGCCTTTTTCAAGGGCCTTGAGGTTCCTGAGGGCGCACCTCGGGTCAGAAAAGCCCAACTCGGCGAGCTTGACAGAGGCCTCCGTTTCAACCTTACTTAATATGCCTTTGACCATTCGGGGCAATGATAATTCATCCGGCGGCAAAAGGCAATAGGCCTCAGGCGTAAACCCGCTCAGTTCCTTGACAATTGCGGGCCGGGCGCCTACATTATAGGAAATCGCTCATCCCCGGCCAGAACGCCAGAAGCGGGGAAAGGAGGAGCCCATGCGGCTCGACAGGTTTACCATAAAATCCCAGGAGGCTTTGCAGGACGCGCAGAGCCGGGCAGAGGCACTTGAACAGCAGGAGGTGACCCCTGAGCACCTCCTACTTTCGCTCATGGGCCAGGACGGCGGCATAACGGCCCCGCTCCTCCAGAGGATAGGCTCTAACGCGAAGCTCCTTAGGGGGCAGATAGAGGAAGCGCTCAAGAAGCTCCCGAAGGTCTACGGGGCGGGGGAGACGTATATATCCCAGAGGCTCAAGGCGGTTATGGACGCCGCCATGAAAGAGGCCAGAGACATGAAGGACGAGTTCGTCTCGGCCGAGCACCTCCTCCTTGCCATCTCGGGAGAAAGGGGAGGGGAGGCGGGCCGCCTTCTCGCTTCCCACGGGGTGACGAGAGACACCTTGTTGAAGGCCCTGACCTCTGTGCGCGGAACGCAAAGGGTCACTGACCAGATGCCTGAGGAGAAATACCAGTCTGTATCCAAGTACACGAGGGACTTGGTCGAGCTCGCGCGCTCGAACAAGCTCGACCCTGTAATTGGAAGGGACGAGGAGATAAGGCGCGTAATACAGGTCCTCTCGAGGCGCACGAAGAACAACCCCGTCCTGATCGGCGAGGCCGGAGTGGGCAAGACCGCGATAGTCGAGGGGCTCGCCCAGAGGATAGTCGCCGGGGACGTGCCCGAGACGTTGAGGAACAAGAGGCTCCTTGCCCTTGACCTGGGCTCTCTCATAGCGGGCACAAAGTACAGGGGCGAGTTCGAGGACAGGCTGAAGGCCCTTTTGCGCGAGATAACCGAATCCGAGGGGGACATAATCCTTTTCATAGACGAGCTCCATACCCTCGTCGGGGCCGGAGCGGCCGAAGGGGCGATGGACGCCTCTAACATGTTGAAGCCCGCCCTTGCGCGCGGCGAGCTACGCTGCGTGGGAGCCACGACCCTCGACGAGTACAGGAAGCACATAGAAAAAGACGCCGCCCTGGAGCGCAGGTTCCAGCCAGTGCAGGTCGGCGAGCCTTCTGTCGAGCACACGATAGCCATCCTTCGCGGCCTCAAGGAGCGTTACGAGGTCCACCACGGCGTCAGGATCGCCGACCCGGCCATCATAGCGGCCGCGACTCTTTCGAACAGGTACATAACCGACAGGTTCCTGCCGGACAAGGCAATAGACCTCGTGGACGAGGCCGCCTCAAAGCTCAGGATAGAGATAGACTCGATGCCCACGGAGATAGACGCCATCGAGCGCAAGGTCATCCAGCTCGAGATAGAAAAGCAGGCCCTTTCAAAGGAGACCGACAGGCAGTCAATAGAAAGGCTCGAAAAAATTGACAACGAGCTCGCTTCTTTAAAAGAGGAGAGCGGCAGGCTCAAGGCGCACTGGCAGAAGGAAAAAGAGGTCATAAGCCGCCTCCGGGAGAGCAAGAAAAAGACGGAGGAGATAAAGCTCCAGGCGGCGCAGGCCGAAAGGGCTGGCGAGCTCGGGAAGGCCGCCGAGCTGAAGTACGGGCGTCTCTCCGAGCTTCACAAGACTCTTGAAGCCGGGCAAAAAGAGCTCGAAGAGCTCCAGGGCGGCAAGAAGATGCTCAAGGAAGAGGTAGACGCCGAGGACATTGCCGAGGTCGTCTCCAGGTGGACGGGTATACCTGTTGCTAGGATGCTCGAGGCCGAAAAGGAAAAGCTCATAAAAATGGAGGGCTCTTTAAAGAGGAGGGTAATTGGCCAGGACGCCGCGCTGAAGACCGTCTCGAGCGCCGTAAGGCGCGCCCGCGCGGGATTGCAGGACGCGAACAGGCCCATAGGTTCGTTCATATTCCTCGGCCCCACGGGAGTGGGCAAGACCGAGACGGCGAGGGCCCTTGCGGAGTTCCTCTTCGACGACGAGCGCGCCATGGTGAGGATAGACATGAGCGAGTTCATGGAGAAGCATTCGGTTGCGCGCCTCATCGGAGCGCCCCCCGGGTACGTCGGCTACGAGGAAGGCGGCTTTCTTACCGAGGCGGTAAGGAGGAGGCCTTATTCGGTCATCCTCTTCGACGAGATAGAAAAGGCGCACCCGGAGGTCTTCAACATCCTCCTCCAGATACTCGACGACGGCAGGCTTACGGACGGCCACGGCAGGACGGTCGATTTCAAGAACACGGTCATCATAATGACCTCTAACATCGGCAGCCAGCATATTACCGAGCTCCGGGAATCCGAGTACGAGGAGATAAGGACGAGGGTCATGGAGGTCCTGCGCGCGACCTTCAAGCCAGAGTTCCTTAACAGGATAGACGACATCATAATCTTCCATCCTCTGACGAGGCCGGACATGGAGGCGATAGTCGACATCCAGATAAGGAGGCTCGGGAAGCTCCTTGCCGACAAGAACATAGACATCGGGCTTACGCCGGAGGCAAAGGAGTACTTCGCTGACAAGGGCTACGACCCGGTCTACGGCGCGAGGTCGTTGAAGAGGCTCGTCCAGCGCGAGGTGCAGGACGAGCTGGCGATGAAGTTCCTCGAGGGTGAGTTCGGGGACTACGACAGGATACTCATAGGCTTGAGAGACGGCAAGCTCGTCTTCGAGAAGAACGGCAGGGCCGGTCAAGAGGCCGCCAACTAAGGCGGCCTTTCAACCACCGGAATGGGTAAACAGGGCGCCCCCTCCAGGGCAAGCCTAAAAAACCTTTCAAAAACGGGCTGAAAGGCCCTAAGCTTTCTTGACAAAAGCCTTATTATAAAATAAATTGAAATAATCGGGTTTTTGCGTCCACCCCCCTATAAGGAGGCGGCTTTTGCCACCTACCAAGAGAGACCCATTCAGAGACCTCCTTTTCCTGCAGGAGAGGATGAGCCGCATCTTCGATGAGGCGCTCCTCAAGTACCGCGCCGGAGGCGGCATATCCGGCGGCACCTGGTACCCTCCGGTCGACATCTACGAGTCCGAGGAGAACATAATAATGAAGGCCGAGCTTCCGGGCGTGAGCCCGGAGAGCGTGAACATCGAGGTCAACGACAACATGCTTTCCCTCAAGGGCGAAAGGAAGCTCGAAAAGGGGCTCATAGACGAGAACTACCACAGGATGGAGAGGTTCTACGGCACCTTCCACAGGGCGTTCAGCCTTCCCTATCCGGTCGAGGGCGAGGGCATAAAGGCCAGCTTCAGGGACGGCGTCCTTAAGATAATCATTCCGAAAAAAAGAGAGCCGGGCTCGGGCGGGATAAAGGTAAAGGTCTCGTGACCCGCGGAGGCATGGAATAAAATGGAAGACGATAAGATAATCGGCGGCCAGCAGGGCAACGGAGAGAAAAACGAAGGCAAGGAGCTAGAGCCCCTTGATTTTTCGACTTTCATACTCTCCTTGTCCACGTCCGTCCTCATGAACCTCGGCCTGGTCGAAAACCCGGTGACGGGCAAGACCGAAAAGGAGCCTGCCGTGGCCAGGCAGACGATAGAGCTTATTACGCTGCTGAAGGAAAAGACCAGGGGCAACCTCACGGACGAGGAGACCAAGCTCATGGACAACGTCCTCCATGAGCTACGCCTCTGGTACGTGAAGGCCATTTCGTAAAATCCAGTCCAATTCTTTCATCCATATTTCAATAAAAGGGAGAGATGATGAAGCAAAGGGGTTTCGGCATCAAATCGATAGTAGTTGTGGCTGTCCTTTCGGTCCTGGTCGGTATCCTCCTTACGGCAAGGTTTGACATGACCAACCCGAGCGGCGCGCAGAACTTCTGGCGGGACGGCGCGCTCCCTGGCGGGGCCGCGCCCGTGATGGTGCCTAACAACTTCGTCGAGATAGCCAAAAGGCTCTCCCCGACCGTCGTCAACATCTCCACCACGCAGGTCATGAAGGAGAGGCCGATGATGCCTTTCCCCGAGTTCAAGGGCCCCTTCGAGGAGTTCTTCGGCGACGACTTCAACAAGTTCTTCAACGAGCCCAAGCGCGAGTTCAAGAGGCAGTCGCTGGGCTCGGGTTTCATAATAAACAAGGAAGGCTACATACTCACCAACTTCCACGTCATTGAGAACGCGACCGAGATAATCGTCTCTCTTTCCGAGGGCAAGAAGGAATACAAGGCGAAAGCCATAGGCCAGGACCAGAAGCTCGACATAGCGCTCATAAAGATAACTCCCGACGAGGAGCTCCCCGTGGCTGCCGTCGGCGACTCCGACGGCCTCCAGATAGGCGAGTGGGTCGTCGCCATCGGCAACCCTTTCGGCCTGGGCGGGTCGGTCACGGCCGGTATCGTGAGCCAGAAGGGCAGGATAATCGGCGCGGGCCCCTATGACAACTTCATCCAGACCGACGCTTCCATCAACCCGGGCAACTCGGGCGGCCCGCTCTTCAACATAAAGGGCGAGGTCGTGGGCATAAATACGGCAATCATAGCGGGCGGGCAGGGCATAGGCTTCGCAACCCCCATCAACATGGTAAAGGAAGTGCTCCTGCAGCTCAAGGACACGGGCCACGTCACGAGGGGCTGGATAGGCGTCTCGATACAGGAGCTTACGCCGGAGCTCGCCAGGTCCTTCGGGCTGAAGGACACCAACGGCGTCCTCATCTCTTCGGTGAACCCGGGCGAGCCCGCCGACAAGGGCGGCCTGAGGGCGGGCGACATAGTGACCTCGTTTGACGGGAAGCGCATAACCGAGCTGAGCGACCTGCCGAGGACGGTGGCGAACACTCTCCCCAACAAGACCGTCGAGGTGAAACTCCTGCGCGACGGCAAGGAGAAGACCATTTTCCTTAAAGTGGGGACGAAGGCCGACGAAGAGGTCGCCGAGGCCCTGCCCGACGAAAAGGACGGCGAGTCCGACAAGAGGTTCGGTCTCTCGGTCCAGCCGATAACCCCCGAGATAGCGAAGAGGCTAGGCAAGAAGGAATCCGACGGGGTAATAATAAGCTCGTTGAAGCCCGAGAGCCCGTCTGCCACGGCGGGACTTCGCCGCGGCGACATAATAAAGGAGATAGACCGCAAGCCCATCAGGAACATGAGGGACTACAGCAAGGCCATCTCCGAAGCTGAAAAGAACGACGTTGTCCTCTTCCTCATCGAGAGGGGCGAGAGCACGCTTTATGTTGTCGTGAAGCCCAGGGAATAGGGCTGATTTCATACAGAGCGCCAAAATTGCCCCTGAAAAAGGCTGCTTAAAAAGTTCCGATAATATATTGGACTTTTTCGGCAACCGCCCGGAGTCCTGAATTTGTCTGAATACTTTATCGCCCTTACCGGCGCAAGCGGAGCGGCTTACGGAATAAGGCTCATGGGCGAGCTCCTTTCGAGGGGAGATGACGCGGCTGTCGTCATCTCCCCTTCTGGTTTTCTCCTTCTGAAAGAAGAGCTCGGGGTAGATTGCACCCCCGTTGACGCGGCCCAAAAGCTCAAGGAGTACATCTCAACGAAGCCCTGGGGCAAGTCTCTGAAGGGCTCTCTTTCGGCAGTCAGGCACGACGACCTCACGGCTGGCTTCGCGAGCGGGTCGTTCATGCTGAAGGCCATGATAATATGCCCGTGTTCGATGGGGACGCTGGCGAGGGTCGCCGCCGGAGTCTCCGGCAACCTCATCGAGCGCGCCGCAGACTGCATGCTGAAGGAGAAAAGGAAACTGGTGCTCGTCCCGAGGGAGACGCCTTTGAACGAGATACACCTCGAGAACATGCTTAAGCTCTCGCGCATGGGCGCTGTGATCCTGCCCGCGATGCCGGCCTTCTACACGAAGCCCGCGACAATCGATGAAATGGTTGATTTCGTTGCGGGAAAAGTATTAGATATACTCGGCATTGAGAACAGCCTCTACAGAAGATGGAAAAAATAAGTTTTTGAATTTTTAAAAATTGCTGACCCGCTTCGCGGGTACATCTATAAGACATTCCAGGAGTAACCGGAAAAGATGCTCGATCTGAAATTCCTCAGGGAAAACCTCGAAGAAATAGAAAAACGGCTTAAAACCAGGGGAGGGGACGCCGACCTCTCGGGCTTCAAAGAGCTCGATGCCAAAAGAAAAAAACTCCTCACTGAATCGGAAACGCTGAAGGCAAGGCGCAATGCCGTCTCCGAGGAGATAGGCAAACTCAAAAGAGAGAAAAAAGACGCTTCGGCCCTGGTCGCGGAGATGCAGGAAGAGGGAGCGAAGCTCAAGAGCCTCGATACTGATGCCGCTGCCGTTGAAGAGGAGATGAACGCGTTCCTCCTCGGCGTGCCGAACGTACCCCATTCTTCCGTGCCAATCGGAAAAGACTCGAATGACAACCCGGTCGTGCGCAAATGGGGCGAGCCGAAAAAGTTCGCCTTCTCCCCGAAAGAGCACACCGAGCTCGGCGAGAAGCTCGGCATACTCGACTTCGAGCGCGCGGGAAAGATCTCCGGGGCGAGGTTCTCGCTCCTCATGGGCCTGGGCGCGCTCCTGGAGCGCGCGCTCATCAACTTCATGCTCGACGTGCACACGACGGAGCACGGCTACACTGAGGTGCTGCCGCCCTTCATGGTGAAGAGCTCGGCTCTCATGGGCACGGGCCAGCTCCCGAAGTTCAAGGAAGACCTCTTTAAGATCGAAGGCTGGGACCATTTCCTCATCCCCACGGCCGAGGTCCCGGTCACGAACATCCACAACGACGAGATAATAGACGAAGAGAGGCTCCCCATAAGCTACACCGCCTTTACGCCCTGCTTCAGGAGCGAAGCGGGCTCGTACGGGAAGGACGTCAAGGGGCTCATTCGCCAGCACCAGTTCAACAAGGTCGAGATGGTGAAGTTCACGTCCCCCGAGGCTTCATACGGCGAGCTCGAAAAGCTCACCGATAACGCAGAGGACATTTTAAGGAGGCTGGGGCTGCCTTACCAGGTCGTGCTCCTGTGCACCGGCGACATGGGGTTCTCGTCGGCCAAGACATACGACATAGAGGTCTGGCTTCCTGGGCAGGGCAAGTACAGGGAGATCTCGAGCTGCTCGAACTTCGAGGACTTCCAGGCAAGAAGGGCTGGCATACGCGTGCGTCCGAAGGGCGGCAAGCCCAGGTTCCTCCATACGCTCAACGGCAGCGGCCTTGCAGTTGGAAGGACCCTTGTGGCGATACTCGAGAACTACCAGCAGGAAGACGGCAGCGTAATCGTGCCCGAGGCATTGCGCCCCTATATGAGGGGCCTTGAAAAAATAGGATAGATGGGTTAATTTAGAAGGGTTGTTTTGCTTCCCCCTTTTCTAAAGGGGGAATGAGGGGGATTATCTATCATTCAGTTAATCTCCCCAGCCCCTCTTTAGAAAAGAGGGGTATATACCGGGCATTGCGAGCGTAAGCGAAGCAATTTCATCATTAGATTCAGGTACTTTGAAATTGTTTTCAAGGTTCATTCCTCGCAATGACAAGAAATACTTAAGCCCGCTTCGGCAGGCTGCCGGAAACCCCTTTCGGGGCTTTCTCCCTTCCAAAGTTTTTCTCCGCTTTCCATCCGGAGGGTTAGGCTAATGGTAAGTCAACGGTCTTGAAAACCGTCGGGTTAACGCCCTTGGGGGTTCGAGTCCCTCACCCTCCGCCATTTTTTCATCGAATAATCAGGTAGTTACAAGATTTTCATGGCTTAAAATTATGTCCCCAGACTGTCCCCAAAGGGGCGGTTTTTTACCCAATGCCCCTTTGCGGCATTTTCAATTGAAAATGGATTTCAAGTGAAAACATTAAAAAATGAAAGCATCAGAGAAGAAGTTTAGCGTAGACCTAAGGGAGTTTTCAGAAAGGCTGGAGATACAGAAATTTTGGGTCAGGTAGCCGAACTAATGCTACCCGTTTCGGTGGAAAAATGACATTTACTCTTTTTTGAAAAGTTCAGAAATTTATCGATAGTAACAATTACCCTGAGAAATCTAATCATACCCTCAAATTTGCATTTTCATAAAATTCCATTTCAGCAGAAACCTTTTGATATTCTTGTCTCGAGAGAGCTGAATATTTTTCCGTTAAAGAAATTATTTCTCCCTTAAAATCTATACCATAATCGTCAACAAACCCTAAAATTAACTGAGAGCCTGCTGGTCGACGGTCTCTGATGAATTCTAACATTTTTTTTATGTTAATCTGATCTTGCTCTTGCTGATTTGGTGCATCTATAACGATTGGGCAAAATAATGCACTATCATTAGCTTTAATAACATGAAGTATACTAAAGAAATAGCCCAATAAAGCCCTTGGCAGATCGCTCCCTGATTCTTTTATATTTGCGTCAATTTTTTTTAAAGTAGCTTCTTCAATATTCTTTACGTCTAGAAAATTTAGATAGCTTCTCATGTATTTGCTATATTCATTTATTATATGAGTCGTTCTCTTACGATCAACATATTCCTTTAACTTTTCTTCAATATCTCTTATTTTAGAGTCAATATAAGAAATCTCTTTATGAATCTTAGTTAAGGTTCTATCAAGTGTTTTGGAAACCTCTTTTTTGCCTTCATTTTTTATTAAATCCTTTAGACTTATTCTGCCCTGCTTAGCTGAGAGAAGCTTTTGTACCTCATGGAGTTCAGCACTTGTAGAAGATAGAATTTTACGATGTTTCTGAATTTTTTCTTCAACTCCAATCAAACTCTCTTGTATTTTTTGAAGAAGATTAACGCAACGATCTTCGTCACAGGCTATACTAAATCTTTCCGCAAAAGCATTTGAATAACCGGCACCACATGTGGGGCAATCTATGTGATCTTCCTCTATTTTGTACGCAAAGCTATAATCTTCCTGCAATTCCTGTTTTGCAAAAATGATAATTTCCTTTTGTGCCTCTAATCTAACACGCTCTGTTTCTAACTCTACTAAAGTACCTCTATACGCTTCTTCATTTTTCCTAAGTTCTTCGCATATATTTAATAATTGGTCGATTTCTTTTTTGTAAGCCGCTACATCTATATCAAAACCTGCTACCGTGAACTTCCGCTTCATTTGTCGAATCATGTCATTAACAATACGTTCACGATGAACTGGTTCGTCTTTTTTAATCTTTAACATTCTAGCTTCCGAATTAAGTTCGTACCAGGCATTCGGTCGAATACCTGTATGATAGAAAACAAGATCTTTACGCCAGTTTTTAAATTGACCGAGCCTATCAAAAGAGGACAAATTCTTTATCCATCCTCCATCTTGATCTATATAAAATGGCAAGAAAAAATACGCTGGCGGCGGAATTCTATTATTTCCACTTTGATCAACCAGCCTTAACTTGATGTAAAATAAATCGGCCAGCTTGGGAGCCAATTCATTAGTTATACTTGAAAAAGTTCCTAGATGCTGATCATTACTTGAAAAAAGGCTAAATGATTTACCGTGCCTATATATACTATACTTCGTCCCTTGCACTTCAAACCTTACAAGTGTAGAAATATTTGCTTTTGTCCAATGATGATGAATATTGACCGGATCAGCACCAAAAGCATAATAAATACTTTTTATTAATGATGACTTCCCTGTATCATTTTCCCCTTGAATCACCGTCACTTCTGGGTGAAATTTTATCTTTCTGGCCTTTTTTTCTTTGTGCGAAACCAGTAACATCTCTGCTAATTTCAAGTTTCTCATTTTGTTTTTTCCTTAAATTACGAATTAATTTCCTATAATTAAATGCTTTCGATTTCATAGGTCTCCAACAAAGCCATTGCTTTTATGTATTCTGATGTAAACACGAGACTTCCATTATCCTCTTTTGACAAATCACATACTTTATCCATAATTTCCTTTAAAGTGTTTTTTTGATTTTGTATATCCTTGCACCATGTCGTAATTTTTGATCGCAATTTTATAAGCGCATCGTTTGTTGGATCCATTCGATCCACCTCGTATTTCTGCCAAGCATTCCGAATGCGGTTAATTTCCAAAGCAGGAATACCTTCACTAACCAAGTTCGGCCTAACTTCACTCCAGAGCTCATCCATATCTTTCCCAGACAATATAGAGCCTAAGGATGCCTCAATTTTACTTTTACAGATTCCTTTTTTAGCCTTAAGCTCCTCAAAATCTGTACAGGTACCTTCGTGCGCCGTCTTACGCCTAACTTCATCAAACAATGTTTTATATAATGCGGACACTGGTGGATGTTTTTTATTATGAAGAAAATGATCCAGCAGTTCTACCAATTTACCTTTTGCAAATATATCGTGCCCGCTTAATGGAAGTGGAGTAGTTTCAAAAATAAGCTCGGGATTCTCTGGTAATGAACACGTCATACCAGTTTCTAGTCCAAGACATGTTTTAATTTTTTTTAGTTCTTCATCTATTAAGTCCGAACAATAAATTTTTGAGTCATGACCAGCGTTTTCAACTAATTTGAATTTATACGAGGCATTAGAAATAAAACATAAGTTTTCTGTAGATGTCTGGAATTTTATAAAATTAGAATACAATTTGCCGAGTATAGATGAAAGTGGCTCCCCTTTCTTTCCTTTTTTTTGCTTTAATAAGCCAGTAATGGTCCACTTACCTTCTTTTCTGGTTTTTATTTGAAAAAATGAGATAGTGCGAGGTTCGTGTTCATTATCGAGAACAACAATATCTTCGTGATAATCACAAAGTATTAAGTAATCTTTTTTTTGAAGATGAAGATCGATAATGAGACACACCAACCAATCTTTCTGAAAATCAAAACGATTGGCAGAAATTGCGCCACTTGTTTCTCGCGGTCTTGTCGCAATTATATCTTTAAGTTGAGTATCCATAATCTCTCAAAATCTTCATATTAAATTTTTCAGAGTAATATACAATTCTTTAACAAGATTCGCAACTGCTTGTTACAGTAAATATTGCATATGCTACATTTCAGACGAAAATTTTTTACTCTTTTTTGCCACAAATTGAAGATGTGCTCTCAACTAAAGGATCAAAGCGGTCTGCCTGTTGGTTCGCCCAGGTAAGCCACTTCTCGAGTTTGCTTCCTGGTTCAATGCCGCCATTTTTCCGGATGGCATCTTCCTTTATTACTTGGATATATTCCCGAATCTGTTTGCATTTCTGCCAGTTTGAGGCATTATCGATCAAATTCTGAAGTCGCGCCTCTTCTTCCCGCCTTAGCTGTTCTCTTTCCGCACGCAGGCGTTCCCATTCCAGCCTGCTATGTTCCTCCTGTTTCCGTTGGACCTCTCGTGTTCGTAATTCAATGGAGGTTTTTATCAGCGCTACTATAAAGTCGTTGAGGCAATCTTCGACCTTTTTTATCTTGGCATCTGACCAGTTCTTGCGGGGAGCTGACCAGTTTTTGATTTCCAAGGAAAGTCTCCCTGAGGGATTATACTCGTACTCGAACTTGTCAGCCCAGGGTTTTTCTTTTCTCTCAGTCGGAGTAAGCTCGCGTTTGGTCTGCTTGAGGAATTCCTTGAGGCCGAATTCTATGGTCTGTCCCAGCACAAATCCACAGGTTTTATATGCCGTATAATACTCGTTCTTTTTTTCGGCAACTATTAAGACCTTGAAACCCCTTGCTTCCAGCGCCTTGATCAAACTATTCATTATGCGCAAAGCTCGCTGTAAGGAATTCCGGCTTACCGATATATCCAGCTTTTCTCCATGAGCGTTTAGAAGCCCTTTGTCGCGAGAATAGCGCGAGGGCTCAGCACCTTCAAAGGCCTCCTTGGTTTTGGCAACATAAGGATGTGGGGATCTGAGAGTAGAAGGGACACAGATTCGGTTATTTTCATCACTCTCGAATGCAATTTTGGCCTCTGCCTCAGTATAATGTTCTGCGTCAAGCGGTTGGCGTTCTGCCTTCTCAACTTTTACATGAAATTCTATTGTTTCATCTCCATCAAACGGAGGCAGAGGAGGTGGAGGCTCCGCTTTCCCAACTTCTTTTTTCCGCCAATATCCAAGAGCAGGCACAGGAATATTCAGCTTTTTGCATCTTTTCCTGAGTCCTACATCAGATAGACCATACCTCTTGGAAAGCTTGATCATCGGCTCAGACCAAACCTGCTCATACAATTCTTTTCTGGTAAGCTGGATTTTTTCTGGCATATAAAAAACCTACCAATTAAATAATTTATTGAATTACATAGTATATAATCATGCTATGGCAAATAAACCCCTGATAAAAACAAATCCCTACCTGAAAGACCCAGCCAAGCGTAGAGCCCTGTTCATTGCTACGGTTTTGTCATCTACGGCGATTGAAGGTGTCCATATAGATGTTGAGCTCGACGCAAGAGCCTCCGATCTCTTTCGAGCCCCTGTGAATAATCAGCTCCATGCCTTAGAGTGCTATCCTTTCGATTTCAGGATGTCCCTCGACAAGACGCAGTCCATATATCTCCATCTCAAGCTCCTGCATGAGCCTCCTTACGTTAGGAAGGTTTTCTAAGTTCCTGGCATCATCGTATGACCGGGTACCCTCGCCGAGTAAAAGGGCCTTTTTAATATCCAGGGGTTTAAACCCCGTGAATTCTTCGTAAGAGGCGAGGAAATTCTCATGGGAGAGCATATGATAATACGTTGATATTTCTAGGGCGGCCCTCAAGAGAGTTTCTTTATTGCCCTTGAACTTGAGCTCGATAATCAAGGCGTCGTTTTTGGGATTTTCTCTATATGATATGAGGTCAATCTTCCCGGCTTTGTCAGCTTGGAAAGCCTTGAGCGGAACCTGATAATCTATAATCCTACCGATATCGGGGAGGTCTCTCTTATAAAGCTCTTTTGCGCATATTTCCTCATAGCGGCTGGTTCTTCTTTGAGTAATTCCATCGTGGTCTACCTTGTAATTTTTTCTTTGAATTGGGGATATTTGAGAAAGCCTGTTCTTAATTCCAAATCTCAGAAGGTTTTCAGCTATTGCTTCTGAATAATAGAATCCTTCGCTTGTCTTTCCGCCCCAGGTGAGGCAGTTGGCATTGTAAAAAGAATTGATGTCCACTAAGGCTTTTTCAAGACTCTCGGTTGTGTCCTTTAGGGAATAAGTTTTTGCCATATTCAATCCAGTCCTATACCAACAAAGACGAAAATGTGGGGATTCTTTTTCAAGCGTACGGCAACCGGTATGTCGTAGCCCTTGTTTGCCCCTCCCGAATGACTAAGCCCGCATCTATTAACGGCTTGATGATCTGGCTGACGCGCGCCCTTGTAAGGGAGAATGTTTTTTCCATATCCGGAGCTTTGACCCGGCCCCTGTCCCTTAAGAATCTTAAGATGTCCTCCTGACGTTTCGTAAGCAACATTCGAGGGGCGGCAATCGCTATTTTGAGTGAAAGTATCCGCTCCTTTACCTTGTTCAAAGTCTCAACGACCCCCTCTGCGACATATTCGAGCCAGAAGCTTAGGTCGTCGTCAAGGTCCCTTGCCTGTTGGGTCTTCTGGTAATAACGCTGCCTTTCCAGCTCGAAGTACTCATCAAGGGCAAAGAGATGATGGGTATCAAAACCTCTTGAGTAAAGGAGCCATATCGCGAGCGCCCTTGAGATGCGGCCGTTTCCGTCAGCGAAGGGATGGATTGAGACAAGGCGGTGATGGGCTATGGCGCCTACTATAACAGGATGAAGTGCAACCGACTCCTTGGAATTTATCCAGTCGAGCAGTTTCTGCGTGAGCGGGCGTGCCTTATCCGGCGGTGGGGGCGTATAGATGGTAATGCCCCTGTGGTCGATTATCCTGTTTTGGCGGGTCTTGTAATGCCCTGATTGTTCGTCAGGCAGAATTTTGCTGGTGAGAATCCGGTGAAGGTGCAAAAGGTCTGATTCCTTGATGTGTGCACCAGTCTTTCTGTTCCATATCCAGTTCATGGCCGCAAGGGCGTTGAGTATCTCCTGCTTGTCTTTGGCTTTTGCCCCGATTTCCTCTCCACGGGCGATGGCCTCCACCTCTGTAAGTGTCAGGGGGTTTCCCTCAATGGCCGTCGAAGAATGGACTAACCTCGCCGCAGTCTCCCGCTGAAGGATAGGCAGCCACGAGACATCCACGACAGCCGAGTTGATCCATGCCCGGATTTCAGCGGCCAGCGTAACCAGGCTTAAGAGCCGCGGGCTTATGTTGAAATGAGGCTTATACATGTTTGGGAATATAGCAGTTATGTAAAATTTATGTCAAGGTTTTTGTAAAGGGGAATTAATATTTATGACCTTGCCAAGAGATTACGGCGCTATTACAGTAGTGTCTTCAACGACGTCCGCCTTTTTACCGAAATGGGTGAATCGAGATAAGGCCAGACCCTCAGTCGAGCAGAAAAACAAAACGGCTTATATCGGCGCGCTCGGTAAATGCCGTCTTGGCGGGGCTTACTCTCCAGTAAGCTGAAAGAAATAATCGAAACGTACACATCTACAAAGAGGCTCATGATTCTCACTCAGTGGAGCCTCTTTATCTTTAGCCAAGGAATCCATAAATACTCTTATCATACCTTCACTGCTGTCCCATAATAGACGACTTTCGCGACTATCCACTTGGAGCCCTGCTGTTCGTAGCTTCCGGTGCTCATCTTGAGATCGACTATGGCGTTTGCGCCCAACTGAATCCCCTGGCGCATAATATCAGCGAGAGCTTCTTTTTCAGCCTTCCTGAAACCTCTGTCGGTTGATGCAGATGTTGCCGAGATACCTGTCACATTCCCAAGGGCTCCTTTTATCACCCTGTCCGGCAGGCTGTTTGAAGTCACGACGATTATCCATTCCCGGAGATTTCTAATCTCATCGTCAAGCTCTGCCGTCTTGTTGTTTCTTCCAAATAAACTGAAAACAACTAAAACGACGAAAAATACCGCCGCTACCAGAAGAACATCCATATTTATCCTCCTTCTGCGTTATTTATACGGAAAACACGGTTTTCATTTTTTGTTGCAATTTTGCCGTTTTTGGCATATACATATAGATACCATATTTCAAATATATGGCACCTTGAGCAGATACTATACTATCAAATTATGATAGTATAGTATAAAGGTATAATTCTGCGTCTGTCAAGCTCCAAATTTCGTTTTCTGGTGGTCGATGCTACTTATAAACCTAAAGGCTTTAATAGAGCGGAAAGGCGCCGTGGAGGGACGGAAGATTACCTATCGGACGATCGAAGAGGCTACAGGCATTAAGAAGCTCACCCTTACAAGAATAGCCACTAATCAGGGCTACAACATAAAACGCAAGGACCTGGAAAGACTCTTGATTTATTTCGACTGCGAACCCAATGATTTAATGACGTTTATAAAAGGTAAAAAGCCTAAAAAAGGACTGTAGTCAAAGGAAGCACAGTGAATAGCTTCAGCGTTAACTTGGAGTAGCCACATGCTCAAACTTGAAGATCTCCAGCCCAATGCCGCAGTGCGTGGCATTCTTCCGGATTGCCTTGTCACTGTCGTCAGTGCGCAATGGTATGGCACCGAAGCTATAGAACTGACTTATAAGGACCCGGCTGGTCGAGTGGCCAACCAGCTGCTATATAGACATGATGAACCTCGGCTTGAAATAGTTGAGCAGGGCCGCCCTTGGAGTTTTGATGGTGATGGCAGCCTGTTCCGGCTTGTATCTGAGGCTAATCGTATCCGCCTAGCGCATTTATTTGACCCAGTACTTGCGGTCCATACCTCTCTCGTCGAACCGTTGCCTCATCAGATTACAGCAGTTTATGAATCCATGCTGCCCCGTCAGCCATTGCGTTTTTTACTGGCGGATGACCCCGGCGCCGGCAAGACCATCATGGCTGGCCTTTTCATCAAGGAATTAATCGTCCGGGGAGACCTGCAGCGCTGTTTAATTGTTTGTCCGGGCAGCCTGGCGGAGCAATGGCAGGACGAGCTATATAGGCGCTTCCAGCTTCCCTTCGAGATTCTTACAAATGACAAGCTTGAGGCCGCCCGTACAGGCAATTGGTTTCTGGAGAATAATCTGGTCATCGCTCGTCTTGACAAGCTCTCGCGCAATGAGGACGTACAAGCAAAGTTGTCAGTTCCCGATTGCCGTTGGGATCTCGTAGTCTGTGACGAGGCCCATAAGTTATCCGCGACCTTTTTTGGCGGAGAGATCAAGTACACAAAGCGCTATAAGCTGGGGCAGCTCCTATCGACCCTCACCCGCCATTTTCTGTTGATGACAGCCACTCCTCATAATGGCAAGGAGGAGGACTTCCAGCTATTCATGGCACTACTAGATGGCGACCGTTTTGAAGGCCGTTTCCGGGATGGCGTGCACGCTGCGGACGTGTCCGACATGATGCGCCGCATGGTAAAGGAGCGGCTGCTTAAGTTTGATGGTAAACCGCTTTTCCCTGAACGTGTTGCTTATACTGTACTTTATAAGCTCTCTGATGCTGAGGCCCGACTCTATAAAGAAGTCACGGATTATGTCCGGGAAGAGTTTAATCGTGCCGAAGCCCTTCAAAATGATAAGCGCTCAGGCACCGTGGGCTTTGCCCTCACAATCCTTCAGCGCCGCCTGGCTTCCTCGCCAGAGGCCATCTATCAATCATTGCGTCGCCGCCGCGAGCGTCTGGAAAAGCGTCAGCGTGAGCTGGCATTATTGCATCGTGGAGCGGTAGCCGCTGCCATCGGCGGCCCGCTACTTGATGCGGAAGATGTGGAGGACCTTGATGAGGCGCCCGATAATGAGGTCGAGGATACTGAAGAACAGGTCCTTGACCAGGCAACTGCCGCGCGCACAATAGAGGAGCTCAAGGCTGAGATTGCAACCCTCCAGAGTCTTGAGAGCCTTGCGATAACGGTGCGGCGCAGCGGGGAAGACCGTAAATGGCGCGAGCTCGCAAACCTGCTTTCTGAGATCTTTACCACTGCATCAATTGCAAACAGCGCGGCGGAGGATACCTCGCCATATGGTTCCGGTGAAATTTCCAGACCAGCCCCGTCCACTCGGCAGAAGCTCGTCATATTTACAGAACATCGCGATACCTTGAGCTACCTGGAGGGCCGTATTACCACTCTTCTGGGGCGTAAGGAGTCTATTGTTCTTATCCATGGTGGT
Source organism: uncultured bacterium (assembly GCA_905339405.1). Lineage (GTDB taxonomy): Bacteria > Desulfobacterota > GWC2-55-46 > GWC2-55-46 > GWC2-55-46 > GWA2-54-12. The sequence goes on along the minus strand of CAJPGC010000003.1, from coordinate 135,875 downwards.
ATGGGCCGGGAGGAGCGTCTTAAGGCTCAAGAAGCTTTCAGGCATGACCCGGAAGTACAAGTGCTCATAGCCACAGATGCCGCCGGGGAAGGCATAAACCTCCAGCGCGGACACTTGATGGTGAACTATGACCTGCCTTGGAATCCTAACCGTATTGAGCAGCGTTTTGGCCGCATTCATCGTATTGGGCAGACTGAGATCTGCCATTTGTGGAACCTCGTGGCTGATGAAACCCGTGAGGGCGATGTCTACCGCACTCTTCTTGAGAAGCTGGAAGAAGCTCGAAAATCCCTCGGAGGCCAGGTCTTTGATGTGCTTGGCAAGCTCCAGTTTGATGGCCGGCCGCTCCGCGACCTTCTGATTGAGGCCATACGCTATGGTGAAAAGCCGGAAGTGCGCGCCAGGTTGACCCAGGCGGTTGCAAATGCAATAGATCGCAAACAGCTGGAGGACCTGCTCGAAGACAGGGCACTCGCCCATGATACCATGGACACCAGCCGTGTTAGGCGTGTGCGCGAGGATATGGAGCGGGCCGACGCACGCCGTTTGCAACCTCACTACATAGAATCTTTTTTCCTCGAAGCTTTCCGCTTATTAGGTGGAACTATCAGGCAGCGCGAGCCACGCCGCTACGAGTTGACTCATGTGCCTGCGCCGTTGCGTAACCGCGACCGGATAATCGGTGTGGGAGAGCCGGTATTACCACGCTACGAACGGATAGCCTTTGAAAAAACGCTTTTTTCGCCTCAGGGGCAGCCCCTGGCGGCATTTGTCTGCCCTGGGCACGCGCTTCTTGATGTCACCCTTGAGCTTACGCTCGAGCGGCATCGGGACCTCCTGAGGCGCGGTAGTGTGCTCGTGGATGAGCGAGATCATGGAGATGCTCCCCGTGTGCTCTTCTATCTGGAACACGCCATTCAGGACGCCAGCCTGACGCGAAACGGGGAGCGGCGTACTGTTTCCCGTCGGATGTTATATGTGGAACTGGACGAGTCCGGCAATGCCAGGCACCTGAATTACGCGCCATACCTCGATTATAGGCCGCTGAAGGGTGATGAGCCCTCAGCGCAGGAAATTCTTGGGCGTCCAGAATGCGCATGGATAGGTAAAGGGCTTGAGCAGAAAGCGCAAGGCCATGCCATAACACATCTGGTCCCAGATCATTTGCAGGAAATCCGGAGCCGCCGCGTTGAGTGGATTGTAAAGACGCGCGCCGCAGTAAAAGACCGCTTGACCAAAGAGATAACCTATTGGGATCACAGGGCCGAGGAGCTGAAACTTCAGGAAAAGGCTGGCAAGCTAAACGCCCGCTTGAACTCGCTGGAAGCGCGGCGTAGGGCGGACGACCTGCAGGCTCGTCTGCAGAAACGCCTGGAGCAGCTCGACCTTGAGGGCCAGATTTCCGCGTTACCTCCGGTAGTAATTGGCGGGGTCGTGGTAGTACCACTGGGTATGTTGGAAAAAATATCTGGTAAAGACAAAGCTGCACCTACTTTCGCTGCTGATACACAGGCATCTGCTGCCCGTGCCCGTGCAATAATTATGGATGTTGAACGCAAGCTCGGTTTCGATCCAATTGACAGGGAAACCGAGAAGCTCGGGTACGATATCGAGAGCCGCGTTTCCGGTTCGCAAGCAGGTTGCCTGCGTTTTCTTGAAGTGAAGGGCCGTGTTTCAGGCGCTTCAACAATTACAGTTACGCGCAATGAAATACTGTATTCTCTCAATAAACCAGAAGATTTTATTCTGGCTATTGTAGAGTTTATAGATGAAGACAGGCATCGCGTCCATTACATTCGTCAACCATTCCAGCGTGAGCCGGACTTCGGGGTGACGAGCGTTAACTATGATTTCGCGGAGCTGCTGGAGAAAGCCGGAGCGCCATCATGATCGATATTTTTTATCAGACTCCGCTTGAACTCGAAGATTGGAATGGTCAAAGTCCTGCAGAGGAGTGGGATCAGGATGTGGCGCGCAGGGCTTTAGATGAGCTCTTCAGCCTGACAAGGCAATACAAATTTAGTAAGGACTTCCAGGAGCTTATAAACTTTGTCGCCCGGTTCAGGTTTTATGCTCCCTTTAACGCGATGCTGGTTCATATTCAGCTGCCTGGTGCAAAGTTCGTTGCTCCACCACAAAAATGGCTTCATGTTTATGACAGGCGTATTAAAACTGGAGCGCGTCCGTTGGTTATATTGCAACCAATGGGCCCAGTGATGTTTGTCTTTGATGTAAGTGACACTGAACCTATTCATGAAAAAGCATTGCCGCTTCCATCTGGTGTCGATTGTCCATTCGAGGTTCGAGGAGGAAGGATTGGCGCGGAATTGAATCTGACTACTGAAAACGCGAAGCGTGATGGTGTTAAAGTATTAGAATGTGAGGGCGGCTCACAAAGGGCAGGTGAGATCAAACGGGCACAACCTGGTAAGTATCTGGATGTTTTAGTTAAACAGCGTCCGAAAGTAGAATATGCGCAAGTCAAATTACAGTATGAGCTGTTGCTGAATTCAAGCCATTCAGCTGAGGCAAAATATGCTACCATGGTGCACGAGCTTGCTCATTTATACTGTGGTCACGTTGGTACGCCTAATAATAAATGGTGGCCTGACCGACGTGGTCTCGTTCATGGGATTGAAGAATTTGAAGCCGAGTCAGTATGCTACCTCGTATGTACTCGTCTAGGTATTGACAACCCATCTGACGAATACCTCAGCGGGTATATAAAAACAAATGAAGAAGTTCCGCCAATAAGCCTTGAATGCGTAGTGAAGGCTGCAGGATTGATTGAACAGATGGGTAGAGAGAGGCTACCATTACGGAAAGAAAAATGATGGATAGCACAGAACAGAAAAATCAACAAAGTCACTGACAACTAATATTTAAAATCTTTTTATATTTTAAGAGAGTGGTAGGGCTTGTAAAAAGCAATTTCATCTAAAAAACTTTGCCGTTCACGACGCGTCAACTCTTTCAGCGCGAGCCTGATTTCGGTGTGACGAGTGTCGATTACGATTTTGCTGAATTACTTTCACGAGCTGAGTTAATGGCTTGAGCATACAGAGGACCTGATGAATCAGCAAATACATCAGCTAGAATTGTGGCTGAAAGCAAAAGAAAATGAGCATATCGAATTCAAGGAAGCAAAACAGGACTATGACTTCGAAAAGCTTGTGAAATATTGTGTCGCCCTGGCTAATGAAGGTGGCGGCAAGTTTATTCTCGGCGTAACCGACAAGCTGCCTCGTCAAATTGTTGGCACCAATGCCTTTACAAATCTCGAAAGGACAAAGGCAGGGATCATAGAGCGCATTCATCTTCGCATCGATGCCGAAGAAATACTTCACTCAAATGGTCGCGTCCTGATTTTCCATATCCCTCCCCGTCCTATAGGAATGCCGATTCACTATGAGGGCCGCTATTTTATGCGAGCCGCTGATCAGCTCGCGCCTATGCTGCCGGACATGTTGAAGCGTATCTTTGATGAGGCAGGCCCGGATTTTACCGCAGAGATTTGTAAAGGAGCCTCGCTTGGCGATTTAGACAAAAGTGCGATAGATGATTTCCGTCTTCGGTGGGCGCGCAAATCCAAGAACGATTCACTTTTGACTTTATCAGATGAACAGCTCCTCAGTGATGCAGAACTGTTGACTCGCGAAGGGCTTACAAATGCGGCTTTGATTCTCTTTGGTACGAGAGATGCCCTTGGTAGATTCCTTGCTCAGTCCGAGGCCATATTTGAGTATCGGTCTACCGACGCAACCGGCCCTGCTCAACAACGCGAAGAATTCCGGCAAGGTTTTTTTTCCTACTATGAAAAACTTTGGAAGCTTATCAATCTCCGTAATGACAAGCAGCACTTTCAGGACGGCCTTTTTGTATGGGACATACTGACCTTTAATGAAGGAGCTGTCCGTGAAGCCGTTTTAAACGCTGTCAGCCATCGTGATTATCGCCTTGCCGGCTCTGTTTTTATCCGCCAGTATCCTCGTCGCTTAGAGATCGTCAGTCCAGGCGGGTTCCCGCTTGGTATTACCCTTGAGAATATTCTGTGGGAACAGGCGCCGCGCAACCGCCGCATAGCCGAGACATTTTCACGGTGCGGTCTTGTAGAACGCTCCGGGCAGGGAATGAATCGGATTTTTGAATCCTGTATACTGGAAAGCAAGCCGAAGCCTGACTTTTCCCGTTCAGACAAGTTTCACGTCTGGCTCACGCTTCATGGAGATGTCAGAAATCCCGAGTTTCTTCGTTTTCTCGAAAAAGTAGGGATGGAGCGTCTTGAATCCTTCACAACTCAGGATTTGCTGGTCATCGATCACGTCTTTAGGAACGAGCCGGTGCCTCCGGAAGGCAAAGAGAATCTGCTAAAACTTGTGGAGCACGGGATTATCGAACAGATCAGCCGTGGGCGCGGCACACGCTACGTCCTTGCCAGGCAGTTCTATGATTTTATAGGTAAGAAAGGCATGTACACGCGGCGGAAAGGTTTAGACCGGGAAACCAACAAGTCCCTGCTTATAAAGCACATTCAGGCAAACGACTCCACCGGTTCCAAGATGGAGGAATTTCTACAGGTCCTGCCCAGCCATTCCCGTAGTCAAATACAGGTTCTCTTGAGGGAACTGGTAAAGGAAGGCAAAATCCACAGTCACGGGGTCACCCAGGCAGCGCGTTGGTACTTAGGTCCTAAGGTGATTGATTGCAATCATAAGCAATTGAACAAAATTAAGAATGACTAGGAAAGGGAAGCAACCCTCTAATTCCCAGATATTACGGCCTAAAATAGTTTAAGGATTGCAACTAATTAAAGGTATTGATTGCAATCTTGTTGCAATTTGACAGAGGTCCGAATCAATGAAAGAGACTATAGAAAAAAGTTGCTCTACCATTGGTGGTGTGCCAACCCTTCCCAATGTGGGTTCGGATTCCGGGGTGACGAGCGTAAACTGCAGGAGAGAGTTGGAGTTTCATGACAGATAGTCTTTTCCAAATTCCGCCGGAAACATCGCTACCGAATGAGCCCTCTCCAGCTACTGAGTGGGACAAGGATGTCGCACGCCGGGCATTGGATGAACTTTTTAGCCTTACTCGGCAATACAGATCGACTAAGGATTTTCGTAATCTAATCGATTTTGTTGCTCGGTTCAAATTTTATTCACCATTCAATGCCATGCTGATTCATATTCAAATGCCTGGGGCGAGGTATGTTGCGCCTCCGCATAGATGGGAGCGCGATCATGATCGAGTTATAAAGACCGGAGCTCATCCAATAGTTATATTGCAGCCAATGGGTCCTGTAATGTTTGTTTTTGATGTGAGCGATACTGAACCTATAAATGACAGAGCGCGGCATCTGCCACCAAGAGTTGAAAATCCTTTTGAGGTTCGACGTGGAAGGGTTGGCTCGGACTTTAGATAAATATCTTAATTTTCAAGTGAAGCACCTACCTGATCCAGAGTATGTTCAGGTGCCACTACGCTATGAGATGTTGCTTAATTCGAAGCTTTCCGCTGAGGCCAAATATGCTACCATAGTGCATGAGCTTGCCCATTTGTATTGTGGTCATTTGGGTACACCTAATAGCAAGTGGTGGCCGGATCGTCGCGGGCTGAAACAGAGTATTGAAGAATTTGAAGCCGAGGCCGTCTGTTACATGGTATGCACTCGTCTTGGCATTGATAACCCATCGGATGAATACCTGAGTGGGTATATGCAATCAAATGAAGAAGTCCCGCCAATTAGTCTTGAATGTGTAATGAAGGTCGCGGGACTGATTGAAAAAATGGGGCGGGAGAAGCTTCCCATAAGGAAAGAAAAAGAAAGATGAGTAAGGCAAGTCAGACCCGAAAAAAACTTATAGAAGTAGCCCTGCCGTTAGAGGCGATAAACAAAGCAAGCGCCTATGAAAAGATGCCGGGCATCGGTCCTCATCCAAGAGGGCTCCATCTTTGGTGGGCGCGGAGACCGTTGGCGGCTGCTCGGGCGGTCATTTTTGCCCAGATGGTAGACGACCCCTCGTCTTATCCCGACCTGTTCCACACTGAGAAGGCCCAGGAAAAGGAGCGTCAGAGGCTTTTTCGTATCATCGAGGACCTCGTGTTGTGGGAGAACACCACCAATGAAGAGGTGCTTGAGAGGGCTCGCGCTGAAATATGGCAGAGCTGGCGGCGTGCCTGTGCCGAGAACGCCGACCATCCAAGGGCCAGGGAGCTATTTGACCGGCACAAGCTCCCGGCCTTCCATGACCCCTTTGCCGGCGGCGGGGCGCTTCCTCTCGAGGCTCAGCGTCTCGGGCTTGAAGCCTACGCAAGCGACCTGAACCCTGTGGCGGTGCTCATAAACAAGGCGATGATAGAGATTCCGCCCAAGTTTGCCGGGAAGCCGCCGGTGAACTCCGGGGCACGACAGGAGAAGACGCATTGGCGCGGCGCTCAGGGTCTCGCCGAGGACGTGCGCTATTACGGGCAATGGATGCGTGACGAAGCTGAAAAGCGCATAGGCCATCTTTACCCGAAGGTCGAGGTTACTGCCGAGATGGCAAAAGACAGGCCAGACCTGAAACCCTATGTGGGACGCAAGCTTACGGTAATAGCCTGGCTTTGGGCGCGCGCGGTGAAGAGCCCGAACCCGGCCTTCGCGCATGCGAATGTACCGCTTGTCTCCACCTTCATGCTCTCTACAAAGGCTGGTAAAGAGGCCTTTGTGGAGCCAATTGTGGAAGGAGATACTTATCGATTTACAGTAAAGATGGGCAAGCCAAAGGACGCAGAGGCAGCGAAGAACGGGACCAAGCTTTCGAGAGGGGCAAATTTCCGCTGTATTTTGTCAGAAACGCCGATTGCTGGAGATTACATTAAGGCTGAAGGTAAAGCTGGGCGCATGGGCGCACGACTGATGGCGATTGTCGCGGAAGGCGTGCGAGGACGCGTGTATCTGCCGCCAACTGAGGAGATGGAAACTATTGCATTCAAGGCTATGCCGGAGTGGAAGCCGTCAGGTAACGTGCCCTCTCGTCTGACTGGCGGCACCTGTTATGGCTATGGACTTACAGAATGGGGCGACCTCTTTACACCCCGCCAGCTCGTTGCGCTTACGACTTTTTCCGATCTGGTGCAGGAGGCTCGCAAGCAGGTGAAGCGAGATGCCCTTGCAGCCGGTCTGTCTGATAACGGAAAGGGACTGGCCTCCGGAGGCACCGGAGCAATGGCCTATGCCGATGCGGTTGGGGTGTATCTATCATTTGCAGTCGATCGCTGCGCTGATTTTTCAAATTCGTGTACACGATGGGTGCCTGGCAATCAGAAAGTAATGAACCTGTTTGGGAAACAAGCGATAGCAATGACTTGGGACTTCCCTGAAGCTGCAATCTTGCATGAGACAGTTGGAGGTTTTTCGCCAGCTGCTGCATTCATTGCTGATTGCATTCAGAAATTACCGCTAGCCGTGTTTGGAAATGCGAGTCAACAGGATTCAGCTACAAGCGTAATTGCTCAAGACAAGGTTGTCTCAACGGACCCACCCTACTACGATAATATAGGGTATGCTGACCTGTCGGACTTCTTTTATGTGTGGCTGCGCCACTCGCTAAAACCAGTATTCCCTGACCTTTTCGCCACACTTGCAGTACCAAAGGCTGAGGAGTTGGTGGCAACGCCCTACCGCCACGGCAGCAAGGAAAAGGCAGAGGCATTTTTCCTCGGCGGCATGACACAGGCTATGCACCGACTCGCGGAGCAGGCGCACCCAGTTTTCCCGGTCACCATATACTACGCCTTTAAACAATCGGAGAGCGATAATGAAGGTACATCCAGCACCGGCTGGGAGACCTTTCTTGACGCGGTCATTCGCGCTGGCTTCGCCATTACCGGTACTTGGCCGATGCGGAGCGAGCAGGAGTATCGCATGATTGGTATGGGTACCAACGCACTCGCTTCCAGCATAGTCCTCGTCTGCCGTCCTCGTGCTGCGAAAGCCCCTGTTGCTACACGCCGGGACTTCATTACTGCGCTAAAGGCCGAGTTACCAGAGGCGCTTATCCACCTTCAACGCGGCAATATCGCGCCGGTGGATCTGGCACAGGCGGCAATCGGCCCCGGTATGGGGGTCTACACCAGATACTCAAAAGTGATTGATGCCGAAGGCAATCTGCTCTCAGTGCGTGAGGCGTTGGCACTCATAAATCAGACCCTTGATGAAACATTGGCCGAGCAGGAGGGTGACTTTGATGCTGACAGCCGCTGGGCGCTGGCATGGTTCGAGCATTCCGGCTTCGCTGATGGTGAGTATGGTGTAGCTGAGACGCTCTGTACGGCAAAAAACACCAGCGTTTCTGGAATGGTCGAGGCAGGCATTCTCGCATCAAAAGGCGGCAATGTGCGACTTCTGCGTCCTGATGAGTTTCCTGCGGACTGGGACCCGGCAACCGATACGCGCCTCACAGCGTGGGAGATGGTGCATCAACTGATTCGAGTACTGGAAGCGGGCGGTGAGGGAGCCGCAGCGGGACTGGTGGCGAAGCTTGGCGCCAAGGCCGAGATAGCACGCGAACTATGTTATCGTCTCTACACCCTGTGCGAGCGCAAGAAACGCGCAGCCGAGGCTCTTTCCTACAACGCATTGGTGCTGAGCTGGCCGGAAATAAGACGCCTTGCCCAGGATGGTAAGCAGCCGCTCAAAGTGCAAGCAGGGTTATTCGAAGAAACGGGAGAATAGGAATGGCAATTACCAATCATGAACGCGTCGGCAAGGCAATGGAGCTGCTCAAGGAAGGGCTTGTACCCTTTGTTGAAAGAGAGCTGAAGGCCGAGCACGCGCAGTCCTGGTTTGAGCAGGTCAAGGCATCGCTCGGGCCATCCCAGGAAAGCCTCTTCCGAGACGAAAAAGCGCTGCGCTGGGACGCGGCGTCTCTGCTATCGGTTATGTGGGGCCAGTGGAACGCGGTCTTCAAAAAGACCCTGGGGCAAGCCGAGCGCACTCTCGTCAGTGAACTCCGCGAAGTGCGCAACCGCTGGGCTCACCAGAACCCTTTCTCCGGTGATGATGCCTACCGCGCGCTCGACTCGGTAGGCCGCCTGCTTACCGCAGTATCTGCGCCGCAGGCCGAAGAGATAGAAAAGATGAAGATGGAGCTTTTGCGGGTCCGTTTTGATGAGCAGATAAGGGGTGAAAAGCGCAAGAGCGCCGGCACAGCCATAGAGAGCGCGGCGACTGGCGGCCTTAAACCTTGGCGCGAGGTAGTGACGCCTCATAAAGATGTGGCGAGCGGACGCTACCAGCAGGCGGAATTCGCCGCTGACCTGTGGCAGGTGCATCTCGGCGAAGGGACGGATGAATATCGCAACCCAGCGGAGTTCTTCCGCCGCACCTACCTTACCGAAAGCCTGAAGAAAATGTTGGTCGGCGGTGTGCAACGCATTTCAGGCAACGGCGGCGATCCGGTAGTGCAATTGCAGACTAACTTCGGGGGCGGCAAGACCCACTCCATGCTGGCGCTCTACCATCTTTTCTCTGGAACGGCCGCGGAAAAGCTTGTGGGGATTGATGACATATTGAAGGAGGCAGGGACGGAGAAACTTCCAAGTGCCAAGCGAGTGGTGCTGGTGGGCAACAAGATCTCCCCCGGAAACCCGGTTACCAAAGCGGACGGAACCGTGGTACGCACACTCTGGGGCGAGCTGGCTTGGCAGCTTGGCGGCAAGAAGGCCTTCGAACGCCTAAAGGCCGATGACGAAAAGGCCACTAGCCCGGGTGACAGGCTGCGCGAGCTATTCAAAGAGTATGGGCCTTGTCTTATTCTGATAGATGAGTGGGTTGCTTATGCCCGCCAGCTCCATGAGCAAAGCGACCTGCCAGCCGGCAGCTTTGAGACACAGTTCACCTTTGCCCAGGCACTGACCGAGTCAGCAAAGCTGGTTAATAACTGTTTGTTGGTGATAAGCCTTCCTGCGTCGGATACGGGAGGCTCGCCCCACACCCAGGCAGACGATGTGGAAGTAGGCGGACAGCGCGGGCGAGAAGCGCTCGACCGGCTGCGTAACGTAGTGGGGCGTGTTGAATCCTCGTGGCGGCCGGCCAGCGCTGAGGAAGGGTTCGAGATTGTGCGGCGTAGACTGTTCGAGCCACTTATCGATCAGACTCAATTCAAGGATCGTGATGTGGTTGCGCGCGCATTTGCGGACATGTACCGTACTCAGCAACAGGAGTTCCCGCCTGAGTGCAAAGACTCCGAGTACGAGAAAAGGCTTAAGGCTGCATACCCGATCCATCCGGAGATCTTTGACCGGCTATATACCGACTGGTCCACCCTTGTGAAGTTCCAGCGCACTCGAGGAGTACTCCGTTTAATGGCTGCGGTGATCCACAGTCTATGGGAGAAGGGGGACCGCAACCCTTTAATAATGCCAGCTAATATATCAATTGACGATCCGCGCGTACAATTCGAACTTACACGGTATCTTTCCGATAATTGGGTGCCGATTATTGAAAAGGATGTGGATGGTCCAAACTCGCTGCCAATGAAACTTGACGGTCTGCCTACGCTTGGAAAGTTTTCTGCGTCTCGGCGTGTTGCGCGCACCATTTATCTCGGGTCGGCACCTACAGCAGCTGCAGCTCATCGCGGCCTTGAGGACCGGCAAGTAAAACTCGGCTGCGTGATGCCTGGCGAGTCGCCTGCGGTTTTCGGCGATGCTCTGCGCCGGTTAGCAGGGGCGGCAACTTATCTCTATCAGGATGGGCCGCGCTACTGGTACTCGACCCAGCCCACAGTCACCAAAATCGCCGAGGACCGTGCCGACCAGCTCAAGCGTGATCCTGACAAAGTGGTGCAGGAGCTCGAAAAAAGACTTCGTGCTGATCTGCGTAAGATTGGGGAATTCAGCCGCGTTCATCCCTTGCCCCGTTCGGGCCAGGACGTGCCCGACGACCTCGATGCACGACTTGTAGTGCTCGGTATCGACTATGTATACAGCAAGGAGCTTGATAACGAAGCCATAATCGCCGCCAAGGCTATTCTCGATTTGCGAGGGAATACGCCTCGTCTGTATCGAAATACCCTCGTTTTCCTCGCAGCTGACAAGAGTCGGCTACAAGATCTTGATGAGGCCGCACGCCGTTATCTCGCATGGGAATCCATCTTGTCGGAGAAAGAGGTGCTTGACCTCTCACCGCACCAGGTAAAACAGGCTGAAACCCAAAAGGCATCAGCAGACGGTACCGTGACTGCGCGGCTGCCGGAGACTTATCAATGGCTGCTGGTGCCGGTACAGACATCGCCCCAGGCAGCAGTCGAGTGGCAGGCGCTTAGAATCTCAGGACACGATGCGTTGGCCGTTCGCGCAAGTAAAAAACTGCGGAGTGAAGAGTTGCTGGTCACTGGCTTTGCAGCCTCGCGGTTGAGGATGGAGCTTGATAAGATACCGCTCTGGCGCGGCGATCACGTAGCCATACGACAGCTATGTGAAGATTTTGGACGGTACCTATACCTACCTCGGCTCAGGGATTCTTTCGTATTGCTAAGCGCGATTCGAGAAGGTGTCGCGCTGCTGACATGGGAGCACGATGCATTCGCCTTCGCAGACAGCTTCGATGAAAGCGCCAACCGCTATCGCGGACTGCGCGGTGGTCAAAATGTTTCTCTGGCCGATTCTGATGCGCCAGGGTTGCTCGTGAAGCCAGAAGTAGCGCGCAAGCAATTGGATGCTGAAAGTGCAAAGCCACCAGTAGGCGCAGCACATGTGGGACCGACGGAAGGACGAGAACAAGTAACATCGCCGGAAGGAAAGGTAATTACTACACCTGGGTCAGTGCAGCCGAAGCGCTTTCATGGAACGGTCATCCTTGACCCGACTCGCGTAGGCCGTGATGCCAGCCGCATCGCCGATGAGGTGATCGCTCATTTGGCTGGTTTGGTCGGATCGAACATAAAGGTAACTCTTGAAATAGAGGCTGAGATACCTTCAGGCGCACCGGATAACGTGGTGAGGACTGTCACGGAGAATAGCCGGACGCTGAAGTTCACGAGCCAGGGGTTTGAGAAGGAGTAATTGTTTTTACTGAGAACTTGCCGAACTCTGAGGAGGGGCTTATGAGTGATTTGGTTCTCTCGCCTTATTGTGTGTACACAATTCTTCATTCCGAAAAGCTACATGCAGCCTATGAGAAAGCCGGAAAAGGTGTATTTAAGGAAGAAACAAACTGGAAGTCAGGCATCGAACTACTGCAAGAGTCAATGGAAGAAAACCAAATTCTGCCTATAATTTTTGCTGCCGCCGAATCGACCTCGAAACTTTTATACTGGGGTCGTCTAGTAGATATCAAAATTGAACAGTCATCAGAAAAGAATTTTAAAACCACCTATAAGTTTGAGGCCTTGAAAAGGATCGGGAAAGGACATGTCAAAACCGATCTAATTTTGCGGTCCTCAGGTAGAAATATTTCAGAAGGTTACATCAGGCCCTATTCGATTTGCAGAACACCGGACTTCTTGAAGTAAAAGATGGAAGAAAAAAGTAATATCCATCGAATAATAATGGAAATAAGGTCGGTCAAGTGGGTTGTGAATAAGGCCTACACAGCAGGTAATTTTTCTTGAGCTGTTCATGGAAGTTGGCTTGATAAATGAGTATGAACAGGGATCTCCAGAAAACAGAACAAAAGACCAGTTGATGTCAATGGAGCATCTTAAATGCCGGGTCTAACTGCAAATATTATCAATCTTATTACTGATAACCTCCGAGATCGGTATCAGAGTGGTTTTCCGATACTGAAGGAGTTGATTCAGAATGCCGATGACGCGGAAGCGCAAAGATTTGTTTTTGGTTACCACGCAGGCTTTCCGCATGCTAATAATCCGCTACTGCATGGACCAGGGTTACTCTGCTACAACAACGGAAAGTTCAAAAAGAGTGACAAAAAAGCAATTGCATCCTTTGCCGAGAATACAAAAGCTGCAGAGGAAGGCACGATTGGAAAGTTCGGACTCGGGATGAAGAGCATATTTCATCTATGCGAAGCGTTTCTCTATGTTGCAAATGACGGCACAGAGATTCACCGCGAAATCCTTAACCCATGGAATATCTCCGACGACAATATTCATCCACACTGGGAAAATGTCTCTGATTTCGAATGGAACGAGCTTGAAAATGCCGCTCGTGAAATATCTGGTGAAGATATTACCTGGTTTTTTCTTTGGATCCCCCTTCGTCAGCAAAGACATTTAGTCACAGAGAACGGTGAAAAAACAGGCTCAATAATGGAGCGTTTTCCTGGAGATGAAGGATTTGATGGTCCTGATCTATCTTTTCTCCGCGACAGCTCTCTTAGGAGTCGGCTTGCTTCAATTTTGCCACTACTACCGAATCTATCCAGCATTACATTACTGCCATCGGCTACTTCGCGCATAAATTTCACGCTGATGCTCGAATCAGATGGACGACTCGAACGCAAATCTTCAGTCGCAAGCTCAACAGGGAAAGTTCATGACGCAGTCGACAAATTTTCTTTGCATTTTCACGGTAACAAAATAGAGGTTCTTGATTCTTCGGTACTTGCGAAACTCAAGCAGCATCACAAATGGCCGAAGACATATTACCGTGACGAAAGGGGACACCTGTGCCCAGCGGAAGACAAGTCACGTCCGGAAGGAAGCATTCTTATATGTCGACAAGAACAAGGGAATGGAAAGCTATCAATCCAGTGGGCGCTTTTTCTCCCTCTCGAAGAAGAATCACACCTTTTTGAGGCATCAAATGTTAACTCACAGACCGACTACAAAATTTACATCCACGGTCAATTCTTTGTGGATGCAGGTAGACGAGGCATCTTCGCGTTCAGTCAGATTCGAGAAGATTCAAAGGTAGATATCGAGAGCCTTGATGAAACTGGACTTCGTAGGTGTTGGAACAATGAACTGGCACGCCAGATATCATTGCCGTTGTTTATACCTACACTCGAGAAATTTATTCGCACTAACAGTCTATGCGAATCTGATATTTATGCACTCACTGATGCGATTAACAAATCATCCTCCAAAGATAATTCGAGTAAAAGCTTTTTGGGAATGTTCAAGCAAAGCATTTGCGCCAATCACTCATGGTGCAGAATTGTAGAGCGTGAAGCACAAGTATGGCGGAAAATTGACCATCGAAAGGCTCACAGGCTGCTGCTGTTACCAGCACCTCCAAAAGGCGAGCCAAGCCGGCCGTGGACTGTGTTGCCCATGCTTGATTCGATGGGGGATGCTGTCAGTTTCGTCGATGTTGAAGCACCATCGATCTCCCTAAGGGTTGAACAGTGGTCTGAAAATGAGCTAGCAATGGTTCTAGGTGGAGATACGTTCAAGGCGTTCTCGTCTTCAACACAGCTTGATTATCTTGCAAGCTTTCTAGAGAAAGCCGCTGGCCCTTATCTGGGGACTGAACGACCGCAGAAGGCCCTTTTAGCGCTGATTCGCGAGGGATTCCGCAACACGCCGATTGCTGCCATGCGGCAACATCGCCAACGAGTTGTCAATGTCGTGAGATTTCTTCTCCCGCAGTATCGACTTTCGATAGGGCCGCAGGACGCTTCTGCGAGGACTGCCGTCCCTGAAAATATTATCTCAGCACTTTGGAGATGTGACGCGGATGTCATCATTTTACCCAAAGATCTTGATGATAACGAAAAACCTGGTGAGGCCAAACCGCAGAGAGCTGATGTACTTTTATGGCTGAGAACCATACATGACATGATCGACTCGCCCCTTATACAAAATGTTGCACTTGATCGCTGTCTCGATGTTACCAGTGAATTACTGCGCAAACAGGATGAAAACCAGCGCTCCGGAATCTTGAGAACTAACCCTGATCTTAGAATTATCCAAGCAATTGATGCAAGGACACTACAAGTTGCTGCTGTATCGTATGCAACGCTGGAAAATGCTCTCAAGCGAAACAATCTATTCGGATTTGCTCTAGGAAATTCTGCCGTGTCATCGGCTGGTCTTACGCGTTGGCTTGCTGACGCTGTTCCCCAAGAGCAGATACTTCTCATTAAGAACGATACATTTAAGACCCTTTTTATTAACTCTGAAACTCTTCCATCATCCAATGATGGAATGGCAATACTGATGTCGCTTGGTGCGACTCAGAAGAAGCTCGGTCCTGCTCATGCGCGGCGCAAACTGATTGAACATGTAGATAATCCTGGTCAGGACAAATCCGCCATTTTGGGACTGAGATATTTACTTCACGGTCACGAGGCCCATTATGCTGATGATAATACTACTCTCTGGGTAGCTCGACATCAGCAATCTCCTGCCTGGGAGAAGCTGTGGCGTCTGGTCTCGCGTATTGAGTCGAATGATGCGTGGAATATACTTGGCAGGGGGTTAGTCGAAAACTTGCCTTCTGCACGCTGGGAAAGTCTGGGAATCAAAGAGATCGAGTCTTCGGCTGTCATCGCCGAGTTGGAGAAGATTGGTACAAATGATATTAGTCAAGAGCCGTTCACCGATACTGAATGCGAAGAAATTTTAGCATCTATAGAAGATAGGCATCTCTGGACAACTTTGCCGTTTCACGTATTGAAGGGTGGAGGCAGATGCCGAGTCGATAATAGTGCGTACCTTGATACTGGTAAGGCATTGCCGATCGGCCTGGCCTCTTCAATACAGATTATTGCAAAGAGTAATAATAGCGTAATTGTAAAAAAGCAGAAGGATTGGATAACGCCTCTCGATGAGTCGTCAATTATTCGAATTGCGTTGGAGAGTAGGAATCCAGGGAGTTTCTGGCGATTGATAGTGGAGATGCTTGAAAATTATCATAGTCCACTCCGTGAAGAATCTTCTCGTATTATGCGAGAGACAGCGTGGCTTCCACTTCGAAGTGGCGGGATAATACGGCCCGCCGATGTCATCAACATACAGGTATTGTCACAGGATGTGCAGATATTAGCTTCAAAAGCAGACTATTGTTATGCCGATGTCGCTGATCTCGGTGAAGACATTCTAAAATCTACAGCGTTGGAATACCTCAAGAAAACATGTTTTGCATCAAGCGATGCGGCACTTGAAAGGCTTGGATTGTTGATGGCTGAAATTGATAGCTACAAAGTTGGTCAGATTGATTTATCTGTCGACTCTGGACTTATTAAAGCCATGCCAGCTCTATCCAAGGTTGAGGCAATGCCGTCATGGAGCATTGTCAATAGGGCTCTTAAGGAATTCGGAGAAGAAAAGTGCCTTAGCATTCTTCTACCAGCGATTGCAAAACCAGTTTCTACAGATATGCTCGTAAGTGCTTTGCAGCAACTTGCTTCTGAGTGCTCCCATATCAACGAGGCTGCAGAAGATGCATTCAAATTGTATCTGCGATTATTTTGTAACGACCAGCCCGAAGCAAAATTCAATTTGAGTAGATTGACATTACGAACGAAGACAGGAAAATGGAAATCAGCTGGTGAGTTATGTACCGGAGTTACTGACGTAGATGATGAGTATGTTCTTGAGCAATCATTGGCAGAAATTCTTTCAGATGTTGCTGTCGATGCAGGACAATTTAATGCCGCAGGAGGCAGGAAAATTGGCCCTGTTGATATAGGGCGTGCGATTCAGGCTGCTCCGAGGATTATTGAAGACTATTTTAATAAATGGAACGGCCTTGTGCGAGAAGAGCTGATTGGGGCCTTGCTCTGTTTGTTGGGGCCGCGTTTGAGGGAACTCGCAAAGCACTTTCTCGGTAAACATTCCTATGATTGGGTAGTGAGTCCGAGTCAGATCGGGTGGAAATCAGCAGAAAGAGTTGATTCTGATGGTAATAGGACGTGGGTTCGCGATTACGTGCCTGCCAAAATTCTTGACTCTCTTGAGGTTGCATTCAGAATTGTCGACGAAGATAGTGTCGCAGTACTCAATTTGATGGGATACGAATTAAAGGTTCATCTTGCCAGAGAGTTTTCAACAATAATTGCCGGTGCTCCAGAATGGGACGGTGATCGGCGTGTTTATCTTCCTCTCCGCAATATTAAACCAGATAATTTTACATCTGAAGAGCTATCCTCACTCCTCAAGGAAACCATCAGATATATACTGGATAAATGCTATTACCAGCCTCGTGCTGTTTTGGATGGACTTTGGCAGGAGATTGATCAAACTGATCAACTGCAAATTGATGTCGTCCGTGGAATGATCCTGGATCATCTGCCATACTCGCTGAGGCAGCTCAATGCTCACAATAAAAGTGAGCCTTTGAGAAAAGTTCTGGAAAACTACGACCAGGCAAGAGAACGATATCAGGAGAACAAAAACTCATCCCAATCATCTTCAGGAAGACTGGATCTGCTGTCTAAGGAACTTGATAATAAAAAAGAATGCATTGCCAAGATCCTGCAGGATAACGAAGAGGCAAAAAAGGCTGTCCTTGAAGCAGTGAAGCAGAAATTGAAGGACTATCAGTATGATGTACAAAGTCTCCCGTTTGAGCTCTTTCAGAATGCTGATGACGCTGCGATAGAGCTTGGGTTTTTCGACCCCGATGATGACGGAGGCCCACAGATTCCGGTTTCTTCCCAGAAATTAGTCGTTGATATCGAGGGAGCGATTATTCGCTTTATGCACTGGGGCAGAATGATTAATGCGACGGGACGAACTGTCAAGGGCAGAGAGAGAGGTTACCACAGGGATCTTGAAAAAATGCTGATCCTATCATCTTCCGACAAACCTATCGGCGAAGGCGTTACTGGAAAATTCGGGCTTGGCTTTAAAAGCGTATTCCTGTGCTGCGACCGGCCATGCATTTTGAGCGGTGTATTGCGTGTGGAAATCGCGGGAGGAGTTCTACCGCAACCCTGGACGCCCTCCCTATCCACAGTGGCAAGGCTTGCGCACTTTTCGGAAGATCGACGATATCAGGGTACTCTAATAGAATTGCAGCTCAACGAAGAAGTCCTCGCAGACAAAATTCTGGTAAGGTTTCGGCGTTTGGTCGGACTCCTTAGTGTATTCGGGCGAGCGATAAGGAGAATAGTCGTTGCAAGTCCTAATTGTGAGAAGACGATAAGCTGGAACCCTGGCGAACTTTTTGAAGGTATAGAGATTGGTAAATGTGAAGCTCCGGAGGGGAGCGAGACGGTAAGCATGTTCGGAATTGTTTTCCGCATTAAATCGGGTGTAATCTTCTTTGCTCTCAACCCTTCTGGATTCACAGCGCTGTCAAAAGAAGTGCCTTCAGTTTGGGTCACAGCTCCGACACGCGAGGATGAGAGTCTCGGGTTTGCGGTAAGCGCTGCTTTTTCTTTGGATGCAGGTCGCGGAAGACTTGCAGGTGAATCAGAAGAAAATATACGATTAGCAGAAAAAATCGGCAGAGAACTCGGAGTAAAGATAGCATATCTTGTCGACCAATTCGAGACCGACTGGCCATCTGCAAGACAAAAACTCCATTTAGCTGACAGTATTTCAGTGGCAGGATTCATAGCATCAATCTGGCGAACTCTTTTAATTGCAGCAAATAGCAAAGACGGAACGAAAATTTGTTTCTCGCTCGCAATGCAGGCGCTGACAAAATTTAGTAACGGTCCAATTCCTAATGGTTTACCGTTTCCCTATGAACAGATGGTCGGTGATGACAGTATTAGGCATGAACTGTCCGGACCATGGGGGCAACGAGAGGTGATAGAACAGCTTATAGGTGTAGGAGTACCTGTTGAATGCTGCATAGCATCTGACATTGCAATCCTACTCAGACGACTTGACCTGGGTCGCAGCATACGGAAACTGGATTTCTCGACCCTAATTCAACAGATAGATGGACAATGTTGCGAAGATAATAATGCAAGGACTCTTGAGGCAATCGCCAACCTTGTCTGGGATCAGCTCAAGGAGGAAGAAAAAAAACAGGCTACTGATGAGTTGGCAACGCTGCTGTTCAAAAACGCTTCAGGAGAATGGACGGTTTCAAGAGTTCTTCTCTGTGCAGGGATTGGGGATAAGGAAGAGGAACTTCGCGTTCGCTTTGCGCCTGAGAGTGCTAGGTTGTCTGACATCTATGATGAAGCAGGGAGAGCATTTTTCAGGAGATGCCGGCCTCGTTACGATGCTCCCACTGAGATATTAGCAGATTGGGTATGTGATGCAAATAGCGAGGTCAAGCAGCAAGCCGCCTTGCAGTACCTAGTGAACGGGGATTTGGGATTTAAGGTAGCCCGTTATATCAGGGAGAATGGCCTTACAGGAACATGGTTGGACGCTATTGGTGAATCCCACGAATACCTCAAAAGTTGGAACGAAAGCGATAAAGATGAACTTTTACGGAGGCTGGTGGTCAAAGTTAATTTTGTACCAATTCAGCAGCCACAGCCTCCACATGATCCAAAGAAAGCCCTAAATGCCATCTATGACTGGTGGCAACTTAACAAACAACAGCAGATTATGCTTTATGAACGTAGGGCTTTTCCAAGTGGATGTTTTCCCTCACTGAAGCATGATTTTCTGAAAAATGAGCCCGAAGCGAGAAAGGGATGGTTGACACTTTTTCTGCTCGGGGCTTGTCACACCATCGGCCGGAGTAAACCTGAACAGCACCGATCCTTCATAGAGCTTTGCCATTCGAAAGGATGGATGGACAGATTTGTCACTGTTAATAAGGATGGACTGGACGAGTGGATGACCGTCATAAAAAACTATCTTCAGGACGAGATCCAGGACCCTGAATATTTTCATTGGATGAAGGAGTTCGTGTCGATTTTTCTGTTTGGCTACTGGCTTGACGAGTACGTTCACAGCTTCATGGCCATTGATAGGATTCAGAGGCCGTTCAGTTTGAAACATATAACCTCACCACGTATCAATCCGGATTTTCAGGGGGGCGGTCCGGATGCCCCGCCAATCGACAGAGCTCTCGGCATGGGGGCCTGCTTTGTAATTCGTGAGCTTACAAGGAAAAAAATTATTAACAACCAGCTCGCATATCAATTTTGTTATGTGCCAAGAAGACCCGTTCGTGAATTTTTGGAGCGTCTAGGCTGTTCTGGTTTGAATAGTTGTACAGACTACGAGACCCGATCAAAAATGATCTATGAGTTCCTTTGTGAGCACCTCGGCAAAGAGAAGGCAAAATTCGACAATGCATTCGATCTGCCGTTATTGATCGTGGCCATGGATCCGCACCTGCAGGTCGATCTGCTAAAAACAACAGTTGTTACTGATTCAGAAGCCGAAGAGGAGATCGAATATGTCCAATGAATTACCATTTTCTCCTGGCGACCTCGTTCGACACGCTAAGTTCGGCAACGGCAAGGTCGAATTCGATAAAGGGCTAACCACGCTCGTCCGCTTTGAACATGGCATCGAGGCAATCGACAAGACTGAATTAACCCGTATTTCATCTCCTGAACAGGCGATAACCAAAGCTTTATGGGATTCACCACTTGAGGTTCTGACGCGCGCACAAGCTGCAGCAATAGTGTCAGTGAACGATACCTGGGGGGTCTTCTCCAGGTCAAAGATAGCCCTCTTGCCTCATCAATTATGGGTATGTAGACGTGTCAACGAGACATGGCCCACACGCTGGTTGGTGGCTGACGATGTCGGTCTGGGGAAAACCATAGAAGCAGGCCTGATCCTTTGGCCGCTCCTCTCGAAAGGAACCGTCAAGCGGTTGCTGGTTCTATGTCCAGCGTCGCTTGTCGATCAATGGCAATTTCGTCTTCGGGATATGTTTGACATTCGCCTTGCGAAGTATGTTGCCGAAGCCGATACCCCAAAATCAGACTTCTGGAACACCCACAACCAGGTCGTCGCGTCATTTCATACTCTCCGGGATGACCGCAAAGGCCGACATGACCGGTTAATCGAAAGTGATCCATGGGATCTGATCCTTGTTGACGAGGCTCATCACCTCAATGCAGACGAGGAGGCAGGGCCCACTCTTGCGTACAAGCTTGTGGAACGTTTGCAGGAAGTGCGTAGAGTGGAATCCATGGTGTTCTTTACCGGAACACCACATCGCGGCAAAAATTATGGCTTTCTCGCTCTCTTGAAACTGCTTCGGCCAGACCTGTTTGATCCTAAAAAAGAGTTTAACGAGCAGCTTCACCTACTGCGTCAGGTTCTGATTCGCAACAACAAGCAGAATGTAACCGATCTTCACGGCAATAAGCTCTTCTTTCCGCCCCTGGTTACTCCTGAGACCTATGCCTACTCCCCCCAGGAAGAAGACTTCTATAAAATGATGACGGAGTTTATTGCCACTGGGAAAATGTATGCAAAATCACTGGGCGAAGTTGACGGCCGGGCAGTAATGCTGGTGCTGATATCGATGCAGAAGCTTGCCTCGAGCTCTGTTGCGGCAATCAGGCGGGCCCTGAAGGGACGTCTTGCGCGCATAATTCAGAGCCAGAAAGAGCTGGGACACCTGGAGGAGAAATTACAGCAGACTAGATCCAAAATTTCAGAATATGAATCGCTTCAGACCACTGGCAATGACGATGAAATCTCCAAATTGGAAGAGAAGATCGTTGAACTAGCTGAAGCCGTGCGCCTTATGGAAGATGAGTCACCACGTCTCCAGAAATTGATAGCTGCTGCTGAGCTGGTAAGCGACGAGACTAAAATCGGCAAAATAATCGACCTGCTCAAGACGAAATTTGCAGATCGAACCATTGTCTTCTTCACCGAATACAAAGCAACCCAGTCTCTGCTTCTTTCACGACTGTTCCAGGAATTCGGCGACAATTGCGCAACCTTCATCAATGGTGACAATCGTGCGGAAGGTGTGGTCGATTCCAACGGAAGGGTGTTGGTACTTAATGACGCTCGTGAAAATGCGTCAGAAAGATTCAACTTGGGGAAGGTTCGCTTTATCGTGTGTACCGAAGCTGGTGGCGAAGGGATTGACCTCCAAGAGCGCTGTCACAGCCTTATTCATGTTGACCTCCCTTGGAACCCGATGCGCCTTCATCAGCGCGTTGGCCGACTCAACCGGTATGGCCAGACCCGTCAAGTCGAAGTAGTCACTTTGCGCAACCCTGACACGGTCGAATCAAGAATCTGGGACAAGTTGAACACAAAAATCAACAGCATCATGCAGGCACTCGGGTCGGCTATGGATGAACCTGAGGATCTCCTCCAGCTTGTTCTTGGCATGACTTCCCCTTCCATGTTCAATGAGATTTTTACGGGCGGAGCCGCTTTAGCATCTGATTCGCTAAGCAGATGGTTTGATTCGAAAACAGCCCGATTTGGCGGTTCTGACGCAGTTGATACGGTAAAAAAAATAATCGGTAACAGTAGCCGTTTTGACTATAAAGAGGTCTCCGATAAGATCCCACGCATTGATTTGCCGGCGCTTCAGCCCTTTCTGGAAGCAATGCTCACCGTGAATGGCAGGCGTGCTATAAAGGAGGAGCAAGGCTTATCTTTCAAAACTCCTGATAGGTGGCTCGTTGATCCAGGGGTAAAGGCGTCTTATGAAGAAATGGTATTTGATCGAAATCTGCGTGGAATGGATGCAGCAAAACGGGTACTTGGTGTTGGCCATAAGGTCATCGACCAGGCTCTCAAGCAGGCGCTGGACGGCACCTCAAGCGTTGCAGCCATTCCTGCTGCTAGGCTCAAGCAGCCTGTGCTTCTGTTTAGGGTGTTTGACAGCGTTACCAGCGAAAGGACCAGCATTCGCAGCAAAATTGTCGGTATTGTCCACTCCCAAGAAGGCCTTCGAATGCTTCACGATTGGGAACTGCTGCTTGAATTGAATGGTATAGCCTTAGGCCGGGACGTCAAGGCTGACTCATCGGTACCCCCTGCTAATGTTGAAGAAATCCGTGAGATCGTTGCATCCGGAATAGATCTTGTCTCTACAAAAAAAGTTGAGCTTGACGTTCCATTCAAACATCCTGCAGTGGAACTGTTCTCGCTTATTTGGCCAGTCTGAAATGAGCAACATAAGGTACCGATAACAATCGCATTGTTTTACCAGAGGACTTTATCGGCAAGGGTTACCGTGAATGGATAGATATCCTCTCAGACGCCATATACGAGGTGTTCGAGCCTATAGAGGCCATAGCAATGACGCCGGATGAGTGGAGTAAGGGGGAGTCTTCAGTTGTTGAATACGCAAAAGCCGGTGAAGTCGTTTACGCTGCACAATGATAGCATCATAAGCAACAACCTACCTGCCGACGCTGGCGTTAATATTCCCAGCATTTAAAACATACTAATGAGGGCGCATGAAAGCAGGCAGAAACGACCTTTGTCCCTGCGGAAGCGGCAAAAAGTTCAAAAAGTGCTGTATGTCTGGACAGGCCACCAAGACGCTACTCCCAGTGGCGCAGGAAATAGCAGAGGAGATCAGAAAAGAATTCGATGACCGCCCCGCTGGCTCTCTCGCCGAGGCGCAGGCAGTTGCCAATCGCGTTATGGAACGCAGGAACTGGACACCCCTTGCTGAATTCTCCGGTCTGTCGCCTGGACAGATGCACAGGTTCCTTGACTTCCCTTTTTCCTCCCCTGGCATTGCCTCCTTTGCCGAAGGACTGAACTGTCAGCCTGAGGCGCCTGTCTTGAAGCTCTTTTCCCTCCTTGCCGATGCCATAGGCACTGACGGACTCAAGGCCACTGCAAAGGGTAACCTGCCGAGGCAGTTCTGTCGGGAGGCGGCTATGACTTATTCAGAGATATATCCGGACAAGGCTCTTTTGGGCGGGATAAACACAGAGCCTGATTTTTTCGACTTACACACCGTTAGGATTGTGGCTGGCATGGCCGGGCTTATCAGGAAGTACAAAGACAAGTTCATACTCACAAAAAAGTGCCGCCTTGCTCTGGAAAGTAGCAGGGGCGGCGTTTATCTGGAACTTTTCAGGGCTTATACCCAGGCTTTCAACTGGGCTTATTGCGACGGCTACTCTGACCTCACCATCGTACAGCGCTCATTCCTCTACACCCTCTATCTACTCCATAAGTATGGCGACGAGTTCAGACCCCCGGAATTCTATAAGGAGAAGTTCATTCAGGCCTTTCCCATGGCACTTGCGGAAGTCCCTGACCACCCCTACGCGACCAACGAGAAAACCGTCGGCCGGTGCTACGTCTTCCGTAGCCTTGAGGGCTTCGCTGAGTTTTTCGGTCTGGCCGAGGTAAAAGTTCTTTCCAAGGAGTTTTTGATGAGGAAATATGAAATAAGGAGGAGTCCGCTCCTGGATGCTCTGGTAACTTTCAGGGTATGAATCGGAATTATGCAACTTCAGCAACACAGTATGCCTATGCGATGTGGCTGCCGTGAAAAAGAACCACGAAGGTGAGTCCCTGAGGGAGAATCTTCGGTCAAAAAGCATAAGCACCAAGAGATGCTGATTCGCACCGTTCGGGGGCATAGTCAGTAATTAAATCCCCATATTGACGCCAGTCAATCTTGATGATACAATGTAGTAACAATGTAACTACGGACTTCTGGAGGTACTGCCTTGATAAAAAAGCTTACCAAGCACGGCAACAGCCTGGCGCTCGTAATAGACAAAGGCGTGCTCGAACTCCTCGATATTGACGACAAGACCCCGCTCGACATCTCTACCGACGGCAAGATGCTCATAATCTCACCGGTGAGGGATGAAAAACGCCGGAAGCAATTCGAGGAGGCTATTGAAAAGGTCAACCGGAAGTATGGCCGCGCGCTTAAGAAGCTCGCAAGCTGATGGAACCTGTCTTTCTGGACCTCGATGAGGTCATCGAAATCCACAGCAACCAGATAGCGCGGTACGGCGGAAGCCCCGGCATCCGAGACATTGAACTGCTACAATCCGTCATAGCGATGCCCGCCGCTGGCTATAGCGGGGATTACCTGCATGCCGATATCTGCGAGATGGCCGCAGCCTACCTCTTCCACATAATACGCAATCATCCTTTTGTGGACGGGAACAAGCGCACCGGCGCGGTAGCTGCCTTAGTGTTCCTCCTAATGAACGGATTTGAACTTCATGCCAGCGAGGTTAGCTTCGAGGCCATGGTGCGCTTGGTTGCCGAAGGGAAGATGGACAAGGCTAAGGCCGCTTCGTTTTTCAGAAAGCACACACACGAATAAACATAACAGCACTTGACATCAAAAGCATCGCAACCTCCGCCTTAACCATGAGCACCGACAAAGAGCGCTAAACCACCAAACGCACCAAACGCGCTGAAGGGGGCCCGGCCTTAAGCCTCCACGGTCTCCGAGTCTGCAGGTTTCTTCGGGTGCCTGCCCGTCTCATTCTTATCCTCATTTTAATCCTCTGCTCCGTCTTGATAAGGAACGGCATCATCTTTGAATTGATTCCAAAGTAATGTCTGCACATGGAAACCACCCCCATCGGGGTCTTCTTCATGTCCTGTGTAAAGACTTTTTCCATCCAGTTGTTGCTCTTGAGCCCTTTGCTTTTGGGGTATACCGAGTGGCTGACCACTCGAGCCGTTTAAAACGATCTTTTTCGCTAAAGCACTCGAACAGGGTTGAGATAAAATGCCTCTGATGGATCTCATCCAGACGGATTACATACCTCGCAAGACGCCCTGCCCTTTCCTTTAAATTGGTCCTCATATCAATCCTCCCGTGCTTTTTGTTGCTTGTCAGGATGCCTTCTCATCCGTGTTCTTACCCTTAGTTTTACCCGCTGAGCTACCTTTACGAGAAAAGGCAGCGTCTTGGGGCTCATTTCAAAGTGGCGCTGGCATAAGGACGCCACATCCGATGGGGTCTTTTTCATGTCCTTCTCGAAATTTTTCTCCATCAGTGCCTCCAGATCATCCCATACGAGATCGGGATAGGTCATCTCACAAACCAACTGCATCCACTGAAGGCGCTGGGCTTCACTGAACCCTGCAAGAAGACCCTCGATAAAAAGCTTTTGATGATGATCATCTACAGACTTGATCATCCTGGCGGCAGTGATTGCGTTTTTTTCCTGTGTCATGGGAAACCTCCTTTAGTTTAAGGGTTAAGTTAATCGTTCCTCAAAGGCTCCAAATATGTATTACCCTAAAGTTCTCAATCTACTCACTTACCGGGTGACGCAGATATGACAGGAAGCGTGATAGACAACCCAGTCGAGCATAATAATGCTTCAATGACAAAACCTATGAACCGCCAAACGCACCAAACCGCTGAAAAGGGCAAACGTCAACCCTGCCACTCGTCTTCCTGGCTGGCATATTCCTCCTGGTGCCTCCGCTGCCTCATCAAAACCCTGTTTTTAATCCTCTGAGCCATTTTTACCAGGAACGGATACATCCTTGATTTCATCCTGAAGTAGTTGACGCTCATCGAAGCCACCTTACCTGGACTTCTGTTCATGTCGCCTCTGAACATCCCTTCCATCCACCGGTCCAGCTTCATCCATCTCGTCTCCGGGTAAAGGGTGTGACATGTCCACTCAAGCCACTGAAGGCGTTTTTTATCGCTGAAACCGTTAAAGAGGGTCTTCAGAAACACGCACTGAAAATGGTCGATGAGGCCTTTGACCAGCCTGAGTCCGGTTGCGACATATTTTTCCTGATTCATGGTGAGTCCTTCCGTTTAGGGGTGGAGCCAATCAATTTCATGGCGTCCCGAGTAAGTTTTATAGAGCCGACATATAAGTATTTATATGTTATGTCTTAACCGGCATGATACAGCCGGATCCAGGGCAGACTACGCCCTTTAAGCAGTGCGAGTTTTTTAAAAAAGTTTCGGCTAAGCGCCTACTGAAATGTCCGGTTGCCATACGCAACTCTTGACGGAGACGATAAGCTCCATATATGTATTACCGCGAATGTTTGAAAATCATCTGATAGGGGAGAAAAATCTAAAAAAAGCGGAAAAGAGATGCAGATCCGAAGCATGCTTCGGCAAAGTCTATGAAATGGCTTAAAAGCAGTATTTTCAGCCAAGGTCTTTGTGCCACAGATAATTTGTTAAAAATTATACAAAGCGTCAGAACAAAGCAGACTAAGGCACGATGAAGGTGAGGAGTGAAGCGCACTTTTGGGTGCGCCTCAACGACGAGCTGAGAACCAACATAGGGATGCAAAGTTATGATGCTCTATATAGACGGTTCACGGGCACATTCCGGATGAGCCGATGTGTCATTCTTAAAGTTGGTGATTTTCCGAAGGAATCAGCGATTATGGGCTAGATTTGGGTCTTTTCTGAATTTGTCTTCTTCTTTCTGGAAAAATGGACCAGATTTGGTCCCGACCATGCCCAAACGCATGCCCTCGGGCATATCCTCTGTCCAGAAACATTCAGGAAAAAAGCCCGACAGCCTCTTTCATGCTTACCTGCTTACTACATGCAATGCAAAAAATAGGCGAAATATCAATTTTCTTCCATGGTTATTACAGCGTAAATTTCTCGGATACGACCCCTCACCTAATCGGCTGATTTTGGCGTTTACACAACTCCCACAGGATAACGATAAAAGATGAATTTCTGCGGCAAGCTCAGGTCGGGTAAGAAGGAAAACTTGACTCAAATTGCCCAGAAAATGTAATATCAGGTTAAGCGGCATGACTGCCTGGCTTAAGAGGGACAGCACGTAAATCAAATAGTTACAGCGAAGGATAGAGAAAAAAAAGCATTTTTATTGCTTGGCTTGCTTCAGGAACAACGAGGAAAACCATTGCTATCAATTATCTTTCTTAAATAAGGACCTTTGGTATGAGCAGTAAAAAACTCTTGCTCGCGGAGAAACGCGTCAGCGAGTATTTCACGCGCAAGGGGCTTGAGACAACGACCGGCCTGACAGAAAGCGAGTGGCACAGGGTCTTTCTGAAGGAGTTGATCGACAATTCCCTGGATGCGCTTGATGAGCTGAAAGTTCGGGAGAAGCGCATCAAAATCATCCATTCAAAGGAGTCACAAGAGTTTGGAATCTGCGACAGCGCTGGCGGTATCCCTGAAAAGGCCCTAATCAGGATTTATGATTTCGACCACTTCGTATCCTCGAAGAGAAGCTACCGTGCGATCGCGCGAGGTGCGCAGGGCAATGCCCTGAAAACCATCATCGGAATATGCTGCGTGAAAGATTACGGGCTGTCCTTTGTCTGTGACGGCAAGAAAATCACATACAGACCTGATCGTGTCTCTCTTGCGTTGGGTGAACAAGAGATGGGCAGGGGATTCATAAAATATATCGAGGACACAAGTTTTGAAAGCGGCGTCTATATATCTGGGGTGGAGATAAGTAAAGAAGAGGTCATCGAGACCATCGAGGCGTACAGGCTCGTTAATCCATGCGTAGATTTTCGATATGTCTCCGGCAATGACGGTGAAATCGATTTTCCGTCGGTAGATAATACGGCAAGAGCTGGAACAAGGTTAAAAAAATACAACAATTCAGTGCATTACTATGCCCTTGAGTCTTTTATGTCGCTTCTTGTGCTAAGGTACCAGAACAACACACGCGAGACCATAAAACAATTCTGTTCAGTCTTCTCCGATGTCTCTGGAAATCTTCCGATATCAAAGTACAAAAAACTCAAAGGTCTTTTCAGGGAAGGGAGACCGGATGAGGAATCAATAAGAAGTCTTTATGAAAGCCTCAAGAAGACTACAGGAGCGCCGGACCACAGATTGTTCGGGAAAAAGACGGTCGGGAAAAGTATCTTTAGGAAGATTTATGGAAAGGGTCTTCGTTACAAGATGGCCGCAGGCAAACTGAGGAGGAATGGAGCAACCATACCTTTCGTGATCGAAGGCTTCCTTGCAAAGGACCTCGAGAAAAAAGAATATCCAAAAACTACAATCGCTGACAGGAAAATCGAGCGAGAACTAATCGAGAAGATTTTTGGCGGCCTTAAAGAGAATCACGCCTCTGATGCTGCATCGCGGAACAGGGTTCTGGCTGCGGTAAACCACTCCATCGTTTACAGACCCATGCCTTTCAAGTGGGATGAAGATCTTATTGATTTCTGCGATGGCAAATATCTTGTATCGGAGTTTGGCGAGTTGCTGAACAGGGCGTATTTTTTTGATGAGTTGCTCACGGGGTACACTCTGTTTATCCATCTAATCTCCCCTGCCATAGAATTCCATGATAAGTCAAAGGCGGATATCTACCTTGGGGAGATGGACGATGACGATTTTTTTGACGACGCCGCTAAGAAATGGAAACGGGGTTCGGAGGCAAAGGAGGAGATCAGCCCTAAAGCAAAACTTATAAAACTGACCGAGTTCCTTGTACATGACGTTGTCAGGGAGGTAAGACGATTACAGAAAAATGGAAAAACGGCGAAGTCGCCGGTTGGGAAAAGAAAATACTCGAAGATAGAATTGATGCGCCGGTATTTTCTTGAGGGAGGAAAGGAAGCTACAGGAAATTGGGAGTGTCAATCATTCGTAAGGCAGGTATTTTATTCTGTCAGACGAATCGTAAACATGAATACCGGCCATGAGATAAGCTTGACCGGTCACGATTCCAACAGGTTCAGGAACGAAATCCTGACAGAGTTCTACAAGAAAATGCCATGGCTTCAGGAAAAGATACTCCTGGAACGGCGCGGCTTCTTCTACGACCCGATTTCCACGACCGAGGTCCCCCTCGGAACAAAAGACACGGCAGAGCTTATTAAGAGATTTTCCTCTTTAACTGAGTGCGAATCCAGAATCGTCCCTGCCAGGTTCGAATCATCGCGTCTGGAATTTGACCTTCCGTATGAACTCGAGCGCAAAAAAGTCCTCTTTATAGAGAAGCAGGGCTTCAGCGAAGTGCTCAAGAACTCAGGTATTCTCGACGAGCTCGGCCTCGCGCTCATCCTGGGGCAGGGGTTCAGCACAAGGGCTCAGAAGACACTCATGGAGTTTTTCATCTCCCGCGGCATGGAGGTGTACGTCCTGCACGACTGCGACCTGAGCGGTTACCTGATACACGAAAGAATAGCTGAGGGCGGCCATACATTTGAGCGGCCACTGAACGTTATCGACATAGGCCTTACTTATGCCGACCTTTTGGATCTTAAAAAGGTTGAGTTTGATGGAAACGGAGATATAAAAGCGTTCGATGCAGAGGTCTATGAGTCCAGGAAAACATACAATGAACTCTTCAATAAGCTATCCGATGAGGAAAAAAGGTTTTTTTTCGTGGATATAGGCAAGATGAGCAGGAAAAAGCAAATCAAAAAAGATGACCGGTGTCGCAGTCGCAGGGTCGAAATCAACGCGTTGACAACGCCGGAGCTGCTCAATTTTCTGAGAAAGAAAATAAAGCCGGCGACAACCCTTCCCACTAACGAGCAGATAAAACGGCTTATCAAATTCGACGATGCCGGGATGAAGAGGGAGGCTGTACACAGGAAGCTGGAGGGTAGCTTTGAATCGTTATATAAAATTCTTGCGGATAGAAAAGCGCCTGGTTCAGGAGACGGCGGTCTTATTGAGAAGATACAAAAGAAATTTTACGCTGAACTGGGCAATGACGGAGGCCGGAATAATTGGAAGAGCATCCTGCTTGCAATTATAAACGAGGAAAAGGAAAACGAGATAGAAAGGCTTTTGAAGATGTTAAAAGATTAAGGTACGGAACCCCTTTTCTGTTGGAAAACAGATTGATAATCAGCCTCTTACCTTTCAGTACGTCTGCCTCAGGTAACCTCACTTTAAATTAATAAAATCCATTCTGCCGGACATGGTACGAAATTACCCCAGTTCGACGATTTTTTTTGTCCAAGGCATCGTAAATTCCTCATTCGGAGGTAATACCTTTCTGGAGGCTTTACGAAAGGGCGCCACCCGACGTCGGATAGCGGCGATGGTGGCTACGGGTAGAGTTTTTCTGTGTTGACAAGGAAAAGGCAGATGGACGATACTTTAAGCATGTCTGGGACAATAAGGACAAAGGAAAAGTGCCCCAAGTGCCGAGGTCCGTTCAAGGGGAATCCGCTGGGTTGTAAGAAGTGCAAAACAACGCCCGGGCGGTGCTTTATTGACATTTACGTAAAGAGGCACGGGCGCATCAAAATATACTCCGACCGTCACGGCCATCTTCTCGACAGCCACCGGAGAGCCGCGAGAGTCCTCGAAGCTATTCGCTACGAGATCGACCAGCACATCTTCGACCCATCGAAATACGTATCAGCGGACCTGAAGACCTTTCTTTTTGAGACTCTCATCGAGGCCTGGTACGAGAGCAAGGACAAGGAAAGGGAGAAAGGAAATCTCGCTCAAAGTTATACAAGGTGCCTCAAACGTTACAAAGACGAGTTCTATCTCAAGTCTTTCAAAGGCATTGACGTGCGCGAGATCAGGACATACCACAT
Source organism: uncultured bacterium (assembly GCA_905339405.1). GTDB lineage: Bacteria > Desulfobacterota > GWC2-55-46 > GWC2-55-46 > GWC2-55-46 > GWA2-54-12. The sequence goes on along the minus strand of CAJPGC010000003.1, from coordinate 104,631 downwards.
ACAGCAGTTCTATGAGAAGCTGCCGTCAGGGTTAAGCCTTAAGTACATCAAAAATATTATAAACGCGCTTGAGAACTTCTTCAATATCCTTCGCCGGCTCGATAAGATTGAGAAAAAGCCTGCCTTCCCAACAGTAACCCTCGACAGGAAGGCCCCACGCTGGATCGACAGGGTCACCCAGCATGAACTCCTCAATGCCATTCCAGAAAGCGACAGGCCCATATTCACCTTTCTCGCCTTTCAGGGCATAAGGCCAGGAGAAGCCAGGGCCTTGAAGGTCAGGGATATAGATTTTGAAAACGAATGCTTTATTGTCTTAAGGACTTACTCGGACAGGATCATAAGGGAAAGGGTGAAGGGCAAGGTATCAAGGCCGAGGGCCATTAACCCAGTTGTACTGACGCTTTTAAAGGAGCATTGCAGTGGCAAACATCCCGAGGCGTTCGTTTTTCTCAACCCGCGCACCAATAGGCCTTACGCGCAGAATACCATAAACAAGATATGGGCTGAGGTGCAAACGGCAAAAAAGCTGGACCTGCCGCTCTACAATGCAACGCGCCATTCCCTCGCTTCGAACCTGCTTAAAGACGGGGCTGACCTTAAATCCATCGGCGACATCCTCGGTCATACCGACATAAGGACGACCCTCAAATACGCCCATTCCACCATTGAAAATCAGAGAATAGCTTTCAGCAAGCAGGGCCAGGTTGTGGAGTTGAGTAGCCGAGCTGGTCTAAAAAAGCTGAGTGATGAATAATATAAAGGGCGCTATTTGCATGATAATTCATTAACCTCTATCGGCCGATAGAATAGACAGTAATTGGCTACTCCTTCATTTTCTCAGAAAAGCCAGACAGCGTCTGGCCAATTACATAATGAAAAATTGCAGACAGCGTCTGCACAATCCGCGACAAATTCTCAAATAATCCTGACTTGACAACTGTTGCTGATTTAGCTACAATCGTAGCTAAAAAAGCGACATGGTGAATGATATGGATACTGTTCCTCTGACATTGAAATACCTGTTCTCATCAAAACTCAGAGTGAAAGTTTTGTCCCATTTCTTTTTTCATCCAGGGGAAGACTTCTACATCCGGCATCTGGCTTCGGTTCTCAAAGAGCCTCCGGGGACTCTGGCAAGGGAACTATCGCACCTTGAGAAGGCCGTTATACTCAAACACGAGATGATTGGAAAACAGAAACACTATTCTCTCAGTAAAGATTCACCGATCATATCTGACCTCATGAACATCTTTCTCAAGACCAGCGGAGCCGGTGCAGAGCTAAAGGCGGCCCTCGAGAAGTTTCCAGACATTGAGCTTGCCTTTATATTTGGGTCCTATGCAAGCGGTGAGGCGGCAGCAACAAGCGATATAGACCTCATGATAATAGGTGAGGCAACGGACCGCGAAGTGGCTCCGGCCGTGTCACATATCGAGCGCCGCCTGAACCGGGAAATCAATTACACGATCTATACGCGAAGCGAAGCGGAAAAGAGACTTGGTCAAAAAGGCGACTTCGTACACGAGGTCCTATCAGGCCCCAGAATAATGCTGATTGGGAAGGTCGATGACAGATTACTCCAAGCTGCTTGAAGAAGGACGCATAAAAAGTGGTCGCTTCTCCAAAAAACAGGTCGAAGACTGCCTCGCCATAGCCAAACGGGATGTCTCTACAGCCCGGTCTGTCTTAGAGACAAGTCCTGAGTGGGCTTTCAATATCGCTTATAACGCGATGCAACAGGCGGGGCGGGCCTTCATGTTTTCAAAGGGCTATCGCACTGACGGAGAGGCACATCATGCTACAGTGGTTCAGTTCCTGGAGATCGCACTTGGCCGGGAATATGAAGATGCCCTGGCCGTCATGGACCGAATGCGCCGTAAGCGCAATCGCGCCACCTATGACACGGTTGGGACTATCTCCGACAAAGAAGCCAAAGAGGCCGTATCAATAGCCGAGGAATTCGTCGAAAAGGTCGTCTCTTTGTTAAAATCGTCTTAGCGCTGGCGAGTGAGCCGAGTGGGCAGTTGAACGAGTTTTATTTTCAAAATTAAACGGAGTTAAAAAGTGTGTCCCCAGACTGTCCCCAAGACTAATTTAAGCGATAAATTATATTTATAAATCAACTGGTTACGGTAATGGGAGGTGGGTTCGAGTCCCTCACCCTCCGCCAGTTTTTTCTCTCAATAATCTAGTTGCTGCTGCGCTGTCTGCTCAAAACATTTAACCAGAGTGTCACTGAAACATAAAGTTTCTCCGTATGCTGCCGATAAATTACAAGGCTGGTCGGAAAGTAATACAATAAAAGGAGAACCGGAATGCCTTCGATACTCGTATACGAATTGAAAAAAGACCATGAGTCGGTACTGGCCTTGTTTGAAAAGCTCAGGAGCGCCAACATCGATTCAAAGGAAACTCAGGCCTGGATATTATCAATAAAAACCATATTATTGTCTCATCTGCGCAAAGAAGATACCCAGCTCTATCCTGTTCTCAAAAAGGCCGCTGAAAAAGACGACAACCTCAAGCAGACGCTTCATATGTTTGCCCAGGACATGGATTCAGTTGCCAAGACAGCGCTTGAGTTTGTGGAAAAGTATTCGAAGGGCGGAGAAAAATTTTCATTCGCCAGGGACCTGGGAAAGATAACGGTCGCCATCAAGACCAGGATCAGCAAGGAAGAAAATATCCTGTACAACAAATTCGACCAGATTGCCGCATAAATTTTTTTCGACAGGCATTATGAAACGAGACAGCCCGGGAGCATCAAAGGTCCTGGGCTGTTTTTTTTGGAAGACCTGTTCAGGAGAAAACTGCTAACTATTGATTATTGATATACTTCCTCAAGCAAGTCTTTCATTATCGCAGCTATAGAGGTACATTCCCCCCGGAATCTTTCAGGCGGTTCCCGAAGGGCCGGCTTTTTGACAGCTGGAAATAATAGCGATATGTTGTTATCGACTCTTCGGCCGGGAAATAGTATAAACATCAGTGAGCTTTATGTGGTCTCAAACAGGCGTTAAAAAACTATAAACGCCTTATAAGGCTTTAGCGGCTAAAGTATATCCAAGTGTAAAAAATTCCTTCAATATGTCAGCTTTTTTTACATTTTCATGTACTTGTAGAGTCAAGGTTTTGCAAAATCAGGTTTTTGATTCAGGCACATTTTTTGCTTAATTTTCTTTCTAAGGGATTACTTATCTGCAAGGAGGCTGTATGAAAAAATTACTGATCGTTCTGATCGCCGTTCTTTTGCACTTCTCGAGTGGAAGTGTAAATGCGACCATAGTGAACCCGAACCCCGCCATGTGGGCAAGTGACAACGGTTCCGAGACCTTCAGCCCGGACGTGTTCGCCGGTACGGTCGAGCTCTATGACTTACTCGGCGCGCTCGGGGCCGGTACGACCTTCGGCTTTTATTTTATAGACAACCCTGCCGACCTGATAACGGTTTTCGACCCGGCAGACCAGACTACGCCCGGCAATGTTCAGTCAGCCACCATAAACTTTGGCACCGGTGTAGTAAGGGACGCTGACGCCGGGTTTACCCTGCAGGACCTTTTTCCCGTCTCAACGTCTGATATCGGCTTTTTTCTTTCAATCGAAACGCTGGCCGGTATCGACACCATTTACACGCAGCATATCCTGAACACATCTTTGTTGGACCTTTCCGCCACATTCCCTTCGTGGACAGCCCCGGACCAATATCTTATCGGTTTCGAGAAGAGCAGCACGCTCTATTTCGGCCTTGTGAACGGCGTGACCAGCACCGTGCCTGAGCCGGGCACCCTGGTGCTTTTTGCCGTGGGCGTGATGGGCGGCGGGTGGTTCTATGTCAGGAAAAGAAAGCTGACCTGAAATAGGCGCCCCTGAGCGGCTTTGGAAACAGTAAAAAAACGGTGATAAGCCGCGTTTTTCTACTGAATAAGCCGTTCAGGCTCTTTGTGCTGTAAGTCATTGAAAAAAACCGGAAAAATCTGCACATTATATCGGGCCGCGCCATTTCCCTTGAACAATGGACGCTACTGAGGGTATTTTATACTTCAGTAAGCGCATGGACGGGCCGATAGTATTGTTTGAACAAAGCTTTTTACAATTTGCTCTGGGGCCGCTCCCCTCAATGACAATTTCCAAACCGGTTTTTGTTGACGCCGCAGGTGAATGCTATGGCAATTTTTCCAGAGTTAACAAATACATACGGCTCTTTCAGCCTGGCCGCCTACTCTCCTCCGTGTACGGCAGACCCAGACATACCGCTGGCAGCCGCAAGCTCCGGCAACACAGGTGTGCTGGACCTGGAGCTCGTCCGCACTGACGCCATCGCGGCTGCCTTAAACCGTCTTTCGGGTAAAAAAGGCTCCCTCGGCATAAGAATAGACGCATCCAGGGCAGATGCCATAACAGGCATCCTTTCCGAAAACATCCGCCTTGTCATAATTACCTCAAGAAAACAGGACATTAAGGTCTCCGGCCTTCTGCGCTTTTTACGCGGCAAGGGGGTGCGGGTCTTTCAAGAGGCGCGCTCGCTTGACGAGGCGCTCAAGGCCCAGAAGGACGGCTTTGACGGGATAGTTGCCAGGGGAACAGAGGCCGCTGGCCCGGCCGGAGAGCTGACCTCTTTTGTACTCCTCCAGGAGCTGGCAGGCAAGGTGACTATACCCGTCTGGGCGCATGGCGGAGTGGGGCTCTCCACGATAGCCGCCTGTTACATGGCAGGCGCCTCAGGGGCCGTGCTCGACTCCCAGCTGCTTCTCCTTGAAGAATCTTCTGTAAAAGATGTCGTCAAATCGGCCGTTTCGAGAATGGACGGCAGCGAGACCGCCTTGCCGGGCCTTGACTTCGGTTGCCCCTGGAGGGTCTACGCGAGGCCGGGAAACCCGTCTATTGAAAAAATGAATGCCAAAGAGGCTTCCGCACCCACGCCGGATGAATGGCATGAGTTCATGCTGGGCCTCGTCGGCTGGGAAGACGGCCAGCTTTGGCCGCTCGGCCAGGACGCCTCGTTCGCGTCCAGTTTTTCCAAATACGCGACCGTTGAGAAGGCATTCAGGGCGTTGAAGGCCTCTCTTGCCTGGCACGTCTCCTCTGCCAAAACAGCGAAGCCGCTGGCGAAGGGCGCTCCGCTGGCAAAGTCCATAGGGGTCGACTTCCCTGTCTTTCAGGGGCCCATGGCACGCGTAAGCGACTGCCCGGCCTTTGCCAAAGAAGTCGCCAGGAACAACGGCCTGCCTTTCATAGCCATCTCAACACTGAAAAAAGACGAAGCCGAAGGGATCCTCAAGGAGACTGCCTCAGCGCTGGGTGAGAGGCCCTGGGGCGTGGGTCTACTCGGTTTCAACCCGGAGGAGCTTTACAGGGAACAGCTCAAGGCGCTCTCCCTTTTTTCACCGGCTTACGCGGTGCTTGCCGGAGGCATGCCAGCCCAGGCAAAAGAGCTCGAATCGCTCGGCATAAAGACCTTTACCCATGTGCAGTCCGCTTCGATATTGGAGATGTTCGTCGAGGAGGGGCTGAGGCGTTTCATATTCGAGGGCAACGAGTGCGGCGGCCACATCGGCCCCAAGACCTCATTCGTATTATGGGAGGGGATGGTAAGGAAGCTCGAATCTCTCATCAAGTCCGGCCAGCACAGGCCCGGCGAGTTCGAGATACTTTTCGCTGGCGGTATACACGACTCTGTCTCAGCCGCGATGTGTGCCGTCATCATGGGCCCCCTTGCGAAAAAAGGCGTGAAAGCAGGCGTGCTGCTCGGAACGGCATACCTGTTCACTGAGGAGATAACCGCTACCGGGGCCATCTCTCCGGTCTTCCAGGAGAATGCCATAGCCTGCAAAGTCACACGGGTGCTTGAGATAAGCCCGGGCCACTCGGTCAGGTCGACTGAGGGCCCGTTCGCGGACTCGTTCAATAATTTGAAAAAAAAGATGCGCGCCGAAGGGGCCGCCGCGGAAGAGGTGAGGAAGACCCTCGAGGAGCTTATCCTCGGAAAGTCGAGGATAGCCTCGAAGGGGCTCGACAGGAACAGGCGCGCCGGAGAAAAAGGCCAGCCCTATCTCGTGCCAGTTGACCCGGAGATGCAGAAAAGGGAAGGGCTTTTCATGGTCGGGCAGCTCGCGGCCTGCCGCGAGAGGGCAACAACCATAAAAGAGCTCCATGAGGAGGTCTCGGAAGCCTCCACCGCGCTTGTGGCTTCGAAAAGGGAAGTCGAATGCGGCTCAAGATCGGACATAGCGATAGTCGGGGCCTCCTGCCTTCTTCCGGGGGCGCTTGACGCTGGCAAGTACTGGGAGAACATCCTCGGCAAGAAGATTTCGATAAGAGAGGTCCCGGCCGACAGGTGGGACACGAGGCAGTACTTCGATAAGGACCCCGAGACGAAGGACAGGGTCTATTCGACGATTGGCGGCTTTCTCGAGGACGTCCCCTTTGACCCGCTTGTCTACGGCATGCCGCCGAGCACTCTGAAATCGATAGAGCCTTTGCACCTGCTTACGCTTGAGGCGGCCCGTGCCGCCTTGAAGGACGCGGGCTTCCTTGAAAAAGGCTTTGACCGCGAGAGCACGTCGGTCATCATAGGCACCGGCGGCGGCATCGGGGAGCTCGGGCAGGCATACGTGCTGCGCTCGGCCCTTACGTCGTTCTTCGAATCTCCTGAAGAGGCCTTCAAGTTCCTGCCTGACTGGACCGAGGACTCCTTCCCCGGCATCCTCATGAACGTGCTTGCCGGGAGGGTCGCGAACAGGTTCAACCTGGGAGGGGTGAACTATACGGTAGATGCCGCGTGCGCCTCTTCTCTCGCGGCCCTGTACGACGGGTGCAGGGAGCTTGAGTCGGGCACGAGCGACACCGTGCTCGTGGGCGGAGCGGACGCTGGCCAGAACCCCTTCGCATATCTGTGCTTCTGCAAGACCCACGCGCTCTCCAAGAGCGGCAAATGCAGCGTCTTCGACGAGAAGGCCGACGGCACGGTCATAAGCGAGGGCGTGGTATTCCTTGTACTAAAGAGGCTCGCCGACGCGGAGCGCGACGGCGACAGGATATACGCTGTCATTAAATCAGTCGCCGGGTCGAGCGACGGCAGGCAAAAGGGCATGACCGCCCCCAACCCGATGGGCCAGCTCGCGGCGATGAAGAGGGCCTACTCAAAGGCGGGCTTCTCACCGGCCACGCTCGGCCTCATAGAGGCGCACGGCACCGGCACCGTCGTGGGCGACCAGACAGAGGCCGAGTCGGCAAGCCTTCTTCTGAAGGAGAACGGCGCTCCCGTGAGGGGCTGCGCCATAGGCTCGGTGAAATCGATGATAGGCCATACAAAGGGCGCGGCCGGGCTCGCCGGCATATTGAAGGCCGCTCTTTCTCTCTATTACAAGACAATGCCGCCAACCGCGGGCGTAGACAAGCCAAACCCCAAGGCTGACTTCAAGACAGGCCCGCTCTATCTCAACATCGAGGCGAGGCCCTGGATGGCAAACGAGTTCCCGAGAAGGGCCGGTGTTAACGCCTTCGGCTTCGGAGGGACCAACTTCCACGCGGTGCTCGAGGAGTACGGCTCCGAGTGCATGGCGGGCAGCCTCAAGCACGAGCTCTTCATATGGTCCGCTGACAGCGCCTCTCAAATGGCAGCGGCACTCTCCGCTTTCAAGGAGCAGCTTACGGGTGCCAGGGGCGTAAGCCTCTCAGAGCTCGCCTATACCGTGCACCTGGAAAATTCCTCGAAAGAGGCCCGGTACAAACTGGCGATAGTCGCCTCGTCGATCGAGGACCTCATGGAAAAGGCGCTCTCCGCGATAAAAGCGCTCAACGGAGGGGCGAAGGATATTTCAGACCCCAGGGGCATCTATTACACCGAAAACCCGGTAAAAGGCAAGGTGGCCTTCCTCTTTCCCGGCCAGGGCTCGCAATACCCGGGGATGCTCTCCGAGTTGGCGATGCACTTCAGGGAAGCGCGGGAGGCCTTTGAGAAGGCCGACTGCGTCCTTTCGGAGCGCGTGAACGGAAGGCTTTCGGATTACATATTCCCTGTGCCGCACTTCAGCCCTGAAGAGGAGAAGGCGGCCCGCAAGGAGCTCGCGAGGACGAACATCGCGCAGAGCGCCCTCGGCGCGGCCTCTTTCGGCGCGTTCAGGCTCTTGAGCTCTTTTGGCGTACGCCCAGATATGTCGGCTGGCCACAGCTATGGAGAGTACACGGCCCTCGCTGCTGCGGGAGTATTCACGGAAGAGGACCTCTACAGGGTGTCGGAAGCGAGGGGCCGCTCGATAATAGAAGCGGCCGAAGGCTCTGACCTCGGCTCGATGGCCGCGGTGAAGGCCGGAGCGGCCGAGGTAGAAGAGGCTCTAAAGGCTGTAAAGGGCGTTGTCGTAGCGAACATAAACTCTCCGAAGCAGACCGTCATATCCGGCGGCAGGGAAGCGTTGAAGGAAGCCGCTGCCGCGCTCGAGGCAAAAGGCCTCCAGTCGCAGCAGATACCGGTTGCGGGGGCCTTCCATTCGCCCCTGGTTGCGCCCGCCAAGGCAAGGTTTTCCGGTTTCCTCTCGACCATAGGCATGTCAGCCCCTTCTATGGACGTCTATTCGAACAATTCCGCGATGCCGCACCCGGCTGACGCAGATACCCTTAGGACGAGCCTTGTCGAGCACATAGTGAGGCCGGTGAGGTTCGTCGACGAGATAGAGTCTATGTACGCCTCCGGCGCGCGCATATTTATCGAGTGCGGCCCTGGAAGCGTTCTTACGAACCTGACGAAGCAGATACTCGAAGGCAGGGAGCTTCTCCCGGTGCCGGTCGACGCGTCAGGTGCATCTCTCCAACAGATGATGAAGGCCCTCGGGCAGCTCGCCGCAAACGGCGTAAACCTGTCGCTAGACAGGCTCTACAGGGGCCGTAAGCTCAACAGGCTCGACCTCTCCAAACTTGCTGAAGCGGGCAAGGGGAGCGCGACGGCCTGGGTCGTGAACGGCTCGTCAGTGCGCCAGGGCAGGGCTTCATCGCGCTGGCCCGCCGAGAGGTTCGTGATGGCGAAGAAGGGGGAGGCGCAGCTCAAGGCCAGGCATGAGATACTGCCAGGGCAGGCGGCCGCCGCTCCGTTCGCGTCGAACAGGCAATCGCACGAAGTGCTGATGCAGTTCCAGCAGATGATGTCCCGTTTCCTTGAGACACAAAAGGAAGTCATGATGTCGTACCTGGGCTCGGCCCCGGAAGATTACGCGCCGATGAAAGCTCCGGTGGCTATTCAATCCGGACAGGTGCCAATAGTTAAAACGGAAAAGCCCGTCGAGAAAAAGGAACTGGTTCCGCAAGTGGCCGCCCCTCAAGCGGCGGCCAAAAGGGGCCATTCAAAAGAGACGGTTTCAGCGGAGCTGCTGCGCATAGCCGCCGAGAGGACGGGCTACCCTGTCGAGATGCTCAACACGAAAGTCGACATGGAGGCCGAGCTCGGAATCGATTCGATAAAACGGGTCGAGATAATGAACGCCTTTGTCAAGACTTTCGACGGCGGTCAAAGAGAGGCCATGCGCGCAATCACGGACGAGCTCTCGAAACTCAAGACACTCGACGCGATAGTAGAAAGAAGCCTCGGCGCGCTCGGAGAATCCGGCCAGCAGATTGAAAACGCTCCAGCCGCCGCCCCTGCGGCCGCTCCGCGCCATACGGCCAAAGAGCTGATGGACGCGCTCCTCAAGGTAGCCGCCGAAAGGACAGGCTACCCCGTTGAGATGCTTAACACCGAAGTCGACATGGAAGCCGAGCTCGGGATAGATTCGATAAAGCGCGTCGAGATAATGAACGGCTTCGTGAAATCAATCGAGGGCCCCGGCAAAGAGGCCCTTCGCGCCATGACTGACGAGCTCTCAAAGCTCAAGACCCTCGACGCGATAGTTAAAAGAAGCCTCGGCGCGCTTGGAGATTCCAAAGGCGGTAAGCTTGAAAACGCGCCGCAAGCGGCCACTCCTTGCCATACGGCCAAAGAGCTGATGAACGCGCTCCTCAAGGTGGCCGCCGAAAGGACGGGCTACCCCGTTGAGATGCTCAACACAGAAGTCGACATGGAAGCCGAGCTCGGGATAGATTCGATAAAGCGCGTCGAGATAATGAACGCCTTCGCGAAGTCTTTCGAAGGAGAAGCAGGCGGAAAGCTCAAGGCCGCCGTCGACGAGCTTTCAAGGATAAAGACGATGAAGGGCGTTGCCGACATGGGGCTTCGCGTACTCGGGAACGGCGAAGCAAGCCGCGCAGAAAGGCCGCAATCTCAGCCCGCTCCGGTGAAGCCTTCTTCCTCAGGGGCCCCGAGGTTCGTCCTTAAGGAAATCGACGCGCCAGTTCCGGCGAAAACGCCCGTATTCGGCAGCGGGCTGGTTCTCATTACCGACGACGGCGACGGCTATGCTGACGCGCTCGCCTCACGGATAGAAGCAAACGGCGGCAAGGCGCTCATTATAGGTGCTGGCAACGGTTCAAAGAGGGCCGAGAAGATAACCGACCTTTCCGACTGGGACGCCGTAAGCGAGGCGATAGGCAGGATACGCTCTGCGAGGGGCCGGGTAGAAGGGCTTATACACTTGAGGCCGATGCGCAAAAGTTCTGCCGCCGATTTCAAGTCCAGGAAAAAAGAGCTCCGCTCCGACGTAAAAGGCCTCTACTTCCTTTCGAAGGCGTTGAAAACCGATCTCGATGAGGCCGCGAAAAGCGGCTTCGGCTGGCTCTTCTCGGTCATGGCAGACAACACAGAAGGCGATTGCCTTCCCGGGCAGGACGGCGCGGCAGGCTTCCTCAAGACCGCCGCTATAGAGTGGCCCGGCGTGCGCTGCAAGGCTGTGACTTTCGAAAAAGAGGCCTTGCCGGAAAAGGCCGCGAGCCTTGTCCTTTCAGAGATGGCAAGCGATGGCCCGGTAGAGGTGAGGTTCGAGGGCGGACGCAGGAAGATAATAAAGGCGGTGGCCGAAGATATAAGCGCCAACGGCAAGAGCCATGCGATACAGAAAGACTGGGTCATCGTCATCACCGGAGGCGCCAGGGGCATTACCGCTGAGATAGCCCTCGAGATGGCCGAGAGATATGGCCCGAAGCTCATCTTGATTGGCAGAAGCGCCCCGTCAAAAGAATCTGCAGCTACGGCCGGGGTCGAGGACAAAGAGCTTAAACCAGCCATCATCGCCGATATGCGCGCAAGGGGCGTGAAGTTCGCTGTCACCGACATAGAGCGCGAACTGTCGCGGATATTGGCTGAAAGGGAAGTGGGCCGGAATCTCAGGAAGATAAAGGACGCAGGCTCGGAAGTGCACTACTACGCAGCGGACGTAAGGGACGAGGCGGCTTTCGGCAGCCTCATAGACGGCATATACAGGGACTTCGGCAGGATAGACGGCGTCGTACACGGCGCGGGGGTCATCGAGGACAAGCTCATCGAAGACAAGACGCCCGAGTCTTTTGACAGGGTATTCGACACGAAGGTGGACGGCGCGCTCATATTCCTTGAGAAGCTGAGGCCCGCCTCCTTGAAGTTCATGGCGTTTTTCACGTCGGTTGCGGGCTTTTTCGGCAACAGGGGGCAGGGCGATTACGCCGCCGCCAACGAAGCTGTCAAGGGCATAGGCCGCTACATGGACAGGCGCTGGCCCGCGAGGGTGCTCGCGGTACATTGGGGCCCCTGGGACAAGACAGGCATGGTCACACCAGAAGTACGGAGCCAGTTCGCGGAAAAAGGCATAGAGCTTGTGCCGCCTGTTGACGGGCGAAGGCTCTTCGTAGATGAGATAGTCGACGGCAAAAAAGGAGAGCTGGAAATAGTAATCGGGGGAGGGCCGTGGAGGACATAGCTATAATAGGCATGTCGTGCATCTTCCCCGGCGCGCCCGATGTCAGGACCTATTGGCGGAATATCGTCTCCAAGCGCAACTGCATCGGGGACCCTCCGCCGGACTGGGAGGCCGGGAGGTACTACGACCCGTCGTCTGCCTCCAACGACAGGATATACTGCAAAAAAGGCGGCTATCTCGGGAGTCTCGCGACCTTCGACCCCTTTGAGTTCGGGGTCATGCCGAAGTCGATAGACGGCGGCGAGCCTGACCATTACCTCGCCCTTAGGGTCGCGAACGAGGCCCTGCTCGACGCCGGTTACGACAAGGACACCATCAACCCCGAGAAGTCCGGCGTCATCATCGGCAGGGGCACCTACATAAACAGGGGAGTCACGAACCTCTATCAGCACGGGGTCGTGATAGACCAGACCATAGACATCTTAAGAGAGCTCAACCCCCATTATTCAGAGGATGAGCTCAAGAGGATAAGGAAGTGCCTCAAGGACAAGCTGCCGCCGTTTACCGCCGAGACGACTCCGAGCCTCGTGCCGAACGTGCTCGCCGGGCGCATAGCCAACAGGCTGAACCTCATGGGCACGAACTACATAGTCGACGCCGCGTGCGCCTCCTCTCTCGTGGCAATCGAGCACGGTATGAGGGACCTCGGGGCGCACAGGTACGACCTTGCGATAGTGGGCGGTGTGAACGCGTACATACCTCCGCCGATACTCATGATATTCTGCCAGATAAACGCCCTCTCGAGGAAAGAGGAGCTTCGCGCCTTTGACGAGGCCGCCGACGGCACGCTCCTCGGCGAAGGGGTGGGCTTCGTTGTATTGAAGCGCAAATCAGACGCCTTGAGGGACAACGACAGGATATACGCTGTACTGAAATCTGTAGGCGTGGCGAGCGACGGCAGGGTTTTGGGTCTTCTCGCGCCGCGCGTCGAGGGGCAGGCGCTCGCGATGCAGAGGGCCTACGACGAAGCGAAGATAGCGCCGTCGACCATCGGGCTGGTGGAGGCCCACGGCACTGGAGTGCCGATGGGAGACGAGACGGAGCTCCAGTCGCTGAGGAGGGTCTTCGGCGAAAGGGACGGAAGGCCGTCTGTTGCCCTGGGCACGGTCAAATCGATGATAAGCCATCTTATACCGGCGGCCGGGGTAGCCGGGCTCATAAAGACGTCGTTAGCGCTCTATCACAAAGTGCTGCCGCCTACATTGTGCGAGAAGCCGAACCCGAAGCTCGAGGTCGACAAGACACCTTTTTACATCAACACAGAGACAAGGCCCTGGATACACGGCAGGGGCGATTTCCCGAGGAGGGCCGTCGTAAACGCGTTCGGCTTCGGGGGCATAAACGCTCACGCGATATTGGAAGAGCATCCCGATAACAGGGAGTGGGTCAATCACAACGACTTATGGCCGACCGAGGCGTTTCTCCTAGGCTCGGATACGAAAGAGGGGCTCGTAAGGGAGGCCGAGAGCCTGGCGCGCTTCGCGAGAGGCGGCGGGAAAGAAGCTGCAATAAAGGACATAGCCTATACCCTGAACAGCAGGCGCAAGGACGCCAGATACCGGCTCTCTCTTATAGCTTCGTCCACGGAAGACCTCGCGAAGAAGCTCGAATACGCGGCCGGAAAGCTAAAAGACCCGGAGTGCAGGCGCATACGCGACAGGAGCGGCATCTACTTTTTCGAGGAGCAGGACGTAAAGTACGGCAAGGTAGCCTTTCTTTTTCCGGGCGAAGGCTCGCAGTACGCTGACATGCTCAAGGACCTTTGCATGGACTTCCCGGAGGTGCGCTCGGTCTTCGACCTCTCTGACAGCGCGTTCATAAAGAGGAAGCGCGAGTACCTTCCTAGCCATACGATATTCCCGCTGCCTCTCGGGCAGGACACCTCGTCGAGGTTATGGGCCATGGACTCGGCCGCGGAGTCAGTCTTCACCGCGAACATGGCGATGCTCAAGATGATGGAGCTCCTGGGGATAAAGGCCGACGCGCTCTGCGGCCACAGCACCGGGGAGTACAACGCGCTTCTGGCCTCAGGCATGCTCGACATAAAAGACGGGGACAGCTTCATAGACTTCGTCCTCGGTGTCAACTCCGTCTACGAGGGGCTTGCCTCAAAGGGCGCGATACCCGAGGGCATACTGCTTTCAGCCGGGGCGGCTGACAGAAAAGACATAGAAGAGTTCGTTGCAGGGTCGGCTGGAAGGGCGTGGGTTGCTATGGAGAACTGTCCGAACCAGTTCGTGTTGTGCGGCCCCGAGGAAGAGATGGCGAGGGCCGAGGCGGAACTCAAGCCAAAGGGCGTGCTGTGCATGAGGCTGCCGTTCAGCAGGGCGTATCATACTCCCCTGTTCGAAGGGGTCTCCGGCGCGCTCAGGGAACATTTTGAGAAGGTCAAGGTCAAGGCGCCCGCCATAGAGACATATTCGTGCGCGACCGCTTCTCCGTTCCCGAAGGACGCTGACGGAATACGCGAACTGGCCACCTCCCAGTGGTCGAAGAAGGTAAGGTTCGTCGAGACGATAGAGGCGATGTACGCCTCCGGCGTGCGCACTTTCATAGAGGTCGGCCCGAGGGGCAACCTTACGGCTTTCGTTGAGGACGTCCTCAAAAAAAGGGCGCACCTCGCGATAGCCTCGAACCTGCACAGGAGGCCGGGCCTCCAGCAGCTGAACGAGCTTGTCTGCCTCATGCACGCGAATCACGTCACAATAGATCCGGCGGCCCTGTACAGGCACAGGTCACCGAAGAAGATGGATATAGACGGCGCTGAGCCGCAAAAGCAGGCCCGCCAGAAGGTGAACATAAATACGCTCCTCCCGAGGATAGCTCTCGGAAAGGACGCGGAGCAGTTCCGCAAGGCCGCCCCGGGCTCTCCGGTCAAGCCGCAGGAGAGCGCGCCGCCTCCAATTGATGAAAGCCCCGAGGGAGTGATGCGCGAGTACATGAGGAACATGGAAGATTTCCTCAAGGGACAGGAAGAGGTCCTGAAGGCCTTCCTCGGAGGCCCGGAGAAGGCCGCTGCCCCCGTTGGAGCTAAAGAGCGCGCAACAACGCCTACGCCTTCGCGCCACAGGTTCATAAGCGAGGTAGTATCGGCTACCACGAATGAAGCGATAGCCATATGCAGGCTCGACCCGAAAAAAGACAGGTTCCTACTTGACCACACTCTAGGGCGCAAGGTATCGGACGCTGACGCGTCGCTGACAGCGCTCCCCGTGGTGCCGCTTACGTTCAGCATGGAGATACTCGGCGCGGCTGGCTCTCTTCTCAAGCCGGGGCAAAAGCTCGTCGGCATGAAAGAGGTAAGGGGCTACAGGTGGATAGGCCTCGATGAAGGCAAAAGGACCCTTCAGGCCCACGCGGTATTGAAGGGCAACGGAGAGGTGGAAGTAAAGCTGAGGGACGCTGACCCGGCGAACCCGGCAGCAATAAGGCCCGGCCTGCCAATAGTAGAGGGCGTGATGGTATTCGCCCCTGAATACCCGAAAGCGCCCGCGGCCGACTCAAGGCCGTTGAAGTCCGCTCGGCCCTCCAGGTGGGCCGGCAAGGACCTTTACGCTGACTTCATGTTCCACGGCCCGTCTTTGCAGGCCGTCGAGAGCATGGACGAATGGGGCGAGGACGGCTCTTCGGCCGTCATAAGGGCGATGCCGATGGAAGGGCTTTTCAGCGACCCTGAAGTCGAGTTCCTGAGCGACCCTGTAGCGCTTGACGCGGCTGGCCAGGTAATCGCGTATTGGACCTCAGACCATCTTGAAAGCGGCTTCCATATATTCCCGTTCAGGCTGGAGAAGCTCGAGCTCTTCGCTCCCTGCATGGAATATCCGGAGAAAGTACGCTGCAGGGCAAGGATAGAGCTCGTCGGCCCTGACCAGGTTAGGTCTGATATTGACCTCATCGACGGCTCGGGATTGAGATACAGGCTTACCGGCTGGTGGGACAAGCGCTTCGAGATGCCGGAGAGCTATTATAAAGTGAGGGCGTCGGTTGTTGGCAACTCTCTGGCGACCCCGGTCGAAGGCCTTTTACCCGGCAATGCGAAGTGCGTGCTCATCGACAGCATACCTGCAGGCTTCCTCGAGGGCCATGACAGGATATGGGAGAGGGTGCTCGGCCATCTCGTCCTCTCAAAGAATGAAAAAGAGGAGTTCGCCGCTCTTTCGGCGCAACCGAAGAGGAGGGCCGAATGGCTCCTTGGCCGCGCCGCCGCGAAGGACGCAGTAAGGGCTTTGATAAAGGAAACTCGCGGAAAAGAGATACTGCCCGCTGACATCGAGGTTGTAAAGGCCGCCTCAGGCGCGCCCGGGGTAAAGATAGCCTGCTGGGACGGGCAGGCGCCGGTCATCTCCATCTCTCATTCCGGCGGGAGGGCGCTGGCGGCGGCTGTCTTTGCCGACGGGGTCGGGGTCGACCTTGAGATTGAAAGGCCGCTTGACAAAGACTTTGAGGCGGGCGCGTTCAGCGTCCAGGAACTGGAAACCCTTCGTAGCGGCGGCCCGCTCGACAACGCAACGATGCTGAGGGCCTGGTCTGCGAAAGAGGCCGCTTCCAAGTCGGTCGGTCTCGGGCTTTTGGGCCATCAGCGGGAGATAGAGATAACGAAGGTAGACAGGGCCGCCTGGACGTTTGAAGTAAAGGTTCCGGCAAAACTGGCCGATGGAAAAAAGGATATATTCCTGCTGGCGGCAACCACCCTCACCGGTGGCGTTGTTTCAGCGGGCGTGATAAATAACAGGAGTGATAAACAGCATGCTTGACAATGAAAAGATTCTGCAGGAGACGATAGCGATCCTCTCTGAGATGACGGCCGATTGGGACACCGGTTTCTCGGGCGGCATAGGGCCCCAGACCGGCATAATAGCGGACCTCGCGTTCGAGTCCATAGACGTCGTGCAGCTCGTCGGCGCCATAGAGGAACGCTTCGGCAAAAGGGGCCTCCCCTTCGAGGAGATACTCATTAAGGACGGCAACTACGTCGACGAGATAAAGGTTTCCGAGATAGCGGATTTTCTCGCGAAGCATCTGAAGTAAGGAGGGGCTTTTGGGAAAGACTCTTTTCATAGGGCTCGACGGAGCCGTATTCAAGGTCCTGGACATTCTGATGGACTCCGGAGTGATGCCGGGGCTCAAGGCCCTTTCGTCCTCAGGGTCGAGGGCAATCCTCAACTCGACCTCAAACCCGCTTACGCCTCCGGCGTGGATATCCCTCATGACGGGCAGGGAGCCGGGGAGCCACGGCATATTCGACTTCCTGAGGCCCGAGGAGAAAGACAGCGGGGTCGTCCTCAAGCTCAACGACTCGAAGGACGTGAAGTGCGAGACCATCTGGTCTATAGCCGGGAGGCAGGGCAAGAGGGTTGCCTCGTTCAACTTTTACGGCATGTCTCCAGCTGCGGAGGTCAACGGCTACCTGGTCTCCGGCTTCATACCCTGGAAGCACCTGAAAAGGGCTACCTGGCCGCCGCAGTTCTATGAAGTGATGAAGACCATCCCAGGCGTCGACATAAAGACGCTCGGGTTCCACCTCGAGCAGGAAAAGAAATGTTTCCAGGGCGGGGCCATGCCGGCCGATGAGGCTTCGGCCTGGATAAGGTCGCATATCGAAAGGGAGCGGAACTGGTTCGAGATAGTCCGCCGCGTAATGGTCACAGACCCATGCGACCTTACTGCGGTAGTCTTCGACGGAGTCGATAAGCTCCAGCACCTGTTCTGGCCGTACATACTCGGGCTCGAGGGCTTTACCGGAACTCCGGAGAAGGACGCGATAAGGGAGCTTTGCCTCGATTATTTCAGAAAGCTCGACAATATCATAAGCGGCATAGTAGAGCTCGCCGGGCCGGGGGCGTCCGTCTTCATGGCCTCCGACCACGGCTTTCAGACGACCGGCGAGATATTCTATTTGAACAAATGGCTCCATGACAACGGCCTGCTGCACTGGTCGGAGCCCGACTCCTTTGCCGCGCCCGGGCAGCTCACAGAGGGGCGCATCTCCTCGCATAACGGGATATTCGACTACGGCAGGACGGTCGCTTACGCGTGGACGCCGAGTAGCAACGGCATATATATAAGGAAGGCCGCAGAAGGCAAGCCCGGTGTCTCCGAAAGCGAGTACCACGAGGTGCGCGAGAGGATAAGGAAAGGTCTCTACGAGTTCAGGGATGAAAAAGGGGGCCGTCCGGTCTCAAAGGTGCTCACGAGGGAAGAGGCGTTTCCCGGCGAGTACTCGGAACTCGCGCCCGACCTCACGGTCCTCATGCGCGACGGCGGCATGGTCTCCATATTGAATTCGGACAAAGCGTTGAAGCCCAGGACCGAGCCTGCCGGATGCCACAGCCTCGACGGCATTTTCATGGCCTTCGGCGAGGGCATTAAAAAGGGGAGCTTCGGCCCGCTCAAGATTACTGACGTCGCGCCCGCGCTCCTTTACAGCCTCGGCCTCAGCGTCCCGGAGGACCTGACCGGAAGGGTGCCCTCGGAGATATTCACGGACGAACGGATGAAGGCCGCCCCGGTTGCCGTCGAGGGCAGAACGCTTTCAATGGGTGGTCAGGCGGAGAAGAAGGACGACGGGGAATCGGACGTAGTGATGTCGCAGCTTAAGATGCTCGGCTACATAGAGTAAGGTATGCCTAAGATAGACGCAAACGGGATAAAGCTCAATTACTTCAGGACGGGCAGCGGGCCCGACCTGGTGCTGGTGCACGGGCTCGGGGCCAACATGGCTTTCTGGTATCCGAAGGTGGTAAGCTTCCTTGCCGACCGCTTCAGGGTGACTCTCATCGAGATGAGAGGCCACGGCTCATCCGACATGACCCCTTCCGGTTATGATACGGGCACGCTCCAGCAGGACCTCCTCGCCCTGATGGACTCGCTTGATATTTCAAAAGCGCACATTGCGGGCCACAGCTACGGCGGGGCGGTTGCGCTCCATTTCGCGTCGGCCCATCCAGAGAGGGTGGAGACGCTGACGCTCGCGGACGCCGTCGTAAGGTCTCTGCAGCCGACCCCCAGGCTAAGGGAGTGGCAATACTGGATGGAGAGCCTGAAGGAAAAGTACCTGAACGCCGGCATCGAGCTTGACGATTCGACAGAGATAGATTCCGAGATGCTCAAGAAGCTCTCTGCTCCCGCGCTCGCGGAAGCTCGCGAGGGCTGCCGGAAAGCGGACTTCTTTCTGCCTTTCGGCAGCTGGAACGGGGGCAGGAAGTCGGCCGCGCACTGGCAGAAGCTCATCTCCGAGACCTCCGCGCTCGCCGAGTTCAGGGGCTCGGTAATAACGGCCGAGATGATAAAATCCGTCCGCTGCCCGGTGCTGGTCATTTACGGAGAGCACTCGATGTTCCTCGAGACGTACTCTTCTCTAAAGGGCCTCATAAAGGACAGCGCCGGTGTCATGGTGCCGGGCAAGGGCCATTTCCATCCGGCGCTCGCGCCTGAGTTTTTCGCTTCCGCCCTGAAGGCGTTCATCGACGGCTCAGCGAGGACTTCTTCCGGGAAGAACTACGCGGAGGCGAGATAGATGGGCAGCCTCGAAGGGAAAGCAGTCATAGTCACCGGAGCTGGCAGCGGCATAGGAAGGGCGGCGGCGGTAATGCTCGCGGCGGAAGGCGCTTCGATCGTCGCGGTAGGAAGGGACAGGGCGAAGCTTGAAGAGACGCTCGCCGCGGTCACCGGGACGGGGGGGGCGGGGCATGCCCTTGTGGCCGACGTCACGAGCGAAGCTGATATGGACAGGATGCGCGAGGAGACCCTCGCCGCCTTTGGAAAGATAGACGGCCTTGTGGCCTCCGCTGGCGTTGGAAAGGGCTCGTCCTCCAGGGTATTTCCGGTCAATACCTCCATACTGCCGCTCTCCGAGTGGGACGAGGTCCTGAGGGTGAACCTCACAGGGGTATTCCTGTCGAACAGGGCGGTGCTCGCCGAGATGATGGAAAAAAGGTCGGGGACCATAATAAACGTATCTTCGTACCCGGCCGGCTTGAAGGGGCAGCCTTACGCTCCCGCGTACAGCGCCTCGAAGTTCGGAGTGGCGGGCCTCACCGAGTCGCTCGCCGAGGAGATGAAGCCTTTCCGGGTGAAAGTGCACGCGGTCTTCCCGGGACTGACGGCCACGCCCATGACTTCGTCGTCGGCGCTGTCCGGCAAGTTCGGCGTGGCGCTCGAGCCGGAACAGGTCGCGGAGCTCATAACCTACATGATGGCGCTGCCGGAAGACACCGTCGTCGGAGACCCGGTGATGATGCCTTTCAAGACAAGGAAGAGAAAGGGGGTTTGACAATGCTAAAGACAGCCGTATTCCTTTCAGTGTTCGCGGTAGCTTCACTTTTCTTTTTTGCCGAGGCCAAGCAGACGAAGCTTAACGTATCGAAGATCGAATATTCGATATCGGACGGGACCTCTCTTACCGGCTGGGCGTCGGTACCTGAAGGCGCCAAAAAGCTCCCGGGGGTAATCCTCATACACGGCGGGGCTTCGCTTTCCGACAAGGACGAGAAGTACGGGCCAAAGCACCTCCTCGAGATGGACGAGGTGGCCGATAGCCTCGGGCAGAAGTACGCCGTCTTTTCGGTCGAGTACGCGTCGAAGTATTTTGGTGACGCCCGCGAGTTCGAATCGATAATAGCGGCCTACAAAAAGTTCATCAAGGAGCCCTACGTCGACCCGGAGAGGATCGCCTTCGTCGGCATAAGCCACGGCGGCTTTTTAGCTCTCCTTTCTTCGCTCGACCCCGCCCACGGCCTCAAGTCGAAGGCGGTCGTCGACATAAGCGGGGTCACTGACCTTGCCATGCACGTTCGCCACTACGAGAACTGGATGAAAAAAGACAAGGACATGAAAAAATACGACGCCTACGGCGTGAGCGGCGTCAAGAATGCGCTGGGCTGGCCTCCCGAATCGGACCTCAGGGCGAAAGAGAACTTCAGCAAGCGCTCGGCCCTGACCTACATCAAAGACGCTAAGATACCAGTGCTTGTCATACACGGGGCAAAGGACAGGTTCGTGCCGTTCGAGCACGCCGCCGCCCTTGTCTCTGAGGCTAGAAAATACAATAAGCCCCTTGAGCTCGTTGAGATAAGGGGACTCATGGGCGGGCATTTCCTCATAGCGTCTAAGGACGAGGTCTGGGAGAGGGCTTCCGCGTTCCTGGGAAAAAACCTGTAAAGGATGGGCTGCGATGGGTAAGATAGACGCTTTGGTCATAGGCAACTACGCCTACACCGACAAGGCGATGATAACGACCGGGGGCGTCGTCCACAACTTCAAGCTGTACATGGACGACTACCAGTGCTCCTTCGATTTCCTCCGCCATTACTTCAAGAACAACCGCGACCTGGCGGCAGCGAAGGCGGAATGGGACCAGATACCCAGGACGGCGCATTCGCCGACGTTCCTGAACGCGGTTTACATCTCAGACCTCATAAGGAAAAAGCTCGGGTTGAGGGTCAGCACCATAAACAACTTCGCCGACGAGCTGGACAGGGTCGACCAAGCGCTGGCCTCGAACCCCGAGTTCGGGATAATATCAAGCTCTCTTATCATATTCCCCAGGCTCATATCAGAGATAACGGCGTACATGAAGGAGCGGGTGCCCGGCATAAAGGTGATAGTGGGCGGCACGAAGCTCTTCAAGTCGCACAAGATAAGGGAACTGTACGACAAGGGCGAGCTGACCGAATTCCCCATGGAGTGGCTCACGAAGATGCACTACTTCTTCGGGGAGAGAAAGGACACTGCCGACTTTTACGTCGTGAACTCGAGGGGAGAGACGACCCTTCTTAAGCTCATCGAGGCGGTGAGGTCGGGCTCCGACCCCTACGGCCTGCCGAGCCTCGGGTATTACAGGGACGGGGAGTACGTGCAGAACCCCATCGAGCAGGAGCCCTACCTCCTCGAGGACTTCGCAATCGACTGGGACTCGGTAGACCCCGGGATAATCGGTTTCGAGCTTCCGGTGAGCATCAAGCAGGGCTGCCCTTACAGGTGCAGCTTCTGCGACTTCGTCGGCCTCGAAAGAAAGCTCGTCAACCGCAAGTGGGAGCTCGTCATACACGAGCTCAAGTGCATGAGCAGGCGCTTCGGCGACAAGCACGTCTGCTGCGTCGACGAGAACCTCTTTTTGAACAAGGACCACCTCAAGACCTTCTGCAGCTCCCTCATAAAAGAGAAGGTCAACGTTAAATGGAGGGGATTTACCAGGACGGACGTCATAGATAACGAAACGGCCGAGATGCTAAGCGACGCCGGATGCTATTCGATGGCACTTGGAATAGAGTCGGGGGACGCGCTCATACTGCAGAACATGAGCAAAAAGGTCACTCCCGAGAGGTCGCTTGAGGCGATCCACGCCTTGAACCGCGCCGGCATAAACACCTACTCGACCCTTTTCGTGGGCTTCCCCGGCGAGACCGACAAGACGGTGCAGAATACGATAGATTTCCTGAACTCGTACCCGACGAACGAAAACGGGCTGAACTTCTACTCGGTGAACGCGTTCCTCGTGTTGCCGGTCTCGCCGGTTTCAACGCCGGAGATGAGGAAGAAGTATTCGCTTACCGGTTATTACGATAAATGGAAGCACAGCACGATGGACTCGGAGGAGGCCGTAAGGCAGGTCATAAGGCTCTTCACCTCAGTCGAGAACTGTTATTTCGTTTACCTCGATTCAGCCGAGAAGTCGGTGGTTGACGGCTCCAACCCGGCGCACAGGCTCATAGTGCGCGAGAGGCAGAAGATAGTGCAGAACCGCATCAAGGGCGTAACCCCGGAAGAAGAGGCCCGCAGCTGGGACAAGCTTTCCGAGGCGTTCGCGACCGCTTGAGCGGGCAAAGGGATATGCAGCAGGGAAATACCGAGAACAGGATAATAAGCTACAGGCTGGCTTCCCGGAACGGCTTCGGAGACGGATGGAACGCGTACCCCCATTCAATGGCGTGGTTCAACGGAGAGCTCTTCGTAGGGGTCACGAGGGCGAACCTGTGCATGATAAAAATGCATAAGGCGCACACCCTCAACCCCTGGCCCATAAAATGCCCGAAGGACGTCTGGGAGATAAAGGACAGGCAGGTCGAGGTCTGGGCCCTGAACCCTGAGAAGGGCGAATGGAGGAAGGCCTACAGGTCTCCCCTGGTGCTCGGCAGGGAAGGGAACATGGTCACGAGGGACATCGGCTACCGGGCCATGTCCGTTTTCGAAAAGGATGGCGAGAAGACGCTTTGCATCGCTACCTGGGCGCCTAAAAAGGCGAAGGACCCGGGGATACTCATGACCAGGGACGGACGCGAGTTCAGCTTTGCGCCGATAATGGAGAACGGAAAGGTCAACACCTTCCGTTCCCTGGAAGCGTTCAAAGGGAAGCTCTACATAGCCCCTACCGGCAGGTTCAGCGATTTCGGCTGGGATGGCAAGCCCTGCATATCCGACTTCCCTGTCGTCATGGAGACCGATGACCCCGCCTCCGGCAAGTGGACCGAGGTCAGCGAGTACGGCTTCGGGGACCCCGAAAACCTTTCCATCTACGAGCTCGGGGTCTTTAACGGCCACTTATACGCGGGGACGTTCAACCCGACGACGGGCTGCCAGATATGGAAGAGCGATTGCGAGGGCAAACCTCCGTATAAATGGAAGAAGGTCGTCACGCACGGCGCGTACAGGGGCAACCTGAACGAGATGGCGATGACGATGTGCGCTCACGGAGACGCGCTATACGTGGGCACCGGCATACAGAACGGCGGCTTTGATTACGACCACATAATAGGCCCGGCCGCCGCCGAGATTTTGAGGATACACCCCGACGACAGCTGGGAAGTCGTCGTAGGCGAGCAGAGGCATACGCCCGAGGGCTTCAAGCTGCCTGTCTCCGGCTACGAGGCGGGCTTCAACAGGATATACAACGGATACATATGGGAGATGGAGTCGTATAACGGCTGGATATACGCGGGCACTCTCAACTGGTGCAGCATGCTCCCGTTCCTCGACCTCCAGAAGCTCCCTTACGCTAAGAAGATGAATTTGAGGCGCATCGGCATAGACAGCATGATGGAAAACTTCGCGGGCTGCCACCTCTGGAGGAGCAGGGATGGGTCGTCCTGGGAGCCCGTTACCCAGCACGGCTTCGGAAACCCCTACAACCAGGGCATAAGGTCGCTTACCGCCAGTCCGCACGGTCTTTTCATAGGCGTGTCCAACCCGTTCGGCCCGGAGATAGCCACCAGGAACCTCGACGGCTGGGACTACGTCCCAAACCCGCTCGGCGGGCTCGAGATATGGCAGGGCTACGTAAGGGAGAACGAGAGGAGAAAGGCGGCGAGCACGTCTTTCGGGGGTATGCGCAGGTCTGACTGGCCTTTGTACCACTGGATAAGCGCGGACTATTTCGGGTACTCGGGCTTCAGGAGCACGGGCCTTTGGGACGCCTCGACGCGCTCGCAGCGGGACGCCTGCTTCAACCTCGCGCGCAAGCTGATATCGATGACGCCAGCGGCAGGAGAAAGCGTCCTCAACCTCGATTCAAATGAAGGCGGCATGGCCAAGCTCCTGACCGAGAGCTTTCCCGAGGCCAGGGTCACGGGCGCGACCTTCTCATACTGGAAAATAGAGAGGTGCAGGACCTCGATAGACAAGGCAGAGTTCATAGGCGTCAACCAGGACGGGACTCTCCCTGTCGAGCCGGACTCTTATGATTGCTGCTTCGCCATCGAGCCCTGCTTTTACTATAGCGACAGGCGGGCGTTCATGGCCGAGATGAAAAGGCTAATCAGGCCCGGCGGGTACGTCGCGGTTTTCGACATGGCCGATTCAAATGAAGGCTCGGGCGCGATGAAGGCCTCTGACGGCATAACGGGCCTTTCGGGGTTCCTCGCGGCCTTCGACGAGGCGGGTTTCAGCGTCGAGGAGCGCCTCGAGTGCACGGCCGATACCTGGGAGAGGTACTGCGAGTACAGGTTCAAGTATCTCGAAGCAATGGAAGAGAGCGGACATCTGTCGTTCACGAGGATGACGCAGTTCAAAGATGACGTCGAACGGGGCATGGCCTCCGGCAGGAGCGCGTTCATGGCCGTTTTGAGGAAAAGATGAAAAGCGTACTCGACGGCAGGATAAGGGCGCGGCTCGCCGGAAAGACGGCAATCGTCACGGGAGGCGCGAGCGGCATCGGCAAGGCGGTGGCCGCCCTTTTTGCCGAAGACGGCGTATCCGTTCTCGTGGCCGACCTCAGGCAGGAGCCGGTTGACGCAGCGGTCGCCGAACTCGCCGCCAAGGGGGCCGTAACGGGAATGGCCGTGGACGTCCGCTCTGAGACCGACATGGCCATGATGGCCGAGGAGGCCGTAAGAAGGTTCGGCTCAATAGATATCCTCGTGCATTCGGCGGGAATACTGAGGGCAAAAGACAGCGGCCCCAAGACCCTCCTCCAGCTTTCGGAGAGGGAGTGGGACGAAGTGATAGAGACGAACCTCAAGGGCACGTTCTTCTGCAACAGGGCAATCGCAGCAGTCATGGCCCAACAGAAAAAAGGGATGATAATAAACGTCACTTCGGTATCAGGAAGAAAAGGCAGGGCCTTTGATTCGGCCTACTGCGCCTCCAAGTTCGGGATGATGGGGCTTTCCGAGTCCCTGGCCGAGGAGATGCGCCAGTACGGGGTGCGCGTGCACGCCCTCCTGCCGGACGCCGTGGACACTCCCCTTTGGGAGCAGAACGGTCCCATAAAGGCGCCCGGCTATTCGCTCGCGCCCGACAGGGCCGCAAGCCTCATAAGATATATCGCGAGCCTGCCGGAAGGCGTTGCGTTCGGCGACGGCCTTGTCGCGCCGTTTGCGGCAGGCAGGGCGGCAAAGCCTGCTCAGCGTGAGGAGCCCGCATGAAGAACATCCTGCTCGTAAGCCCGTTCTCCGACAATGAAGGCCTGTGGGTAACGGGCGAGGAGTCCGCAGAGGTGAGGAACAACTTCCCGCCGCTCGGCCTGGCGACCCTCGCCGCGCTCACGCCCAAAAGCGGCTACAACGTCAGGATATGGGACGAGCTCGTCCACGGACGCATAGACAGCGGCACCGACTTCGGCTTCAAGGTCGACCTCATGGGCATTACCGGCTACAAGGCCCACATGCACAGGTGCAGGGAAGTCTCCGCCATAATGCGCGCTCGGGGCGCGCTTACGGCGGTTGGCGGCCCCGGCGTCTCCGGCTCTCCGCACGACTACAGGGGGCGCTTCGACGTCCTCTTCGTCAACGAGGCGGAGCTTACATGGCCCAAATTCCTGAACGACTGGGAATCAGGCAAGCTCAATGAGGAATACAGGCAGATAGAAAAGCCCGACCTCGAAAAAAGCCCTCTGCCCGACTGGAGCTCCATCGAGGCAGATATGCCCAAATACGCGATGGGCACGGTACAGACCACGCGGGGCTGCCCTTTCGACTGCGAGTTCTGCGACGTCGTCTTCCTCTTCGGCAGAAAGCCGCGCCACAAGCCCGTCTCCAGGGTGCTGGAGGAGGTGAGGGCGATGAGGGGCTACGGCTTCAAAAGCATATTCTTCTGCGACGACGAGTTCAGCGGCGACAAGAAGTACGCGAAGGAGCTTTTACGCGAGCTCTGCGCGCTGAACGCCGGGCTCGACGAGCCGCTTACCTTTTCGAGCCAGATGTCGATTGCCATAAGCGCCGACGAGGAGCTCCTCCGCCTTCTGGCCGAAGCCAACTTCGACCTCGTCTTCATGGGAGTGGAATCCCCGAACGACGAATCCCTCAAGGGCGTCAACAAGACGCAGAACCTGAGGGGCGACATGCTCGGGAACATTCACCGCATACTCTCCTACGGGATAGGTATACGGGCTGGGATGATAGTCGGTTTCGACCATGACAAAGGGGACATATTCCAGAGCCAGTACGACTTCATCCAGAGGTCGTGTCTTACGAGCATCGGCATAAATATGCTGAAGGCCCCGCTCGGAACGAAGCTCTGGGCGAGGCTCAAGCGCGAGGGAAGGGTCGTGGACATGGCCAGGAACAGGGGCCTGGGCCATTCACGCTCATACACGAACATAATTCCCAGGCTGATGAGCAGGGTAGAGCTGCTCGAAGGGTACAAGTGGCTGCTGGAGCAGGTCTATTCTTGGGAGAGCTTTACGGCGAGGGTGAAGGGCTTCGTCTCACTGGCGGCAGGGACAACGGGCCGGAGCATGAGAAGGCTTTCTTCTAAGGCCGAAAAAGCCGCTATCGAGCGGCTGAGGCTGTCCGCGCCTGAAGGCGCGAAAAGCAATGTCGAGGAGATAATCAGCCATACGATGGACACGGCGCCCCAGCTCTTGAGGAGGGTTTCAGCGCTTGTTTTCCAGCACGCGAGGTACGTACAGACGATAGACGCCCTGATTCCTCAGGTGCAAAGACAGATAGAGAGGGAGTCGGCCGGGGAGATAGTCCTCGAGCAGGACGACAGGGCGCTTCCGGCCCCCGAGCAGTTCAGGCGCGCGTACGACGAGCTCTTCCCCTCAGTCTACAAATACATGCAGGCCGCCACCGCAGACAGGGAGCTAGTGCCCAGGCTCGTAACAGAGGTGTTCGTGGATTTCCTGGTGAGGTGGGGAGAAGGCTTCAAAAGCGTTGAGGAGTTCCACTCCGCCTACCTTAAAGACATATGCGAGAGAGCCGCCGCAGGGGTGAACGGCGTTGGCTTCACCCCGCCCGAGTGGACTGCAGAGCCTCCGGCGGCTTTCAAGACGAGATACGGCGATGAGATATTCAAGAATATATGGATGGAGCTCGCGGACCTGAGATACAGGAAGGCCTCGGCACACTGAAAGGTAGGGTTGTACAAACATAATGAAGCGTTCAGGATTTTTTAGAAAGTCTTTTGCGTTGTCCGCTCTCGCGGCGGCGCTGTTGTTCTCGGGCGAAGCGTCGGGTATCTCGTTGAACGAGGCCAGGGAAGAGGCCTTGAAGGCGAACCTCAAGCTCAGGTTCTTCCAGGAAAAGGCCGTTGAGGCAGGCTTCAAGAGGCAGGAGAGCTACGCGGGGTTTTTCCCCGTTATAAGCGCGAACGCCTACGCTTCGCACAAAGAGCCGGAACCGCACCTCAACATCAGGAAGGGCGAGTACGGCACGTTCGGCGGCGGGGTCGGGCCGATACCGGCCGAGGACAGGACGGTCTTCAACGGCGAGCAGGACACCTACGGCGTGGCATTGAGGCTCGAGCAGCCCGTGTTCGCGGGCGGGAAGATACTGAATACGTACAGGCAGGCCCAGGCAGGCGAAGAGTCGGCTGGCCACGACGAGAAGCAGGCGGCCCAGGACCTCCTTTACGCGACCGAGGAGGCGTACATAGGGCTCCTCAAGGCGGGAGAGCTCAAGAGGACGGCAGAGCAGCACCTGAAGACCGTGCAGGCCCACCTGAAAGATATGCAGCTCCTCCATGACCGCGGCAGGGCCTCGAAGAACGATCTCCTGAAGGTAAAGGTCGAGTCGGCGCGCGCGAGCGAAGGGCTAATCACCGCCGACAACGACCACCTTGTCGCCGCCGGAAAGCTCAACATCATGTTGAACAGGCCGTACAACGCGGAGATAAGCGCGGAGCCGCTCCCGGAGACGGGCGGGCCCGAGATAAACACTGCTGACGCTGGAAGGGTCGCCTTCGAGAACAGGCCGGACATGAAAGGGGCGTTCGGCAGGAGCAGGGCGGCCCTCTACGAAAGGAAGGCCAGCGAGTCTGAAAGCTACCCGGGCGTGAAGTTCGTGACCGAGTACATCCACCAGACTGAGCAGCCTACCACGGATGAAGACCAGTGGACCGCCATGCTCCTCCTCGAGTACACCATTTGGGATTGGGGCGGCAACAGAAGGGGCGTCGACGCTGCCAAGTCCGTCGAGAGGCAAAAGCAGCTTGAGATGCTGAACCTCGAAAACGACATTTACTCAGAGGTGCACGAGGCGCTCCTCAGCCTCAAGGCCTCTGAAAAGAGGATAGAGGTGACAAAGGAGGCCCTTACGCAGGCGGACGAGAACCTGAGGGTGACGAGGTTCGGCTTTGAGCACGGCGCCAGGACGTCAACTGACGTGCTCGACGCGGAGGACCTGAAGACCAGGACTGACGCTGAATACATAAAGGCGCGCTACGACGGCTTTCACGCGAGGGCGGCCTTGCGGCACGCGATGGGCCTCATGATGGACGCGGACGCGCTTGCGGGGCTGGAAGAGACGGCTGCGGGAAAATGAGCGGCCAGGGCCTGTATGCGATGAGGCAGGACCTTAAGACCTCGGTAAGGTTCGAGCAGCGCGGGCATCGAGTATACATATTCGAGGACCCGGACACCGGCGGCAGGGTAGAGCTTGGGGAAGAGGAGCACTTCATTGCGATGCTGCTCAACGGCAAGTTTACGCTGCCCATCGTGCAGACGGCCTTTACCAAGCGCTTCAACGTACCCATAAGCATGGAGCACCTGAACGGCCTTGTGGGCCGTCTGAAGGCAGCCGGCCTGCTGGTCGGCGAGCGCAAGGCAACGGGCGGAGAGCTGTTCGAGAGCACGCTGCCCGACACCTGGAAGCGGCACAAGTTCTTCGACCCGGACAGGTTCTTCACCGCGCTTGCCGGGGCGCTGGGTTGGGCGTTCACGAAGCCGGCCATGACCGTATGGGGCTGTCTGCTGGCGCTCGCGGTGATGATAGCGTACCAGGAGCAGACAAGGCTCCTTTACGACCTGAAGAGGCTTTTTACCGAGCTGCCGCTCCACCAGGTCTTCCTGGCGGGCTACCTCTTCGTGAACATACCGGGCGAGATAGCCCGCGGAGTGGCGTGCGCGCGCTTCGGCGGCAGGGTCGACGAGTTCGGGCTCTGGTACGCTTACGACTTCATCCCCAAGTTCTACTGCAGGGGAAGGGTCTGGGAGATAAGCAGCAAAACGGGCAGGGCGTGGGTCTTCTTCAGCGCCGCCTATTATTCGCTCTTTGTGGCCGCGGCAGGTATGATATTCTGGACGATGACCGACGCGTCCAGCGGCCTGCATACCTTTTTTCTGATAATAGGCATCGCGGGGCTTCTTGACGGGACGGCAAGGCTCATCGCCCTGCTTCCCACGGACGGGCAGTACCTTTTCGACAACTGGATGGAGATACCGGCCTTCAGGTCCAGGGCCGTGTCAGCGGCTGCGGCCTGGTTGACCGGCAGCCCGCTGCCTGAGAAGTTCTCGAAGCACGACAGGCGGCTTTTTATCGGCTACGGGCTGGCGGCCTTGGCGTTTACCACGGGATGCGCTCTCGCGCTTGTCTTTTTCGGGGCCGCGGAGCTTATAAAAAGGATGGGAGGGGCGGGAGCGCTCATCATCATCCTTACGGTGATATTCAAGTACAGGAACTGGTTATCAAGGTCCATCAGACAGCAAAGGGCGGTGCAATACATAATGAAGATATTCCCCAAGGCAAACGGAAAACTCAGAAAAAGGCTTCTTATCGCGGCGGCGCTTCTCTTCCTTTTCATCCCTTACCCTTACGAGACCGGAGGCCCGTTCAGGTTCCTGTCACTTAAGAACGTCGAAGTCCACAGCCAGGTCTCCGGAGAGATAGTGGAGGTGCTCGTAAAGGAGGGCGACTCGGTCAAGAGCGGGGACGCCCTGGCGCGCCTGGACGACAGGGAGCACAGGAAGAACTACGAGGCGACGAAGGCGAACCTCGACAAGGCGGCCGCTGACCTCAAGCTCCTCAAATCGGGGGCCAAGCCCGAAGAGGTGACAAAGGCCAGGCAGCAGCTCGAGGCCGCGCGCACCCATTACGAGTTCAGCAAAAAAGAGGCCGTAAGGCTTGAGGCGCTCCACAAGGGCGGCGCGGTGTCGCAGGAGGAGTACGAGGCCGCCGCAAAGACCGCCTCAGTCGACGAAAAGAAAATCGAGATAGAGAAGGCGAACCTTGACCTCGTCATGAGCGGGGCGAGGGCCGAGGAGATAGAGGCGCAGGAGGCGCTCGTGAGGGACCTCGATGCGCGCCTCAGGTTCTATTCTGAAAATCTGGCGCGCTGCGTCATCAAGGCGCCGGTGAGCGGGCAGGTCGCAACCGCCCATATAGACAAGAAGGTCGGCGGCATACTCGTCGAGAACGACCTTTTCGCTGTGATACACGACGCCTCGACGATACAGGCCGAGATATATCTGCCAGAGGCTTTTGCCGACGAGAGCAGGGTCGGCGCGAGAGTCAAGGTCAGGCCCTGGGCATATCCCACGAGCCTGTTCTTCGGAAGCGTTGTAGCGATAGCCCCCAGCGCCGAGGAGTCGGCGCAGGGCAAGGTGGTGCGCGTTCTCACCGAGATACCGAACCCGCAGATGATGCTCAAGCCCGATATGACCGGCGAGGCGAAGATAGAGAGCGGCTGGAAGCCGCTCATTGTGGCCTTTACAGGGGCGATAGTGCGGTTCGTCATGGTCGAGGTCTGGTCGTGGCTGCCTTAATGGAGAGGTGAGGGATAAGATGTCAAAGGTAATGGTCCTGGGGATAGACGGCGCGCCGTTTACCCTGCTCGAAACATACTTGCAAAAGGGGGTCCTGCCGAACCTGGCGAGGATACTTAAGGCCGGTCACGGTCTCAGCCAGATGGACGCGCCGGTGCCAGATGTCTCCTCGACCTCGTGGGCCTCTTTTTTCACCGGGACAAACCCGGCTGAGCACGGCATATTCGGCTTCATGGAATTGAAGCCCGGCACCTATTCCATGAGGTTCCCGTCATACGAAGACGTCAGGACCCCGGCCGTCTGGGAGATAGCCGGGGGCACCTCCGGCATGAGGGACTCCGGGCTCAAGGCCGCCTTCGCGGGCGCTTTCGCCTCACCTGCGGGCTCGGTGGTTCTCAACATCCCGCAGACTTATCCGGCGCGCCCGATGAACGGCGTCCTGACGGCGGGCTTCGTCTGCCCAGACCTCAAGAAAGGGACTTACCCGGCGGCGGCGTACGATTACCTGTCGTCGATGGGCTATATGTCCGACGTCGATTCGAACAAGGCCGTAGAGGACAGCGCGGCGTTCTTCAAGGAGGTCGCGCTTTCTCTAGAGAAGCGGGCTAAGGCCTATGAGCATTTCCTCGAGAAGGGCGGCTGGGAGCTCTTCATCGGCGTGGTGACTGAAACGGACAGGGTGCACCATTTTTTCTATGACGCGGCGTTCGACGCCTCCCACGCTTTCAACGGCGAGTTCCTCGCCGTCTACGACAGGCTCGACAGGTTAGTCGGCTCGCTTTACGACAGGTTCATGGACTTGACCGGCGGGCAGGGGAAGTTCATGACCATGTCCGACCACGGCTTCACGGCGATAAAA
Organism: uncultured bacterium; assembly: GCA_905339405.1. Taxonomy (GTDB): domain Bacteria; phylum Desulfobacterota; class GWC2-55-46; order GWC2-55-46; family GWC2-55-46; genus GWA2-54-12. The sequence continues at coordinate 72,539 of CAJPGC010000003.1, read as the reverse complement.
ACAGAGGTCTACTTGAACGCGTGGCTCAGAGAGAACGGCTGGCTCACGCTCGATTCCGGCAAAGAGTATTACGAGCAGGTCGCCCTGGGCTCGCGTGCTTTCTGCATGGACCCTTCGAGGATATACCTGAACGTCAGGGGCAAGTACCCTCGCGGGTCGGTCGACCCGTCCCAGAGGGCTTCTGTGGCCAGTGAACTCAAGGACGCGCTCAAGGCCATCTCCGGGCCGGACGGGTCGAAGGTGATGAAAGAGGTCTACCTCAAGGAAGACATATACAGGGGAAGGCTCATGGACGAGGCGCCTGACCTCGTCTGCGTCGCCAACGACGGGTACGACCTCAAGGGCAACCTCAAAAAGAGCGAGGTCTTCGGAAGGAGCGCGTTCAGGGGCATGCATACCAGGCACGACGCTCACTGCATAATGCCACTGGGCATGATGACCTCCGGGAGGCTTCACATAGAAAAGCTCGCCCCGCTGATACTCGAAAGCCTTGCCGGAGCAGATACGGCTACAAGATAAAGGAGGGTTCTCATGGACCATTTGACCGCGCTCGAGAATAAAAGCATCTTCATCATCAGGGAGGCTTATTACAGGTTCAAGGACATAGCCATGCTGTGGTCGGTCGGGAAGGACTCGACGACCCTCCTGTGGCTCTGCAGGAAGGCCTTTTTCGGGAAGATACCCTTCCCGGTCATTCACATCGACACCACCTACAAATTCCCGGAGATGTACAAGTTCAGGGACGAGTACGCAAAAAAGTGGGGGCTCGACCTCATAGTCGGAAGGAACGACGGGCAGGTGGAAGCCGGCATGGGCCCCGGCAAGGGCACGAAGCTCGACTGCTGCAACGAGCTCAAGACCAACGCGTTGAAGCAGACCATCGCGAAGCACGGCTTCAAGGCCCTGCTCCTGGGAATCAGGAGGGACGAGCACGGCATAAGGGCCAAGGAGAGGATATTCTCCCCGAGGGACGAGCAGTTCAAATGGAACTACGAGGACCAGCCCGCCGAGCTCTGGGACCAGTACAGGTCGACCGTGGCGGACGACAACCACTGCCGCGTCCACCCGATACTGCACATGACCGAGATGGACATCTGGAAGTACGTGCAGAGGGAGAACATACCCATAAGCGAGCTCTATCTCAGCAAGGAAGGGAAGAGGTTCCGTTCGATAGGCTGCGCGCCGTGCTGCAACCCGATCGATTCAGCCGCTTCCAGCGTCGACGAGATAGTCACCGAGCTTGAGACTACCACAACATCCGAGAGGGCGGGCAGGGCGCAGGACAAGGAAGACGCCTACACGATGCAGAAGCTCCGCTCGCTAGGCTACATGTAAAGGGGGATCCGAAAAATGGACGAGAGGTCATTGCACATAGTCATAGTCGGGCACGTTGACCACGGCAAGTCAACGCTCGTGGGAAGGCTCTTCCACGACACCGGGTCGCTTCCGGCCGAGAAGATGAACGAGATAAGGCGCGCCTGCGAGGAGCTCGGCAAGCCTTTCGAGTTCGCGTACATAATGGACAACTTCGAGGAGGAGAGGAAAAAGGGCATAACCATAGACATAGCCCATACCTTTTTCGCCACTCCGAAGAGGAGATACGTAATAATAGACGCCCCCGGCCATAAGGAGTTTCTGAAGAACATGGTCAGCGGCACTTCCCAGGCAGAGGCCGCGCTCCTGCTTGTGGATATCTCTCAGGGCATACAGGAGCAGACGCTCCGCCATTGCTTCGTGCTGAGCCTCCTGGGCGTCAGGCAGATAGCGGTCATCGTGAACAAGATGGACCTCGTGGGATATTCAAAGGAGCGGTTCGACGCCGTAAGCAGGGATGCCATCGCTGCGCTTGCGAGGTTCAACCTGGCCCCGGCATATATAATCCCCATCTCGGCGAGCGCCGGGGAGAACGTCGCGGCCAAAAGCCCGATCTCTTCCTGGTATGAAGGCCCGACCGTCCTCGAGGCCCTCGACAGCTTCGAGCCCTTGAAGGTAGAGGAGAAGGGGCTGCGCTTCCCGGTGCAGGACGTCTATGAGGTGAGCGGAAAATCTGTGCCAGTCGGCCGCGTGGAAGCCGGAAGGCTTAAACCCGGGCAGGAGGTCGTCGTATATCCGGGCAAGACAAAGACCAGGATAACTTGCGTCATGAAGTTCATGGAAGAGGGGATGACCGAAGCCGGAACAGGGGAGTGCGTAGGCATAACCGCCGAAGCCGCGCTTAAAAGGGGAGACATCCTCGCGGACACCGAGCCCGCTTTCATAACCAGCAGCGTAAGGGCTAACATATTCTGGATGGTGGACCAGGATTACAGGCTCGGGCTGCCCATGGTCTTCAAATGCGCCACGCAGGAGGCAATTGGCAGGATAGACAAGATATACAAGCGTTTTGACCCGGCGACCGAGAAGACAGAAGACGACCTCACGGTAATAAAGCCCGCCGAGGTCGCGGAGGTCGAGATAACGCTCGACGGCATGGTCGCGATAGACAGCTTTTCCGAGATACCGGAGCTTGGAAGGTTCGTCCTCGAACACGCCGGTACTCCTGTGGCTGGCGGGATAATCATCTGACAAACAGGCTTTGAAGTCAAATCAGTTGAACGGAAAAAGGCGCGCCTCTGGCGCGCCTTTTTTTATTTCATCTACCCGCTATCAATTCTTAGCTGCTACGCGGCCTTTTTCGTTTTGATTTCCTTTAGCTCGTCGTCTATCCACGACAGGGTCGCAACCGCTCCTGGCCAGCCCAGCGTAGTTATCGCGAGCAGGGCGGTATGGTAAATCTGCTCGTTGGTGAAACCAGCCTGTTTGGCCCTGCGCGTATGTGAATGGACGGCCCCCTCGCGCCCGGCTCCTATGGCTATCCCAAGCTTCACGAGATGCTGGCTTTTCTTGTCGATGCCTCCGGGCAGTTCGCTTATCGAATTGCCGAGGGCGTCGAAGCTGTCCCATATTTTGGGGTATTTTTTGATAACGTCCTGAAGAAATCCAGGGAGCTCTTTTTTCATGTCTTCTTTCATGTCGGGCCTCCGCTTGATAACGGAAATCATTTAAAAAAAGTATATCCCCGTTCATTTGAATGGTCAAATCGCGGAGGAGGGGTCAGCGCACTTCCACCACGCCTTCCATGCCTCTGTCCTTGTGGCTCTTGAAAAAGAGTAGCTTTTTGTCGCAGTAAAAGGGATATTTGCCGGGCCGGGTGGGCGTGAACCTTACAACCGTAAGGTTGCCGTTGCCTGAAAGCGATTCGGAAAAGTCCATTCCAGCCTCAGGCGATTCCATCACGAAGTTGTGTGGGACGACCTTCGACTCATTTCTTATTACGAGCTCCACCGGGACTCCGGCCCTGACGATGATCTGTTCCGGCTTGAAGAAGTAGCTGCCGGCGGTCAGCTCGACCCTTTGCACGTTGTCAGAATCTGCCGCCGCGGTGTAGACGCCGCTTTCCTCCGCTGAAAAAGACGGAAGCGGCGTTGAGAGCAGAATGAGGAGTATGAAAATGGCTTTTACCATCAGAAAGTCTCCTGTTCAGGCCGCGCCGACAATTAAAGCATACCACAGCCGGGACTTTGCCGATTGACCATGTCTGCCCGCTGGAGTAAAATGTCCTTGAGTTGACCGAATAACGGAAAGAAAACAGATGTTTCTGCCGACTACGAAAAAAGAGATGGAAAAGCTTGGCTGGGACCGGCTCGACGTTGTGCTGGTCTCGGGCGACAGCTACATCGACTCCCCTTACGTCGGCGTCGCTGTAATAGGCAAGGTCCTCCTCGAGGCGGGTTTCAGGGTCGGCGTCATCGGCCAGCCCGATATCTCAAACGACGACGTCATGCGCCTCGGTATCCCTCAACTCTTCTGGGGCGTCAGCGCCGGCTGCATCGACTCGATGGTCGCGAACCGCACGGCCTCTGGGAAAAAAAGAAACCGCGACGACTACACGCCCGGCGGCAGGAACGACCGCCGCCCTGACCGCGCTACCATCGCCTACACAAACCTCATCAGAAGGTATTCGAGAGAAGAGCCGAAGCCTGTAGTACTCGGCGGCATAGAGGCTTCATTGCGCCGCGTAGCGCATTACGACTGCTGGACGGACAGCGTAAGGCGCTCGGTCCTGTTCGACGCGAAGGCGGATTTTCTCCTCTATGGCATGTGCGAACGCTCAGTCGTCGAGCTCGCCCGATGCCTCAAGGACGGCAAAGACGCATCTATCGTCCGCGGCCTTTGCTATATCTCGAAGACCCTTCCTGAAGGCTCAATAGAGCTGCCATCGTTCGAGGAGGCCGCGGCAGACAAGGACGCTTTCACCAGGGCCTTCCAGCTTTTCTATAACAACAACGACCCGGCAACGGCTTCGAGGCTCGCGCAGGGGCATGCCGACAGGTACCTCGTCCAGAACCCTCCGGCCTTCTACCTCGAGCAGAAGGATTTCGACGCTGTCTACAACATCAAATACGAGCGCGACCTGCACCCCTTCCACAAGAAGGACGGCGAGGTAAAGGCGTTGGAGACGATACGCTTTTCCATCTCGACCCACAGGGGCTGCTACGGTGAATGCGGCTTTTGCGCAATAGCAGTCCACGAGGGCCGCCGCGTGAGGAGCAGAAGCAGTGAGTCGATAATCGCGGAGGCAAGGCAGATCGCCAGGCACCCGCTCTTCAAGGGCAGGATACACGACGTAGGTGGGCCGTCGGCGAATATGTACGCGACCACGTGCACGAGGATGGAGAAGAGCGGCTGCTGCATGAAAAAAAGCTGCATCTCCCCGAAGGTCTGCCCCCTCATGAAGTTCGGCCATGACGAGCAGATATCGTTGCTTAAGGCTGTCCGCTCGATAGAAGGCGTCAAGAAGGCAATCGTCGCCTCAGGCATACGCCACGACCTCGTGCTTGCCGACAGGAAAGACGGCGAGAGATATTTAAAGGAGCTGGTCGCCCACCATGTCTCGGGCCAGATGAAGATAGCCCCGGAGCACACCGAGACAAGCGTGCTCGACCAGATGGGCAAGCCGGGCTGCACCCCGGAGGCGCTTGTGAAGTTCAAGGAGCTTTTCTACAAATTTACCGGGGAGGCCGGATTAAAGCAGTTCCTCTCGTACTATCTCATGGCCGCCCACCCCGGCTGCACGGCTGCCGACATGAAAAAATTGAAGAGCTTCGTCACAAGGGAGCTCGGCTCTATCCCCGAGCAGGTGCAGGTCTTTACGCCGACGCCCTCTACCTTCTCGACGCTCGTCTACTGGACCGGGCGCGACCCCTTCACGGGCAGGCCTGTCTTCGTCGAGAAGAGCGCGAAGGGCAGGGAGGAGCAGAAGGCCATACTCTGCGGCTATGAAAAAGAGGGAAGACATCCCGCGCCGAAACCACACTGGCAGAAAAAACAACATTTAAAGGGCCGGGGCGCTAAAAAATATTAAAGCCGTAACTAGCCTATTTTTAAGCGAAATATGACCCGGGAAAATGAACATCATCATTTTGCGTTTGCAATCATTCTTTTCTGTGCTATAGTCCTATATTCTTAAACCTTGCCGCCATTCGGTCGGCGGCAGGCTGTGTCTTGGTTGACCAACCTTTTTTCAACCTCACCCAGAACAACCTTAAACGAACCTGCCTAAAGACCGGCTCAATCACAATTGAGTAGGCTGTTTCCGGAGTAATTAATGTCATTTGATTCTCTCGGCCTCAAGGCCGAACTGCTGAGTGCTGTCCAGGCTCAGGGCTACACCACGCCTACGCCCGTACAGGCGAAGACCATCCCCGTAATACTCGAAGGCCGCGACGTGCTCGCGGGCGCGCAGACAGGCACCGGCAAGACGGCCGCCTTCACGCTCCCGATGCTCCAGCTCCTTTCCGCCGGAGAGCAGGGCGGCGCGAGAGGTCGCGCTCCCAGGGCGCTCGTACTGACGCCCACGCGCGAGCTCGCGGCCCAGGTCGCGGACAGCGTGCGCACTTATGGCAAGAACCTGCGCCTTCATTCGGCTGTCGTATTCGGCGGAGTGGGAATAAACCCGCAGATAGACCAGTTGAGGCGCGGCATCGACATACTCGTAGCCACCCCGGGCCGCCTTCTCGACCATGCCGGGCAGGGCACCGTGAACCTCTCGAAGGTCGAGATACTCGTCCTTGACGAGGCCGACCGCATGCTCGACATGGGCTTCATACACGACATAAAGAGGATACTGAGGCTCCTGCCCGCCAAAAGGCAGAACCTCCTTTTCTCGGCCACTTATAACGACGAGATAAAGCGTCTTGCCGACGGTCTCCTTCAAAACCCGGAGATGGTCGAAGTGGCGCGCAGGAACACCGCGGCCGAGACCGTCTCTCAGGTAGTCCATCCCGTGGGGCAGACGAAAAAGAGAGAGCTCCTCGCCCATCTCATAAAAGAAGGGGACTGGCAGCAGGCTCTGGTCTTCACCCGCACCAAGCACGGCGCGAACAGGCTGGCGACCCAGCTTTTGAAAGACGGCATAAACTCTACGGCCATACACGGCAACAAGAGCCAGGCCGCCCGCACAAAGGCCCTCGCTGACTTCAAGAAAGGCGCTGTGCGTATCCTTGTGGCTACCGACATCGCCGCGCGCGGCCTCGACATCGACAGCCTCCCGCATGTCGTGAACTTCGACCTGCCCAACGTGCCCGAGGACTACGTCCACCGCATCGGCAGGACCGGCAGGGCCGGAGCCTCTGGAATGGCGCTCTCGCTCGTGGCCTCCGAGGAGCGCGACCTTCTGAGGAACATCCAGAAGCTCCTCGGCCGCAACATCGAAGTTCAGGAGATACCCGGCTTCAAGAACGAGCCTTCATTTTCAACTGACTCGGCCCCGTCTTTCAGGCAGGATAGGAAGCCGCAGGGCCAGGGAAGAAAGCCTGGCTTCGCCAGCGCGAGGCCTGCACGCAGGTTTGAGAAGAAGGACAGGAATTATCAGAGGTAAACCGTCCTTTATAAAGGCAAGCTTAAAAGACCCGCCCGAAAGGCGGGTCTTTTTTTATTCAGCCGCCGCCATCATCGGGGGCAGGGGGTTTGATAACGCATGGACCCTTCCCGAGCAGACCTTGAAGCGCGTGGCCGGCCCGTTCCCGATAAGGCGCGTGACCGATACAGTGTCGCACTCCCCTGCCGCGCTCTCATAGCGCCCCGAAAACCTCGTCCCGCCATTGGAGCTTATGAAGCTCATCTTGTACGCGGCAAGCTCGGAGGCCATCTTCACTGAGAACGCCGCGTCATCCATGCCGGAGGGCGGCTCCTGTTCGGAAGGCCTGTTTACGGCGTAATCTATCCCTTCAAGGGCCCTGCCTTTGTAAAGCCGGAAGCTTCCTCTCCCCGGGCCGGAACTGTACTCTTTTTCGACCAGGAACTTTGTGTCTCCATCGCAAGCGAGGAGCCAGGGGTATTTCCCGTCGCCGTCGGTCTCCATGTAGGATGCCGCGTCCGGGTAGTTGAGTAGCGTGAGCCTTACGAACCTGCCCCCTTTAAGAGAGGCAAGGAAATAAAGCTTGCCCCCGGCGCACTCCGAGCTGAAATGACGGAAGACCTCCATGGGGGTATGCGTGCCTTTGATGTCGATATTGGCGTAGCTTGCAGCTTCTTTTATATTCGGAAGTGGCTCTGGCGTTCCTGCTTGCGCTGTATTGACGGTGAAAATGAGAAAAGGGATTATCGACATATAGCTCTTTTTCATACCGTGCCTCCTGGAACAGGTTTGACATCTGCCAATATACATTGGCAAGAGCCGTGCCAGGAGCTAACAGCTTGATTTTATGGAATTTAAAAATAAAAGGAGGCTCGCTGGGTATGGAGCCGGTTACAGGGTTGTGGAATTGATTCCATAAGGGGAAGACTAAGTCAATCAGGGTTGGCTTCAATCGATGGGCCGATGCCGTACTGTCTTATCTTCGTCAGTAGCGTCTTGTAATCGACCTGCAGGATGGAGGCGGCCCTTGTCTTGTTGCCGCCGGAAAGGGTAAGGGCCTGCCTTATCGCGGCAGCTTCGGCTTCGGAAATCGCCCTTGAAGAGGTCTCCTTCAGAGGCGGCATCGATGAGCAGGCCTCGTTGAGCATGGCTTCGGCCGCCGGAGCGCCCATGACCTCCGAGAGACAATCCCTCGTGAGGGAGCCGCCGCTTGACAGGAGCACCGCCCTTCTCACGACGTTCTTGAGCTCCCTTACATTTCCCGGCCACCTGGACCGCATCAGAAGTTCCATCGCACCATTGTCTATCTCGAGCGGCTTTTTCTTGAGCTCTTCGCAGGCCTCGTCGCAGAAGCGCTCCGCGAGAAAGCCGATGTCCTCTTTTCTTTCGCGAAGCGGCGGGAGGTGTATGGTGAATTCGCTCAGCCTGTAGAAGAGGTCTTCCCTGAACCTCTTGAGGCGCACCATGCCGGAAAGGTCCGTGTTGGTGGCGGCGATGAGCCTGAAGTCGACAGGCACGGAGCGCGCCGTGCCGATGGGGTATACGCTTTTTTGTTCGACCGCGCTCAAGAGCTTTGACTGGACCTGGGCAGAGGTGTTCTCGAGCTCGTCAATGAAGACGGTCCCTCCGTCGGCCGACTCGAAGTAGCCCTTTTTCGCCCTGTCCGCGCCGGTGAAAGCGCCCTTTGAATGGCCGAAGAGCTCGCTTTCTATGATTGTCTCCGGTATGACGCCGATATCCACCCTTACGAATGGCTTGCCGGAGCGGGCCGAGAGATTATGGATGAATTCGGCGAGCGTCGACTTCCCTGTGCCTGTCTCGCCCTGTATGATGACTGAAAACGGTGAAGGAGCGACCCTGTGCACCTGGCTTATGACATTCTTGACGGCCGGGCTTTTGCCGAGGTGCCTGGCAAAGGAGGCCTCGACCGAATTGGAGAGGCGCGCGAGGCTTTTTTTAAGATTGGCTTTTTCTACGGCGCGGTTTAGCCTCAGCGTGATCTCTTCGAAATCAGGGGGCTTCAGGATGAAGTCGAACGCTCCGCACTTCACGGCCTGTACGGCGGAGCTTATCTGGCCATTCGCGGTAAGGATGATGACAGGGACGGAAGGGTCCTGCGCCGTAAGCCTGGAGAGCACTTCCATGCCGTCCATGCCGGGCATGGACAGGTCAAGGAGCACGGCGTCGGGGCGCTCCGTTGCGAACAAAGAGACGGCCTCGAAGCCGTCTTTCGCTTCGCAGGAGGCAAAACCCCTGTTTTTGAGGAACTCGGAGAGAACAAGCCTGATGCAATCCTCATCGTCGACTATAAGGATTTTTTTCATCGGACCTTTGCCCGCTCGATGGGCCTGCTAATCTAATCACAAAAAGGGTTTTTACACAAGGAGGGGGCCGCCGCAAAAGAGATGAAAGAGCTGTTTTGTAGCGCAACTATATGAAAAATAAATGTATTTCAGGTTCAGCCCGGTGATGCTGAATTCCTTTGAAGAATATGATAAAATTCTGAGGCCGATAAGGGAAAAGGGAAGCCGGGAGCGGGGCTGGCGTTACCAGAAATTCCAGCTTCCGGTCATTATTACGTATATGCCCAGGACGAGGTTGGTCGTGGCGTGGGCCACGATGCATTGAGTTACGCTCCTTGACCTGTATAGAAGTAGATTGTATGCCGCGCCCGCCATCATTCCGGCGGCTATCATATTGTGCTCCAGTCCGAACAGGACGGTTGATATGACAAACGCGCTCAGAGAGAACCTTCCGATCTGGACGCTCAGGAAATCGGGCTTGTCTATGTATCTTATGAGGAAAGACCTCCAGAACAGCTCTTCCATGACAGGGACAATGACGGCCGCGCCGAAAAGCCTCACGGCCATGTGCGCGGCTCCCGCAGGGCCGCCTCCAAGCGCGCCCGGGTCGAAGGGCTTGGGCTCGCCGAACCTGGCGAAGTCAAAATCCATGTTTATCCACAGCACGAAGACGATAAGCCCCACGGCGGCCGCCAGGAAGGTCTCCCTGTATTTCAGCAGGTCGCGCATGTCTATCTCGACGTACTTCTTCCAGAAGACGGCTATGAGCGCGGCCGCGAGCAGTACGCGCAGCGGATACAGGAACACGCCAGCGTTATCCGTGAATGCCTGCGGGAGGCCGGGGATATATGACATCGCCTCCTGGGCCCCGATGACGAGCATGAAAACGGCAAAAGGCGCGACCCGTGCTGCTGTTCCGTTCTTCAAGAGAGGTCCTTTTTTTGCGATAGAGTGCGGTTCAAAAAAAGTGTATAATTTTGCCTTCAAACTGACGATAAGCTTAATATAAATAGTATTGGCTGAAGGGCATCCATCAGGATGGCTTTAGCTATTAAATCATAGATTGGGTTTTTATCACATGGCTCCCATCCATTTCAAGAAGGTTTCTTCCGCGGTCGAGCTTGAAGAGGTCTACAGGCTCAGGTACAAGGTCTACTGCGAGGAAAGGGGTTTTGAAAAACCCGAGGACCATCCGGATGGGCTCGAGATAGACGCCTTCGACCGCCATTCGGTGCATTTCGGCGCGTTCAACGAAATGGGCGAGCTTATCGGCACCGCCCGGATAATCCTGAATTCCGGGGACGGGTTCCCCCTCGAGAAGAACTGCGTCCTTTCAAGCGACGTCTCCCTGATAGAAAGGGAGAGGCTCGGCGAGATATCCAGGCTCGCCCTTAAAAAGGAGTACAGGCGAAGGGCCGAGGACAACTTCATCTATAACGACCAGGGGGACGCTCCTCCGGAGTTTCATTCGGTGCCGAACGACAGAAGGAACAGGCACGAGATAGTCATCGGGCTTTACAAGCTCATCTACATCGAAAGCAGGAAAAGAGGGCTGACCCACTGGTACACGGTCATGGCAAAGGGCCTGTATCTTCTTCTCAAGAGGATGGGTATTTTCTTTCAGCCCATAGGTCCGACCATCGAATATCACGGACAGAGGACCCCTTACCTCGGCGGGATAGAAGATATCGAGGCCGCTGTGGCAAGCGTAAACCCCGCCCTTTTCCACGAAGCGACGGAAGAGCTCGGGCGCACTCAGGTAAAGGAATAGGGATGCTTCGGTATTACACATTCGGGACTGACAACCGCCTTGTTGTGACCGCCTGGGACAAGGACGCGTCGAAAATGACGGGTATAGACCCGGTCGACGCGCTCGGCAGGAAATATTACATGGTCCTGCCCAGGATATTCCTCGACAACAGGGACGCTCTCCTGCAGGTGTTGAGGAGCGGCAAGCCGCTTACGCTCAAGGGGCACTACTTCAATTCCATAACCGGCCAGGTAAAATCCGACGTAGAGATAATCCCCGTTAAAGAAGGCAACGGGAAGGTCAGGGGCGCTACCGTCAAGGTGATAACGTACCCGGCCCAGGACAGCTTCTGCAGCCCGGAGCGGCTCATCGACACCGGAAAGACCGCCACAGCGTTCATCCACGGCGTGAGAAACCCGCTGAACGCCATAAAGGGGGCGGTCATATACCTTCGCGGCAGGTACCCCAAGGAGTCCACTCTCCTTGATTTCACGAACATAATCGAAGAGGAGATACAGAGGCTCGACGATTTCATATCAAGGTTCCTCAGCAGGTCCGTTTTCGAGATGGAACTTTCAGAGATGGACGTGAACGGCCTTTTGAAAAAAATTGAGGTCTTCACTTCTCTCCAGGCGCGCTCCAGGGAGCTGCGGTTCAGCTACACCTACGGCGAGCTGCCGGCCGTGCTCGCCAATTCGTTCCAGATAGAGCAGGCGGTGCTCAACGTGGTAAACAACGCCATCGAGGCGCTGAGGCCCGGCGAGGAGTTCAGGGTATCCACGTTCTTCGAGGAAAAGGACGCAAACGGTTTCGTGGTGATAGAAGTCTCGGACAGCGGCCCGGGCATAAAACTGCCCGAGACGTCCGACGACATATCCGTGCCGCTGAAAAAAAACAGGGGCAGGGGGTTCGGCCTCCTGATAACGAGGGAGATATTGAAGCAGAACGGCGGCTATATCGAGATCACGAGCTCGAAGGGCAAGGGCACGGTCGTAAGGATGTATCTGCCTGCCCGCGAATGCAGGACCGGGGCATGGGACTGAACGGAAGGGTCCTCATAGTGGACGACGAGCCGAACGCCATAAAGGTGCTTTCGGCCATACTCTCCGAGGAGGGTTACGAGATATCGACCGCTTCGAATGCCGAGCTTGCCATGAGCCAGCTCGAGGCCTCTTCCAGGAGCATCGACGCCGTGATAACGGACATGAAGATGCCCGGCAAAAGCGGCATGCAGCTCTTCGAATACGTCACCGAGAGCCACCCTGACGTCCCGGTCATCTTCCTTACGGCGTACGGCACAGTTGACTCGGCCGTGCAGGCCGTGACAAGGGGCGCTTTCTATTATTTCATAAAGCCGCCCGATTACGTGAAGCTCAAGAGCATACTCGCCAGGGCCGTCGAGCAGAGGCAGCTCAAAAGGGAGCTCGAGGAACTCAAGAAAAGGATAGCCTCCGAGCACGTCCAGCCGTTCATAGTCGGTACCTCGGCCCAGATGCACAGGATAGTGGAGGTGATAGACGCCGTAAAGGACTCCGGAAGCAGCGTCCTCATAAGCGGGGAGACCGGCACAGGAAAGGAGCTCCTGGCCAAGACCCTTCATTTCACGAGCTCGCGCAGGGACAAGCCTTTCGTGGCCGTGAACTGCGCCGCGTTCCCGAGGGAGCTGATGGAATCGGAGTTCTTCGGCTCCGAGAAGGGCGCGTTCACCGGGGCGGTATCGGCCAGGGTCGGCAAGTTCGAGCAGGCCGGCGAAGGCACGCTCTTCCTTGACGAGATAGGCGAGCTAGAGCTCTCGCTTCAGGCAAAGCTTTTGAGGGTGCTCCAGGAAAGGGAGATGGAGCGGCTCGGCAGCAATAAAAAAATAAAGGTCGGCTTCAGGCTGGTCTGTTCCACCAACAGGGACCTGAGGGCTGAAGTCGAGAACGGGAATTTCAGGAGAGACCTGTTCTACAGGATAAACGTCGTCCACATAGGCGTACCCCCTCTAAGGGACAGGAGCTCGGACATACCTATAATCATCTCGGATTTCCTGAGCGAGTTCTGCCTCAAGGAGAAAAAGGTACTGAGGATATCCGAGGAGGCGATGGAGGCCATGACCGGTTATTCCTGGCCTGGAAACATACGCCAGCTCCGCAATATTGTCGAAAGGGCGGTGGTCCTCGCGAAAAAAGACAAGATAACCCTGAAAGAGCTGCCTGAGGAGATGCTCCAGGCCGCAAAAGAGCCTGCTGGCCCTGTCGCTTCCTCTCAAAAAACGCTCAAGGAGCTTGAACTCGAGACGGTCAGGAGCGTGCTAGAGGAGTGCAAGGGGAACAAGTCAAAAGCGGCGAAGCTGCTTGGAATTTCCAGAAAAGCCTTCTACAAAAAGTTGAAAGAAGTCCAACCTTTTTGATAGTGTTTCCTTTGGAAACACTATTTCCAGCCTAAACACCTGATATTTTAATAAATTTTTAAATTGGTTCCTTTGGAAACAGTCCCAAATGAGCTGTTAAGTCATTGTCATTTCATTTCTGTTACCTTTAGATACACCACACATGATTCCCATGGAATCCGGTCATTATGAAGGGACTTCAGTTTTGTCTGATCCTGCCGAAGTTATCTCATAACCTTTCGAAATCCCACGGCTTCTTCTTAAGGTAAAAATCCTTTTCGTTTGCTTCTTTTTCTATGGATGCGAGGGCACGGTTTTTGCGTAATACGCACCCATGATGCAAAAAAGAAAAATCCTTATCATCGACGACGCCGGTTTCTCGCGTGTATGTTCTGCCATCCTCGAATCTGAAGGATATGCCACGGATGTAATGACAAAGGAAGCGCAAGGCCTTTCGGGCACGCTTCACCGGGATGAATTCGGGCTCGTCGTAATGAGTTATCCGTACGCTGACGAGCACATGGAAGAGATCCAGCGGCGCAAGATACCGACCGTGATACTGGCTACGCACATCGACCGGGACCTCATAGCCCTGCTGGAGAGCTTCAAGGGGACCTATTGCATGATCAAGCCGCTCAACTATCAGAAGTTCACTTCGGTCGTGAGGCAGGTCATGTCCGGAGACTTCATTATCAACGGAGGCTACAACATTGTTTAGCAAAAGAACTCTTGCCAGTCTTATAGCGATATCAATGTCCGTTCTGGTCCTCGGTTGCGGACAGGCCAGCAAGCCCAAGGAAGAGCTCCTGCAGGAGGGGATAAAACTCGCGGGCGAGAAAAACTCCCGCGGAGCGGTAGTCCTTTTCAAGACCGCGCTGGAAAAGGACGCAAACTACTTCGAAGCCCGTTTCCAGCTCGCGAAGGCATACTCGAACCTGGGGAACCTGGAGTCAGCTGAAAAGGAGCTGCAGAAGGTAATAAGGCAGAGCCCTTCCCTGAAAGAGGCCAGGATAGAGCTGGCGAAGGTATACGTGCAGAAGTCGAAGCCGGCCGAGGCCCTCAAGGAATTGTCTGAGTTCATCAAGGAGGGCTCCGCCGACTCTGAGGCGCTGGAAGTGGCAGGGTGGGCGCACATAGTAAAGAAAGACTACCCCGGCGCCGTGGCATATCTCAAAAAGTCCATAGCGGCAGGCGACAGGACCGAGCCCCGGCTGTACCTTGCAAGGGTATATATGCAGATGGGGGACAAGGCGGCTACCGAAAATCAGATTTCCGATATACTGGCGAAAGAGGCCGGCAACGTCGGCGCTCTTTATCTTCTGGCCGAGTCCCAGACGGCGCAGGAAGACCTGAAGGCCGCTCTCGAGACCTATGAGCGCATACTCAGGGACCATCCGGAAGAGATACAGGCGTCGTTCAAAAAAGGCACCATCCTCCTCGAGAACGGCAAATATCCGGACGCCGCGGCCCTGGCCGACTCGATCATAGAGAAACATCCGAACAGGGCGGAAGGGCACAGATTAAAAGGTCTTGCCATGCTTCACATGAAGGACTATCAGAACGCGATAACATCCCTTCAGAAGGGCCTGTCCTACGCGGTAGACCCGGGGACCTATTACTTCCTGGGAATGGCGCACTTCCATAAAGGCGAGCCGGAGCAGGCCACGTCACAGTTCCAGAAAGCCCTCGACCTTGCTCCCGAATTCCCCCAGTCCAGGATAATGCTCTCTCTCGTGCTGCTCAGGCAGAACAGGCTCGACGACGCCGTGACCGAGGCCAGGAAAGCCCTGGACTCGGATGCGGACAACGCCCTCGCCCATAACGTGCTCGGCAGCGCTTACATGGCCAAAGGTATGCAGGAAGAGGGTATGGCGGAGCTCAACAGGGCGCTCGAGCTCGACCCCGGCCTCGTAGACGCGCATATGAAAAAAGGGGTCTACAGCCTCAGCAAAGGCAGGTACAGGGAAGCGGAGTTGAACCTTAAAAAGGCAGTGGAAGCGGCCCCGGACCTCTTGAACACAAGGGTCATGCTCGCGACCAATTACCTGAAGAACAAGGATTTCGGGAAAGCGAAGGAGACGCTCTCGAAGGGGCTCAGCGGCGGGCAGAGCGACGCCATAATCCACAATATGATAGGGGAGGTGCTCCTCAGGGAGGGCAAGTCCGCCGAGGCGGTTAAGTCATTCGAGAAATCGAAGGCGGCGAACCCCGACTACCCCGCTCCGTACATGAGCCTGGCGATGGTCAATGTGTTTGCCGGCAAGCAGGAAAAGGGCATAGAGGAATTGAAAAGCCTCGTCCAGAGGGCGCCAGACAATTTGAAAGCTCTGATCACGCTCGGGACCCTCCTGGAAGCGGGCGGGAAGGCGGATGAAGCCGCCCAGTATTACAAGAAAGCAGAAGCGACCGGGAAAGTAGAGGCATACTCCTCGCTCGCCAACCATTACCTGGGCAGAAGGGAGATCGCCAAGGCAGTCTCCTATCTTGACAAAGCCATCGAGAAGGAGCCTAAAAACGCGTTCCATTACGAGCTCAAGGGCAAGGCGCTGATGGCGGACAAGAGATATAAGGACGCCTTCGAGGTCTTTGACGCGCTTGAAAAAATCGACCCGAAGCTGGCCTACGGGCGCAAGCTCGACTCCCTTCTCGCGATGAACGACCATAAGAGGGCCCTGGAGTTCGTAAACGGCAGGCTGGCCAAAGACCCTGAGAACCCCGAGCTCCTGGCCGAGCAGTCCAGAGTCTACAGCCTCATGGGGAAGTACGCCGAAGCCGAGGATGCCGCGAGGAAGGTCATCTCCAGGAACCCGGATTCACCGGCCGGATACATGGTGCTCGCGATGGTCTACCAGTCTAGCAAGCAGGAAGCGAAGGCTGTTGAGGCGCTGAAAAAGGCCGTGTCAATGAAGAGCAAAAACGTGGCCCCGCACATGACGCTCGGGATGATATACACGGCAAAGAAGGAATACGGCGCCGCCCTCGATATCTTCAAAAAAGCCGAGAAGGAGAGCCCCAACAACGCCGCTGTCATATTCCAGCAGGGCGCGACCCTCGAGTTCATGGGCAGGAAAAAGGAATCGATGGCGGAGTACCAGCGGGCGCTCAGGGTTTCCCCTAACTTCGTGCCCGCTCTCAATAACCTTGCCTACCTGACGGCAGAAAGCGACCCGGCCAAGGCGCTCCAGCTGGCTAAAAAGGCCTTCGTGCTCGCGCCCAAGGACGCCGCGGTGCTTGACACTCTCGGCATGCTGCTTGCCAGGACCGGCAATTATCCTTCGGCTGTCAAGATGCTCAAAGCGGCCACAGAGGCGCTTCCCGGAAACCCGACTGTGCTTTACCACTATGGAACGGCCCTCAATGGCGCCGGAGACAAGGCCGGAGCGGCGGCGGCCCTCGAAAAGGCCGTCGGAATGGGCGAGTTCCCGGAGTCGGGCAAAGCAAGGCAACTTTTATCAGAACTTAACAAGGGGCAGCGCAAGACAAGATGACCGAAAAGATTTCGATTCTACTGCTTATCGACCTTATAATGACCGTCGTGGCCGTATACTTCGGCCTCACTTTGCGCTTTGGCGCCTTTCCCCACGCTTATGACTTCCTGGGGCTCGGCGCGGCAAGGGTCCTCATTTTCGGAGGGGTGCTCATATTTTCCTCGTTCCTGGCCGAACTTTACGACAACGAGAAAAACAACCTGAAAAAAGAGGTATTCGTAAGGGTCCTCACAGCGACCCTCATATCCTTTTTCGTGCTCTCCACCCTCTATTACCTGATACCGACGGTGATGATAGGCAGGGCCGTGCTTGCCATGTCGCTCGCGCTGTTCGCTGTCTTCCAGCTTTCATGGCACATAAGCCATCAGATAGTGATGAAGTTCCCGAGGTTCGCCAGGAGGGTTTTAATCCTTGGCACCGGCCCCCTGGCCAACCAGATGGGGTGCATCATATCGTCCATGCATCACAATTACGTTCTGACCGGATACGTGAACTGCACGAACGAAGCCGTGTTCGTCCCGCAGAACTCCATCATAGGAAGCGGCAACGGCCTCATGGAGACGGCCCAGAGGGAAAAGGCGCACAAGATAGTCGTATCCCTGTCCGAGAGGCGGGGTACTTTCCCTCTCAAAGACGTGCTGAGCTGCAAGCTCGGAGGCATCGAGGTGATGGACGCGCCATCGTTCTACGAGCAGATGACCGGGAAGCTCCTCATAGAGAACATAACCCCGAGCTGGTTCATATTCTCGGACGGCTTCAAGATAACGCACTCGAAGATGTTCGTTAAGAGGGCGGTCGACGTGGCGCTTTCGCTTACAGGGCTGCTTATATGCCTGCCGCTGATCCCGCTTATCGCGCTCGCCGTGAAGCTTGACTCCCCCGGCCCCGTCTTCCTCAGGCAGTCGAGGATGGGGCAGCGGGAGAAGAACTTCGTTCTATACAAGTTCAGGACGATGCGCCAGGACGCGGAAGCGTCCACGGGTGCGGTCTGGTCCCAGAAGGACGACCCGAGGGTCACGAGGATAGGAAAATTCCTCAGGAAATCCAGGCTGGACGAGATCCCCCAGCTCTTCAACGTCCTCAAGGGGGACATGAGCATAGTGGGGCCGAGGCCGGAGCGCCCGGAATTCATTGAAAACCTCAAGGAAGTCATCCCGTTCTACAGCGAGCGCCACTTCGTAAAGCCCGGGATAACCGGCTGGGCGCAGATAAAGTACCCGTACGGCTCCTCGGTCGAGGACTCGCTTGAGAAGCTCAGGTACGACCTTTTCTATATCAAGAACCTTACGTTCTCCCTCGACCTCCTCATAATGCTCGAGACGTCAAAGGTGATACTCTTCGGCAAAGGCGGCAGATAAGGACAAAATGAAGAAAAAAATATTTCTGATTCTGTTGTTGGCCGGCCTCCTCCTGCCCGGCATCTCGCGAGCCGGTGATTATGTCATCGGAGACGGAGACACCCTCATCGTCTCCGTGTGGGGGGTGAAGGAGCTGAGCCTGCCCGTGAAGGTGAGGCCGGACGGGAAGATAACGGTCCCGGCCATAGGCGACGTCACGGCGGCCGGGTTGACTCCGGTCCAGCTGAAGGAACTCCTTACGGACAAGCTGAAGTCGATAGTAAAGAGCCCCACGGTGGACATCATCGTGGAAGGCATAAACAACAGCAAGGTCTACGTCTTCGGGAACGGCATAAGGCCCGGGGTGATGGACCTCAACAAGAGGACGACCCTCCTTCAGCTCCTCTGCCAGATAGGGGACGTCAAGAACGCCGACCTGAAAAAGGCGTACATACTCAGGCAGGGTAAAAAGGTCAAGGAAGACTTCCACAAGCTGTTCGTCAAGGGCGACGTCAGCGAGGACATGCTGATTGAGACCAACGACGTCATCTACATGCCCCTGCTTCCGGAAAAGAGCGTCTACGTGGTGGGCGCCGTGAACGCGCCCAAGTTCATAGAGTACAGGGACGGGATAACCGTCCTGGAGGCCATCCTCGAGGCGGGCGGCTTCAATAAATTCGCGAAACAGAACGACGTCACGATATTCAGGAAGGACAGCGACAAGAGGACTTCCATATCGGCGCGGGTCGAGGACCTCACGAAAAAGGGCGACATCAGCCAGAACGTGATATTAAAGCCGGGCGACTACATCGTTGTCAAAGAAGGTATTTTCTAGGAGGGGTAATGGAGTCGTCTGAGCTGGACCTGAAAAAATACCTCAACCTGCTCTACAGGATGAGGGTCGTCTTCATATGCACCGCCCTGGTCATAATGACGGCGGCGTTCGTCGTCAGCTACGCGCTGCCGAAGCAGTACGAGGCCAAGAGCACCGTCTTCATAGAGAGGAACGTCATAAACGAGCTCATAAAGGACATCGCCGTCACGCCGTCGATGGGCGACAGGCTCAAGGTCCTCAGCTACGCGATAACCAGCAGGAACATCCTCACCAAGGTCGCCAACGAGCTCGGCGTGAACCTCGAAGGCGCGGCTTTTGATTCCTTCATCGCCGAGCTCCAGAAGGACACCACCATCAAGATGAAGGACATGGACCTGTTCGTCGTCTCCTACCGGGGAGAGGACCCGAAGTTCGCGAGCGATTACATAAACACGCTCGTGAGGCTCTATATCGAGGAGAACGTCTCCTCGAAAAGGGAAGAGGCCTACGGCGCGAACAGGTTCCTCTCGGAGCAGATAAGGTTCTTCAAGGACAAGCTGGACGCCGTCGAGGGCGACGTAATAAACTTCAGAAAAGAGAAGGGCGTATTCGTGGCCGTAAGCGAGACGGGCATCGTCGAGGAGATAAAAAAGGCCCAGGACGAGCTTGACGCCATCAGGATACAGAAAAGAGAAGTCGAAGCGAGGCGGGCTACCATAAAGAAGCAGCTTGCCGAGGAGAAGCCCTACACCGTGGCCATGTACAGCAGGGGCTCCCTTTCAGACCGCATGGCCGTCCTGCAGAAAAGGATGAACGAGCTCTCCACCACCTACACGAAGGACTACCCTGAAGTCATAAAGGTCCGCGCGGAGATAGAGGCTCTCAAGCAGATGGCGAAGGAGAAGCCGGAAGCCGAAGAGAGGCCCGAGGACGCCAGCTCCGAGATGTCCACGCTGAACCCCATTTACCAGCAGCTGCGCGAAGAGTCGACGAAAAGCGAGCGCGAGCTCGCGGCGCTGTCCGCGAAGGAAGAGCACCTGAGGGGACTGCTCGGCTCAAAGCAGTCCTACCTGAGGAACATACCGGCCGAAAAGACGAAACTCTCCGAGCTTGAGATGGAGAGGAACACGTACAAGAGGATATATGAGGAGCTCGTGGCCAGGCTAGGGCAGTCCGAGGTCTCCAAGCAGATGGAAGTGCAGGACAAGACGGCCACCTTCAGAATTGTCGACCCGGCCATGGTCGCGAACGCGCCCATCAGCCCCAACAGGGTGCATATAATGCTGCTGGGCCTCATCGCGGGCCTGGCGGGCGGCGCCGGAGTGGTCTTCGGCCTCGATTTCCTGAACAAGACCGCGAAGGGAGTTGGCGCGCTCAAGGACTTCGGCATACCCGTTCTGGCTGTGATACCCATCATCAAGGACAGCCAGGAGATGCTCAGGGCGAGGAAAAAGGACGTGCTTACCTATTCGATAGCAGGGGCTTACCTCGCTTTTCTCATTGCGCTGGTGGCCCTTGAGGCAATTGGTTTCAGCATCGTAGACAAGCTGCTGGGAGCCGCGTGATGGCAACAATGGTTGCCTGCCCCGTTTCGGCGGGAATAAAAGGAGATAGAAAAGGATGAGCAGGATCGAGGAGGCCATTAAGCAGGCGGTCAAGTTGAGGACCGAGAGCGCGCAGCCCCATGGCGCTCCGCAGCCGGCCCGGGCAGAAGCGCGGCCGCAAGCCGCTGGCGAGCGAGAGGGCGCGGCTTGCAAGGACGCGGTAAAGATAAACTGCGTCAGCCCTTATATCGTCGCCCTCAACGACCCGACTTCCCCCATAGCGGAGGAGTACAGGAAGCTCAAGTCGATGATAGTGGCCCTGACCAGCAAAGAGGAGTTCCTCAACACCATAATGGTGACGAGCACGGTGGGCGCCGAAGGCAAGAGCATCACCTCGCTCAACCTCGCGATCTCCCTTGCGAAGGACTACGACTACACGGTCCTTCTCATAGACGCGGACATAAGGAAGCCCTCGCTGCACAATTACCTGAACCTCGAATGCGACAAGGGGATAACCGATTGCCTCATGGGCGAGGCCGACCTCGCCGACGCCATCATAAAGACCGACCTCGGGAAGCTCTCTTTCCTCCCGGCCGGTAAAAGGGTCGCGGACCATGTCGAGCTCCTTTCGTCCCAGAAGATGAAGGACCTCATTAACGAGACGAAGAGCAGGTACCCGGACCGTTACATCATCATAGACACTCCTCCTATACTCCCCTTCGCGGAAACCCGCGCCCTGAGCTACATGGTCGACGGCGTTCTTTTTGTCGTCAAGGAGAGGACCGCGAGCGTCGATGACATAGGAGAGGCGCTCGGTTTCCTCGAGGGCAGCAATATGCTCGGCATCGTCTACAACGGCGTCAGCCTGGACTCAACCAGCGCGCATTACAGGTACTACAATTATTAACGGACTGAGGTAGATGAAAAAAGGGGATTACGAACAGTTTTTCAACCTTTCGGCGAAGCCTTTCGAGCTCGTGCCGAACCCGGAATTCCTTTACCTGAGCAAGACCCACAGGAAGGCGATGACCTACCTTGAGTACGGGATACGGGAGAAGGCAGGGTTCATACTGCTTACAGGGGAAGTCGGCTCTGGCAAGACGACCCTCATAAGGAACCTCATAAGGCAGCTCGACGGCCAGGTGGTCCTTTCGAAGGTCTTTAACACGAAGGTGAACTCCGACCAGCTCGTAGCGATGATAAACGACGATTTCGGTCTCGAGGTTGAGGGCAAGGACAAGACGGCGCTCCTGCGCGACCTGTACGCCTTCCTCATCGACAGCTACTCCAAGGGCCTCCATCCGGTGCTCATAATAGACGAGGCCCAGAACCTCAACTGGGAGCTCCTCGAGGAAGTAAGGATGCTCTCGAACCTCGAGACGGACAGCTCCAAGCTCCTCCAGATAATACTCGTGGGCCAGCCGGAGCTCAAACAGGTGCTCGCCAAGCCTGAGCTCCGCCAGTTCAGGCAGAGGATAAACATAAGCTGCCATTTGTACCATCTCATGAGGGAAGAGACCGAAGAGTACATCCAGCACAGGCTCGTAGTCGCGGGCGGCCGTGACGCGGTCACTTTTTCAAAGCAGGCGATAGACATAATCTTCCAGTACAGCAGGGGCGTACCCAGGCTCATCAATATAATCTGCGACTTCCTTATGCTGGCCGCCTTCATCGACAAGACCAGGGAGATAAGCGACTCGATGGCCAGGGACATAGTAAAGGACCTGGAGTTCGAGAACCAGTACTGGGATTTCGAGGGGCCCAGGGCAGTCCAGGACGGAGCGCCCGCCGAACAGGCGGAGGCGCCGGCTCCAGCGAGAAAAGACCACCGCGTGCTTCACGAGATTCGGGATATGCTCAAGGACCTCGCCGGCAGGGTGGAAGCGCTCGAGAGGAAGTCCTCCGTACCGTTCAAGATAAGGGATTTGATAAAGGAACTCAGCGGAAAGGTCGAAGCCCTGGAAAAAAGCTCATCGGTCACTAAAATAGCCGTCCCGAAGGAGATCGGGAAAAGGCTCGAGCTCCTGGAGAAGGTCCTCGAGGAGCACTTCGAGAAGAACCATTCTGTCCCCGAGAAGATAGACAGCAGGCCGGAGCCTTACGACACAATGATCAAATACGCGAGCAAGGCGGAAACCGACAAGAATGTCAAAAGGAGCTTTTTGCAGCGCATTTTCGGCTGAAGCGTGGTAACGCAGTGAATATTAACTTCAAATCCCTCTCGCTGGCCACGTTGCTGGCCTTCGTCCCCGCTCTCTCGTTTTCGGCTGATTCAGGCCTGCAGCCTTCCATTTCGATAAGCGAGGAATATAACGACAACGTGCTCAGCGCCCAGACGCACCGGGACGAGGACTTCATAACGAGGGTCCTCCCCGGTTTTACCGGCTATTACAGGACGTCCAGGTTGAATGTAGACGGCTCCTATTTCCTTGATGTGAACTACTATGCCAGAAAGACTTACACGAGCACCGCGGCCCACAGGCTCCAGCTGCAGTCCTCGACGGAGCTGTTGAAGAACCTGGTGTTCCTCAAGTTGGATGATTCCTTTGAGAAGGTCTCCCTTGACCCTGCGAGGAACAGGTCCGCGGAGAGCGTTTTCCAAGGCCAGACTGACCGCAATTCGTTTAAGGCGGAGCCGTTCCTCAGGTTCAAACCTGCCTCCACGAACACGACGACAATCGGCTATAGATATTTGAACACGCGTTACAAGGGCGAGGGGAACGCGGATAAAAGGGACCATGTGCTATTCATTACTTCCCTGTTCGAGCTTACCGAGCTGGATACCTTCATCGTCTCTGCGGAGCATACGAAGGAAAACAACACGTTCCTGAAGTTCGAGAAGGACGACGTGTTTTTAGGGTATACGCACGTATTCTCCGAAGGCTCGGATATATTCGCCTCGGTAGGCCTCTCGATGTTCAACCCGGAAAACGGCGACAGCTACGAGAACGTCTTCTGGAAGGCAGCTCTGAACCATGATTTCGGCCTGTTCGCGCTCTCCCTTTCCACCGCCGCCGCGCTCTCGGAAAACCCGCAGTCCACGCCGCAATGGAATTATTCGTACGTTGCTAGCCTGAGGAGAAAATTCGCCAGGTCGGACGCTTCGCTGGGTTTTGTCCTTGAAGAGTTCAAGAACGCGCTGACCGAGGAGATCAAGACCAGGAAATACGGCGTGAGCCTGAATTACAGTTATGAGGTCACGCCTCGCCTCATGAGCGTCTTTTCGGCGACGGGCGAGAAGTTCGAATTGAAGGAGCAGTTTACCTATACGACGAGGTTCCTTTTCAGCTCCTCTGCGACGTACAGTTTTACCGATGATTTTTCAGCTTCGCTCGTATACAACTTCATACATCTCAACTCCCCTGGCATACCGGTGGACAACTACCGTACGAACAGGGTAATCGCGGAGTTCAGGAAGGCATTCTAATTTAATATCATAGAGGTGGATTAGTGGACACAGTTCTGGTGACAGGCGGCGCGGGCTTCATTGGAAGCAACATTGCCGAATCGCTCATTGAAGGAGGCCGCAAGGCCGTCGTGCTCGACGACCTTTCAACCGGCCGGATGGAGAACATCAGGGGGTTGGAGGGAAACCCCAACTTCGTTTTCATACAGGGCTCCATACTCGATTCTGAGCTGCTGAGGAAGGTCATCAGGGAGCACGGGGTCAACCTCATTTCGCACCAGGCGGCAAGGCCGAGCGTCGCCAAAAGCGTAAAGGACCCGGTCAAAACTACCGAAATAAACGTGACAGGGACCGTAAACCTTTTTCAGGCCGCGTCCGAGTGCGGGATAAAAAGGGTCGTCTTCGCTAGCTCGTCTTCTGTTTACGGCGACACCCCGCAGCTGCCGAAGGTCGAGACAATGCCGTTTAGCCCGAAGTCGCCGTACGCGGTCTCTAAGGCCGCCAAGGAGATGTACGCCAACGCGTTCACCGGCCTGTACGGCATGGAGATAATCGGGCTCAGGTACTTCAACGTCTACGGGAGAAGGCAGGACCCCGCGTCTGATTACGCGGCCGTGATACCGAAGTTCATCTCTAAGGCCCTGAGGAACGAGCCCATCCCCATCGAGGGCGACGGGGGACAGACAAGGGACTTCACCTACATAGACGACGTTGTCGCGGCCAACATAAACGCTCTTACCACGGGCGGGCTCGGCACCATGGCAGTCAACATCGCCTTTGGCTCGCGCATAAGCGTGCTGGAGCTGGCAAGGGCCATAAAGGAGATAATCGGCTCGAGCTCGGAGATAACCCACAAGGCCCCGAGGCCGGGGGACGTGCGCGATTCCCTCGCGGACATCTCGAAGGCGAGAAAGCACATCGGGTACGCCCCTCAGCACGATATCGCCTCCGGTCTCAAGAAGACCGTTGACTGGTTCAGCGTGGCGCTCAAGCCCTGAGGCCCCGATGATAAACGCCCTTACAATAGACGTCGAGGATTACTTCCATGTGACGGCGTTCGAGAGATACGTGGACAGGGCCGACTGGGACAGCTTCCCGAGCAGGGTCGTCGACAATACGCTGAGGATCCTGGACATGGCAGACGAGTACGGCGTGAAAGCGACGTTCTTCGTCCTGGGATGGGTGGCCGAGAGGTCCCCCGGACTCGTAAAGAGGATCCAGGCGGCCGGCCACGAGATAGCCTGCCACGGCTATGCCCACGGTCTCGTATACAGGATAGGCCCGAAGGAGTTCAGGAAGGACGTGCGCATGTCCAAGGCCATCCTCGAGGACGCCTGCGGCAAAAAGGTCGAGGGCTACAGGGCGCCGAGTTATTCGATAACGGCCGACTCGAAGTGGGCCCTGGACATCCTCGTCGAGGAAGGCTTCAGGTACGATTCGAGCATCTTCCCCATAAGGCACGACATATACGGAATCCCCGGGGCCGAGAGGTTCCCGCACGTTATAAAGACCGCCTCTGGCGACATAAAAGAGTTCCCGATATCCACGCTGGAGATAGGGAGCGTGCGCCTGCCAGTTGCCGGGGGCGGCTATTTGAGGCTGCTGCCGGCAAGCCTCATAAAATACGCCATCAAAAAGATAAACACGGCGGAAGGCAAGCCCGCGCTCATTTACTTCCACCCCTGGGAGATAGACCCGGGCCAGCCCAGGATAAAAGCGGGGCTCAAATCCAGCTTCAGGCACTACACGAACCTCGACAAGATGGCCGGGAAGCTGAGATTCCTTCTTGAAGGCATAAAGTTCGCCCCTATGGGAGAGATACACTGATGCTCGTCAACAAAAGAGACCTGTATTCCAGCATAGCGAGGAATCTTGTCGCCCCGCTATGGGCGAAAAAGGAAAGGAGCCCGTATCTCCGCCATCTGGGCCATCTCGATAAATCCCAGTACCGTTCCATCGAAGAAGCGCGCGCAGACCAGCTCTCAAGGCTTAAAAAGCTCCTCGAGCACGCGTGGGCCAATACCGCGTTCTACTCCGAGAGGATGAAAAAGGCGGGCATTACCCCGGCGTCCATAAATTCAATTGAGGATTTACGATTGGTGCCGCTCCTTACGAAAGACGACATAAGGGCGAACAAGGACCGGATGGTGGCCGGAAACATCCCCAGAGAGCAGTTGATGGCGAAGAAGACATCTGGCTCCACCGGGATCTCCCTCGATTTCTATGTTGACGAGGCCAGCCTTCAGTGGAAGAGGGCCTGCGCCATAAGGACCGACAAGTGGACCGGCTGGAACATCGGCGAGAAGGTCGGCGCCATATGGGGCAACCCCGAGTATAAGAAGAGCTGGAAGGGGCACGTAAGGAACTTTCTGCTCGAGAGATATACCTATCTTGACACGCTCAAGATGGACGAGGCAGCCATGCTGGACTTCTACGCCAGGGTCAAGAAGGCCAGGCCCACTTTGCTTTTCGGGCACGCGCATTCCATCTATCTTTTCGCCAAATTCCTCGACGTGAAGGGGCTCGCCGACCTCAGGCCCAAGGGGATAATAAGCACCGCCATGGTCCTTCACGACTTCGAGAGGAAGCTCATCGACAGGGTCTTCGGTTGCAAGGTCACAAACAGGTACGGCTGCGAGGAAGTGAGCCTCATCGCCTGCGAATGCAGCGAGCACAACGGGCTCCATGTCAACATGGACACTCTCATAGTGGAGATGGTGAAGGCTGACGGCTCCGCCGCTTCACCCGGGGAGCCCGGCATGATAGTAGTGACCGACCTTACGAACTACGGCATGCCTTTCATCAGGTACAAGGTCGGCGACGTCGGCGTGCCGTCCTCGCGCTCATGCCCCTGCGGCCGTAAATATCCTCTGATAGAGTCGCTCGAAGGCAGAAGCGCCGATTACGTCGTCACCCCTGACGGGGATTTCATCTCGGGCATATCTTTGACCGAGAACTTCGCCATGCACTTGAAGGGCATAAAGCAGATACAGATAGTCCAGGAGAAGGTTGACTATCTTGTCTTCAGGATTGTCAAGGGCGAGGACTTCTCCCAGGCTACCATCGACGGGCTCCACAGCCTCGTCACGGAGAGGTTCGGCAGGAAGATGACCTACTCCCTTGAGTTCCCCGATTCCATCCAGCAGGAGAAGTCGGGCAAATACCGCTTCTGCATCTCGAAGCTGAACAACCCTTTCCTGTGAGGCACGGATGCTGAGCGGCAGGGACTTCATAATCTTCTCAGACGACTGGGGCAGGCACCCGTCGAGCTGCCAGCACATCGTAAGGCACCTGCTTGACGCTAACAGGGTCATATGGGTCAACACGATAGGGATGAGAAGCCCGCAGTTCACCGCGTACGACATAAAAAGGAGCTTCGAGAAGGTCTGGTCCTGGGTCAGCGAGAAGGACAGGCCCGCCAATGGCGCTGAAAACAAGAACCCTATAGTAGTGAACCCGTTCATCATCCCGTATAACGGAGTGGGCGCCGTCAGGTCGCTGAACAGGAGTACGGTTGTCAGGAAAATAAAGGGCGTCATGGACGAGCACGGCATAAAAGAGCCGATAGTGCTCACGACCTTTCCCAGCACGGCCGATTATTGCGGGGCCTTTGATGAGGCGGCGCACATTTATTATTGCGTGGACGATTTCATTCACTGGCCGGGGGTCGACAGGAAGCTGGTCCAGTCCATGGAGGACGAGCTCATCGCGGGGTGCGACCTTGTGCTGGCTACTTCAAGGGAGCTGTGCTCGAAGAAGCAAAGGGGCGGCAAAGTCCCGGTGCTCCTTCCTCACGGAGTCGACTTCGAGCACTTCAGCTCGTCCGCTGAAAAGGCCGTGCCCGGTTCGCTCGTCTCGATACCCGGCCCGGTCATAGGCTTTTTCGGCGCGATAAGTCCGTGGCTCGATTTCGAGCTTATAACTTCGGCCGCGAAGGCGAGGCCTTCGTGGTCTTTCGTCTTCATCGGCCCTGCAGATACCGACGTGGCAAGCCTCGCGGCCTGCCCGAACATACACCTTCTCGGAAGCGTGCCCTACGGAGAGCTGCCTTCATACGCGAAGGGGTTCGATGTGGGCATAATCCCGTTCCTGGTAAACGAGCTTACCGTGAGCGTAAACCCCCTTAAGCTCCTCGAGTACCTTGCAACCGGGATGCCTGTCGTCTCCACAGGGCTCCCGGAGGTGCGGGAGTTCTCGGGCGTGGTCAGCATCGCGGATACGGTCGAGGATTTCATAAAGGGCATTGAATATTCCCTTTCAGCCGAGTGCGCTGGAAAAAAGGCGGAGAGAATGAATACTGCAAGAAAGCATTCCTGGAAGAGCGTGGCCGAGGACTTCAGCCATGTTGTAGAAGGTCTTCTTGACGGGGTGCGCGCATGAAAAAAAAGATAGCCGTCATATTCGGCACCAGGCCGGAGGCCATAAAATGCGCGCCGGTCGTCATGGCACTCCAGAAGGAGAGCGCCCTGGAGCCGCTCGTCATAGTCACCGCCCAGCACAGGCAGATGCTTGACCAGGCCCTCGAGATCTTCGGTATAAGGCCGCACGTTGACCTGAACGTAATGAAGGACAACCAGACGCTCGCCGGACTTACGGCAAGCGTGGTCGAATCGATGGACAGGGCGCTTACTGAGCACAAGCCCGACTTCGTCCTCGTGCAGGGGGATACCACCACCACGTTCGCCTCTGCGCTGGCAGCTTTTTACAGGAAGATACCCGTAGGACACATAGAGGCCGGTTTGAGGACTTACAACAAGCTGAACCCGTTCCCCGAAGAGGTGAACAGGCAGCTCACGTCGACGCTTTCCGAGCTCCACTTCCCTCCAACGGAGCTGGCCCTCGGCAACCTCGTGAACGAAGGCATCGGCAGGGACAGGATACTCGTCACAGGCAACACGGTCATAGACGCGCTTTTGCACACGGCCGAGATGGTCAGGAGCGCTCCTCCGGTCGTGAACGTTGGCGGCGGAAGGAGGCTCATCCTGGTGACCGCGCACAGGAGGGAGAACTTCGGCAAGCCAATCGAGGATATATGCAGGGCCATAAAGACGCTCGTCACCGAGCGGGATGACATAGAGGTAGCGTACCCGGTCCACCTGAACCCGAACATAAAAGGGCCGGTGCACGCCCTTCTGGGCGGCCTTGAAAGGGTCCACCTCATACCGGTGCAGTCGTACACGAGCTTCGTGAAGCTCATGTCCTCGGCCTTCTTCATCATGAGCGATTCGGGCGGCGTGCAGGAAGAGGCGCCCTCGCTGGGCAAGCCCGTCCTCGTGCTTCGTGAGACCTCTGAAAGGATGGAGGCTGTCGAGGCCGGGACTGTAAGGCTCGTTGGAACGGACCCCGAAACGATAGTGAGCGAGGCGCTTACGCTTCTCGACGACAGGGAGCATTACGAGCGGATGTCCACCGTTAGAAACCCGTTCGGCGACGGCAAGGCCAGCGAACGGATAGTCGCCGCCGTCATGGAACATTTCGGCTTCGGCCCGAGGCCAATTGAATTTTCGGCAGCCTTGAGCGCCGTCGGCAAATAAGGGCGGCAAGGGTGAGGATAGCGCACCTCATATCGACCAACTTCTTCGGCGGCCCTGAAAAGCAGGTGCTCGAGCACGCGAGGAGACTGGGCAGAAGGGGCATCCACGTGGTGCTGGCCTCCTTCAGGGAGGGCCCGGCCTCGAACGAGCTCCTGGAGAGGGCGCGTTCGGAAGGCATTGAGACGAGGGAGCTCGCGTCGAGGAACGCCCTTAGCCCCGCGTCGGTGCTCGATGTCGTGAAGTTAATAAAGGCGGACAGGGTCGAGGTCCTTTGCACTCACGGCTACAAGCCTGACATCCTCGGACGGCTTGCTTCGTGGTACGCCGGTATACCGCAGGTGGTCATATCGAGGGGATGGACCGGCGAGGACAGGAAAGTGAGGCTCTATGAGGGCCTCGATAAAAAAATACTCACTCTCGCGGATCACGTTGTGCCTGTTTCAATCGGTCAGAAGGAAAAGATAATAAGGCTTGGCGTGCCGGAAAAAAGGCTTACGGTCATCTATAACGGGGTCGAGGTAAACGGCGCGCCCCTTTGCGACTCCGGGATAAAAAAGGAGTTCGGCTTTGCCAAGGAAACAGTTCTGGTCGTCTCTGCGGGCAGGCTCAGCCCGGAGAAGAACTACGCCGGGTTCATAGACGCCGCGGCTGAAGTCTCGAAGAAAAAAAAGAACGTCGGCTTTATCGTATTCGGGGAAGGCCCCCTTAGGAAAGAGCTCGAAAAAAAGATTGACGACGCCGGGCTCAAGGGGAAGTTCCTGCTCCCAGGCTTCAGGAAGAACGTCAGCTCGGTCTTATCCGGTGCGGACATATTCGTTCTCTCCTCGTTCACCGAAGGACTTCCCAACGTCGTGCTCGAGGCGTATGCCAGCAGCAGGCCCGTTGTCGCGACCGCCGTAGGCGGCACACCGGAGGTCGTCACCGACGGGGCGGCAGGGTTCCTGGTAGACCCGCGCGAGACCGGGGTAATGGCAGAGAGGATTTTAACTCTCGCGTCGGATGCAGGGCTCCGCGAAGAGATGGGGAAAAAGGGCTATGAGCGCGTTAGGGACCTGTTCGGGTTCGATTCGCAGACGGAAAAATACATCGAACTTTATTCGAAGATGAGAAGAGATGGCTGAGCTGCCTTTCATAACCGTGGTGATGCCCGTACGGAACGAGGAGAGGCACATAAGGGAGACCCTCCTCCAGGTGCTCAGGCAGGACTACCCGGCGGAGAGGTTCGAGGTGATAGTGGCCGACGGCATGTCCGACGACCGCACGCCTGAGATAGTGGCCGGACTCGCGAAGGAGTTCCCCAACCTCAGGGAGGTAAGAAACCCGGCGAGGCGTTCGAGCGCGGGCAGGAACGCAGGGTTTCGCGAGGGCAAGGGCGAGCTCTTCCTCGTCATTGACGGACATTGCCATATCGAGAGCGGCTCGCTTTTGAGAAGCGTTGCGAGGTGCTTCGAGAAAAGCGGTGCGCAATGCCTCGGCAGGCCGCAGCCGCTCGACCCGCCGGGCTTGAGCGGCTTTCAGAAGTCGGTTGCCCTGGCGAGGGCGTCGAAGCTCGCGCACAGCTCGGAGTCCCTCATATACGGCGAGTTCGAGGGCTACGCGAGCCCCGTAAGCAACGGCGCGGCCTACAGAAAGGAAGTCTTCTCGAAGGTCGGCTATCTGGACGAGAGCTTTGACGCTTGCGAGGACGTAGAGTTCAACTACAGGGTCGAGAAGGCGGGCTTGAAGGCGTACACGAGCCCGTCGCTTACCGTGAGATATTACCCGAGGGAGTCCCTGTCCTCACTTTTTTCGCAGATGGCCCGCTACGGCAAGGGCCGCAGGAGGTTCGTAAGGAAGCACCCTGCGGCTTTTTCCGCCGAGCTGCTCGTGCCGCCTTTTTTCGTGGCCGGGATTTTAGTGACGGCGCTTGCCTGGGCCGGCGCGCTCTTCTCCGGGGTTTTCGTCATTCCGGCCGCGCTGCTGAGCGCCCTGTATCTTTTGTACGTACTCATTGTGTCGGCTGAATCTCTGCGCATTTCCTTCAGGAACGGGTTCGCTCATTTTAAGTACCTGCCGTTCATCATCTTCACGGTCCACGCCGGGCTTGGCTGGGGGTTCATAAGAGAGGCCTTCGCGGACGGTAAAGGATGATAAACGTCGCTTTCATCATAGATGTGATCGAATCTCCTACGGCGGGGACTGAAAAGCAGCTCGTCACGCTCATAAAGGGGCTCGACAGGAGCGTTTTCAACCCGTACCTATGCGCTCTAAGAAGGTCGGCATGGCTCGAAGACGAGTTCGACCTCTGCCCGGTCCACTTCCTTGATGCAGGGTCGTTCAAGAACCCGAAGACGTACCTGGATATCCTGAGGTTCTCCCGGTTCCTGAAGAGCAACAAGATAGATATCCTCCAGACTCACTTCAGGGACTCGAATATCATAGGCATTCTTGCGGCGAAGCTCGCGGGGACAAAAACCGTCATATCGACGAGAAGAAACCAGGGGTACTGGCATACGAGCCTTGACCGCGCGATACTCAGGCTCATCAACGGTTGGGTGGATTGCTTCATCGCTAACTCCGTCAGCACGAAGTCCTGGGCTGAGCGCGCCGAGGGCATACCCGCGAAAAAGATAAGCGTCATACACAACGGGATGGACCTTGAGCCCTTTCGCGTAGCCAGGTCCTTCCGGAATGCAGTGAGGGTCGAGCTCGGCATAAAAGACACAGACCCGGTCGCCGGAATAGTGGCAAACTTGAGGGCTGTAAAGGGTCTCGATATTTTTTTGATGGCAGCGGCCAAGGTGAAAAAAAGCCTTCCCGAAGCCAGGTTCCTCATCATCGGGGAAGGCCCGGAAAGAAAAAACCTCCAGAAGCTTTCATCGGGCCTCGGCCTTGACAAGAGCGTCCTGTTCCTGGGAAGAAGGCAGGACATTCCGAGGCTTCTCGGGGCTTTTGACGCGGGGGTGCTCACGTCCCATTCGGAGAGTTTCTCGAACGCCGTAGTCGAGTACCTCGCGGCCGGGCTGCCGGTCGTCTGCACCGACGTCGGCGGGTGCAGGGAGGCCGTAGAGGACGGCGTGAACGGCTTCGTCGTCAGGCCGGGAGACCATGTCCGCCTCGCGGAAGGCTTGCTCAAGGTCCTGGCGGGCGGCGCGTCCGGGGCGATGGGCGCAAAGAGCATGAGTAAGGCTGAAACTCTTTTCTCGCTTCCGATGATGATGAAGAACTATGAGGAATTCTACATGACGGTCAGCGGGCACGTCAAAGAGGTTGCAAAAGAGCGCGTTGCGTACAGCTGACGCTGACGTATTCCTGTTTTTTAAAATGGGCTCCAGCGCGCTCCGCCAATGCGCGGTGGCTTCAAAGAGAATGAGATGAGCAATAAAGCACTGCATAAAAGGCTTACGGTAAATTCCTTTTCGAACATGTTCAGGTACTTCGTGTACATGGGCGTGACTTTTTTTATTACCCCGTTCATCATAAGGAACATAGGGGATTCGCACTACGGCTTGTGGCTGGTAGTAATTTCGGTCATAGGCTACGCGGGCCTTCTCGAGATGGGCATACAATCAGCCGTCATCAAGCTGGTGGCGGAGTTCAAGGCTTCCGGCGACGATGAAAAAGTGAACAGGACGGTAGTGACCGCTTCTGTCTTCTTCCTTATGGTCGGGGCCTGCGTGACGGCCTTCAGCTGGCTGGTACTCCCGCATTTTCTGGATTACTTCGTGAAAGACCCGGCGTGGATAAAGCTCGGGAGCGAGCTTGTGATGGTCCTCAGCATAGACATGCTGATAGTCTTCCAGGGCTACGTATTCACCGGCATGATATACGGGCTTCAGCTTTACTTCGTGAAAAACATCATAGACATTGCGGCCAGCGCCATGTACGCGGCGCTGGTCTATCTTTTTTTGACCGGAGGAGGAGGCATCTACGCCCTCGCAGTGATAAAGACGTGCCTGGACGCGCTCGCGGTTGTGGTCTTTTACATATTGTGCAGGAAGTCGCACGAGGGTTTCAGGTTCAGTCTCAAGTACGCCGGGGTGGCCACCTTCAGGTCGATAATGACGCTCGGCGGCAAGATATTCACCTCCGCCACGATGGCGCGCATAGCGAATAACGCCGACCCGCTAATAATCTCTTATTTTCTCTCCACGTTCTGGGCATCCATTTTCTCCATACCCAAGAGGTTGTTGGACTACATGAGGGAGATAACGTGGACGATAACGACGGGGTTCATGCCGGCCTTCAGCGACCTTCACGGCAGGAACGACGTTGAAGGCATACGCTCGATATATATCAACTACACCAGGTACATCCTGATAGCGACTCTTCCCATGCTCGTCATGGTCTTTGTCTACGGCGAGACGTTCATAGGCCTCTGGATAGGGCCGGAGTACGCGGAAAAGGGAGCCCCGGTCCTTTACCTTCTTGGCGCGGCGTTTGCCGTGGAAGCGATCCAGCCGCTCCTCTGGAAGCTGTTCATCGGCACCGGAGACCTCAATTCGCTCGTAAAGACGTTTTCGATAACGGCCCTCTTATACATCGCGCTCAGCTCCCTTTTCGCCTCGCGCTACGGCATTGGCGGTCTGGCCGCGAGCGCGCTCGTTGTCACTGTCATAAACCAGGTCTTCTATCTCAGGCATTCATGCCGTTATCTGGGCGTGACTGTGCCGGGCTTTTTGAAGGAGTGCCACCTCATGCCTTTTGCCGCGGCAGCCGCTTTTGGAGGCGCGGCCTGGTATCTGGGGGTGCTATTTCCGGTAGATTCCTATCTGGGCATAATGGCGCAGGCGCTCTGCGCTGCGCCTGTTTACGTTTTGACAGCATATTTTTTTACCCTTAAAAGCCACGAAAAAATATTTTTGCAGGCAAAAGCGAGAGGGCTTCTTTCTTTCAGCTGAGCCGCTCGAGATAGACAGGAACGGAGTGTAAATGGACGGGAAAGCTGAAAAAAACAACCGAACGCCCCAGATGGTGATAACGTCGGAGTCATCCGGCGCGACTGCTTACGTCGTGGTCGATTTTCTGGTGAACGGGACGAGCTCCGGCGGCCTCAGGATAATGGAGGACGTGTCGCTGGACGAGGTAAAAGCGCTGGCGAGAGAGATGACCAACAAGTATTCGTTCGTAGGGCTCCCCAGGGGCGGCGCAAAGAGCGGCATAAGCATGCCGGGCGGGCTCAATAAAGAGGAAAAGCACAGGGTCCTGGAGGAGATAGGCAAGAGGCTTTCTCCCATCATACGCGCTGGCATCTATTATCCGGGCATGGACATGAATTGCGGCCCGGAAGACCTGAAAGCGCTCTACCGGGGCGCTGGCATAACCCTGGGCAAAGTCACGGACACCTCTTTTTTTACCGCGATATCGGTCGTCAACGCGATATACGCTGTCAAGGAGGTCTTCAGGCCGGAAGAACCCCGCCCCCTTACCGTTGCGATAGAGGGCTTCGGAAGCGTCGGGGGCTATGTGGCCGAAAGGCTGCCGGAAAAGGACTTCTTGATAACGGCAGTTTCTACCCTGAAGGGAGCGGTCCATAACCCGTCCGGGTTCAAAATGGAAGAGCTCGTGAAGCTGAGGAAAGAGCATGGTGATGATTTTGTAAAGAAAATCGGCGGAATCCCGAAAGGAAAGGAGGAGCTCTTTGCTCTTCCGGTAGACATACTTGTCCCTTCCGCCAGGACATGGGTCATAAACAAAGGGAACGCGGACGGCATCAAGGCGCCGTTCATCGTCCCCATAGCGAACGCCCCCTATACGGCGGAAGCCGAGCGCTTGCTCCATGGAAAAGGCAAGGTATGCCTCCCGGGGTTCGTGACGAACAACGGCGGCGTTTACGCCTCCTCGCTTTATGACAGCGGGGTAGCGGAGAGCGACATCGAGGAGATATCGGCCGGGTTGTACCGCAGCGTCCTTCGCGCGCTCCTCAGGAAAAGCGTCGAGACCAAGAGGTCCGTGTTGAGAATAGCCGAGGAAGTCGCGTCGAAGAGACTTCAGGCCGGGCAGCCCTCTGCCGCGTTCACCGAGAAGGTGATAAAAAGAGCCGCTCAGAAGGGCTACATCCCCAGGGGGGTCAACGGTAAGATAGTCTTTAAAAAATTCGTTGAGAACCTGAAGAGTCTTGAGAAGGAAATCGGAGCTGTCAAAGCATGATAACCGTAGAAGCGCATAAGAACGTCGAACCGGGGCAGTGGGCCGGGATAGTCGCTGGAGTGGGCGGAAACCCGTTCCATTCCAGGGAAGTGCTCCTTGCGGCCGGACATGACGAGCAGATAATCCACCTGGTCTTTAAAAAAGACGGAGCTGTCGTTGGGGCCTGCATCGGCGCGGACATCGAAAGAACGAGGTTCGCCATAATAAAGGGGCCCAAATCACTCTATTTGTCTACGGTGCCTGCTTTTGTCGGCGGGGCTGTCACACGTGAGGAGCTGTACGCGGGCCTGTTGGATTTCGCGAGACGCTCGAAGTATAAGACTATCGAGATTGAAGCAAGGTGGGGAGATGATTTCCGCGGCTTCGGCTCTCTGGACTATACAGTCGAGAAAGAGCTGCTGGATTTTACGATAGACCTTACAAGGGACTTTGAAGAGCTCACCAAGGCCATACACCAGAAGCATAGAAAAAACATCAGAAAAGCCTCAGAGGCGCTCCAGATAGAAGAGGACGGCTCGCTTGAAGCCTTCAACGCGATAAGGACCCTGCAGCAGGGCTCCTCGGAACGCGCGTCCGAAAGGGGCAATGAGTACGCAGTGCAGGACGAGGATTACTTCAGAAAGATATACGACAAGGTCTACAAAAACGGCCCGGGGCGCGTTATGCTGGCTAAAAAAGACGGGGTGAACGTGGCCGGGTTCGCCTATCTCGTATTCTGCGGCAAGGCCGTGACCTCGCGCTCCGGGGCCACGAAGGCCGGGTACGACACCATGGCCATGCACCTCATCCAGTACGAGATATTGAAAAGGCTCAAGCAGGAGGGCGTGCGCGAGATAAACATAGGGGGCGTGCCGGCCGAGGCTGCCGAGCCAGCGCACGTGAACCACGGGCTCTATAACTTCAAAAGATATTTCGGCGCGCAGGCGCATCTCAGGACCGGGGTGAAGATAAATGTTTAGAGGCGGTATGCTCTCGAAGAGCTATCATCTTTTCAAGGACTACGTCCGTTCGAACGACGCTGGTTCGGACAACAGGGCGCACATGAGGGAGGCAATCGGCTGGCTCTACAGGGCGCAGGACTCGAGCCGGGACGGCGGCGTCAGCCACAGCTACGCCATCGGAAAAGGCTGGGCCCCATCG
This sequence comes from uncultured bacterium, assembly GCA_905339405.1. Classification (GTDB taxonomy): domain Bacteria; phylum Desulfobacterota; class GWC2-55-46; order GWC2-55-46; family GWC2-55-46; genus GWA2-54-12. The sequence goes on along the minus strand of CAJPGC010000003.1, from coordinate 35,825 downwards.
TACCCGGAGACCACCGGCTACATAATCCCCACCCTCTTCAACTGGGCGCACGTCACCGGCGAGAGCGAAGCCAGTGAAAGGGCCTTGAGGATGGCCGATTGGGAGCTCGGGATACAGAACGCCGACGGCTCCATACCGGGGCTCTCCACAGGAGAGCCAGTGGTCTTCGACACCGGGCAGGTGCTCTTCGGTTTCGTGAGCGCTTTCGAGAACACCGGCGAGGAAAAATACCTGGCGGCAGCTGAAAAGGCCGGCAACTGGCTGGTGAAAAGCTCTGATGAGGACCATGTCTGGAGGAAGCACGGCAACCCCGGGAGCGACAACGTAAACCTATATAACGTCAGGTTCGCCTGGGCCCTTCTTGCGCTCTGGAAGGTGACGGGCAGGGCGGAGTACAGGGAGACGGTGGAAGGTTTTCTGAAATGGGTTTTGCGCCAGGAGGCGGGCCGGGGCTGGTTCAAGCACAACTGCTTGAACGACAATGCCCGTCCGCTCCTCCATACGATAGCATACACTTCTCAGGGCCTTCTGGAATGCGGCCTCATGCTGAACGACGACAAATGCGTCGCGGCCGCCGAGCGCACCTCTCTGGAGCTCATGAAGCACGTAGGCGGCGACGGAAGGATGCCCGGAAGGTTCGATTCAGAATGGAGGGCCGCAGCCAAATGGTCCTGCGTGACCGGGATGGCCCAGACGTCTATCGTATGGAGAAGGCTGGCCGAGCGCTCCGGCGGCAAAGGATTCCTTGAGGCTTCAGACAAGGTCAACGGCTTTTTGAGGAAGGTCCACGACATATCCTCTTCGAACCCGGGTATAAGGGGAGGGGTCAAAGGCTCGTTCCCGGTCAACGGCGCTTACGGCAGGTACAGGGTCCTGAACTGGGCGGCGAAGTTCTTTGTCGACGCGCTGATGCTTGAGGAGCACCGCGGTTTCAAGAAGCCGCTTTATTGAGTGTGAACAACCGATGAAGGTATTCGCGATACTCTATTGTTATCCGCCCATACTGGTGCCAGCCTCGTTATGCTACCTGAAGCACGTGGCTGGGCTCAGGGAAAGGGGCGTCGAGGTCGACGTGCTCAGCATAGAGCCGTCTTCGTTCGAAGCGCCGAACGCCGGGCTTCATGACGGCTCTCTCGAGAAGCTGATGCCATCAGGGGTCACTAACTACAGGGTGAAGTCCCTTGAGACAAATTTCTTTTTGAAGTCCCTAAAGAGGTTCGGCCCGGGCTACGACTTTTTCTACAAGACGTTCGAGCCGAAAAAAAAAGAGTGGGTATCTCCCGCGGTTAAATTCATAGACAGGCACGACATGAGAGGCTATGACGTGATATTGAGCTGCTCGCAGCCCCACGTGAACCATCTCATAGGCCTGCACCTCAAGGAGAAGACCTCGAAGCCGTGGGTCGCGTACCTGAGCGACCCGTGGTCTGACAACCCTTACGCTTCATACAGGTCGGAGAAGATACGAAGGTATCACAAGGAACTCGAGTCGAAGGTGATTGAAAAAGCCGACAGGGTGCTCTTTACCTCCGAAGAGATGATGAAGTTCGTGATGCGCAAATACCCCTCCGGCATGGCCTCGAAGTGCGCCGTGGTGCCCCACTGCTTCGTAAGGGAATGGTACGGCGCGGCCGCTCCTGTTACGCAGCGCGGCTCGAAGATAAGGTTCCTGCACACGGGGCATTTCTACGGCATACGCACCCCCATGCCTCTCTTTAGGGCGCTGGCAAGGCTCAACGGCGAGACCCCAGTTGGGGATGCGGCCGAGTTCCTCTTCTTCGGGAAGATGGCTGACGAATACCAGGGCTTCATCAGGGCGAACGGGCTGGACTTCGTTAAGGTCATGGACACCATACCGTACTTGAAATCCCTGGCAGAGATGCGCCAGGCCGATTATCTGCTGCTAATAGACGCGCCGCTTGGCGACGCCTCGGAGAGCATCTTCCTGCCCTCCAAGCTGGTCGACTATATCGGGAGCTCCAAACCCATTATCGGCATAACGCCTTCAAGCGGCGCGAGCGCGCGGGTGCTGAGGGAGACTGGCAACAAGGTCTGCCCGATAGAGGACGAGGAAAAGATATATTCATTCGTGAAGCAATCGATAGAAGATTTTCGCCGCTCCGGGCAGGCTGCGCCTTCTTACGGCGACGGCGGCTTTGACAGCGCGGCGGTCGCGTTGAAGTTCGAGAAAGAACTCAAATCCGTCATGACGGGCGGAAGGGCACCGTCCCTGTCCGCAAGGGGTCTGTAGTTCACCATGCTTATTTTTTGGCTTCTGGCCGGATACCTTTTCCTGTTCATCTTCAGGCCGTATGAATACTGGCCCGTGCTGGGACAACTGCACATTGAGCGGGTCTACATGCTCGCGCTCCTCCTGGCGCTGCTCACGTGGAAGTACAAGAAGTACGTCCCCCACAGGATAAACGCGTCTGTCCTGGTCTTTTTTTTCGTGATGATATTGTCTTCGATCACGGCCGTGAACTCGTGGGACTCGTATTACATAATAGTCGACTACCTCAAGCTCATAGTCTTCTACTTCGTGATAATAGCCGCGGTAAAGGATGAAAAAGACCTCAGGAACTTCATACTAGCCTACATCCTCATAATGTTCCTGTACGTCGGCAAATCCTCGTGGGAATTCTTCATCAATGACAGGTACTGGTTCAGGATGGGCATAAAAAGGCTCATGGGTATAGACGTCACCTACGGCGACCCGAACTACCTGGCGGCCTCCATAGCCTATTCCCTGCCGTTCCTCTGGGCCATGATAAAGTACAAGCTTGAAAGCAGGCCGGTAAGGCTGCTTCTGTGGGCGTACGGGGTTCTCGCGCTCGTCGCCGTGATATACACCGGTTCGAGAAGTGGCATGGTCACAGTGCTTCTGTTCATGGTGCTTATGTGGATATCCGGCTCCAAAAAGATGATAGGCGCGTTGATACTCTCGGCCGCCCTTTTCGTCTCATGGAGCACGATGCCTGATGACTACCAGATGCGGTTTTTGTCCATCTTCGACGCGGAGGCGGGCGACAAGGGAGCGGACCTCTCGGCAAAGGGAAGGATAGAAGGGCTCAAGGCCGGGATTAATATTTTTACAAATAAACCACTCCTGGGCATCGGCCCGGGCAACTTCAAATACGGCTGGGAGAAGGTCGAGGTCGGCGGCAGCGCACATAACCTTTACGGACAGATACTCGGGGAGACGGGAGGGGCCGGTTTCCTGGCGTTCTTCATCCTCGTAATCCTTATAGTAAAGACGCACCTCAGCGTCATAAAAAGGACCGGGCAGCTTCTCAAGGAAAAAGCAGCCGGGCTCGATGAGCGTAACCTGCTGTTTCTCCGGTACGCCTCCATTGCGTCAGTGCAGACGATAGTGCTCCTTCTTTTCAACGGGAACTTCGGGCACAACCTGTACAGGTACAACTATCTCTGGGTCGGCGCAATGGGCGTGCTCGCATCGTACTTCATAGCCAGGCTCGACTCTCCAAGCCCGCGGACAGCGCGCATCGCTTCCGTTGCCCGCGGCAGACGGTTGTTTTCACGGCCCAGCGCGGCTTCGGTCAGCAAGGCGTCAGGAAAGCCGAATCGGGTTTCAAGCTGAATGTGCCGGAAAGCGGGGAGCTCGGCTCGCTTATCGAAAAAGTAAAAAGATTATTCGGGAAAGGTGAACGATGAAGGAACTCAAAGGCAAAAAGGTACTCGTAACCGGGGCCGGAGGCTTCATAGGGAGCCACCTCACTGAAAAGCTCGTAAGGGAGGGGGCCAGCGTGAGGGCCCTTGTGCACTACAATTCGAGAAACGACTGGGGCCTCCTGGAGATGCTCGCGCCGGAGGTATTGAAGAACGTCGAGATATTCACTGGCGACGTGCAGGACCCGTTCTCGATGAGAAAGGCCGTAAAGGGGGTTGACCTGGTCTTTCATCTCGCCGCGCTCATAGCGATACCGTATTCATACAACGCGCCGCAGAGCTACGTGACTACAAACGTCCAGGGGACGCTCAACGTCGTCCAGGCCTGCCTCGACGAGAACGTGGGCAAGGTCGTGCATACCTCGACGAGCGAGACATACGGCACGGCCCTTTACGCGCCCATAGACGAAAAGCATCCGCTCCAGGGCCAGTCGCCGTACTCGGCCAGCAAGATAGGCGCCGACAAGATAGCCGAGAGCTATTACCTCTCGTTCGGCCTGCAGGCCGCGACCATCAGGCCGTTCAACACCTACGGCCCGAGGCAGTCGGCGCGGGCGGTAATACCGACGATAATATCGCAGGTCCTCTCCGGCGGTCCGTTGAAGCTCGGCTCGCTCCACCCCACGCGCGACCTCAACTACGTGGAAGATACCGTTGACGGGTTCATCAAGGTGGCCCTGTCGGAGAAGTCCGCTGGCCAGGTCATAAACGTCGGCTCTGGCTCGGAGATATCAATAGGGGAGCTGGCGAAAAAGATTATGAAGATAATCGGCTCCGAGGTCGAGATAATAACCGACGACCAGAGGATAAGGCCCGAGAAGAGCGAAGTGGGCAGACTCCTTTGCGACAACAGCAAGGCCAGGGAGCTTGCCGGATGGCAGCCCAGGGTAGGCCTCGACGAAGGGCTCAAGAGGACGGTTGAATGGGTGCGCGAAAACAGGTCCCATTACAAGAGCGGCATATATAACGTATAAAAGGAAAAAAACATGAAAGCAGTCATTCTCGCGGGCGGAAAGGGCAGGAGGCTCGCCCCCTACACGACGGTCCTGCCGAAGCCACTCATGCCGATAGGGGAGATGCCCATACTGGAAGTCATCCTGAGGCAGATAAAAAGGCACGGCTGCGAAGAAGTCACCATGGCGGTCGGCCACCTCGCAGAGCTCCTGATGGCGTTCTTCAACGACGGGAAAAAACTCGGGCTGAAGATTAATTATTCGATTGAAGAAAAACCACTCGGAACGGCCGGGCCGCTTTCGCTCATCAAGGGGCTCGACGACCACTTCATAGTAATGAACGGGGACGTTTTAACCGACCTCGACTACTCCGAGCTCTACAGGTTCCACAAGGACGAGAAGGCCATGGCGACTGTAGCGACCTTTGAGAGGACCGTGAGGATAGATTTCGGAGTTGTTGAGACCGAAGGGGCGAGCATACAGAAGTACATCGAGAAGCCCTCAATCAACTACAGGGTGAGCATGGGCATTTACGTCTTCGACCCCAGGGTCCTGAGCCTCATAAAAAAAGACGAGTACTTCGACTTCCCCGACCTCGTGAAGCTCCTCATAAGCAGGGGCGAGAAGGTCGCGGCATATCCCTTTAACGGTTACTGGCTCGATATAGGCAGGCCGGATGATTACGAGAAGGCCATTGGCGAGTTCGAACAGAATAAAAAGACCTTTCTCGGACAGGAATGACGATGGACTGGAAAGTACCTTTATTCGACACTGATATCGGCAGCGACGAGATAGACGCGGTCACGAGGGTGCTGAGGTCCGGCTGGCTCACCATGGGAGAGGAGACAAAGGCCTTCGAGCGCGAGTTCGCATCCTATGTGGGGGTCAAGCACGCGTACTTCGTCTCTAACTGCACCGCGGCCCTGCACATGGCCCATCACGCGCTCGGCGCGGGCGTTGGGGACGAGGTCATCTGCCCTTCCATGACTTTTGTGGCCACGGCCAATTCCATCATCCATACGGGCGCAACTCCTGTATTCGCGGACGTAACCGGAGAGGGCGACTTCAATATCTCGCCGGAGGACATCCTGAAAAAAATTACTCCCAGAACAAAGGGAGTGGCCGTAGTCCATTACGCCGGATACCCGTGCGACATGGACGCCATATTGCGGATAGCGAGGGAGCGCGGCCTCTACGTCGTCGAGGATTGCGCCCATTCGCCGGGAGCCTCATACAAGGGCAGGATGACCGGCTCGCTTGGCGACATCGGCTGCTTCAGCTTTTTTTCGAACAAGAACCTCTCTACCGGAGAGGGTGGGATGGTCACAACCGACAGGGACGACGTGGCCGAGAAGTTGAGGCTCATCCGCTCGCACGGTATGACGACCGTGACCCTCGACAGGCACAAGGGCCACGCCTTCACCTACGACGTTCTCGAGTACGGTTTCAATTACAGGTCTACCGAGATGAACGCCGCGCTCGGAAGGGTCCAGCTCGGTAAGCTCGAAGCCAAGAACAAAAAGCGCGCCGGGCTCGTGTCTACATACGCGGACAAGCTCAGGAAAATAAAATGGGTAAGGCCGGTCTTCGGGGATTATTCGCGTGAAGCGGCGCCCTCGTATCACATCTACCCGGTGCTCCTTGAAAAGGGCGTGGACAGGGAGGCCCTCATGGTCTTCCTGAAGGAAAAAGGCGTGCAGACGAGCATCCATTACCGCCCAGTGCACACTTTTACCGCGTTCAGCGGCAAGGCAAAGCCTTCCGTGCCTGTCCTGGACGGGTTGATGGACAGGGTAGTGACACTGCCGCTGTACCCGGCCATGACGGAAGAGCAGATAGAGTACATCGCCGGTTGTCTGAGCGCGTTTGCGCTCTCCAGGGAGCAGGACGCGTAGTGGCGAAAAAAGCCCTGATAGCAGTGCTGAAGGCACTTAAAGCGGCCACCCCGCTCAAGGTGCGGGTCCTGCTCAGGCCTCTGGAGGAAGCCGCTCAGAAAATGGTTTTCGGCAGGCAGCAGATGATGGTGCTCGGCAGTTCGCGACCCCTGCCAGGGCTTGTTTTGAAAAAAGGCGTCGCCATAAAGACGTTTCAGGAGTTCCCTGACAAACAGGCGTGGGTTGGGCTTGTAAACGGAGTTCTGGGCGAGTGGGACCTCAGGACGGCTGAAGCTTTTTTTTTCGGCGAAAAGAATTTCGCGCCTTGCTTGTGCGTTTTCATATTCTGCGAGGGAAAGCCTGCCGGGACCGCGTGCGGCAGGATAATAGAGAAGAAGGGCAAAAGGACAGGGGAAGTGCACATGGTGGCGGTCCTGCCTGAATTCAGGGGAATGGGGCTCGGGTACGCCGTCACGCTCGACGTGCTCCATCGCCTGAGGAAAAACTCTGCCGGGGATATCGTCCTGAGGACCGACCTCTGGCGGGCCCCTGCCGTGAAAGTTTATGAGAAGCTCGGCTTTAAGGCAATATAGGAATGGGCGGGATGAAGCCATGCTTATAGCACAGGTCGTCAGGAGCGCGGGGCACGGCGGCATAGAGACCCATGTCTATGAGCTCATCTGCGCCTGCATCGACGCGGGCCACAGGGTGGCCCTCATCTCGCTTGCCGACGCGAAAGTCGACAAGAGGTTCCGTGACCTCGGCATTGAGGTACTGACGCTGAACGATACGATGGGAATGTCAGGCAAATCTCTCATGAACGTCTTCGCGCTTTCCAGGGCTCTCAAGGCCTTAAAGCCGGACGTGGTCCATTCTCACGGTACCAGGCCGGTGTTCGCCGGGCCCATAGCAGCGCATCTGGCGGGCATAAAAAATGTCGTGACCACGATACATAATTCGTACAGGCTCATGAGCATAAGGGATGACGGCAGTTCGGACAGGAAGCTTCTTTTGGCCGGTAAAGTCATATACCTGTCCGGGGCGGCGCTTTCCAGGTCGGTCATAACGGACGCGGACTGGCTCGCCGAAGAGGTCAAGGGGCTCGCGAAGGGCATCCCTTTTTTGGGCAAGAGGCTTTCAAGGAAGTTATCGACCATACATATCGGGATAGACTCCGGGCTGTACGGGAGGTCGCCTGATGAGGGCTTCAGGGAAAAGTACGGGATAGGAAAGCGCACGGTCGTAATCGGGGCCGTCTCAAGGCTCGACGAGCCGAAAAAAGGCATTGGGGTGCTTCTCAGGTCCGCGAGGATACTGAAGGACAGGGGGGTTGATTTCAAGCTCCTCATAGTGGGAGATGGCGATTCGAAAAAGAAGCTTGTAAGGCTCGCCGATGAGCTTGGCCTGAACGATAAAGTTGTTTTTTTCGGCTTCTGGAAAGACCTGCCGGATATCCTCGGCAAGTTCGACGTTTTCGTGCTGCCGTCCCTGTCGGAAGGCTTTCCCATCGTCAATCTCGAAGCGATGGCGAGTTCGCTGCCCGTGGTCTCCACCGACGTGGGAGGGGTCTCCGAGGCCGTGAGGGACGGCTATAACGGTAAGCTCGTGCCGCCCGGCGACCCGGCCCCGCTTGCAGAAGCGCTCTTCGAGCTGGCCTCCGGCCCCGAAAGGGCAAGGGAGATGGGCGTCAGGGGGAGGAAGATGGTGGAGAGTTCCTTCAGAAAAAAGGAGCTTCTGGACAGGATAATAGCCCTTTACGGCCCTGATAGAGGAAATCGGTGAACTGTAAACTCTGCGGCAGCTCGAAAGTGAGCGGGCACTTCAAGGTAAAAGGGTACGAGGTATTTAAATGCCTCGATTGCGGCCTCATGTCTCTGGGCGGCCTCAGTATTGATTCCGGAAAACTGTATTCCGAACCTTACTTCAATGGCGAAGTGTACAACGATTATATAAACGAAATGGGCTCCAATAAGGCCGAGTTTAGAACAAGGCTGAAACTGGTGAACGGAATTCTGCCTTCCAGGGGCAAGCTCCTAGAGATCGGGTGCGCGGCCGGTTTTTTCCTGAAGACCGCGAAAGATGACGGTTGGGACGTCAAAGGAATAGAGGTGTCGGAGTACGCGGCTGATTTCGGGAGGGCACGGCTGGGACTTGATATTGTTTGCGGCGACATTGATTCGCTTGAGCCGGGCCACGAGCAGTTCGACGCGGTGGTGATGTGGGATGTCATAGAACACATCAAGGACCCGTTCGGGCTTATCCGCAAGGTCAGGCCGATGCTGCGTCCCGGAGGAGCCCTGTTCGTATCAACGGGAGATACTGACGGGCTCAACGCGCGGATCTTCGGCAAGGACTGGTTCCTTCTGGAGCCTCCTTACCATCTCTGGTACTTCTCGCGCAGGAACTTTCGCGCTTTTCTTGAACGAAACGGCTATAAGGTAAAGTCATGCTCTCTTGACGGCAACCTTCTCGACAACGGTCCCAGAAACGCAGGGTCGCCCTTTAAATTGATCAAAAAATCAGGCGCGAACAGGGTCTTTTCGAGGTTCAATATCGGGAATGTCTTTTATATGGCCGCTGAAAAAACATGAGTAAGCTGATTGACATAGGAGTTCTGGCTTCGTGTGCCGCGCTTTTCTTCAGCCATCTTCTTTGCGCGGGGATGGCCGAAGCGCAGGACGGGCTGCTCCTTCATTCCGGTCTTGGGAGCGAGCCCGAGATAGCCGACCCGCGAACCTCCAAAGAAGGTCCAATAAGAGTCTCAAGGCCGCTTAGATGGGCGGGAGCTGGCTCGGAGATAATATTCGAGGAAGGCGTCGTTGGAAAGGCCGCGAGGTTCGGCTCGAAAAAAGGCACGTCCGAGGTGGCCGTGTTCAGCGGCAACGGGTTTGATTTTTCAGACCCCTCGATGGACGGCGGGACGCTCGAGTTCTGGCTCAAGTTCAACGAAGACCCCCACGTCTTCGGCGGCAACAAGTTCATAATGAGGACGGAGCCGTACCTTCCGGCTTTTACGATAGAGATATACGCCACAAACCCGTACATGGTCTTCGAGTTCAGGGACAAGAGGAACGCGGAGAACCCGAGGACAAATCACCGGTTCCTCACATATACCGGGGAATGGGCGAAGTGGCTTGAATGGAAAAGGGGCGAGTGGCACAAGGTGACGCTCGAATGGAAGAGGAACTCCGCGCCGGGCGAGGCGGAGATGCACCTGTACATAGATGATACGCAGGAAGGGTGCCCCGTGGACCATTGCAACGACTACCACGGCTATCTGCCTGAACAAGGCGCGTGGAACGAGGTCTATATCGGAAATTTCGGAAGGCAGACGACCATCGATTATACGATCGATGAGCTCAGCTCTTCCGGAAGGGGCCGCTGAAGGGAATGTCAAGGAACGCGAAAAAACAGGTCAATGACAAACGGCCGCGCCTCGTTGCCGCGCGCTCGCTGAAAGGCAGCCTTCTGGCCGTGGCCCAGTGGCCATTGGGCGGCATCAGGACATATATGCGGTATGTCTATAAACACCTTTCCGCCGACTTCAGGATAACAATCGTGGCCACGTCCACGTCCGAGGATGCGGCCCTCATCGAGGACGCCCGGGAAGTCGGCGCGGACCTCGTGATACACGGGGGAGGGGGCAGGACGCCTCTGGCGGCCGCAGTCTTCAAAGAGCTTCTCAAAGGTAAGCATGATTTCATACAGAGCCACGGGTTCATCTCAGCGGCCCATTGCTACGGCGCGAACCTGGCGTTCAGGGTCCCGCACGTACTGACGGTCCACGGGATACTCGAGGAGAAATATTTCAAAGGCCGTCTGGCCGGCCTGAAAAAGTCGGCCCTATCGCGTGTGATAAGGGGCTCCGACGTCGTCTACGGCGTGAGCGCGGACATACTCGCCCACCTCGAAGAGCTTGTCCCCGGCCTGGAGGGCGCGGGTTGCAGGAAGGTAGTTATTCATAACGGGATAGAAGCAGGGATGTTCAGGCCCCTCGATGACGGCGGAGATTTCAGAAGGAGTCTGGGCGTAGACTCAGGGCAGTTCCTGTTCGGCTTTCTCGGCAGGTTCATGCAGCAAAAAGGTTTCAACTACCTCATAGACGCCGCCTGCGAGCTCAAGCGCGGCAAAGCGGCCGATTTCAAGGTCCTCGCGGTCGGCTCAGGCGACTACCATGACTGGTACAGGAGGCAGGTAACGGAAAAGGGTCTGGATGACCGTTTCATCTTCATCCCGTTTCAGCGCGACCTCTCGGCAGTCTATTCGGCAATAGACGCGGTCGTCATGCCTTCGGTCTGGGAGGCGTCCGGCCTGCTCGCGATGGAATCGCTCTGCCACGGGAAACCTCTCATCGCGTCGGACTGCATCGGCCTCCGTGAGACCGTAAGGGGCACACCGGCGCTGGTGTTTGAAAGCGGGAACGCGAAAGCGCTCTCGGAGCGCATGCGCTCACTGCTTGAGAGGCCCATGAAGGATACTTTCCGGGACTTCAGGCCCAGGGCAAGAGAGATGTACGACGTCAGGAAAACGGCCCAATCGCTGGGCGAGCTCCTTCAGGGGCTCTCGAAGAGCGGAAAATGAAAAAAAGACTTTTTAAAAATTCAACGTTCCTTTCCGCGGCGCTCATCCTGGCATCTCTCGCTTCGCAAGCCCGGGCTGAGGAGTTCGCGCTTGGCTCCAGGGAGATGCAGGTCGAGGCCGGGGCGAGCCACGTGAAGGTAAAGCAGCGCGCAAGGGTGGTCCATCTGAGCGCTCCGGGGGAGCTGTCCCAGCCCGATACTGAGTACGTGCTCGGCTCTGATATCGCTGCCGACGGCACGGCATTCATTATCAAGGCCTCGAATGTGACTTTAAACCTCAACGGCCACGAGGTCGTCTATTCGAATGCGGATTCAGCGGCGGCTTACGGCGTGCAGGTCGAAGGGTACCAGAGAAAGGACATCTCCATTGTAAACGGGCGCATAACGCAGGGCAAAGGCAAGTGCTCCGGAAACCAGCACGGCATAGGGTGCAACCCGGTCTACTCGTATGAGACCACGGGTCTCGAGGCTGGCGGCCTCGAAATTGCCTATTCAGCCGCCGATACCACAGGCATATTGCTCCATTGGGGAAAGGACGCGCGCATCCACCACAACACGATAGAGGACCGTGGCTCGGCCGTCACGAACAGGCACCAGGGCGTATCGGCAGTGCAGGCGGGCGGCAGGTTTACAGGAGTCGTGGTCGAGCATAATCTCATCAGGGGGGCCAGGCACAGGGGTATTTCCGCTGGCGCGTCGAGCGAAGTTTTCAGCAATGAAGTGCATATCGACAGCGTGGCGACCAATTCGACGGGCATTACCGGCCGCTCTGGCTCCGTCCATCATAACAAGGTCTTCGGTAAAGGCGTGCACCCTATCGGCATCTGGCCCGGGGACGACATAAAGGTTTTCTCGAATTACGTCGAGGTAGAGAACACGAGGCACGGCGGCGAATACGGCGACACCGGGGCAGCGGGCTTGAGGATGACCTGGGGCAACAACAGGGTCGAGGTGATGCACAACACCTTCATAGTCCATGCTGGGCTGAGGCAGGACGGGGTGCGCAGCTGGGGAAGGGCCCTGTGGGTGGGGCTTCCCGGCAAGGAGCAGGAGGCCTACTTCCACGACAACCTCATAATAGCGAACAACAGCGACGGCGAATCCAAGGCCGCTGGCATCGCAGTCGTCTGCCTGAACGAATCCCCCAGGCTGGTCTTCAGCAGGAACAGGGTCGTAAGCAACTGGGCGAACGTGCTGCTTGCCGACACCTATGGACACGCCGGAGGGTACGCCAGGTTCATAGAGAACGAGTTCGTAAGACAGGACAGTCATGGCTCCTATAAGACCATCCGGAGCCAGTATTCGCCTCACCAGAGCACCGGCGTTTTCATCAGCAACAAGTTTTTGAACGGCGCGTCCATAGACAGTATAGACCTCGAATTTCCCGGCCCCGGAAAAAAGGAAGTGGCCTTCGGCTGGCGTCTTGACGTCGCCGTAACTGAGAACGGGAAGCCGCTGAGCGGCGCGGACATAGAGATATTGGACAGGACCGGGGCTGTCGTCTACAAGAGGTCTACCGGGCCGGAGGGGACGGTCAGCGCTGAAATCGTTGAGTACCTCATGACTAACCAGGCAAGGCCCTGGGGCAGGAGTGCGAAGACCCCTCACAAGGTCATCGTGAGCAAGGGCGCGAAGAGCGCCTCCCGGACGGTGAACGTGAACGGTAACAAAAGCATGGAATTCAAACTATGATGAGGCGGTAAGACGATGCAAGCCAACCTGACGGCCACGATCAAGTCTCACAAGCTGCAGCTCCTGGTGATACTGGCGCTCCTGGGCGCGCTGTATTATCCCATAATCCCTTTATGGGTCTCCGAATTGTACACTGACCCGAATTACTCCCACGGGTTCATAGTGCCGCTGATATCAGGCTACTTCGTCTACCTGAGGATGGCGGAGCTGAACGCGGCCCCGGTCCAGCCGAGCAACCACGGGTTATGGGTCCTTTGCGGCGGGCTCCTGCTGCTTGTCGTGGCTTTCGTCGGTACGGAATACTTTACCATGCGCTCCTCGATAATAATCATATCGTCGGGCATAATCCTGTACCTTTTCGGCAAGGCGGTATTCAGGCTCCTCCTGCTGCCGCTCGGCTACCTTTTTTTCACGGTTCCGATACCCTACATCATATATGACGCCGTGGCCTTCCCGCTGAAGCTGTTCATTACCAAGTACTCGGTCGTCATGTTGAAGCTTTTCGGGATAATCGTCTGGCGCGAAGGGAACATAATAATGTTCCCGAATATCGAGCTTGAGGTCGCGGACGCGTGCAGCGGCATAAGGTCCCTCGTATCTCTCGTGGCCCTCGGGGTCGCCTTCGCCTATGTCACGCAGGACAGGAACTGGAAGAGGGCCGTGCTGGTCGCTTCGGCGATACCGGTGTCGGTATTCGCCAACGGCGTACGGGTGGTCTCTACCGGGGTGCTCGCGCAGTACTGGGGCGCGAAGGCGGCTGAGGGGTTTTTCCACGAGTTCGCGGGCATCGCGGTCTTCGCGCTGGCCATAGCGCTGCTTGTCGGCATCGGAATGATACTAAGGCGGGTGGGGAGATGATTAAGAAGACAAGGTTCCTGATAATATGCGCTCTGATACTCATTACCGGGATATACATCAACCTTCACGCGGACACGAGCATCCCGATAAAGAAGCCTTTTAAGGATTTTCCGCTGGCGCACAACGGCTGGAGCCTCGTCGCTGAATCTACTTTCAGCGACCGCATACTCGAAGTGCTGAAGCCCAGCGACTACATGTCGAGGCGTTACAAGGGCCCCTCTGGCGAATCGATAGAGCTTTACGTCGGGTATTACAGCGGCGGGAAGGGGAGCGGGGGTATCCACTCGCCGAAGCAGTGCTTGCCCGGCGCAGGATGGTTCAAGGTCTCCGAGGAGAGGACGCCGGTGGAGCCGGTGCCCGGCAAAAAGTTCAATATCGTGAAGGCCGTGTATGAGAAGGGCGAATCCAGGGAGGTGTTCCTGTACTGGTACAGGGTCAAGGGCACTGAGATATCCGACGAGTATTCTCTAAAGCTGCTGGAGATAACGAATTCCATGCTCCATAACAGGAGGGATTCGGCCTTCATCAGAATTTCGATGGCTTCCGGAGACGAGGGCGCGGCCGGGGAAAAAGCGGGCTACAGGTTCATAAATGATTTTTATCCCGTTATCGAGGAATTTCTACCACATTGATAACTCTTTGATTTACATTATGATATATGGTTGAGCTCATAAGCATAGCGGCGGTCGTCCTTACGGGGGCGTACTCGGCGTATCTCGCCTTCGGAAAGGGGCGTCCGCTGCCGGTCTACGCTTTCGTCGCGGCGCTCGCGGCGACCGGCTGCTCGCTCGCCTTCGATTTTCTCGCGATAACGTACCCGGAAGACTTCCATTCGTGGAAGAAGGCGTCTCTCGTCTCCGAGTCGTTGCTGCCGGTTTCGTGGCTCCTCTTCTCGGCGACTTTCTCGAGGAGCGCCGAGTCGATATCCGTTTCAACGGTGCAAAAAGCGCTGCTCGCCGCCTCGCTGGCTTTCCCCGCGGCGGCAATCCTTCTTCCGCAGGAGCAGTTTTTCTACTCGCCTGATTTCGCCTCCGAGAGGATGCTCTTTCTCGGAAGGGCCGGTTTCATCTTCTATTCGGCGCTGATGGCGTACATGATAGTGGCGGCGATAAACATCGAGGCGACCTTGAGGGGCGCGCACAGGGCGGCGCGCTGGAAGATAAAATTCGAGACGCTCGGCTCCGGCGCGCTCCTGGCCCTGTTCATCTTCTATTACAGCCAGGCGCTCCTGTATAGGGCCATCGACATGGACCTCCTTGTCGTCAGGTCGGCGGTCCTCATCGTGGCCGTCTCCCTGATGGCGTACTCGCGGCTTATGCGCGGCAACGGGGTCAAGGTCCAGGTCTCCAAGGACATGGCCTACCGCTCGATAGTGATATTCATGGTGGGGCTGTACCTCATCGGGCTCGGCTTCATCGGCGAAGGCATGAGGTACTATGGCGAATCCATAAAGAGGGACATGGTCGTGCTGCTCGCCTTTCTTTCGGGGCTCGCGCTTGTCATAGTCCTCCTTTCGGAGAACATAAAGAGGAAGATACAAGTATTCCTGCACAAGAACTTTTTCAGCAACAAGTACGACTACAGGGTGCAGTGGCTCCAGTTCACGGACCGGCTCTCGTCCTCGAAATCGAGGAACGACGTGCTGCGGGCCATCATCGCGGGCTTTGCGGACACCTTCGGCATGAAAGGGGCCGCCCTTTTTCTCCTTGACGAGGAGCGCGGCGTTTTTTCGTGCGAGTCCATCTTCGAGATGGACATCAATCAAAGCTCCCTTCCGGCCGGCAGCCGGGTCGTGAGCGCGATGGAGGAGAAAGGGCGGGTCTACTATCACGCCGACGGGGCGGACGCCTGCTCGGACGAGGACAGGGAGTTCATCTCTTCCAACGGCATATGCTTCATGGCGCCTCTTTTCATGGACGGCAGCGTGAAGGGCCTGGTCGTGCTGGGGATGCCGATAAACAGGAACGAGATATACACCTATGAGGATTACGACCTCATGAAGACGCTCTCGAGGCAGGCCTCTTCGACCATATTGAACTTGAGGCTCTCGGATGAGCTCTCCAGGGCCCGTCAGATGGAGGCCATAGGCAAGGTCTCCGCTTTTGTCATACACGACCTAAAGAACCATGTCTCGACCCTGTCGCTGCTGACCGACAACGCGGCCGACTACATGGACGACCCGGAGTTTCAGAAGGACATGGTCGTCTCTCTGAGGGTCACGGTCGACAAGATGAAGGGGCTCATTTCCAAACTCAGGGAGCTCAAGGAGAAGAACTCGCTCAACCTGAGGCAGACCGAGCTAGGCAGGCTTGCCCGTGAGACCGTGAAGACCGTCTCGGGCGAGATAAGGGTTTCCGGCTCAGAGGTTTACGCCGAAGTCGACCCGGAGGAGCTTCAGAAAGTCATCTTGAACCTCGTAATAAACGGCATCGAGGCCGGAGGGGGCAAGGGGCCTGTCGCCATCGAGCTCGGCATGAAAGAGAGCGGGGCGTTCATAAGCGTCGCGGACCTCGGCTGCGGGATGACGCAGGAGTTCATGCGGAACAGGCTTTTCAAGCCTTTTTCCACGACCAAGATAAAAGGCATCGGCATAGGGCTTTATCAATGCAGGCAGATAATAGAAGCGCACGGGGGCTCCATAGAGGTAAGGAGCGAGACGGGAAAAGGCACCGTTTTTACGGTCTGCCTGCCTTCCGTCCGCAGGGAAGAGATGACAAAAGCCCAGGCCGGCGCGTCCACGGGGAGTTGAAATGGAAAAGCTTCTGATAATAGACGACAGCGAAGAGATAAGAAAACAGCTCAAATGGGGCCTCGGCAAGGAGTACGCCATCATCCAGGGAGGCGACGGCAGGGAAGGCCTGGAGCTTTTCAGGGAGCACGCCCCGAAGGTGGTCACTCTCGACCTGGGGCTGCCGCCTCACCCGGACGGCATAGAGGAAGGGTTCAGGTGCCTGGGGGAGATACTCAGGGAAAACCCGTTCACCAAGGTCATAATCATCTCCGGGAACGACGAGAGGGAGAACGCGCTGAAGGCCATCAAGGAGGGCGCGTATGACATTCACCAGAAGCCCGTCGACCTCAACGAGATAAAGATAGTCATCAGGAGGGCTTTCCACCTCTACGGCATCGAGGAGGAAAACAGGAAGCTGCACCTCGCCCTCGAGAAGACCGACGACAGGTCGAAGATGGTCGGCGAGTGCCCGAAGATGCTGGAAGTGGCCTCGATAATAAGGAAGATTGCCTCCTCGGACGTATCGGTGCTCGTAATGGGCGACAGCGGCACCGGAAAGGAGCTGGTGGCGAGGGCCATACACGCCCAGAGCCTCAGGAAAGACGGACCGTTCATACCCATAAACTGCGGCGCCATACCTGAAAACCTCCTCGAATCCGAGCTCTTCGGCCATGAGAAGGGGGCTTTCACCGGCGCACATACCCAGGTCCAGGGCAAGGTCGAGTTCGCGCACAAGGGCACGCTTTTTCTCGACGAGATAGGAGAGCTCCCGGCGCCCCTGCAGGTCAAGCTGCTCCGCTTCCTGCAGGAGAAGACGATGCAGCGGGTTGGGGGCAGAGACGACATACAGGTGGACACGAGGATAATAGCCGCCACCAACATAGAGATGGCCAGGGCGATACAGGAGAGGCGGTTCAGGGAAGACCTTTACTACAGGCTCGGCGTCATCACCATAAACCTGCCGCCCTTGAGCGAAAGGGGGAGCGACATCATGCTCCTTTCGAACCTTTTCCTCAAGAGGTTCAGCGGCCAGCTCAATAAAAAGCTGAGGGGGTTCAGCCCTGAAGCCGTCGAGATGATAAAATCGTACGGGTGGCCGGGGAACGTGAGGGAGCTTGAGAACAGGGTGCAGAGGGCGGTCATCATGTCCGAATCCTCGCTCATCGAATCTGACGACCTCGGCTTCTCGCTCAAGCCTGAGACAAAGAAAAAAGAGGTATTCGCGTTCACGCCGGGAGAGATGATTACGCTCAAGGACGCGAGGGACAGGGTGGAAAAGGAATTCGTCGCGGCCTCGATAGAGAGGAACAAGGGCAACATCGCAAAGACCGCTGAAGAGCTCGGCATAAGCAGGCCGACGCTTTACGACCTCATTAAAAAGCACGCCCTGGCTTCAAGCGGCGGCCAGGGCTGAGGCCCCGTCCGCAGGCCTTTTTCCGGCCCGCGCCCTTGTTCCGGAATTTTCCATCGCGGGCCTCGCTTCGCTCCGCAAAAGAGTTTTTTTGATTTCAAAAAGAACTGACATCCTCATTTTATTCCCTCTCAGGGTCAAATACCAAGCAGCTTGCTGCGGTTTTTCTCCCTCCCCCTTGATGGGGGAGGGCAGGGGAGAGGGGTGAAAAGAAATCACCCGCCTCTTAATCCCCTCCCATCGAGGGAGGGGAAGATTATTAGATACCCCGCTGCTTGCGGCGGGGAGGTCCATTTAAAGCTCCCGTTGTATTTCCAGCCGACGCAAGCATTTGAAAGAGACGCCGTCATCCTCGATGTGCTGATCTTCTTGAACGCCGCGAACTCATCAATCTTTACACTTGTCGCGTTTTCTTACATAAAATTTTTGAGCGCGCGTTGAATAAATCCTTCAAATGCCGCCATTGCCGCTGGCACAAGAATTGCTTTTATTAAACAGTACCGGATTTCACTTGTTTTCAGAGCTCCGGAAAGCGGGACGGCGAACTCTTGAGTAAGAATAAACTTTCAATTTTATTTTGCACTTTAGTGAATAATGCCATATAATGCGCTCAAGATGGACAACCCAAAGCTCTTTGAGAAAAAGCTTTCCATACTCAATGAGATCTCCAGCGCCATCGTCGCCACCGACAACATCAGGGCGATAGCCAACCTCATCCTCGACCTCGCCATAAATTACACAAACGCCGAAAAAGGCTCCATAATGCTCCTGAACGAGAAGGAAGAGCTTTACATTCTCGAGGCCAGGGGCATTGACATCCATTTCATAAGGTCGTACCGCGTAAAGGTCGGCGAGGGAATAGCCGGCACCGTGGCCGAGCAGAAGACGCCGGTGCTGGTCGAGGACATCGAAAAAGACGAGCGCTTCAAGATGAGGAAGAGCAGGGACAGGTTCAAGACCCGCTCCTTCATATCATGCCCCATCATAAGCAGGAACAGGCTCCTCGGCGTCCTCAACATAAACGACAAGGCCGACGGCGTATTCAAGGAAGACGAGCTTTCGCTCATCAAGATACTCGCCAACCAGGCGGCCATCGTCCTGGACGACGCGTTCCTCATGAACCAGCTCCGCTTCAAGGCTTCCGAGCTCGAAGACCTCAACAGGAAGCTTATCGAGACGGACGTGGTCAAGACCGAATTCCTGACGCGCATATCCCACGAGCTTCGCACCCCGCTCAACTCGATAAAGGGCGCCATCTACTACCTTCAGAACGCCGACAAGATAAAAGGCGAGCAGAGGGAGTTCCAGTCCATCATATCGAACGAGACGGACAAGCTCATCGGGCTTGTCGAGAACCTCCTTGATTTCCTCATGCTCGAAAACGAGATGAAGGTCATAAAGAAGACGGTCTTGAGCCTCCCGGAGGTATTGGAGAACGACGTCCTCGGCTCAAAGCTCCTGAACGTGACCCTGTCGAGGAAGAACATCCACTTGAGCGCGGACCTCAGCAAGTCAATAACCGAGGTTGTCGGCGACAAGATAAGGATAGTGCAGTTCTTCATAAACATAATAGAGGGGCTGTGCCAGTACCTCGAGAGCGGGGACAGCATCGCCGTAAGGCTGCACGAGAACGACGACGTCGAAGTGAAGCTCACCGCCTCGAGGAAGCTTCCCGAGGCGGTCATCCCGTTCCTGTTCTCCCCGTCCCACCTGTCCGGCGGCGGCCAGGAGAAGGACAAGCTCAAGCTTTACCTGGCGAGCAAGACCGCAGAGGTGCACAAGTGGGGCCTCCATGCCGAGAATACGGCAGAAGCCTTCGAGATAACGATTCACGTTCCCAAGAGCGCCAGGGAGAAGGTCGACGCCATAATCGATCTCACCATGGAAAAATTCATGGAGTTCATCTCTGAGCTCCTGGACGTCAATACCTGCTCGATTATGCTGGACAACAAGCTCACCGGAGAGCTTACGATAAAGAGCGCCCGGGGGCTCGGCGAGGACGTCGTAAACAGGACGAGGATAAAATTCGGCGACAGCGTGGCCGGTTGGGTCGCCCTTGAAGGCAAGCCCCTTCTCATAGAGGACATCGAATCAGACCCGAGGTTCCGCAGGAAGAGCATCTCCCAGTACAACACCAAGTCCCTGATATCGCTCCCGTTGAAGATAAACGGCAACGTCATAGGGGTCTTGAACCTCAACAACAAGAAGACGGCGGGCCCGTTCACCGAACAGGACCTTTCTCTGGCATCCATCCTGGGCGAGAGGATAACAAACTTCATCAACACGTTGAACTCCGGCGACTATTTCGACGAGGACTTAAAGCAGTTCGTTTCCACCTTCGACAACCTCCTGAACGCCGAGAAGACCTATCAGAAGAAATACCAGAAAAAAAGAGGGGTCTTCTCAAGCCTTCTCACCAGGACAATGGACATGCTCGGCGCGGACGAGGAGCAAAAGAAGACGGCCCGGTACGTCTCGATGATATACGACCTCGGTCTGATGACGATAGACGAGAACGTGCTCGACAAGAAGGTGCTCACCCATTCGGAGAAGTGCACCGTGAAGGCGCACCCGTTCAACACTCTCGGCCTGCTTAACAACTTCGAGTTCTCCGAGGAAGTGAAAAAGATTATCCTGCACCACCATGAGAGGTGGGACGGAGAGGGCTACCCGGACAAGCTCCGCGGAGAAGAGATACCATTCATCTCCAGGGTACTGTCGGTGGTGGACGCCTTCTGCGCGATGGTCTCCGAAAGGCCGTACAGGAAGACCATCTCGCCTCAAGAAGCCGTCGAGGACATCAAAAAGCACGCAGGCTCGATATACGACCCCGCAATCGTCTCCGCGCTCGAGAAGGTCCTCAAGGCCCACCCTCAAAATTGACCTGTTCTACCCCTCCCAATAGCTGTCGGTAGGCTTTACATCTTACAAGGAAAACTTTACGAATTTCACCGTACTGGTACAAACGGATAGTTGACAACTGTTTGTGGTAAATAAAAAAAGCTTGAAAAAACAGCTAATTGCAAAACGAGGCTTGGTTAAATAAAAGATGGCATGGCATTTGCTTATTCATATAGCCAACGCAATTCAAATCCCAAAAAAAAACTAAGTCAGGTTTCAATAAATAAGGAGGGTAATATGAAAAGGAAATGGAGCAAGTTTGAAAGGGCACTGGCGATAACCGCTGTTATAGGCGCCGCATCGGCCTGTACCGCGGCTCCGGCCCAGGCGTTCAGCTTCCTGACGCCCTGGAACGGTCCGGTTGAAGTCAAGTTCATCAACTGGGAGCAGGAGACGCCTGGTACCGGCAACGGGAACGGCATCATTGACGCAGCAGGCGAGCAGCTCGATGGTATTTTGAAAATAAAGACCATCAGCGCCGCCAACTCGAATTCGACCCTCCTTTGGTTTGACGGCAAGGACGGGGAAGAGCTCACGGGTACGTTCTCCGGCTACACCGCGGGCAACGTAGCTTTCAACCCGTTCCTGGGCGCGCTCGAGATGGACTTCACGGGCGGTGGTTTTAACCTTTATCTCGACAACACGCCGGACTTCGACGCGACCTATCCGGGCGCGGGCGTAACCGACGGCATCCTGTTCCTGTCGGCTGCCGGTGCGACGGGCATCCACGCATTCGATAACCCGTTCACCGCAGGATTTGACGAGACCACGGCGACCCTGCACTCTACCGCAACCGGCTTTACTTCGCCCTTCACCGGCAACGGCACGGGCTACCTGGAGATAACGGGTGGTGCGTATGCTTCCTTGTTCGGCGTCGACACCTTCGGCCCCGGCAGGGACCTGTACCTGAACTCTGACTTCTCGGCTCCCGGCAACGACGGCTGGCCTGTAAAGAGCGACGACCCGGTCATCGGGACGGTCGTTCCTGAGCCTGGCACCCTGCTTCTTCTTGGCAGCGGCATAATCGGCCTCGGCCTCATGGGCAGGAGAAGGTTCAAGAAGTAATCGGTTACACAGATACATCGAAGGGGGCAAAGGTGAAAACCTTTGCCCCTTTTTATTTGCCAAAAATGCCCTGACCGGATAGAATCCCTGAATGATACAAAGGGATGTCCTGGAAAAACTTGTCTCCGCCGGCACATTCGCCCCGTCCATCGATAATTGCCAACCGTGGTTCTTCAGGCTCGGAAGCGATTCCATCCATGTCATACTTGACGAAGTGCGCTCTGATTTTTTCGGTGATTACGGCCACGCAGGCTCATATGTCACGATAGGGGCTGTCATTGAGAACATCCTGACAGCCGCCGTCCATTATGGCCTTGTCCCTTCAGTCTCGTATTTCCCCTCGGAAAAGGACTCTCCCGCAGCGGTCATCAAATTGAAAGCCGGACAGCCCTCTTCAAGCCCCTTGTACCCGTTCATCAGGGAAAGGTGCACGAACAGGAAGCCGTATTCGAGAAAGCCGCTGCCTGAAAACGTCATGAAAAGCCTCTCGGCGACTCCGCGCCCTCAAGGAGCCGTCCTGCACTTGATAGATGACAGGCCGGTCATGAAGGAAATAGCGCGCCTGGCGGCCTCCGTCGACAGGACCTCCTTCGAGCACAAGCTCCTCCATCAGGGGCTTTTCAAATGGATACGCTGGAACGAAGCGGAGGCGGCCCGTAGAGACGGCATGCCCGTGGGGACGCTCGAGCTCAACATCATGAACAGGGCGGCTTTCAAGGTTATGTCCTCATGGCCCGTCATGGACTTCCTGAACAAATTCGCCCTGAGTTATGCGGTGGGGAAGATCAACAGCCAGCTTTTGTTGAAGGCTTCGGCAATCGGCTTTATCGTGATGGACAAGTCGCGGCCAGTGGACCTCATCGAGGGAGGCCGTTTTTTTGAAAGGGTCTGGCTTGAAGCGGCTTCCCTCGGGCTTTCGCTGCAGCCTTTCGGCGGAATGTCCTTTCTGCTGACAAGGCTTCTTCAGGCGCGGGAGAGCGGGTATACCAAGGCCCAGAAAAAAAGGCTGCTTTCGGTCTATGACGGGCTTAAGCGCATCTTCCCGCTCGAGGAGAAGAACGGGCTAATAATGCTGTTCAGAATAGGTTATGGGGGCAGGCCTTCGACAAGGACCTCAAGGCGTCCTCTGACTGACGTGTTGCTGCAAGGTTGAGGTTTTTTATTCGATGAGAGGCTTTATCTTTTTCAGGAGGAACCATCTCTTGAGCCTCTGCAGCGGGTTGCTGCCGCCCATCCACAGACGCCCCTTTTTGTAGACCTGTCTGTACGGGTCGAACTGGAAGTAATGCGGGACCGGTTTTGTTTCGCCGCGTTTGAGCAGTATGTCTACGGCCGCCGTGGCCACGAGATTGGCGCACAGGGCGCAGGCTGAAGCAATAGACGGCCCTGTCCCGGCCTTGAGGTCTACGCGCTTCAGGTCCATGTACTTGAGGTGCAGCGGACTTGGGGTAAGCCCTACTGAAAACGCTATCATCTTCTCGATGTATTCCATGCCGTCCGTTATGCCGAAGTATTCATCGAAGCCCATGCCCTCCGGGGAGAATACCTGGAGCGTTGCGCCGAAGCCTATCGGGCCGGAGGTTGCGGCGTAGATACCTTTTTCCCGGGCTTTCCTGAAAAGAAGCCTCCTTGCGTCTATCGCGAAAAAATCAATCGCGTCGACGGCGAAGTCGACGCCTTCGAGGAACCTGTCGATATTGGAGGTATTGATGCCCTCCGAGAAGAGCTCGATCTTCGCCTCAGGGTTTATCGACCTGGCAATATCCGCCATGACGTCCGTCTTTTTTCTTCCGATGGTATTGACCGAAGCCCCGTACTGGCGGTTGAAGTTTACAGCCTCGAAGGTGTCGTTGTCGGCGATATTGAACGCGCCGACCCCTATCCTCGCCAGCGTCACGAGATGTATCCCGCCCACTCCGCCGAGCCCCGCTATGGCCACCCTGCAGTTCTTGAGCCTCTCTTGCTCTGCTTCATCAAGGAGGCCGAGGTTCCTTTTGAAAGATTCCTTATACAGGTCCATTGCTGCCTTCCTCAATATCAGAAGTCATACCTTGCCTCCGCGTAGACCCTGTCCCTGTCCGCGTACTGCCCGAAGAGGCCGTCGCTGACTCCCTCGAACACGTCGAGGCCGATCTTGGCCTGCCAGCGCTGCCTGAACTTGAACGTGACCTTTGGCCTTATGAGCATGTCGCGCTCCCGGAGGCTCGATATTATGAGTATCTCCGGCTCTATGGTGTTGTCGCGGAGCCCGGTCTTGAGCCAGACGGACGCGGAAGTGCGCACCTCGTCCTCCCTGAATATCCTCGGGTCATAGTCGAAGATAACGCGCTGCATGAACTGGAAATTGAAATCCACGTTCCCGAGGAACGTGTAGTCGAGCCCTATGAGGTAGTCGAGATAATTTTTCCTTACCAGTCCGTCGGAGTCGCTCGCATCGAGCACGGAGAAGTATTTGCCGCTGTTGTAGATGAACTCGCCCTTGAATATGACGTCGCTTATCTCCTTGGCGAAGGTGAAGCCCGTTATGTTGAGCCTCCTGTGCTCAGGGCTGAAGGTATAGAGAAACGGAGTCGTCACCGCTCTTTCGTTGGCCGGGAATTTGTCCCATGTGTAAAGGTGGAAAATACTGAGGTCCCATCCGTCCACGAGATAAGAGGCCCGGAGGCCCGCTTCGCTGTTCTCAAGCGAGTTGGAGGGCTCTCTGACAGCGTTGGAGGCTGCGCCCACGCCTGAAGGCAGCGGTACCGCGGCCGGGAACTCGGAGCCCGCTTCACCGAGCTTGTTGAACTCGAGCACCGGTATCCATATGAGTTCCAGGTGGAAGGCGTCTTTTGAATACTCGACGTCAGCAGCCCACTGGGGGATCCTTATGTAGTCGAAGTCAGGGAGCACGAACTCCCTCAGGTCCTTGGCGTTCACGGCGTCGGCGAAGAAAAGGCCCACAGCCTCTCCCCAGACTATCTGCTGCTTTCCGGCCCTGAGGTCCCAGTCGCCCCTGGAGTGGTCGATGTAAAAATCCCTCAGGTCAGCTTCAAACTCCTGGTCGTCCTCGACGCTTGCCGGGTAATTGTCCGTCAGGTCGAAGACAGCGTCGTAAACAAGCCTGCCGCTTGCCGCGAAAGAGGTGTCCGTGAAAAGCTCTCCGGACGATGAAAGGAAAAAGATGTTCCTGACCTTTGTCAGGCCGTTTTGACCGGCGAGCCTGTAGGCGGTCTCGTTCTTCAAGTATCCGCCGATGCCGAGGTTTCCGAGCCCCTTTGGTTCATCTTGTTTCTCGATGACAGCGGCCTTCTCCGGCGCGCTCTTTACGTCGACCGTTATTATGAAGGTCTCCCGGTCATCGTAAGAGACGGCAGTGTCAAAGCCTGTCTCCATCTCAACGGATATCCTCACCCTGGATTTTCCGTATTCGAGGGCCTGGATGGTTTTTATCCTCCCGTCGTCCACGGCCGAGAGCTTCTGCACAGCCGGGGATAGCGAGCTGTTTTCCATCTCGATGTGCAGCAGGTTTTTGTCCATCTGGGACTTCAACTTGTATTCAGGCTTTCCAGCGACGTCGATGAATACGCGGGTACGGTCCTTCCTGGAAAGGGTCTTTATGTCCTTCACCTCGTGAGGCTTTTCCCTGCCGGATGCCTTGCGCCCCTCGGAAAAGGACAGCGCAGGCAGGAGCAGCGTAAGGAGAAAGGCGAACACAATGAGAGAGCGGAAATGGGGAGTTGAAGAGGTCTTGCGCATTGGCCTCAGTATTTGATTTTTTTCATATAGTCTTTTGTGAACAGTTTTCCGGGCAGCTCCTCGACCTTCATGTTCGAGTACTCGATGGTCGAAAGCTGCCCTTTCACGATGGGGTCGTTCAGCACGAGCCTGGAGGGCCTTTTCTTTCCTGCAAGCTCCTTGTAGCTCTCGTAGGAGCAGGTCTTTATGAGACGGCCCGATATGGCGTAGAACTCCGCCTTATGGGGGGCGTAATTGTCCGCTCTCACCCAGTAGATGACTCTGTCATAGGTCACTTCGTCGCTTTTCGCCTTAAGCTCGAGCACGAAATGCTTTTTCCCGCCGATCTGCTCGGTCTTCAAAAGCGAGGCGGAATAATCGCCAGAGAAGTTCGCCCTCGCGATGTCTCCGTTCGCTACCTCGCCTATTAGCCTCTGCTGAAGGGATATTCTTATAGGCTTGGAGACGTCGGGCAGAAAAGCCCAGAGGTCCCTTCCAAGCATGAGAAGGGTCCTCCCCCTGTCGAGCTGGGGAGAAAGGGTCTTTATTATAGTCTTGTCCTTGCCCTTGATGAGGACTTCATAGTTTGCCGTATTCGCGCTCTTGTCCGCCTTTGAGCTCGTGACCTTGACGTCGACTGTGTAGTCGAGCTGGGGGCTTCTTATCTCGTCCGCCCTGGAGACTATCTCGTCGGCCGAAAGAGGCGCGCTCTGGGCCGGGGAGCAAAGGAGGCCGAAGCCGAGTACGGCGCCCGTCATGAATGAGGTGATTTTCATCATCATATGTTGTGCCGTAACGCCTCCGCTATCTCTAACCTCGAGGCCTTGATTGCCGGGTAGCACGAAGAGACGACCGAGGTGACGATGGCCAGCACGAAGGCGAAGGCGAAGATGGCCGGGACCATCTCTATCTGGGCGGTCCAGTATATCGTCGCTCCCGGGGGCGGCGGCATCGGAATACCTATGTACGAGATGAGCATGGCAAGCAGGTAGCCAGAGGCCACCCCTATGACGCCGCCAACGATGCCGAGAATGAGACCCTCGAGCAGAAAAAGCGTTACGACCCCCCTTCTTTTCGTTCCGAGGGCCATGATAGTCCCCACTTCGCCGATCCTCTCGAGGATGGCCATGTTCATCGTGTTGAATACGCTGAGGACGACTACGATGCCTATGATGAGTTTGAGGACGAAGAACTGTCTTTTATAGAGGTCAACCGTCTTGGTGTAGAAGTCGGCCATATCGTACCAGGGCTTTACCTCCAGGTCCAGGCCGTCTTTTTTGAACCGCTCGTTCAGACCCGCGATGACCGCGTCCGTCTCTGAGGTATCGTCGAGGAGGACGACTATGGTCTGGATGTCATCGGTATGGAGGAGCTTCTGTGCCACTTCCACCGGCACCCGAAGCGCCCTGTCGTCATAGGCCTTGGAGCTCGTGAAAAAGACCCCTTTGACTTCCATGTCGAGGGCGTTTATCGCGCCGCTTTTTGTGTTCGCCACGAGCACGAGGGGGTCGCCGGCCTTCGCCATCAGGGCTTCGGACAGGCCCTTACCTAGTATCGTTTTGTATGTGTCTCCCTCGGCGAGGTTTTCCCCTTTTTCGAGTTGGACGAACGTGCTTATCTGGTTTTCCCATTTGGGGTTGACGCCCTGGCCGATGAACGATACGGTGGTCTCGCCCGTGCTGAGGAGCCCGGAGAACTCCAGCCTCGGGGTGGCGGCCACGACGTGCGGGTGGTCTGTTATCTTTTTAATGACTTCGTCGGGGTTCGATATCATGAAGTCGAACGGACGCGCGACCCCCTGTTCGAGGAAGCCCTTCTTATAGACCTGGATGTGCCCGAGGAAGCTTCTTATGTAGCTCTCCCTCAGCTGTATGAAGGTGTTCTCGATGAACCCCCCGGCTATGATGAGAGAGATGCAGCCGAACGAGATAGCGCCGAGGGTTATGAGGGAGCGCACCTTGTTCCTGAATATGTTCCTGAAGGCCAGCCTAAGATACATGGTCGAAAGTTATCTCCCCGTCCCTCAGCTCCACCATTCTGTCCGCGATGTTCATTATCTTGGGGTCGTGAGTGGAGAATACGAATGTGGCGCCCATTTTCCTGTTTATGTCCTTCATCAGGTTCAATATCTCTTCGCCGGTCCTGTGGTCGAGGTTGGCGGTTGGCTCGTCGGCCAGTATTATGGAAGGGGAGCCTACCAGCGCCCTGGCTATCGCGACCCTCTGCCTCTGCCCGCCGCTCAGCTCCGCTGGCTTGTGGGAGGAGAACCTCTCCAGACCGACTTCCTTGAGGACCCCGGCGACCTTCTCGGCCCTGGTCCGCTTTTCGCCCCCCCCCAGGTGCAGGGGATATTCGACGTTTTCAGCGACGGTAAGGACCGGAAGGAGGTTGAAGGACTGGAAGATGAAGCCGAGCCTGGAGGAGCGTATCTCAGCGAGTTCGTCCGGGGAAAGTGACCCGATATCAGTGCCGTCGATCATGACCGTGCCGGATGATGGGCGTTCGATGCAGCCGATAAGGTTCAGCAGGGTTGACTTGCCGCTTCCGGAGGGGCCGACTATGGCCATGAACTCGCCTTTTCCTATCTCAAGGCTGACACCTTTCAAGGCATGAATGATAGTCTTGCCGAGGCTGAAGTTCTTCCCGGCTTTTTCAATTTTTATAATCCCCATAAAGGTTTGCCCCAGCTCAAGTTTACCTGATATGAAAAAGGCAAGTCAATTGTTTCTTCCTAGGTGAGGACGGCGTTCTTTTGCCCCTGCCGGGGCCGCATGCCGCCTGGCGATTTTCTTCATGTGTGTAAAAAAAATCAACAGAATCTGGCAAACCTGTAAAGAATTCGGAGCGGAAATTAAGCGAAATCATATCGTCTTCACGAAAATCCACGTTTTGGGTCTGCCTATCAGCCGTTTTTATAAAGGCAGGTAAAATACCCTTGCTCGTAACTGCTGATTATAAAAGGCCTTTTTCTTAAGCTATTCTTTCTGCCCGGTCATGCCCTCGCGGAGTATGGTTTTTTTTACACATTTCAGGATCCGTCAGCTTGAGAAGTTTCCCGGCCAAGAATTTTCCTTTTAAAAATACAGTCTTACGAATAGCAGGCGTGTGGCACATCTATTGCAAAAGAAATCAGTAACGGAGGATTTTCATATGGGTAGAATAAAGGTAGCATTAACAACCTTTCTGGCGGCGGCGTTCATTCTTATAGGAAGCACTCGAAGCCATGCTGTTCCGGAACTTCAGCTGGACGTTGCTGGCGGGTACTATGACTACTCTACGGAGACCATAGTGGCCAGCGACAACGTTTTCACTCTATTCGCCTATCTTACCCCTGAAAGCCTCATAAACGACGTGAGCGGCTATTACTTCATATCTGCCGCCATATCCCCCAAAATAGGGCCGGCTGATTCAAACCTGGGCACGTTCAAGTTCAACAACCAGACGGTGCGCGTAACCGAGGACATGACCTACGGAGTGCCGCCACTTGAAGCAATCTGCAGCTTATATCCTGAGAAGTGCACCACACAGGGCTTCGACTCCGGCGACCTTTCAAGGCACGGGGTTTTCCCGACGTTTTTCTCGGAGTTCGGTTTCAGGTTCGAAGAGGAAAACCTCATTGACCAGTACAATACGCAGGACAGGGCACAGTCCGGCGGCTCTATAGACCTGTCGTCCTATGACGGGCCGTTGAGCATGAGAAAGTTCAAGGGCATGTATTACGCCGCTTTCACGGTAGACATCTCAGGCCTTGACACGGACTATACGCTGCACTTCGACCTTTACAACAAGACGCTCAAGACGAAGTGCATAATCGACGTCGATATAAACGAGTTCGCCCCGTTCTCGCATGACGCGGAATCAGGGCACTCAACGCCTCCGGTGCCCGAGCCTTCAACTCTCATACTGCTCGGGGCCGGGCTTGCCGGAATATCCCTCTTCGCTAGAAAAAAGCGTAAATAACCCGCAAGACGAAAATTAAAAAACCCGGAAGCTTCGGCTTCCGGGTTTTTTTGTTTCTACGCTTTTACTATCTTTTTGCTGTTTATGCCGACGGTCGCGTTCCGGGTGTCGACCACGAGAGAGCTTTTTTCAACTACCCACTTGTAATCATAAGCCTTGTGGTCGGTCGCTATGAGAACGCAGTCATACTTGCCCAGGGTATCTTTTTTCAAGGGCGTAGAGCGCATCCTGAATTCCTTCCTGTGGCTTACGGCAACCGGTATGTAGGGGTCGTTGTAATCGACCTTCGCCCCCTTGTTCCGCAGGAGCTTTATGAGCTCGAGGGAAGGGGACTCCCTCAGGTCGTCGACGTCCTTCTTGTAAGCCACTCCGAGCACCATCACCTTCGAGCCCTTGAGGCTCTTGCCCTTGTCGTTCAGGCTCTCCATCACCTTCTGCACGACGTAAGAAGGCATATTGGAGTTTATCTCTCCGGCGAGCTCGATGAACCTGGTCGAAAAATTGAACTCGCGCGCCTTCCAGGTGAGATAGAACGGGTCGATTGGTATGCAGTGCCCGCCGAGGCCGGGGCCGGGATAAAACGCCTGGTACCCGAAAGGCTTGGTCTTGGAGGCTTCGATGACCTCCCAGATGTCCATGCCCATCCTGTCGCAAAGAATCTTCAGCTCGTTTACGAGCGCTATGTTGACCGACCTGTAGATGTTCTCGAGGAGCTTGGTCATCTCCGCGGCCCTCGTGGTGGAAACCGTAACCACCCTGTCGACGATTTTCGAATAGAGCTCGCGGCCCGCCTTGAGGCACTTCGGGGTGATCCCGCCCACTACCTTGGGGGTCGTCTTGGTCGTGAAGTCGATCCTGCCCGGGTCTTCTCTCTCAGGCGAGAAGACGAGGAAGAAATCAGAGCCGGCCTTCAGTCCCTTTGAGGCGAACAGCGGCAGCAGCATCTCGTCAGTCGTGCCTGGATAAGTAGTGGACTCAAGAGAGATGAGCTGGCCGGGCCTAAGGTGCTCCGCTATGGTCTTTGCGGTATTTTCGACATAGGTGAGGTCCGGCTCGCGCATATCGGAAAGTGGGGTCGGCACGCAGATTATTATCGCGTCGGCTTCCGAGAGCCTCGTCATGTCCGTGGTCGCCTTGAAAGAAGGCTTCGAGCCCTTGACCAGGGAAGCGATGTGCTCGGAAGGTATGTGTTTTATGTACGATTTCCCCTTGTTGAGAGCCGTGACCTTCTCCGGGTCTACATCGAAGCCGATAACGGTGAAGCGTTCTTCGCAGAACCTCAAGACAATGGGAAGGCCCACGTAACCGAGCCCGATTATGCCTATTTTCGCGGTCCTGTTCTGAAGAGACTCCATCAACCTGTCAAACGTATTGGCCATTAAGGCAACCCTCCGGTTTTCTTTACGGTTAATTATCGCAATTTTTATGGAAAAACTTAACGGTGAAAAAGCAGTAAAAGGGGCTTTCCGGGAAATAATGATACTATTTAACCATTTTGGCGGTCAATGAAATAAAATGTAAGCAGCTCTTAAAAAAACCGCGCTTTCATCTACGCGATTGCCCCTTGATTGACAATCACTCCTTTACCGGCAGACTCTAAGTTAGGGGCATTCCGGGTAAATACAGGAAAGGAGCGGTGAGAAAAGTGAGAATAGCGCAATTATCCCCCCTTTTCGAGAGCGTCCCGCCGAGCCTGTACGGCGGCACCGAGAGGGTGGTTTCATATCTTACGGAAGAGCTCGTAAGGGCAGGCCACGAAGTGGCGCTGTTCGCCTCGGGAGATTCGGTGACGAGCGCGGAGCTTGTCCCATGCTCCGAGAGGGCTTTGAGGCTCGACGAGCGCCAGCTCGACCCTGTCTCGCTCCACCTTATAATGATGGAGGAGGTTTTAAAGAGGCAGTTCGACTTCGACATCATTCATTCGCATATCGACGGCATAGGTTTCGTCCTCGGAAGAAGGACTGAAGTGCCGGTGGTTAATACGCTTCACGGCAGGCTGGACCGCGTAGAGCACGAATACATCTTCAGGGAGTACGCCGAAAGCCCCGTCATATCGATATCCAACGCGCAGAGGCGTCCGCAGCCGTCGGCGAATTGGGTGTCTACCGTCTACCACGGCTTGCCGCCGACGCTCTACAGGTCCAACCCGGAGGGAGGCGGCTTTCTGGTGTACGTAGGGCGGGTCTCTCCTGAGAAGAAGGTCGACTCCTGCGTCAACATAGCGGCCCTGTCCGGCATTCCCCTGAAGATAGCGGCGAAGGTGGACAATGCCGACAAAGAGTATTTCGAGCAGTGCATAAAGCCGCTTCTCCGCAACCCGCTCGTGGAGTTCCTGGGCGAGGTTAACGACAGGGAAAAAGAAGAGTTACTGGGCTCCGCCATGGCCTTCCTCCACCCGGTCGACTGGCCAGAGCCGTTCGGTCTTTCAATGCTCGAGGCGATGGCCTGCGGCACCCCGGTGCTCGCCAGGAGGAGGGGCTCCATACCAGAGGTCGTCGACCACGGGGTCACGGGCTTCGTTTTCGAGACGGACGAGGAGGCGGCCGGTTTTCTTTCTTCAGCCGTCCCGTCCCTTTCGCGCTCCGGCGTAAGGAAAAGGTTCGAGGAGAGGTTTCTGGCCGAAAAGATGGCGGCAAATTACCTCAAGACCTATGAGGCCGTGCTCGACAAGGGGAACATCTCATGGCTGTCGGCAGGTTAAGGGATTCGTTCTTCATAGTCGCCACCTCGACCATAATCGACCCACTTAGGCTCATCCAGAAGGTCGGCGACATCTTCGGCGTCTACGACAGGTTCGGCGACATACTGCCGCTGGGCAAGAAGGAGCAGGGCCTTTATTACAAGGGCACGAGGTACCTGTCCCATTTCGAGCTCAGGATAAACGGCCACAGGCCCCTTTTCCTCAGCTCCAACATGGACGAGGACAACGTCCTGATGACCGTCGACCTCACGAACCCGGACATATACTCTGGAGAGCGCCTCCTCCTGAGGCGGGACTCCATCCACATCCTGCGCTCGCGGCTTCTCGCGGGAAACAGGCTGCTTGAGCACCTGCGCCTGAGGAACTTCGGCGAGGAAGAGGCGAGGTTCCGCGTGCAGTTCGGGATAGACTCTGACTTCGAGGACATATTCGAGGTCAGGGGCTTGAAGCGCCTCAGGAAAGGCGAGTTCTCCGGACCGGAGCACAGCGGCAGGGAGTTTCGCCTCTCGTACGAGGGGCTCGACGACGTGAAAAGGAGCTGCGCTTTCTTTTTCAGCAGGGCCCCGGACGCCGAGGGCGGGAGCGCATTCGAGTTCGAGTTCGTCCTGAAGGCGGGCCACGGCGAGGAGCTCTACATATCCGCCGAGTGCGCAGAGGGCGGCCTTGCCGGTAAGCCGCCGGAGTTCCAGGAGACTCTCAAGGAAACGAAATCGAGGCTCGGGTCTTTAAAGAAGGCAGGCCCGGGGGTCGCGACCTCCAACGACCGGTTCAACGTATCGGTCACGAGGGCGCTCGCGGACATAAACATGATGCTCACGGATACCGAGCACGGCCTTTTCCCTTACGGCGGCATACCGTGGTTCTGCACGCCCTTCGGGAGGGACGGGATAATAACCGCGATAGAGACCCTGTGGCTCAAGCCTGAGCTCGCAAGGGGCGTCCTTAAATACCTTGCCGCCAGGCAGGCGACCGAGGTCGACAGGCGAAAGGCCGCGGAGCCGGGCAAGATAATGCACGAATCGAGGCAGGGCGAGATGGCGGCCCTTGACGAGATACCGTTCGGTCTCTATTACGGCAGCGTCGATTCAACCCCGCTTTTCGTCATGCTCGCGGGCCTTTACTGGAGGCGCACCGGAGATACGGCCACGATAAAAAAACTCTGGAAGAACATCGAGGCAGCGCTTTTGTGGATGGACAGGTACGGGGACTCCGACAACGACGGTTTCCTGGAGTACACGCCGCACGCCAGGGGGCTTCGAAACCAGGGCTGGAAAGATTCCCAGGACTCGGTCTTCCACAGCGACGGGACACTAGCGGAAGGCTCCATTGCCCTGTGCGAGGTGCAGGCCTATATGTATGCCGCGAAAAAAGAGGCTGCGGCCCTCGCAAGCCTTTTGGGCAAGGAGAAGCTTGGCGAAAGGCTGAGCGACGAGGCACGGGAGCTCAAAAAGAAGTTCAACGAGCTCTTCTGGGACGAGGAGCTCGGCACGTACATACTCGCGCTCGACGGGCGCAAAAAACCGTGCAGGGTAGTCTCTTCCAACGCCGGGCACGCGCTATTTACGGGAATAGCCGACGCGGACAAGGCGAGGAGGGTAGCGGACACCCTGCTTTCAGAGGAGCTTTTCTCCGGCTGGGGCATAAGGACGGTCGGGGCAAAGGAGGCGCGTTATAACCCGATGTCCTATCACAACGGCTCGGTCTGGCCGCACGACAACGCCCTCACTGCTTTCGGGCTTGCCTCTTACGGTTTTTTGAAGCACTTCGAGAAGGTCTTCGCGGGCGTCTTCGACGCCTCGCTCCATATGGAGTTCCACCGGCTGCCCGAGCTCTTCTGCGGCTTCCACAGGCGTAACGGCGCAGCGCCGACGCTATACCCGGTCGCCTGCTCGCCTCAGACGTGGGCCTCCGGCGCGCTCCTTTTCATGCTGCAGGCCGCCCTAGGCATTTACTTTGAGGCCGGCAAAGGCATGGTCATCTTCAAGCAGCCGGAACTGCCGTCCTTTTTGACCTCGGTCTACCTCAAAAACCTCATGGTGACTCAAAAGAAGGGCGTCGACATCCTCGTAAGCCGCTACGGCGAGGACGTGACAATAGAGGCGCTGAAAAAACCCGCCGACGTGAATATCCTGATAATAAAGTAGGGTGAAAGAGGGCCTAGAGCTTGAGCTTGCTGCCGTTGCTGTTGAATATAGGGTAGCGTTTCAAACCGAGCTTTTGGAGCTTGAACTTCATCGCGGTGCCGAGGACGCCGAAGCCGTAGATGACGCTCCGCTTGAAGTTGATGGAGGAGGCGTCCTCGAAGTACTTCGTGGGGCAGCTTATCTCGCCTATCCTGAAGCCGAACCAGGCCGTCTGGGCGAGCATCTGGTTGTCGAAGACGAAATCGTCCGAGTTCTCGTTGAGCGGGAGCGTTTCCAGCACTTTTTTAGAGAAGGCCCTGTAGCCCGTATGGTATTCGGATATCTTTTCCCCGAGGAGGAGGTTTTCCGCAAGCGTTAGGAACCTGTTGGAGACGTACTTGTAAATGGGCATGCCGCCCTTGAGGGCCCCGGTGCCGAGCACGCGGGAAGCGAGCACGCAGTCGTATTCGCCCGAGGCTATCATCGAGGCCATGGCCGTTATGAGGCGCGGGGCGTACTGGTAGTCCGGGTGGACCATCACGACGATGTCCGCCCCGAGTTTCAGGGCCTGCGTGTAGCAGGTCTTCTGATTGCCGCCGTAGCCCTTGTTCTTCTCATGGACGACGATGTTCTTTATGCCGAGCTTCCTGCCGACGGCGACCGTGTTGTCCGAGCTGCAGTCGTCGACAAGCACGACCTCGTCGACAACGTCAAACGGTATATCGTTATACGTCTTGACGAGGGTCTTCTCGGCATGATAGGCGGGCATTACGACTACGACTTTTTGACCATGAAGCATAGGGGATACTTCCAAAAGTGTAATTATCGCTACCCGGGATTATGACAAAAAGGGCCTGTTGCTGTCAATTGAAAACCCATCGGCGCAATGCCCGAGGGGAGCTTCCAAGGGCTTCGACAGTGGAGAAAACCCTTTGACCTAGCCCTCTATTTCAGGGATAATACCGCCGTAACTATTCTTTTCTGAAGCAATTTTCCCGGAGTAAGATGCAGGACACAAGAAAGGCGCTTTACGCCGCCGCACTCCTTTCAGCGCTTATTACTTTCATCATATACCTGCCGTCGCTCACTAACGGATTTGTCGGATGGGACGACCCCAAGTACGTATCTGAGAACCAATGGATACGCGGCCTTGGCCTCGCCTTTTTGAAAGAGGCCTTCACAGAGGTCTATTTCGCGAACTGGCACCCGCTGACTATGATATCCTACGCGCTCGACTACGCGCTCTGGGGTCTCAATCCGCTAGGGTATCACCTCGAGAACG
Organism: uncultured bacterium; assembly: GCA_905339405.1. Classification (GTDB taxonomy): domain Bacteria; phylum Desulfobacterota; class GWC2-55-46; order GWC2-55-46; family GWC2-55-46; genus GWA2-54-12. Next base: position 290 of record CAJPGC010000003.1, on the reverse strand, counting down.
TCATCATTCACACAGTCAACACCGCCCTTGTGGCCGTGCTCTCCGTAAGGCTCATCACCATTGTCAGGCCGCTTTCAGCTCCCGCGGTCTTTGCCGCGGCGGCCGTCCCGGCTCTCCTTTTCGGTATACACCCTTTGCACGTGGAGTCAGTGGCCTGGATTTCCGAGAGAAAGGACGTGCTTTGCGCCATGTTCTTTCTTTCGAGCATCCTGTTTTATTTGAGGTACGCCCAAAAAGGCAAGGCGTTCTGCTACATCCTGTCTCTCATGGCTTTCGCTCTTGCGATAATG
>CAJPGC010000002.1 GCA_905339405.1 uncultured bacterium | reverse complement strand
TACCGAGAGCTCGAAGAGGACAAGAGGAACCTCGAGACCATCCTCGATATCACGACCGCGATGTCCGCGACCCTCGACCCCTCCGAAGTCCTGAGCGCGATAGTGAGCAAGGTAGCCGGGATAACAGAGGCCGTGAGGTGTTCGATAGTCCTCATCGCCAAGGAGGACGAGGCGTACGTGCTCGCCTCCCACGAGGACCCGTCTGTAAAGGAGCTGAGGATAGACCTATCCAAGTACCCGGAGATAAAAAAGGTCGTAAGCACCAAGACTCCGCTCGCCCTCGACGATATCACGACGCACCCTCTAATGAACCCTGTGAAGGAATGCATACACGACCTGGGCGGCATGAGCGTCCTCATAGTCCCCATAGTCTTCAACGACGAGGTGCTGGGGACGCTGTTCCTCCGCACGCGCAGAAAAATGCACGGCTTTACCAAAAAAGAGGTCGACTTCTGCCGCATCGTGGCGAACGCGTCGTTCCATGCCCTCAGGAACGCGCGCCTTTTCGAGAAGGTCGTAAAGGAGAAGGACTACCTGCGCGAGATGGCGGTAAAGGACCACCTGACGAACCTGTATAACCACAACTTCTTCTACTCGAGGCTCGAAGAGGAGTTCGAGAGGGCGGTAAGGTACGAAACCCCGCTGTCGCTCATAATGATGGACATCGACAACTTCAAGCAGAGACACGACACCTACGGCCACAGGGTCGGCGACGTCGTATTAAAAGAGATAGCCGCCACGATAAGAAAAGGCGTGAGGAAGACCGACATCGTCGCCCGCTACGGCGGCGAGGAGTTCGCGGTCATACTGCCGCACACGCTCCAGAAGGGCGCCGTCGAGGAGGCAGAGAGGCTGCGCGAAGCGATAGCGGCGAGCGCTTATGCCGGGCTCGTGAACCACAAGATAACCATGAGCATAGGCGTTGCTTCCTACCCTCAGAAGGGCGCCATGAACTCCGGCGACCTCGTCAACCACGCCGACGACGCCTTGTACAAGGCGAAGTGGGGCGGCAAGAACCAGGTGAAGATAGCCGAGACTTAGAAAAAGCGGATTGGAATTTCAAAGGCGGGCCTGACGGCCCGCCTTTTTTTATTGAAGCTGCTGAAAAGAAAGTAGGGGCTAAGTCCATCCTTTAGAATAAGATAGATAATTGCTTTTTTGGTTTTCGTTTTTAACCATACACCGTAACATGCGGAGCGTCGCCTAAGGGAGGAAGGGCGAAACGCGCAGGGGAAGCTTGGGAGCGAAGCGACCTCAGGGGCGCGTTTCGCGGGTTGGGGAGGCGGAAAGCAAGCGGAGCATGTTACAAAGAGCGGCGGCAGCCGCGTTACACGGTATTTTAAAAAAATATTTTTTTGCGCGGGAGCGCCAGATGGGCTTTGCAGAATGATTTATAACCTGTCATTCTGAGCGTAGCGAAGAATCTGTTACCAGATGGGCATTTTTCAGCTGAACCCACTTAAAAAAATGACTAACCCTTCTCCGGAAAGCTCTTCGACATCCTTATGCGCGGAAGAGTCGTGCCATCAACGAGCCTCAGCTGCTCCATGCGCGCCTGCTTGTAGCCCTCTTTCTCGAAGAAGCCTACGGCGTTGAGGGTCGAGCCCATCTGCATCCAGCCTATGCCTTTTTCAAGGGCCGACTCCTCGAACATCCTTAAAAGAGACCTTCCCAGGCCGCGGCCAATGAACTCCGGGGCCACGTACAGGGCTTCAACCTCGCCCTGTCCGGGGTTGAACTGGCCGAAGGCCACAATCCGGCCCTCGTCCTCTGCAACGAGGGTCTGGGCCGTGCTGATTGAGGCCGCGAAGGCTTCGGGCTCCAGGGACTTTGCCCAGGCAAGCACCTCTTCACGCTCGTAGTGAGTGCCGCAGAGCTCGAGCACCGACGTCAAAAAGACTGTCCATATGCCGTCCCTGTCAGCGGCCATGGCTGTGCGTATGAGCGGCTTTTTTATCTCAAGGGCGCTGTTCATTTCTGGATCTTTATCGCGCACAGGCTTCCGCACATCGTGCATACCGATTCGTCCTCGGGCGGGCTCGTGCTCCTTATGGCCCGCGCTTTCTCGGGGTCTATTGAAAGCCTTATCTGCTCGTCCCAGTCGAGGGCTTTCCTCGCACGGGCGAGCTTTTTGTCAGCCTCTATCGCGCCTTTGGCTCTCTTGGCGATGTCCCCGGCGTGGGCCGCGATCCTCGCGGCTATGACGCCCTCTTTCACGTCCTCAATCGTCGGCAGCCTCAAGTGCTCGCTCGGCGTGACGTAGCAGAGGAAGTCCGCTCCGGCGGAGGCGGCTATGGCCCCTCCTATGGCCGAGGTTATGTGGTCGTAGCCCGGGGCTATGTCAGTCACAAGCGGGCCGAGCACGTAAAAGGGTGCGCCGTTGCAGAGCCGTTTCTGCAGGAGTATGTTCGCCTCTATCTGGTCGATTGGAACGTGTCCAGGCCCTTCTATCATGACCTGCACCCCTTCGTCAAAGGCCTTTTTCGCGAGCTCGCCCAATGTGATGAGCTCGGAGACCTGCCCCCTGTCGGTCGCGTCGGCGAGGCAGCCCGGGCGGAGCCCGTCGCCGAGGCTCAAGACCATGTCGTACTTCTTTGCAATCTTGACGAGCCTGTCGTAGTCCTCGTAAAGCGGGTTCTCCTTCTTGTTGAACTTCATCCACTCGGCCGTGAGCGCCCCGCCCCTGCTCACTATGCCCATGATGCGCCCTTCTTTCCTCGTGCGCTCGACAGAGCTCCTCGTCACTCCGCAGTGAACGGTGACGAAGTCCACCCCGTCTTCTGCGTGCCGCTCTATGGCTTCGAACATCTCCTCGCCCGAAAGCTCGACGAAGGACTTGCCGCTCTTCCGCGCGTCGTGGGCCGCCTGGTAGATGGGCACGGTGCCGATGGCGACCGTCGATTCGGCCATGACCGCTTTTCTTATGGAGGCCACGTCCCCGCCGGTTGAGAGGTCCATCACAGCGTCCGCCCCGGCCGCTATAGCGGCCCTCAGCTTACGAAGCTCGACTTCGACGTCGACCATGTCCTGCGAGGAGCCGATGTTCGCGTTGACCTTGGTCTTAAGGCCCCGCCCGACGGCAAGGCCCTCGATGGAGGTATGGAGGCGGTTCCGGTTGATGACGATGACGCCTTCCTCAATGCCTTTTCTTATGAATTCCGCCTCGACCCCTTCTTTTGCCGCGGCAGTTTTCATCTCCGCCGTTATGATGCCCTTGCGGGCCGCCTCAAGCTGTGTCATGTCCTCTCCTTGTGATTTGCTCCGAACTTACCCGCGGCCGCCAGAAGGTCAATCGTTGCGCGTTCCGGGTCGTTGCTCGTCATAATGGCCGATATCAGGGCAACAGAGGCTCCTGAAGCGGCCGTTTCTTCCACGTTGGTTTCGTCTATTCCGCCCAGGCCAAATACAGGTATGGAAAGTCTTTGTACCGTCTCTTTCAACTTTTCAATGCCGAGCGGGTTGCCCATGCCCGCCTTTGACGCGGTATGGAATACCGGCCCGAAGGTTACGAAGTCGGCCCCGTCTTCCTGAGCTTTTAAAGCCTCTTCGATGCTGTGGGTCGAAACTCCTATGAGCCCCTTGCCGCCCAGGAGCCTTCTCGCCTCTTTGGCCGGGTAGCTCTTCGAGGTCAGGTGCACGCCGTCGGCCCCTGCCAGAAGCGCTATATCCGTCCTGTCGTTTATGAGGAGCCTTGCTCCGTACTTGTGAGCGAGCTTTCTGACATCTTTTGCCAGCGAAAGCATCTCTCTTGCGCTGAGGTCTTTCTCACGGAGCTGCACGAGGGAGGCCTCGCCCTTGAAGGCCGCTTCCAGCGTGGGAATGAGCCCCCTTGGGCCTGTTGCCTTCCTGTCGGTTATGAGATAAAGGCTCGGCAGGCCCATCAATCCTATTTCCGTTGAGGCTCCCAGAGCCTCCTTGAGATTATAATGGCGATTGCAACAGCCGCTATCACGAGGCTTACGAATTGCGCCGCTTTTATGGGCCCCAACATGAGGCTGTCCGCCCTGAAGTGCTCGACCACGAACCTCCCGAGTGAGTACAAGGCTATATACGCGGCGAATACGAACCCGTCCCTGTGCGCCCTTTTCCTCAAATACAGCCAGAGGAACAGGAAGATGGAGAGGTTTATCGACATCTCGTAGAGCATCGTCGGGTGGAGCGGCACTCCCGGGTTTTCAGCCCCGGCGATCGACTCCGGCGGAAAGACGATGCCCCAGGGCGCGTCGGTTGGCCTGCCGTGGGCGTCCCCGTTCATGAAGTTGCCGAACCTGCCGAAGGCCTGCCCGAGAATGAGCGCGGGGGCGACCGAATCGGCCATCCTCCAGAATCTTATATCTTTGCGCTTCAAATACATGAATGCTGCAATGATGCCGCCTATCATGCCGCCGTGGATGGCGAGCCCTCCGTGCCAGACCGCCGGTATCTCGGAAGGGTTGGCGGAATAGAAGCCCCAGTTGAAGGCGACGTAATAGAGCCTCGCGCCGATGATGCCGCCGACGACAGTCCAGATGACGAAGTTCATGACGTCGTCGCCGCTCAGGGGTATGCCTTTCCTGTCCACCTCTTTTTTTATGAGGTAGTTGCCCACGAGTATCGCGATGACGTACATGAGCCCGTAGAATCTTATCTGGATGGGCCCGTATTCAAAAAGTATCGGGTGCATTTTTTCCTTAGCGGTGGTTTGGAAAATCGTTATTTTTCCTGTCGCTTCCTCGACCTCGGAAAAAAATAACTGATTGGAGTGTCTTTTATTCTATCAGCCCCGAAAGCGGGCTCGAAGCTGTTGCGTAGAGCTTCTTCTGTATCCTTCCGGAGGTGAAGGCGAGCCTTCCGGCCTGGGTCGCCAGGTTCATGGCCTTTGCCATGGCTACAGGGTCTTTCGCGCCAGCTATCGCGGTGTTCATGAGGAGGCCGTCGCAGCCGAGCTCCATGGCTATCGCCGCGTCAGAGGCCGTGCCCACACCGGCGTCGACTATTATCGGGACCTTCACAGTCTCGAGGATTATCCTAATGTTGTACGGGTTCCTGATGCCAAGCCCCGAGCCTATGGGCGCGGCAAGAGGCATCACCGCGGCGCAGCCTATATCTTCGAGCTTCTTGGCCATGATGGGGTCGTCGTTTGTATACGGCATTACCGTGAAGCCTTCTTTCACGAGCACCCTGGCGGCCTCGAGCAGCGCTTCGTTATCTGGGAAGAGGGTCTTCTCGTCGCCTATGACCTCGAGCTTTATGAGGTCTGTCTCGAGGGCTTCCCTCGCGAGGCGGGCCGTCCTAATGGCTTCTTCGGCGGTGTAGCAGGCGGCCGTGTTCGGCAGGAGCCTGTATTTGGTCTTGTCGATATGGTCGAGGAGTGATTCCTTTGACCTGTCGAGGTTGACCCTGCGGACGGCCACTGTCACCAGGTCGGCCCCTGAGGCCTCGAGGGCCTTAACCATTATCTCGTTTGACGGGTACTTGCCCGTCCCGACCATGAGGCGGGACTTGAATATGTATTTGCCTATCTTTACCGTGTCCATCTTGTTCTCCGGTATGATTTTAATGCTGCCTAAAAAATTGCTATTTTTTCTGACCTCTGTGTCAGGGCGGAAATAAAAATGCTCACATATTATTCATATATGCTCCGCTTTTTATTTCCACCCTTCCTTGATCTCAGAAAAAATATCTAATTTTGAACAGCTTCAACAATTTTCAACATCATGGTTGGATTCTACCCGCCGCCGACCATCCGCACTATCTCGACAGCGTCGCCTTCTTTCAGGGCCGTCCCGCTAAAAAGCCTTTTGGGCACTATCTCCCTGTTGACCTCGACCGCTATGCCCTGGGCCTTGATTGAAAGGAGCTCAAGGAGCGCATCAATCGTCGCGCCATCCGGAAGCTCTTTCATATCCCCGTTTACTTTTATCTTCATGCTAAAAAAAGAGGTCCCTTTTGCCGGCTTCCAGTTCTTTCAATTTTTCGATGAGGGCCTTTTTGAGCCCTTCGTCTTTGACTTCTCTCAAGCCTTCGTCTATCGCCTTCGCGACAGATTCTTTCGAGCCGTTCACGCAGTAGTCGAGGAGATATTCCTTGAGGGTCAGCACGGCGTTCGCCTGGCAGAACTTCTCCATTTGTCCGGTTGTGGCCTTGTCCGTGAAGTCCTGTCCCGTCCTTCCGACCCTGTAGCAGGTCGTGCACAGGCTCGGCAGAAGCCCGTCGTCCACGACCGAGGCCATTACCTCTTGAAGCGACCTGTGGTCGTTGGTCGAGAACTGCTCGAGGCTCTGTCCGCCCTTGTAGCCGCCCGGGTTCGTCTTTGAGGCGGCGCTGAGCTGCGTGGCCCCGATTTTTATGAGCTCGCTTCTGAAGGAAGCAGACTCCCTCGTCGAGGCGACTATACCAGCCGACGGCACCGAGAGGCGGTAGACTGTGACGACCTTCTTGAGCTCCCCGTCGGTAATCTTCCAGGGGGCTTCCTTGAGCCCTGCCTCCGCTGGCCTCAGCCTCGGGATTGATATGGTATGGGCGTGGCTGCCGAAGGTCTCGAAAAGGTGGATGGAGTGCGCGATTGACGCGAGCGCGTCGAAACGGTAGTCGAAAAGGCCCAGGAGCGCGCCTATGCCGACGTCCCCGAACCCGGCTTCCATGGCCCTGTCCATGACAGAGAGCCTGTAGTCGAAATCTTTTTTCCTGCCGGAGGGGTGCATAAGCCCGTAGGTGGGCCTGTGGTATGTCTCCTGAAAGGCCTGATAGACTCCGGCGCCTGCCGCCTTCAGTTCCCTCAAGGCGTCAACGTCCATCGGGGGGGCGTTCACGTGGACTATCCTCATACCGGTCTTGTTGTATATGGCCTTTACTGCCCCGACGATGTAATCGAGCCCCCACCTGGGGTCTTCGCCGGTGACGAGGAGCACCCTTTTAAAGCCCATCTGTTCGAGGGCCTTCGCTTCCGCGATGGTCTCTTCTATGGTAAGGGCCCTTCTTGAAACGTCCCTGTTCTGGGCCCTGAAGCCGCAGTAAGTACAGCCGTTCGTGCAGTGGTTTGACAGGTAAAGCGGGGCGAAAAGGACTATCCTCTTGCCGAAGACGCGTTCTTTGAGTTTCCCGGCTGCGGCAAAGAGCCCGGTGAGCATGGCTTCGTCACTGACGGCAAGGAGGGATGCCGCCGCCTCGAGAGGAAGACCCTTGCCTTTTGAGGCCTCTTCGAGGATGGCGGCCAGCTCGCCCGCTCCCGGCTCCGGGGCCTTCGAGAGGAGTCCGACTTTTACTTCGTCTATTATCATCTTTTTCCTGAAATTGAAAAAGCCGCCTGGAAAGGCGGCTTTAAATGTCCTCTAACGGGACTGCTCCCGTAATCTGCCGCTTCCCTACGCTGGTATTAACCAGATCAGGTCGTCAGGGTCTTCCCTTTCGGGAACTCTCAGCCCTTGCGGGCTCCCCCAGCGTGTATATGTTGCCCTGAGTCGGGCTCGAAAACCAAAAGGCGTGAACGCAACAACGCCCTTACCAGATAAAAATAGCAGTCCGGCCCGTTCAAGTCAAGTTTTTAAAAGGGTTTTGGCGAAAAGAGGGGTCAGATGAGCTTGCTCGCGGCCACTATCGTTTCCGCTATCTCGCGCATCTTCTTGTTCTCTTTCTGTGAATGGGTCTGCAGGAGCTTGAAGGCGTCTTCCTCGGTGATGTTGCACCTTTTCATGAGGATGCCCTTGGCGCGCTCGACGAGCTTTCTCGTCTCGATGGCGTCCTTGAGGTCGTCGACCTCGACCTTGAGGCTCTTGAACTCGTCGTACCTTGCCATCGCGAGCTTAATGGCGGGCTCGAGCTGCTTTTTGGTGACGGGTTTCACCAGATAGGCGAAAACGCCGGATTCTATGGCTTTCGTGGCCATCTCGTCGGAGGAGAGGCCGGTGATGAGGATTATGGGTATCGTCTTCCTGGCGGAGATGTTCCTGGCGGCGTCTATGCCGTCCATCTCCGGCATCTTGACGTCCATTATTACGAGCGTCGGGTCTACTTCGGAGACCATGTCTACCGCGGCCTGCCCGTTTGAGACGGCCTCTACCTGGTATCCAAGGAGCTCAAGCTGGTTTTTGAGGAAGAGCCTTGTCTTTGGGTTGTCTTCCGCTATTAGGACCTTTTTTTCCTGCGCCGGCGTCGATGCCTTCATCACCTGATAGCCCTCGTGACTATTTTGGATAGGATAATATACAACCATGTTCGAGTCAACATATATATTTGAAGTTAAAGGGGTTTACGTCATTTCCGCGACCCCGTTTATAGGCTTCTCCGGCCCTTGCCAGACCTCCAGCGAGATTATACCTGAAAAGTCCGCATTAGTAACTGTAACGGCAGATTCAGGCGCGACTTTAATAAAAACCTCAAAAAAGGCAGGTTTTTACTTTCATCGCGCCTGCTGTGCTTTTGAACCGGCATGGTTATGGTAGTTACAATAAGATTTTAAGCATCAAAGATTAAAGAGCGATTAGAGGGGACGGGCAGGCCCGTCCTTTGCCGTTCCTTTAGTTTTGAAGATACGGTCCGCGGCCGAATCTACCAAAAGGACGAAAATCGCAAAAAAGCCGAGAGAGGGCAGGTAGACCCTGTGTTCGTAAATGGCGTCTATTATGGGCACTATGCTTGACGTGGGAGAGAGTATTATGAAGTACCAGAATATGAAAAAACCGGCGACCCTTTTGCGCGATTCCGGTGTTTTGTGCGTCGATATTATCATGTAGGCACCTGCCGCCGCAATGGCAAGGAGGATGAGAAGCGAGACGAAGGGCGGGGGTATTGGCGTGTTGAGCGCCGTGCCTTCGGCGGCCTGCGGGGCGGAGAAAAGCTCTCTTGACCACGGGAAGTCGTAATCGAGGTTCTGGACCGCAGGGTACGCCAGCAGCCCCAGGTAGTAGACCATCACGTTGAACTGCGTATAAAGGTACTCCTTCGGGGTCACTTTCGAGACCTTGAAGCCGGCTGTGTAATCGAGCTCCGTCGTGCCGAGCCCGGCCTTGACCTTTGGGGCCGCGTACTTCGCGTCTGCCGATTCTCCGCTCAAATCTCCGAAGCCGCCCAGCGGCATCACGGTCGTTACGGTGAAGGCCGCGAACAGGACGGCGAGCATGGCGTACATGGGCCACTTCCGGGCGACCCCGGAGGCCTTGCCCCTGGCAATGAAGCAGAAATCGTAGAGGAGGACTACCGCCGGGAGCGTATAGGCTACCTCCTTTGAGTAGAAGGCCAGCAGGTAAGAGAGGGCGACGCCTGCGTACAGGGCCGCCCTTTTGCCGGTTGCCGTTGCCTTTGAGGCCCAGACGAGGAACAGGAGGGCGAGGATGTAAAAAAGGCTCATTAGAGACTCCATCCTCTGCACTATGTAGGTCACGGACTGGGTCTGCACGGGGTGTACCGCGAAGAGCAGGGCCGCAAGGGCAGAAAGCCTCCTGGTCGAGGATTCGCTCGAGCCGGTAAGCCTCAGCGTATAAAGGAGCAGTAAGTAGGCCAGGCCAATATTTATTATGTGAACTGCCAGGTTCACCGCGTGGTATCCGGCCGTATCGACGCCGCTGGCGGCGTAATTCAGGGCGAAGGTGGCCATGGTAAGGCCCCTCTGGCTCTTCAGTATCTCAGGGAGGTTGGCGAGGTCCCTCAACTGCGTGTTCTCGACTATGATGGGGAGGTCGTCGAACTGGAAGGCGGCCGTAAGCGAGTTTGAGTATATGACTACGGTAAAGAGCGCCGCGAAAAGGAAAAAGACGGGGCTGAACCACCTTGAAAGCAGGAGCCTATCCATTGCCCGGTCCCTTTTTTTCAGCTTTGCCGGACAGGTCTACCCCGGCCTCCTTGAGGGCGTTCCTCAAGAGCGTAAGCTCCTGCACGAGGGTCTTGTTCTTCTCGTGGAGTATCGATATGACGACGGAGAAGTGAAGGTTTATCAGAAGGATGAATATGAAGGCTACAAGGAAAAGGAGCGAAGGGGGATAGGCGATGCCCAGGAGGCCCGCTATGCCGTCGAGGAGCCCCTTTTTCACGGAGAGCGCCATTATGACGAGCGCCGAGGCTATCCACAGGACGGAGTATTTTTCCTTCAGCAGCCCGCGCCTTATGAAATCGATGACGAAGGCGAACAGGGCGACCGAGCCGATTATGGCAATTATCTGGAAAAGGTACATCGACCCGCCATCTTTGAAGGATTCAGTTCTTTTTCATGAGGTCTACCATTATGGCCAGGAGCACCTTCACCATGTAGTAGACCGACCTCATCGGCGTTATGGATGAGCGCCCGCCAGCCCTTTCGGCCATGCTGACGGGGACCTCCATTATACTAAAACCTTTTTTGTGAAGCAATACGAGAGCTTCCACCTCGGGGTAGTCATCAGGGTAGCGCGAAGCGAAGTAATCGATGCAGTTTTTCCCCGCCGCTCTGAACCCGGAGGTGGTGTCTGTCACCTTTTCCTTGATTATTATTGAGACCAGCTTCGAGAAGATGGCCATGCCCGCGCTCCTGGCGATGGACGGCCTGTAGTCGCCCTCTCCGAGGAACCTCGAGCCGACGACGATGTCGGCTTTGCCTTCGAGCACGGGTTTTACGAGCCGCTCGATCTGGTCGGCAGGGTGCTGACCGTCGGCGTCGACCTGCACGGCTATGGAATAGCCTTTTGAGCGGGCGTACTTGTACCCGGTCTGCATTGTCGCGCCGATGCCCATGTTGTAAAGGTGGCTGAGGACTACCGCGCCGCCCGAAGAGGCGCGCTCGGCGGTCCTGTCCCTGGAGCCGTCGTTGACGACGACGATGTCGGCGGCAGGCATATGCCTTCTTATGGAGGCTATGACCCCTGCTATCGTGGCCTCTTCGTTAAAGGCCGGGATGATTATGAGGAGCTTGTTTTTCATCTGCAAAGGCCGCGGATATCCCGGCTCTGAAAGGGTCGGAAGGGAGTGTGTGGGTCTGTTTCGAAAAATATTAAAATTGCTGGACTTAAAAGAAAATTAACGCCGTTCGAGTCCCGCCATCTGATACCAAATTAAAAGTCCAGCCTGAAGGCTGTACTTAGTGGGGACTCGAGGTTCCGCTCGTGCCTCCCGGCACTTCGCTCTACCCGCGCGTTTTTGCTTACGGCCATTCTCCCGAATGGCCTCATCCTCGCGCTGCTCGGCGCAAAAACGCCGTTCGAGTCCCGCCATCTGATACCAAATTAAAAGTCCAGCCTGAAGGCTGTACTTTTAATTTGGTGCCGAAGGGGGGACTCGAACCCCCACAGGCTTTCACCCACAAGAACCTGAATCTTGCGCGTCTGCCAATTCCGCCACTTCGGCACTGATGTTCCGGGGAGGCCTTGAAGGCCTTCCGGAAAGCAATTAAAACCTTGAAAAACGGACTGAATCAAGCTATCATCGAAACTGTCCTGCCCGGACAGCCAGGTGCAGTTCAGTAAAAAATATTCGCACAGCTGAAAACTTTAGTCAAGGGAGTTTTTGATGAAGTTCTTTATAGACACGGCAAACCTCGATGAAATAAGGACGGCCGACGAATGGGGCCTCATAGACGGAGTCACCACCAACCCGTCGCTCGTGGCAAAGGAAAAATGCGATTTCAAGAAGAGGATCACCGAGATATGCTCTCTCATCGACGGCCCCGTGAGCGCCGAGGCGGTAAGCCTTGACTCTGCCGGCATGATTGCCGAAGGCAGGGAGCTCGTGAAGATACATTCCAACGTGGTCGTGAAGATCCCGATGACCCTCGAAGGGCTGCGCGCAGTGAAGAAACTTTCATCCGAGGGCATAAAGACGAACGTGACGCTGGTCTTCTCCCCTGTGCAGGCCCTTATGGCCGCAAAGGCCGGGGCGACTTACGTGAGCCCATTTGTCGGCAGGCTTGATGACATCTCGCACACCGGCATGGACCTCATAGCCCAGATACTGGAGATATACTTCAACTATGGCTTCGATACCGAGATAATAGCCGCGAGCGTAAGGCATCCGCTCCACGTACTCGAGAGCGCCAGGATGGGGGCCCACGTGGCGACCATCCCGTTCAAGGTCCTCGAGCAGCTCGCGAAGCACCCCCTTACCGACATCGGCATAGACAGGTTCCTCAAGGACTGGGAAAAGGTGCCCAAGTAGGAAAAGGCCTCAGAAAAGAAACCTCATCGATCCGACCATAAGCTCTGTCCGAATCAGGCGGCCCGCAAGGGCCGCCTTTCTTAATATTCGTTTTCACCAAAATTGCCAGGTACAAAGTCAAAAAGCCGGAAGTGTGCACGGGGAGCGCATTATGACTTTGCACAAAATGCCATGTAACGCGGCTGCCGCCGCTCTTCATAACAGGGCTCCGCGCGCTTTCAGCCACCCCCACCCGCGAACCTCGCCCCTGAGGTCGCTTCGCTCCCTGCGACCGCGGCTCGGTTCGCCACTTCCTCCCTTAGGCACGCTCCGCCCTGTTAAGGGGTATGTTTTAAAAGACAAAGCAAGAACCGGACGGATTTATCCATTTTCCAATATAATAAATAAAGGAGCATTCCATTGATAACGCACGTGGTTCTTTTCAAGCTAAAGGACAGGTCGCCGGAGGCAATCGGGAAGGTCGCGCAGGCACTTGAAAGTCTCGAGGGCGCTGTGCCTGTAATTAGATCAATCGAGGTCGGGGTCGACGTGCTGCGCTCCGAGAGGTCTTATGACGTCTCCCTTACGGTAAGGTTCGACAGCCTCGAGGACCTCGAGGAATACCAGAGGCACCCCGAGCACGTGAAGGTAGCCGGCTTCATCGCGACGCTCAGGGAATCCTCAGCCGTAGTAGACTACGAAGGAAGGTAGCTTTTTGGAAGAGATAAGGCAAAAGATACTGGAGTTCATGGAGAACATGGCCACCGGCCCCCTTACCTTCAGGGAGCTTGCCCATGCCTTTGACGTAAAAAAGGCATACAGGGACAAGTTCAAGAAGATAGTAAAGTCGATGGTCGCCGAAGGCGAGCTCATAAAGACAAGGGGCGGCACGTACGGTCTGCCCTCGAAGATGAACCTCGTGACAGGCGAGCTCGTCTGCCACCCGGACGGCTACGGCTTCGTGGTGCCCGAAGGCGAGGGGACCGACGTCTTCATAGGCTCGAGGAAGCTGAACGGGGCCATGCACGGCGACACGGTCGTGGCCAGGGTAGAGGGCTTCAAGCCCGGGGGCAGGCGCGAGGGAAGCGTCCTCAAGATTGTAAAGAGGGCCCGCTCGACAATCGTGGGCAGGTTCGAATGGGGCAGGGGCTTTGGGCTGGTCATACCCTCCGACGAGCGCGTCCTAGACCAGATCATAATCCCCCCGAAAGAGGCCAGGGGCGTACAGGAAGGGCAGATTGTCTCCGCCGGGATAACCCGCTGGCCAAGCCGGACGATGTCGGCCGCGGGCAGTATATTGGAAGTGCTTGGGGAGCCGGACGACCCGGACGTAGAGGCGGAGGTCATACTGAGGAAGTACGGCCTTACGAACAGCTTCCCGAAGGACGTAATGGCTGAAGTGAAATCTGTCCCTTCGGAGGTCTCCGAAGCCGAGATGAGCGGCAGGCTCGACCTTCGCCCCCGGACTACGATTACCATAGACGGCGAGACTGCGAAGGACTTCGACGACGCGGTCTCGATAGAGAAGACGGCCTCGGGCTACAGGCTCTGGGTGTCGATAGCCGACGTGAGCCATTACGTGAAAGAGGGCTCCGCGATAGACAGGGAGGCGTACGAGAGGAGCACGAGCGTATACTTCCCGGACAGGGCAATTCCAATGCTTCCGGAGGCCCTCTCAAACGGCATATGCAGCCTCAACCCCAGGGTCGACAGGCTCACCATGACCGCCGAGATAGAATTCGATGAAGACGGCAGGCCGCTCAAGAAGAGGTTTTTCGAGAGCGTGATAAAGAGCGCGGAGCGCATGACCTATACGAAGGTCAAGGGGCTCATCGACGGAGACGGCGCTCTCGCCAGCCAGTACGGCCACATCCTCGCCGACATAAAGCTCATGGCGGAGCTGGCGAAAAAGCTCACGGCACGGAGGTTCGAGCAGGGCTCCATTGACTTCGACCTGCCCGAGCCGCAGATAATAATCGACATCGAGGGCAAGGTCGAGGACATAGTGCGCTCCGAGAGGAACGAGGCGCACAAGCTCATAGAAGAGTTCATGCTCGCGGCGAACAAGGCGGTGGCCGAAGAGTTCTCCAAAAGGGGCCTTCCCTTCATCTACAGGGTCCACGAGGAGCCTGACGAGGAATCGGTGCACGACTTCGCCGACTTCGTCGCGAGCTTCGGCCTCAGGTTCACGCCGGGCGGGCCCAAATCTTTCCAGGAGGCGCTGGCGAAGTTCGAGGGCAGGCCCGAGGAGCGGCTCATAAACCACGTGCTGCTGCGCTCGATGAAGCAGGCCGTCTACTCGGAGGAGAACGCCGGTCATTTCGGACTGGCCTTCGAGGACTACACGCACTTCACTTCGCCCATAAGACGCTACCCTGACCTCGTCGTGCACAGGCTCTTGAAGCTCCTCATGAAAAAGGCCTACACAAAAGAGATGCAGGCAAGGATGGAATCGGCGCTTCCGGTGACCGCCAACCATACTTCCGTAAGGGAACGGAAAGCGATGGAGGCCGAAAGGGAGATAGCCGACCTCAAGAAATGCCAGTTCATGAAGGACAAGGTCGGCGACGTCTTCGACGGCTTCGTATCGGGGGTCACGAGCTTCGGCTTTTTCGTCGAGCTCAAGGACTTTTTTGTCGAAGGCCTCGTGCACGTCTCGATGCTAGCCGACGACTACTATGTGTTCGACCCCAAGAGGCATACTCTCATGGGCGAGCGGACAGGCAGGAAGTTCAGGCTCGCGGACGCGGTCAAGGTAAAGGTCGCCGGGGTCAGCCTCGAAAGGAGGAGGGTAGAGCTCCTCCTTTACGACGAGGCCGCCGAAGCCAGGGAGAAGGCAAAGGGGAGGAAAAAACAGGGGCGATGAGACTGCACATGGCCTACAAGAGCGTCCGCAGGCTCCGGGAGATAGCAACCGTGCTCGCAAGGCACGGCTTCTTCCCGCTTATGGAGCGCCTTCACCTCTCGAAGCTCGTCTCCATTCCGCTGCGGCTCATGGGCAGGAAGATAACCCGCGAGAAAGAGGAGCTGGACGAGCCGACGAGGGCGAGGCTCGCCATGGAGGAGCTCGGCCCGACCTTCATAAAGTTCGGACAGATACTTTCCACCAGGCCGGACGTGGTGCCGCACGAGTACATAATAGAGTTCCTGAAGCTCCAGGACTCGGTCACGCCTTTCCCTTTCAAAGACGCCGCAAAGGTCGTCGAAGCCGAGTTCGGCCGTCCCATAGGCGATCTCTTCGCATCGATAGAGGAAACTCCCGTCGCTGCCGCTTCCATCGCCCAGGTGCACAGGGCCATTACCAGGGGCGGCTCCGAGGTCATGGTCAAAGTGCAAAGGCCGGGCATAGAGGAGACCGTCGATAACGACATAGCAATACTCGGATATCTCGCAAAGCTTCTCGAAAAGTACATTCCCGAGAGCAGGATATACCAGCCCTCCGGCATGGTCGAGGAGTTCTCGTCGGTCATACACCGGGAGATGGACTTCACGCTCGAGGCGAGCTACATGGAGAAGTTCAGGGAGAACTTCTCGGCTGACCCGAGGGTCATGGTGCCGCGCGTCCACTGGGAGGCCACCAGGCAAAAAGTCCTCACGATGGAAAGGGTTTCCGGTATAAAGGTCGACAGGGCCGCTTCGCTCAAGGAGGCGGGCATAGACACCGAGGAAGTGGCCCACATCATCGCCGACGTCTTTTTCAAGCAGGTCTTCGAGTTCGGCCTCTTCCACGGCGACCTGCATTCCGGGAACATCTTCGTCGTCTCGCAGGACAGGATAGCTTTCGTCGACTTCGGCATAGTCGGCCGCATAGGCCAGGATATGAAGCAGAACCTGGCTGACATACTCATAGGGCTGGCCACGCAGGACTTCGATTCCACCGTGAAGGTCTACCAGAGGATGGGCATACTCCCCGAAGGCATAGACAGGGCTTCGTTCGAGAGGGAGTACTATGATATAATCCTCCATTATTTCGGCAGGCCCTTCAAGTACGTCAAGATAGGCGAGCTCCTCCTTGACTACATAAGGCTTGCCGCAAAGTACGACATAACGCTCCCCAGGGAGCTTTTGCTTTTCGACAAGTGCATAATCGAGCTCGAGGGTCTGGCAAAGGTGCTCTACCCGGAGGTGAACCTCCTGGAAGAGAGCGAGCCGTACGCCAGGAAGCTTTACGTCGAGAGATTCACGCCTTCGGCCTTCGCGGACAGGGCCCTTTCGGCCGCCGGGGACCTCAGGGACTTCCTGGGCGATTTCCCTTCCAGGGCCGACAGGATAATGAAGAAGATAGTCGATGACAAGCTCCGGATAGAGTTCCTCCACAGGGGCCTGGAGGACTTCATGGGCGAGATGGACAGGTCTTCGAACAGGCTGACCTTCGCCATCATAGTGGCCGCTCTCATAATAGGCTCTTCGATGGTAATAGCGGCCGAGGCCGCCCCGAAAGTCTTCGGACTTTCGGCTCTCGGCCTGCTGGGCTTCATAATAGCCTCTGTCCTCGGCTTCTGGCTCGCGGTGCAGATATTGAGGTCCGGAAAGTTTTGAAAGGCTGTCATCGATAAGTAATTTTGTAATGTGCTGTTACCCCTCTTTTCTAAAGAGGGGTAAGGGGAGATTATTTTGAAAAACCGGAAATCCCCCTCAGTCCCCCTTTAGAAAAGGGGGATAAACTTTTTGCTAAAGGTACTACGCCGCAGATGAAGATCTTCAAAACCTCAAGGGCCCTCTCAAGGGCCGCCAAAGGCCCGGTACTGACCCTCGGCAACTTCGACGGCCTTCATTTAGGCCACAGGAAGATAATTGAAAAAGTAAGAGGGCGGGCCGCAAGGCTCGGCCGCGCGTCGGTTGTCTATACCTTCGAGCCGCATCCGCTCAAGGTCGTGGCCCCGCAAAAAAGCCCCCTTCTGATAGTAGACGCCAGGAAGAAGGCTGACCTTGTTGCCTCCCTCGGTATTGATTTCATGGTCATAGCCGAGTTCACCAGGGAGTTCGCGGCCAAGCACCCCAGGGCGTTCGTCGAAGATGAGATAGTCCCTCTGAGGCCCGTCGAGGTCTGGGTAGGGCACGACTTCTCCTTCGGCAAGGCGAAATCAGGAACGGTCGATTACCTGAGGCTCCTCGGCGGCGAGTTCGGTTTCACCGTCCACGTCATACCCGCGTACATGAAGGCCGGGGAGGTAGTAAGCAGCTCACGCATAAGAGGGCTCGTCACTGAAGGCAGCGTGGCGGAGGCGTCGAAGCTCCTCGGAAGGGATTTTTCGGTGAGCGGCAAGGTGGTAAAGGGAAGGAGCGTCGGCAAGGAGCTCGGCTTCCCCACTGCCAACCTGTGCACCGGCGCGGAGCTCATCCCGGCCGACGGCGTCTATGCGGCGCGGGCGACAGTCTCGGGCAGGAAGCATGGGGCGGTAGTGAACATCGGAGTTGCCCCGACCTTCGGTGAGAACGCCAGATGCATAGAGGTCCACATACTCGGGTTCAAAGGCAACATTTATGGAAAAAGGATGGAAGTAGAGTTCGTAAAAAGGCTCAGGGGAGAGAGGGCCTTCAAATCGAAGGACGCGCTCATAACTCAGATAAGAAAGGACTCGGAGCGGGCGGCAAAACTGCTCGCGGCGAAGATACGGCCATGAAGATAGACGGGCACACAAAAGTCGCAGCGATATTCGGAGACCCCATCAGCCACACCCTCTCTCCGGCCATGCATAACGCGGCGTTCAAGGCCCTGGGCTTGAACGCGGTCTATATACCGTTTCACGTGAAGGCCGCCTCAAAGGGCGCGCTGAAGGCGGCGGTCGAGGCGGTTCGCGCGCTCGGCATGATGGGCGTCAACGTGACCATCCCGCACAAGGAGCGCGTCTTCAAGTTCCTCGATGAAGCCGATGAGCACGCGATAGACATCGGCGCCGTGAACACCATCGTCAACCGGGACGGAAGGCTTTTCGGATACAATACCGACGGCGCGGGCTATCTCCTCAGTCTGAGAAAAGAGACGGGCTTCCGGCCCGGCGGCAAGAGGGTCGTCATCATCGGAGCTGGCGGGGCCGCAAGGAGCATACTTTACTCGGTCCTCGGTCTTTCCCCCGCCTCGGTCGTGCTGGTTAACAGGACGGTCAAGAGGGCCGATTTGCTGGCAGGCGAGTTCGCCCCGAAGTTTTCTGTGTCTGTGCAGACGGCTCCGCTGGAGAAGGCCGTCATGGAAAAAGTGCTCGCCTCTGCCGACCTCGTAGTCAATACGACCTCCATCGGCATGATGGGCAAGGGCGAGCTCGGCCTGCCGCTCTCCCTCATGCCGCCGAAGGCCGTAGTCTCGGACATAGTCTACAGGCCGCTGAAGACCGGCCTCATAAAGGCCGCCGAGAAAAGAGGGCTCAAGACCCACGCTGGGCTAGGCATGCTGGTGCGCCAGGGCGCAATCGGCTTCGAGCTCTGGACCGGCAAAAAGGCCCCCGTGAGCGTCATGGAGAAGGCGGCATTGAAGGCGCTTGGGCAAAGATAAGAACATGAGGATGGTCTTCATAGGAGACGGTCACTTGAAGGGCGGAGACGACCCGAACCAGGCGGACCTGGTAAGGTTTCTCGACTCTCTAAAGGCCGACACTCTTGCGGTAATGGGCGACCTCTTCGACTTCTGGACAGGGTCGAACGGCGTGGCGAAGGTGCACTACGGGCCCGTGCTCGACGCCCTTGTCAGGTTAAAGAGGCGCGGCACCCGGATAATGTACTTCGAGGGCAACCACGACTTTTCAATGGGCCCTTTTTTTACGGTCGAGCTCAAGGCAAAAGTATTCGACGGGAACGCCCGGATGGAGCTGGGAGGAAAGCGCTTCCTTCTCGGCCACGGTGACACCGTCGGGATGTCCGCCGGTTACAGGCTCTGGAGGGCGTACCTGAGGAGCCCCGTTTTCAGGTTCATGTCCCGGATAGCTACCCCCTCCGGAGTATGGGCCATAGCGAGCAGGCTCTCGAAAAAAAGCAGGAAGCGCGCTTACGGCTCGAAAGAGAACTTCGTGGAGAAAAAACTCCGGGAGTTCGCCGTCGACGAGGTCGGCAAGGGCGCGGATTTCGTCGTGCTGGGCCATTCGCACGAGCCGGGGGTAAGCCAGCTTGAATCAGGCGGCAGGAGCGGCGTTTACGCCAACCCCGGGAGCTGGGCCCGCGACAGGAGCTATCTTGTTTTCGACGGCAAGGCGTTCAAAGTAGAAAAATGGAGCAACCCCGATGGAAGAGCGGATTGAGATACCGTTTCACCTCCTGACCGCGGACGCCCTTAAGGGGCTTATCGAGGAGTTCGTCTCCAGGGAGGGCACAGACTACGGCCAGGGCGAGTATACGTTCGAGGGCAAGGCCGCTTCAGTAAAAAAACAGCTCGAGTCCGGGAGAGCGGTCATACTCTACGACCCCGTGACCGAGGGCTGCAATATCGTCCTCAGGGAAGAGCTGCGTAGCGTATAGGGTTTTCCTGCCCATCCCCCATCCCATACATCCCTTTCCACAAACCCCTTAATTTCAGTTTAGAAAAAACGCAAGCCGTCCGATATACAGCTGTACACTCACAGGAGACCTGCATGCTCGCGAGGCTGCTCTGTTTTTTTGTCCTTGTTCTCTCGGCCCCAGCCTTTGCCGATGAAGGGGCCGCGCCCACCGTTTTCGAGGGTGGGCGCGTCATCACCGTCGAAGAGGCAAAGGCCTGGTTTGATTCAGGAAATGTGTTGTTCATCGACGTCAGGAACCCTATCAATTACGGCAGGGGCCATATCCCTTCGGCTGTCGCGGTCCCCTATGAATACGCCCAGGACAAGGCGGCTTTTCTGAAGGAGCTGCCGGCCGGCAAGGAAGCGCCGATAATAATCTACAGCCACGGGGAGACCGGCTGGAAGTCATATCACGCGGCCAGCTCGGCCGTCAAGGCCGGGTACCGCAACGTAATGTGGATGAGGGAAGGTTTCACTGGCTGGGTTTCAAAGCGTTTCGCGGTCTTGACGGGCAAAGAACGGACGAGATGACAATAGGCAAAAAACTCATACTGGCGTCGGCAATATCCATCGCCCTTTTCGGCCTGCTGGCCCTGACTGGCTGGTTCGGGTACCGTTCGGTCGTCAAAAGCTCCAGGGCCGTTAGCGCTTTCGAGCGCGAGTCCATGTGCCTTCAGATGGTCTACAGGGGCCTGAACGAAACGCTCCTTACGGCAGGCACGCCGGATTCGATACAGATAACGAGGGAAGCCGTAAAATGCTTTGATGAGGCTCACGCGCTCACCCTGGCCGCGGAGCCGGACGAATCAGTAAAGGCTAAGATAATCGAGCGGGTAGGCTTGAGATGGGAAGCCATAAGGCAAAAGCTCGGCCCCTACATGAAGGAGAGGGCGGCAGACCATCACGACCTTGATATGATGATAGGCTACGGCGAGATCATCGAATCAGGAGAGGCTCTCATGAAAGAGGTCCATGCCATGTCGGCAGATGCGATAGGGCGGATGGAGGAGACCGCGGCGAACACGAAGTACTACGTGATCCTGATATGGATTGCGATACTCCTCAGCATGGTCTCCTTGCACCTGGACCTGTTCCGCTCCGTGGCAGTGCCTTTAAGGAGGCTCCGTTGGCTGATGGCCGAGATTTCCGCCGACGCGGAGCTGGGGCGGCGCAAAGGCCTCACGGCCGGTCTTCTCTCGGAAAGGCTCACCCCGGATGAGAGCCGCCTGGCGAGGCGGGTAACGGACATAAAGGAGCTGGTGGCCTCCTTCGACGCCATGATAACGGCCGTGAACAGCCATATGGATGAAAGAAGGGCCGTTGAAGGCCGCCTCAAGAGGCTCGCGTCCACCGACGAGCTTACCCAGGCGTTCAACAGGTCGAAGTTCGAGGAGATAATCGGAAGGGAGATGGACAGGGCCGCGCGCCTGAGGCTGCCGCTTTCCATAATAATCTTCGATATCGACAGGTTCAAGGCGGTAAACGACAGCTTCGGCCACCTCACGGGCGACCATGTCTTGAGGACCCTTGCCAATATCGCCAGGGAAAGCATAAGGGACACTGACTACCTGGTGAGGTGGGGCGGAGAGGAGTTCCTAATCGTGTCCCCGGGGACCGGCATTGATAAGGCTTTTCTGGTAGCGGAAAGATTAAGGCAGGTAATGGGGGCTCACGCCTTCGATTACATAGGGCCGGTGACGGCCAGTTTCGGCGTTGCCGAGTACAGGGAAGGCGAGTCAAAGGACAGCTTCATACTGAGGGCCGACGCGGCGATGTACAACGCCAAGAGGACGAGGAACAGGGTGGAGCAGGCCGCCTGAGGAGGTTCCTTTGTTGGAGTCGGGAAGTATGGTATAAAGGAGGTGCGAGGTCAAAATTTGAATCGAAAATTTCTTTTGGCATCTGCAATCTTTCTTGCCGTTTTCGTCATCTACTCCCCGTCTCTCGGGAACGGTTTCGTGAACTGGGACGATCCGACCTATGTCTACGAGAACAAATATCTCGGCCTCCCTGCCGCAGCTCTCCTGAAATGGGCGTTTACGTCGTTTTACTTCGCGAATTGGCATCCGCTCACGCTCGTTTCCCTATCGGTCGATTACGGCATATCCGGCCTGAACCCGTTTACTTTTCACCTCACCAGCGTTCTGCTCCATTGTCTCAATGCCGTTCTTGTATTCTTTTTGACTCTTTCACTTATAAGGGCCGGGGGCGGCGGCTCTCCGGGCAAGGCATGCTGGGCCGGGTTTGTCGCCGCGCTTTTTTTCGGTCTGCACCCGTTGCATGTGGAATCCGTAAGCTGGGTCTCGGAGAGAAAAGACGTTCTTTCAGCGGCTTTTTCCCTCGCAGCCCTGCTCTGCTATCTGAGATACGCTGAAAAGGGGCGCAGGAGCTGGTACGTTTGGACGGCTGTCTCTACCGCCGCCGCTTTGCTGAGTAAGCCCATGGCGGTAACGCTGCCGTTTGTCATGCTGATACTGGATTATTTCCCGCTTGACAGAACAAAGGACAAAAAGCTGACTTCGCTTGTCCTTGAAAAGGCGCCTTTCATTATCATGTCGGCGGCTGTTTCAGCCGCTACAATGCTTGCACAGGGGGAGAAAGAGGCTATCCTCATGGGCCTTGGCGTTCCCGAAAGGCTGCTGGTCGCGGTGAAGGCGTATGTGTTCTATCTCCAGAAGACAATTCTGCCGTCAGGGCTCGCCCCGCTCTATTCATATCCGGCAAAGGTGGAGCTTATATCCCTCGAATATCTCGTTGCGGTCTTTGTCTTCATTGCGTTGACCGCGGCCGCGTTCAGAGCGGGCCGGCTGTACCGCGCTGTATGGCTCTACTACATCGTGACGCTCCTTCCTGTAATAGGCATCATACAGGTGGGGCCTCAGGCAGCTGCCGACCGGTACACGTATCTTTCATTGAACGGGTTTTTCGTGCTTGCGGGACTGGGGGCCGTTCATCTCACAGGAAGTGTGGGGCAGGCTTTGAGGAACGCCGCTGTTCCATTGACGGCGGTTGTCTTAGCCGGCCTCAGCGTCCTCACGGTCGGGCAGCAGTCCGTTTGGAAGGATTCGGCCTCCCTTTGGGACCGGGAGATTGAAGTTTATCCGGGAGCTTCTCCATTGGCCCATTATAACCGGGGCATGGCTTTCCAAGAGAAGGGAGATTATTCAAGGGCCATAGAGTATTTTACCACCACGGTCGCAATGGAGCCAAGGTTCATAAAGGCATACATCAACAGGGGTTTTTCTTTCAGCGCTACAGGCGAGCCTGGAAGGGCGATAAAGGATTTCAGCAAGGTATTGGAGCTCGACCCCGGGTACGTGAAAGCGTACCTTAACCGTGGGTTCCTTTATCTTCAATCGGGAGAGAACGGGCTCGCGCTCAAAGACCTGTCCGAAGCCGTGAGGCTCGAAAAGAACAACGGTTTTGCACTGCATAATATCGGGGTAGTGTATTCAAGGCAAGGCGACAAAGATTTATCGGAGGTGTTTTTTAAAAGGGCGGCGGCCGCTGGTTACTCCTCGTCCCAGTGATTCGCGGCAGGCACTACAAGCGTTCTGGCCACCCTGTCGCCGAACCTCGCGCCAAGGTCGTCGGTGAAAATGAGGGCTATCTCGATGCCGAAGACGGCCAAAAGGGCAGCCGCCTCAAGCACCTTGCCGAGGTACGGTATCCACCCGACAAGGTAGAAGAATATAATAAGGACGGCGAACGGCGCGTTCCTCAATATGGACTTCCTGATGTCCGCAGGCGAGCCGGTAAGGAGCGAGACGACCCTCAGGCCGATTATCCTTTTCCCGAGGCTCTGGCCTCCTTTGAAGCCGTCGGAGATGAGGATGTAGGTCGTCCCGGCAAGCGGGCCCACGGCGCCCGGCACCATGAAAAGGGCTCCCATGACGAGAAAGTCTATGAACTTGGCGATGAAACGCTCGAGATACTCCGCCTTTGTGAATGTGTCCGCTTCGGTATGCGAGCTGTAGGGGATGCCTTCGTTCATTCCTCTTGACCCTCCTGTGGAAGATTGCTTTTTGAAGCGCCGTCAAGCTTCAGCATATGATTATAGCAGTTAAAAGGGGTTTTACAGGCACAAAAAAAAGGCGGGGCTTTCGGGCCCCGCCTTTGTTATTTTAAGGCTCTCTGTTACCTGTGCACTTTTTCCCCGGGGCCTTCGGCAGCCTTTTTCTCGTCCCTGGCTTTCTTGGCCGCCTCGGTCGGCTGGTACGTGCAGAACGGTTCTTCGTCCATGTAGTCGTTCGTGAAGGCGAAGGCCCTTGCCCTGCAGCCGCCGCATACCTTTCTGAACTCGCAGTAGCCGCACCTGCCGTTGTAGTCGTCCCACGACCTCATCTGCTGGAATACCTTCGAGGTGTCCCATATCGTGTGGAACTCCTCTTTCCTTATGTCGCCGCACTCCACGTCAAGGAAGCCGCATATCTGGACCTTGCCGGTGTTCGACACGAAGGCGAACGACTGCCCGCCCATGCAGCCCTTGCTCATGGCGTCCAGGCCGTGGGTTTCCGGGGTGACGGTAATGCCCTTCTCCCGTTCCTTCTGCCTGAATATCCTGTAATAGTGGGGGGCGCAGGTAGGCTTGAACTGCAGGGGCACCTTGTCCCTCATCTCATGGAACCACGAAAGCGACTTCTCGTACTCCTCAGGGGAAATCTCCTGGTCCTTGAGCTGCGCGCCCCTTCCGGTCGGCACGAGCAGGAACGGGTGGTGGGCAACCGCGCCCAGGGAGATGACGAGCTCCAATATCTTGGGGAGTTCGGCGAGGTTGTGCTTCGTTATGGTCGTGTTCACCTGGAAAGGCAGGCCGACCTTCTTGACGCTCTCTATGGCCTGCATGACGCTGGCGAACGCGCCGGGAACGCGCCTGAAGTTGTCGTGGCTCTCGGCCGTGGCTCCGTCGATGGAGAAGCTCACGCGCTGTATGCCGGAGTCTATCATCTTCTGGGCGGTCTCCTCAGTGACGAGGAAGCCGCACGGGGCCATGACCATGCGAAGGCCAAGCTTGGTGCCGTACTTGGCGATGTCCCATATGTCGTCGCGGAGCATCGGTTCGCCGCCGGTCATGATCATTATGGGGTTGGAGAATGATGCCACGTCGTCGAGGAACTTGAAGCACTCCTCGGTCGTCAGCTCGTTTGGGTAGGGGCCGAACCTCGCGGCCGCCCTGCAGTGTATGCAGTCGAGGTTGCAGGACCTTGTGAGCTCCCAGGCTATGAGCTTGGGGAGCCATTTCCTGCCTCCGCTTTTATCAGGTCCGCCGCCGCCGTGTCCTGGGTGGCCGGGATGGCCGTGTCCGTGGCCTTTCATACCGGGCACCTCGTGTGGGTGGCCTTTAGGCATTCCGCCGTGCATGGACATATAACGACTCCTTTGTTGGTCGGTTTGTTAGGGTATCGCTAAAATCCGCTCTTTTTCCTGATCTCTTTGTCAGGGTGTAAATAAAAATGCTCACATATTCACATTATATGCTGCGCTTTTTATTTCCACCCTTCCTCGACCTCAGAAAAAATAGCTGGATTTTTGAGGCACCTTATCTCAGAACCTTCGCGGCGTCTTTCGCGAAGTAGGTCAATATGAGGTCGGCTCCGGCCCGTTTAATAGACAGGAGCGATTCCATCATGGCCCGCTCGCCGTCCATCCAGCCCATTTTCTCGGCCGCTTTTATCATCGAGTACTCGCCGCTCACGTTGTACGCGGCGACAGGGTAGCCGAACTGGTCTTTGATCCTTCTTATTATGTCGAGGTACGGGAGGGCGGGCTTGACCATGACTATGTCGGCCCCTTCCTCTATGTCGAGCGCCACCTCGCGCAGGGCCTCGTCCGAATTGCCCGCGTCCATCTGGTAGCTTCTCCTGTCGCCGAACTTGGGGGTCGACTCGGCCGCGTCCCTGAACGGGCCGTAGAAGGCACTGGCATATTTGGCGGAGTAGGCCATTATGGGGATGTCCGGGAAGTTGTTCTCGTCGAGCGCGTCCCTTATCGCGCCGACCCTGCCGTCCATCATGTCAGAGGGGGCGACCATGTCGGCCCCGGCCTCGGCGTGCGAGACGGCCTCATTGCAGAGGAGCTCCAGGGTGGCGTCGTTGTCCACATCCTTGTTTTTTATGATACCACAATGGCCGTGCGAAGTATATTCGCACATGCAGACGTCGGTTATGACCATAAGGTGCGGGTTTTTGTCCTTTATTGCCTTTATTGCCTCCTGCACCGGGCCGTGGGGGTCAAAGGCGCTGGTGCCCTCCTCGTCCTTGTGCTCGGGTATGCCGAACAGGATCACGGCCGGTATGCCGAGGGACTTTATCTCCCGGGCTTCCTTTTTAATGTTGTCCACCGAGAGCTGGAACTGCCCCGGCATCGACTTTATCTCGTTCCTGACGTTTTTGCCGTAGGTCACGAACAGGGGGAGGATGAAATCAGAGGGGGTGAGGTTGTTCTCACGCACCATCCTCCTTATGGTCTCGTTCGCACGGAGCCTTCTCGGCCTGTATATTGGAAAGTTGCTCATCTATCTACCTCTGATTTTTTTTCGATCTCAGAAAAAATACTAATTTTTAGGGGCACCTTTGAAGTACTCCGCCATTGCCTGAGTCAACGCCGGTATCGTGTAGTCCTTCGGCATAATATCGACTTTTAAGCCAAAGCCTTTAGCGGTCTCGGCGGTAATCGGGCCGATTGCCGCTATGGTGCAACGCCGCAGGAGTTCCGGCAATTCTTTCTTTTTGAACATCGCAGCGAAGTTGGTGACGGTCGAGGACGAGGTGAAGGTCACGACGTCGACGCCCCCTTCGAGGAAGAGCTCCCTCAGCGCGCCTGCCTCTTTCGAGGGCTTCACGGTCCTGTACGCGGCGGCGACGTCTATTTTTCCGCCGAGGCGTTTTATCTCCTGCGGGATTATATCCCTTGCCACCATGGCCCTTGCCAGGAGGAACTTCTTGCCCCGTATCGCTCTTTTGCCCAGTGCTTCCAGCACGCCCTCTGCCTTGAACTCCTTTGGCATGAGGTCTACCTTGATGCCCAGGTCGGATACCGCCTTAGCTGTCATCGGGCCTATGGCGCATATCTTGACGCCTTTGAGCTCCCGTATGTCGTAGCCGAGCTTGTAGAGCCGCTCGAAGAAGTACTTGACGCCGTTGACGGACGTGAATATGGCCCAGTCGTAGCCGGAAAGCCTTTTTATCGCCCTGTCCAGCTCCTTCCATGAAGGGGGCGCCGTAGTCCTTATCGTGGGGAAGGCTATGGGCTCTGCCCCGTATTTTTCGAGCACACGCGTGAAGTCCCCCGCCTGCTCGAGGGCGCGGGTGACAAGCACCCTCTTGCCGAAAAGCGGCTTTGTCTCGAACCAGCTCAGCTTTTCACGGAGGCCCACTACATCGCCGACTACCGTTATGACCGGCGGCTTCAACCCCTTTTTGTTCGCCAGCTCTACTATGTCGTTGAGCCTGCCGGTGAGGCAGGTCTGCTTGGTGAGAGTGCCCCAGCGGACGAGGGCGACCGGGGTGGCCGGGTCCCAGCCGTTCTCCAGGAGCTTGCCGGTAATGAGCGGCAGGCTCTTCCAGCCCATGAGGAATACTAGGGTGCCCCTGCCGGTCGAAAGCCTGTCCCACGCGATGTTCGACCGCTCTTTCAAGGGGTTTTCCTGCCCCGTGATGAAGGTGACGGCCGAAGCTAGCTCCCTGTGCGTAAGGGGGATGCCCGCGTACGCGGGGGCCGCTATCGCGGAAGTGACGCCGGGGACTATTTCGAACTCTATGCCAGCGTGCGCGAGCTCTTCGGCCTCTTCGCCGCCCCTGCCGAAAATAAAGGGGTCGCCGCCCTTGAGCCGCACTACGGACTTGCCTGAACGGGCCTTCTTGATGATGATCTTGTTTATATCTTCCTGTGGCAGGGTCTTTTGAGAGCCCTTTTTCCCGACGTAGATTGTCTCTACGCCATCTCTCGCGTACCCGAGAAGGCGCGAGTTGGCCAGGAAGTCGTAGATAATGCAGTCAGCTTCTTTTATCGCTTCGAGCCCCTTGAGCGTAAGGAGCCCCGGGTCTCCGGGGCCAGCGCCCACGAGATATACTTTTCCAGCCATAAATGAAAGGTCCTCACCTGCGCTCGTATTTGTTATATCACCGCAGGATTAAGGGAATTTTCCTTTTCGATTAATTTTTTTTTAATAGGCTGCTGAAAAAGGCCCATCTGCGTTGTCGTCTTCGGCGCGAGTTCACTGCGGCGTACTACAAAGTACGCCTCATTTCCCGCGCCTCGAACTCCTGGCATCTGGACCTTTTTGAGCGGCCTGAACCTAACCGGTATTATCAGTAATCTTAAACCGTGCCATTATACCAGAGGGGCAAGGGAGTTATCAAATGGATTAAGGGGGATATTGCGTGAAAAATGAGGTATTTCCGTCAGTACTGCGCCTTGACCCTGGTCTTTCGGGTCGGGCAGGCGACCGGCTCTTCAAAGCCGGTCTGAAGGTCGCGGGTAAAGCACCTGGGCGGGATGTCCTGCATCCTGCAATTGTCCAGCAGCATCCTTATGACGGCTTTTCCCTGCTTCACAGAGACGAGCTCGTAGCCGATGGGGCTTTCTGATTCTTTCATCGAGATGGTCTTGCCGGTTGTGCCGTCGAACCTCAATATCCCGTAGTCGCAGTCGAAGTGGTAGTCGCTTATGAACGACAGGTCGTCTATCCATTCGATGGCGCCTACCGAGACGGCGCCTTTTTCCCAGGCGAGCTCAGGGTTCAGGGCAAGCGCCCTGGACTGCGAAGGCCCCTGGGCTGCCCAACCCTCTTCGGGGAATATGACGTAGTCTTCCTTCGGGCTCCAGATGAGCTTCCTGAATATGGCAGAGGCCTTCTCGGGCCGTCCATCGGCCTCCCAGCCGTAGACGTCGGCGTAGCTGCTGTTCGCGACCGGCTCGGTGTCCCCGTTTGCGATGAAGTCGACCCTGTACAGGACGTGGCTCACGTTGCCGAGGTCTTCGAGCATCTCATCCTTGCCGTATTTCCTGTTTTCGAGTTCAGT
This sequence comes from uncultured bacterium, assembly GCA_905339405.1. Taxonomy (GTDB): domain Bacteria; phylum Desulfobacterota; class GWC2-55-46; order GWC2-55-46; family GWC2-55-46; genus GWA2-54-12. Next base: position 31,609 of record CAJPGC010000002.1, on the reverse strand, counting down.
GAATACTACGGTGTATTTGCCGGAAGGAGAGGCGAACTGCTCCTGGCGGATAAGATCGCCCCATGCCGGGAGGCAGCCGGACAGAAGGAAAAGGCACAGGGAAAACACGGGGATTGGGAGTTTACGCATTACGGCTATCCTGCGACTGTCTTGGTGTACTCTGATTATAACATAAAATAAAAAAAGGCCCATGCTTTTGGCAATGGGCCTTTTGGGTTACTTTCAGGCTGAACCGGGCGGCGGCGTCACTTCGTACAGGGATTTGAGTATGTCGTAGGCGCCCATCTTGAGGAGCCTTTCGGCCAGCTCGACCCCGAGCTTCTCACAGTCGTCCTTGTGCCCGGATATCGTGTCCTTGAGGATGGTCTTGCCGTCGGTGCTCGCGACCAGCCCGTCTATTCTTATGGTGTCCCCGGAAAGAGAGCCGTGGGCCGCTATCGGCACCTGGCAGCCGCCTTCGAGGCGCGTGAGGAGGGCCCTCTCGCCCCTTACGCAGTACGAGGTCTCGGGGTGGTTGAAGAAGTCAACGAGGCCGTTTATGTAAGCGTCGTCAGTCTTGGTTTCTATGCCTAAAGCGCCCTGGCCTATGGCCGGGAGGCTCAACTCGACCGGAAGGAGCTCGGTTATCTTCTCAGCCCAGCCGAGCCTCTTGACGCCGGCTCCGGCAAGGATTATTGCGTCAAAGTCGCCGTTCTCCAGCTTTTTCATGCGCGTGTCGAGGTTGCCCCTGAGCTGCAGTATCTGGAAGTCGGGCCTCACTGAAAGGAGCTGGGCTTGCCTCCGAAGGCTCGACGTCCCGATCCTCGCGCCCTTCGGCAGGTCGAGGAGCTTTACGTGCCCCCTGCTGAATACCGCGTCCCTCGGGTCTTCCCTTTCGGTTATGCACCGGAGGCTCAGGCCGTCCGGGAAGTAGGTCGGGACGTCCTTCATCGAGTGGACGGCCAGGTGGGCCCTGCCCTCTAAAAGCGCCTCTTCTATCTCTTTTACGAAAAGGCCCTTGCCGCCTACCTTGGCGAGCGGCACGTCGAGTATCTTGTCCCCGGTGGTCTTTATCTTCTCGAGGCTCACCTCAAGGCCGGGGTAGCGTTTTTCGAGCTCTCCCTTGACCCAGTTGGCCTGCCAGAGGGCGAGCATGCTGCCCCTGGTGCCTACTACTATCTTCTTTTTCAAAAGACTTCCCCTTAAAGTTTATTGCCTGTCACGGCGCTTGCCGCTCAGTCGTCGCTGCTCTGGGCGGCCTTTCTTATTGCCTCCTCGTCTATGGAAAGGTCGAAGAGCTTCCTTATGGTGTCTATGTAGAGGTCGCCCTCTATCTTGTTCGCTTCTTTTTTGAGGTGCGTCACCGGGTGGTGGAGTATCTTGTTGACTATGGCCGCTGTCATGGCCTCCAGGACCTTCTGCTCCTTGGGAGTGAGGTTCTGGAGCGAGGGCAGGGCCCTGGCGAGCTCGGCCTTCCTTATGCTGTCGCATTCCTGGCGGAGCGCGATGATGGTCGGCACGACGTCGAGCGACTTTATCCAGCGGTAGAACTTCTCTATCTCCTCGAGGATGATCCTCTCGGCGTCCTCGGCCTCCTTGTGGCGTTCCTGGAGGTTTGCCACTACGACGCCCTGGAGGTCGTCCACGTCGTAGACGTAGCAGTTGTCTATGTTATTGACCAGCGGGTCTATGTTCCTGGGGACGGATATGTCGATGAAGAACATCGGCTTGTGCCTGCGTTCCTTCATGACCTCGTGTATCTGGTCCGGCTTTATTATGAAGTTGGGGGATGCCGTCGAGGCTATGACGATGTCGACGTTCTTAAGGTAGTGCGGGAACTCCCTGAACATGATGGCCGTGCCGCAGAAGCATTTGACGAGCTCGACGGCTTTCTCGTAGGTCCTGTTGGCGACCATTATCTCGCGCACCCCGTTTGACTGGAGGTGCCTGGCGGCAAGCTCGGCCATCTCGCCAGCGCCCACCAGCATGCAGGTCTTCCCGGCAAGCTCGCCGAATATCTTGCGGGCGAGCTCCACGGCGGCGAAGCTGATGGAGACCGCAGATTCGCCGATTTTCGTCTCGGTCCTCACGCGCTTGGAGACCTGGAAGGCCTTGTGGTAGAGCTTGTTGACGATTATCCCGGCGGTCGCGTGCTCAACCGCGTACCCGTACGAGTCCTTCACCTGCCCGAGTATCTGGGGCTCGCCAAGTACCATCGAGTCGAGGCCCGCGGCGACCCTGAAAAGGTGCTTTACGGCCTCCTCTCCCTGGTGGACGTAGAGGTGCTCGTCGAGTTTCTCGAGCGGAATCGAATGGTAGTCGGAAAGGAAGCGTTTTATCTGCCAGGTGCCTTTTTCGAGCTCGCTCGTTATTGCGAGGACCTCGACCCTGTTGCAGGTGGAGAGGATGACCCCTTCGTTGAGGCCGTAATGGTTCGTGAGCTTCTTGAGGGGGTCGCCTATCGAGTGGGCGGGGAAAGAGAGCTTCTCCCTTATCTCGATGGGCGAGGTCTTATGGTTCAATCCGACGATTACGAGGTTCATCTCGACTCTTCCGCCTGTGAATTGCTTATTTCTAAAGCCGGAGCGATTAAATCCTAATTAGAAAGCCCGTGGGCCCCGCCAGATATGACGTTTATTATGATGAACGAGCCTATGAGGGTGATGAAGGCAACCCCCGACAGTATTGCCGCTTTCCGGCCTCTCCATCCGGCCGTGAGCCTGCCGTGCAGGAGCGCGGCGTACAGGAACCACGTGATAAGCGACCAGACCTGCCTGTGCTTCCATTCCCAGTAGCTTCCGACAGCGTACTCAGACCAGATGGCCCCGGTTATTATCGCGGCCGTCAGGAGCGGGAAGCCGTACTGCAGGCACTTGTAGTTGAGCTCGTCGAGCGTCTCTAATGAGGGCAGGACGAAGTACAGACCCTTCAATTTCCTCGATTTCAGGTACTTGTCCTGTATGACGTACATGATGCCCAGAAAAAAGGCCAGGGCGAAAAAGGCGTTGCCCAGGAACGCGAGTATGACGTGCACCGGCAGCCAGTAGCTCTCAAGGACCGGTGCCAGAGGAACTATCTCTCCGGGCAGTAGCGAGGCGGTTATTACAAGAAGGAGCGCGAAGGGCGCGACGAACGCGCCGAGGACGCGCTGCTTGTATTTGACGAGGAGCATTAGGAAGAGCGCGACGGTTATCCATGAGAAGAAGGTGAGGGACTCATGGAAGCTCGTGGCTGGGGTGCGCCCGGCGGCTATCCAGCGCAAGGCTATGGTTGCCGTATGGAACGCGAAGCCGGTTATGATGACCGCCTGCGCCCCCGTCAGCAGTTTGTCCTTGCGGATGAACAAATATGTCGAATAGACGATGGTGGCCAAAAGATATACCGCCGCTGTTATGTGGAAAAAGATCTCGCTCACTTTTGCGTAAAATACCCCGTAAGAGGCATCTATAAGACCTCTCGCGCTATTTTATTTTTATTCCCAGCCTGGAAAGGGAGTACCCTTTGCCCAGGGCGGCCAGCAAGGCTTCGTTGATCCCCCGGACATCTCCGGCGCGTATCAGGCCGGGCAGGGCGGAATTCAACAAATCCTTAATAATACTTTCTTTTTTATCACGACTGAGGCTGGTTTTCAACAGCTTCTTCCTTACCGCGCCCAGTATCTCGACAAGCGTTTCGTACTCTGTCCCGATGACGGCTTCGAGCCCCTCGCGCAAAAAGCGCGCTAGAAGTGGGCTCTTGCCCGAGGTCGATACGGCCACCGTCAGGGCCCCCCTGTCTACGACAGCGGGCATTATGAAGCTGCAGCGGGCCGGGTCGTCGGCCACGTTAACCGGTATGCCTCTTTCCTGTGCCTCCGTCCATACCGCCTCGTTGACTTCCGTGGAGTCGGTTGCGGCGAAAACGAGGAAGAAGCCCTTGAGCATGCCTGGCGTGAAGCGCCCCTTTATATGCTTGAGGCGGCCTCCTCTGGCGAGCCTCAAAAGGGCCTTCGTGGCCCTGGGGCTCACCAAGGTCACCTTGGCGCCTGCGGAGATGAGACCGGCAACCTTTCTTTCGGCGACCGCCCCGCCGCCTACGACGAGGCAGGGCCTGTTCTTTATGTCAAGGAATACGGGATAGTAGCGCATTTTTCGATGCGCGGGGAAGTCCGCAACCTCCATCAGTTGCTTTTCGGCTGAATTGCCTGAAAATTTAGGCAACTCACCATCCCCACGCCGGATTATCTCCCAGGAAGATTAAAATTGCATAAAAACTAACTTTAAAAAAACGTTAATCCGCCCCCTCAGGCCAGCTCGCCCACAAACCACTTCTCGTGGCCGAATATGTCCGTGAAGACAATGAGCACCTCGCCCTTTATGGATTCCAGTGGGAAGCGGAGCTCATAGCCTTTGGCTTCCAATTCCGCCGCGGTGGCGAACAGGTCTGTTTTCATCGTCTCCCCGTCGAAGCAGAAGTCTATGGCTACTGAAGAGAGGGCCTCCATGCCCTTCAAACCCGACCCGGGGCTCGAAAAGCGCTCTATTTTCACGACGCATTCCCCTGACGCGTCGTCTATGTCGTACCTGCATTTGACGCTGGGAGTATGCCCGTGCGCATCGCAGCAATTTTCCCCGCTGTGTTCCAGCGTGCCGAGCACGTCGAATGGGCGGCAAGCCTTCCCATACTTTTTTTTCGGGTCGTCGAGGCTTTTCGTCGAGGCTATCGTAAGAAGCCTTTTTTCGATGGTGTGGCCCGCGAGCGTGCCGGAGTCGATGCCGGCCCAGCGGCGTCCGAGTTTTTCGGCCGCGACGAGGGCCGTTCCGGCCCCGGCAAAACAGTCGAGGACGATGTCCCCCGGGTTCGAGGCCGCCCTTATCACACGCTCCAGGAGCGCTTCGGGCTTCTGCGTTGGGTAGCCCGTCTTTTCGGTCTCCGACAGGTGCATGGCATCTGGGATGTCGTCCCAGACGTCGCCAACGAGCTTGTCTTCTACAAGGTGTTCCCCGTCCTCACGGAGGAAGTACTTCACACGCATCGTGCCGTTGCGGGTAGTGTAGACCCGGCCCTCTTTTTCGAGGGCTTCCATCGACTCGTCGGTATAATCTCCCCGGGGGGAGGTCTTGAACCAGCGGCCCGACTCGTCCTGCTTGAAGCCGCTCCCTTTCTTGGCGACCCTTCTGCCGACTGTCAGCTGGTTGAAGATGTGGCGGCCGCCTCGTTTGTACCAGAGGATTATGTCGTGGTTTCTGGAGAACTGTCCCGCGATGTGCTTCGCTCCCCTGCCGCCGTAGCTCCAGACGATGTCGTTCAGGAAGTTCTCCTCTCCGAACACTTCGTCCATGACGACCTTGATGTAATGTGCCTTTTTCCAGTCGAGATGGACGAATATTGAGCCGTCGTCCGTGAGGAGCTCCTTGAGGAGGATGAGCCTTCTTCTGAGGGATTCTACGAATTCAGCCCCGACTGTTTTGTCTTTATACGCCTTCTGGCTCTTCTTTCCCTTGAATTCGAGCCTGGTCGAAAAAGGCGGGTCGATGTATATTAGGCGCGCCCCCGGCGAGCCGTCGGCGCACAGGAGCTTTCCCTGTTTTTTCATCTCAATGAGGGAGGCGAGGCCGTGAAGGTTCTCGGCCGTGATGAGGATGTTGCGCCAGGTGGATTCTTCCCTCGATGATTTGAGCGCGGCGAGAGGCTTGGCCGCCGTCGAAAGTACCTCGCCAACGGAGGCTTTGTCTTTATAGGTGAGTTCGTACTCTTTATGGCCCAATGTCCGGCTCCTTGCGTACGGGATTATAACAGAATCGCCGGGTTGAGGTAAGCGGTTTAAATGGCGCGTGGGGGCGCACCCTGATATTTCTCCTTGATTTGCCTGCCACGAAATCGGATTATATTTACCTGCAAACACGGCAAGGAGGCTTTCATGAAACCGTACAGGCTCCATGTGTTCGTCTGCGAGGGCAAAAGGTGCGCCGCCAGGGGCTCTGAAGCGATATATGAGGATATGAAGGCAAAGGTAAAAGGTTCGAGCCTGAAGGGCGAGGTCAAGGTGTCGAGGTCGGGCTGCCTGAGCGTGTGCAAGGAGACGGACGAAGAGGGGCAGTTCTCTCCGGCCATCGTCATATACCCGGAGGGGACCTGGTACAGGAACGTCGCGGCCTCTGACGTCGATGAGATAATAGAGAAGCATTTGAGGAAAGGCGAAATAATAGAACGCCTGCTGCATTACAGGCTCGGCAAGTAGCCTTACAAAAAAAACAGGACAGGTCATGAGCTTCATTAAAAGGTTGTCGGTAGCCGCAGCAGCGGCTTTCTTGTTCGTATCGTTTTTCCCGGCCAGCGCCATGTCTGCCGGCGAGAAGATAGCGGTCCTTCCGTGGAAGGTGAACGCCTCCGGGGATGTGGATTACATAAGGGCGGCCATGCCGGATATGCTCGCCACGAGGCTGGGGCAGGGCCGCTCCGAGATAATAAGGCCTGACCAGGCAGGCAGAGCTGTAACTGATAAGAAGGCCGAGCTCAACGACGCCGGAGCCTTCGAAGCTGGCAAGACCCTTAAGGCCGACTATGTCCTCTACGGCAGCCTTACGATATTCGGCAACGCCGTGAGCATGGACGCGAGGCTCATAAACATAAACACCGGAGATGCCGCGCCGTTCGCTTCGAAGGGGACAGGCATCGAATCGATAATCGGGCTTGTCGACAAGCTCTCCACCGACGTCAATTCTCACCTGAACCCGCCCCCGGCCCCTGTTGCTGTGCAGCCGGGCGTGCCCGCGACTGTTGCGATACCGGCGGCAATACCCGCCCCGGCTGCCGCTGGCAAGGACGGCGGCTTCATCATAAAGGCCGACAAATCAAAGGAGCAGCCTGTTTTATGGAAAGGGCGCGACATCGACGGGATGTTCGTCGCCATGACCGCGGCCGACCTCGACAAGGACGGCGTAAAGGAGCTCTTTCTGATATCCGGCAATGTGCTTGCCATCGCGAAGTACAGCGCGGACGGCATGGAGGTCATAAAAGAGATAAAGGACAGCCGCAGCCAGAACATCGCCGTCACTTCGATAGACTCTGACAATGACGGGGCAATCGAGGTATACGTCTCGAGGGTCTCCGGCGGCAAGCCTGCGAGCGCCATGCTGGAGTACAAGGGCGGCGCCTATTCGATCACCGCTTCGAACATAGACTGGATGCTGAGGGCCGTAAGCGTCGACGGCAAGGAGCCGGTCCTGGTCGGGCAGAGGCTGAGAACCATCGACGGCTTTTTCGGCGACCTCAAAAAGCTCAGAAAGGAAGGGGACGTCCTGAAGGAGGTGTCTTCCTTCGAGGTCGAGCTCCCCAAGAACGTTAATATTTTCGGTTTCGAAGCTTTCAGCCTGACCGGCGGGGCAACCGAGCTCGCCACGCTCGATTCAAGGCAGTACCTGACGCTTTATTCGCCGAAAAGCGAGGGCAGGGGATGGGCGCAGAGCTACAAGAGCGCTGATTACTTTGGCGGCACGCTTAACCTAATGAAACTGAGGGAAGCTGCTGGTTCGGAGAGCGCGCCCATATCAATAGAAGGCAGGTTCTTCTCCGCCGACATGGACAGGGACGGTAAAAAAGAGCTCATCATAAAGAAGAACACGCCGGGCGGCCTTGGCAGGAGCGCTGATGTTCCGGCCTCTTTCAAAACCGGCGAGATAATAAGCCTCTCCTGGGACGCCGTGGGAGGGACGACCTCTGAGAACTGGCGCACGAAGCAGGTCGAAGGCTATATATCAGATTTCTTCATCGACGACCTCGACGGGGACGGGAACCAGGAAGTGACCATGCTGGTAGTGACCGGGACCGAGAGGCTTTTCGGGACCTTAAAAAGTTATATACTTTCGCACAGGATTTCGTTATAATCGTTGACCTTCGGTTTTGCCCTTCTCGTTCCCAGTACGGCGGTGTAGCTCAGTTGGCAGAGCAGGGGTCTCATAAGCCCCGCGTCCGTGGTTCGACTCCACGCACCGCCACCAAAAAACTCTTTAAAAAATAAGCACTTAGAATTTCTTTCAAGCTCTATCATCTATTCATAATTCACGAAATTGTGCCATCATTTTTGACGCGATAGGGTGTTGATATAGAGCTCCCTCACTTGCATCTATTTGATTTTCAAAATAAAAATTGAGGCTGAAAATTTAAGAAGATGGCAATTCGAGGGATTCATGACCCCGCGTCAAGGGTCAATGGTTGAAAAGGATTTCGGTCTGGAGAGAGTTCCTGCCATATCTTAAATTCAGAATGAGCATGTAATCCTATTGTAAACCTCATATCCGCGATTCATCACCAAGCTTGCCCCGACTCCTATGGTGAGTATCATTCTCGGAGGTCCAACTGTCTCCCGACTCCGACCTGAAAGATACTGGCCTCTGGTTTGCCTCATTGGTTAAGGCCTGCGCATTGATAAAAGTTTTTGCGCTGATATACTTAAAAATATTGAAAACAGGCTTTGATTTTAACCGGCAAACAATGAAACCAGACATGAATTATAGAAAAATGGGCAAAGAAGAGCTTATCCGGCACCTGGAATCCCTCCAGGCGGAGCTTGAAAGCCTGAAGGCAGCAGGCGAGAGCAGCGCTGTTTTGCACGATCTGCAGGTCCATCAGATCGAATTGGAGATGCAGAACCGCGCGCTTCAGGAATCACAGCAGCAGCTGGAAGCGGCCCGGAACAGATATGTAGACCTGTACGATTTCGCCCCAATTGGATATGTAAGCCTGGATGAAAATGGGGTTGTCCTGGACATCAATCTAACGGGCGCTGCGATGCTTGGCCAGGAACGCAGCCGGATAATCGGCCTGCCATTCAGAAATTTCATAGACGAGGCTGACGGCAGGACGTTTTACGGGCATATGCGGCGCTGCAAGGAGACGAAGGAAAAGACAGTCGATGAGGTGAGTCTGCTGCGAGCCGGCAAGGACAGGTTCCGGGCTGAATTACAGAGTATACCCGTCTATGATGAGCAAGAAAAACAGATTTCCATCAGGACCGTAGTTGTCGATGTGACCGAGCGCAGGAAAATAGAGAGGCGCATGCTTGAGCTGTCCATGGCTATCGAGCAGAGCCCTTCCATGGTGATAGTCGGCACGATCGACGGCAACATCGAATATGTAAACCCGAGGTTCACGGAAGTCACAGGATATGAACCGGATGAGGTCATAGGCAGGAATATCAGCATCCTTGAATCTGCCGCTCATGAGCCTGAGTTCTACGGACAGTTATGGAATGCTGTAAGGGCCGGGTTGATCTGGCGAGGCGACATCCGTAGCACGAGGAAAAACGGCAGCAGCTTCTGGCAATTGACGTCGGTAGCCCCGCTCAGGGTCTTCAGCGACGCCGTTACCCATTTTGTCGCCGTTGAGATAGACGACACCGAGCGCAAAACCGCGGAAGAGGCGCTATCGGCTGAAAAGGAACGCCTCTCCGTGATACTGCAAAGCATTGGTGAGGGCGTAATAACGATGGACAATAACGGCCGGGTGTCCTTCATCAACAAAGAGGGCGAAGAGCTTACCGGCCTGACACCGGAGGACTTCTCCGGCAGGCCCTTGTTCGAGGTTCTGGACCTTGTCAGCGAGAAGACCGGGGAGCGTTACGAAAACCCGGCCGGAGTCTTTCTCAAAATGCACACTGACCCTGGCTTTTACGAAAATATAATCCTTGTCGACAGGCATGGACGGAAAAAGATAATCACCGGCGAGATGGCGCCCATCAAGGGCAAAGACGGGCGCATCACCGGGATGGTTCTGATATTCCGGGATGTCACTGCGCGGAGCAGGATAGCAGATGAGCTTCTGAAGATCCAGAAACTTGAGTCCGTAGTAGTCCTCGCCGGAGGCCTCGCCGCTGAGTTCAATAAGCTTTTGAACCTGATAAAGGGGAATATCGAACTGGCAAAAGATTCCATGCCGCCCGGAGACTCCTATGACAGGTTGAGCGAGGCTGAGAAGGTCGTTAACATGACAAGGGACCTGTCGCATCAGCTGCTGACCCTTTCACCCGGCGGAGAGCCTGTCAAGGATGTAGTATACATAGAAGAGACACTAAGAGAAGCAATCGGCTTCGCGTTGAGCGGCTCTGAAATGGGTTATGAGGCTTCCTTCCCCGATGACCTCTGGTTCGTTGAAGTTGACGAGGAGCAGGTCGGGCAGGTATTCAGAAATGTGCTGCAAAACGCCGTCCAGTCAATGCTCGGGGGCGGAAAGCTCAGTGTCAGCTGTGAAAACATTGCTGCTGAGGAGAGCGAAAAAAATAACCTCAAGAAAAAAAGATACGTCAAAATATCAATTAAAGACACCGGTACCGGCATCCCAAAAGAGCACCTGCAGAAGGTGTTCGACCCGTTTTTTACAACACAGATGAAAGGCAGCGGCCTGGGCCTTACTATCGCCTATTCGATAATCAAAAAACACGGCGGCCTTATCACAATAGAGTCTGAACCAGGCTCAGGCACAATTGTCCATATTTTTCTGCCGGCCTCCGAGTATCAAAAAAGGAAAAAAGCAGCGCGTGCTTCCTGATGCGTTGGACTCACGGTGAAAGCCAGGGGGAAACATGCCCTCTGACAGAAAGGAATCAAGAGCCGTTTTAACTTGTAGTAAAGTTCTGTCCGTTATAAGATGCGTTAATAAATAATAAATGGGTTTATTCTTGTCCGGCCTGTATTGATCTTGAGGCTTCTTCAAGCCGAAGCGCTGTGACTGCATTCCCATTAATGGCTGCAAAGGACTCTTTGATGAAAAGCAAAAAGCAGCCTCCTCCGGCCAGGAAGCCCTCAACACACACGAAGCCTGCCGTCCCTGTCGTTTCCCAGACTGAAAAACCGCTGAAAACTAAAAGCCCTGAAGAAAGTCCCGAAAAAGCTCCTTTGACTCCGGTCGTCGGCATCGGCGCGTCTGCCGGCGGGCTGGAGGCGCTTACCAATCTTTTTCAGAACCTTCCTTCCGATACCGGGATGGCATTCGTCATCGTTCAGCACCTTGACCCTAAGCACGAGAGCATGCTTTCGGAGCTTGTCGGAAAGGTCGCGAAAATGCCTGTTTCGCAGGTCACCGACGGTGTCTCGATAGCGCCGGACCGCGTATATGTCATCCCTCCCGGGCAGAACATGGGAATCTTAAGGGGCAAGCTCCACCTTGTACCGGTCGAGAAGGTGCGTGGGCAGCATATGCCTATCGATTATTTTTTTGCTTCGCTGGCGGAGGACCACGGGAGCAACTGCATCGGCGTGGTCCTTTCAGGTTCGGCATACGACGGGACCAAGGGAGTCAAGCTGATAAAGGCTGAAGGAGGCATCGTCTTCGCTCAGGACGAGAAATCGTCAAAATATTTTTCCATGCCTTCGAGCGCCATTGAAACAGGGTGCGTGGATTTTGTGTTGCCGCCTGAAGCCATAGCAGACGAGCTTGTGAAGATCAGCAAACACCCTTATCTGTCCAGGCCGGCGGGCGGCAAGGCCTTTGAGATAATAGCCGCAGACGCGGCTCTGAACAAGATATTTGTCCGGCTCCGTGACGCCTCCGGGGTTGATTTCTCATTCTATAAAAAAAGCACTGTCTTGCGGCGCATCAAACGCAGGATGGCCCTGCACAGGCTTGAGAAAATGGAGCACTATCTCAAGTACCTGCAGGAGAACAACGCCGAGGCCAAGGCCCTGTACCAGGACATACTGATAAGCGTGACGAGTTTCTTCCGCGACCCGGGGTCATTCCAGGCGCTCAGGGAGAAAATATTCCCGTCCATTTTAAGCAGCAGGAAAAACAGTGAACCTGTCAGGATATGGGTCCCGGGGTGCGCCACCGGGGAAGAGGCCTATTCGATTGCGATATCGCTGATGGAGACATTGGGTGAAGAGGCGTCCACGGCCTATGTTCAGCTTTTCGCGACCGATATCGATGAGAAGGCACTGGAAAAAGCGCGCGCCGCGACGTACAGCGAGCATATCTCCACTGAAGTCGCTCCTGAACTGCTGAAAAAATACTTTCTCAAGGTCGAAGGCGCTTATCGGGTCAGCAAGACCGTCAGGGACATGTGCGTTTTCGCAAGGCAGAATGTTTTCAAGGACCCGCCTTTTTCCAGGCTGGACCTCATAAGCTGCAGGAACCTCCTTATTTATCTCGAACAGGAGATGCAGAAAAAAGTACTGAGCATCTTCCATTACGGGCTGAAGCCGACCGGTTTTCTGATGCTTGGCAGTTCCGAGTCCGTTGGAAGCTCAGCGGACCTTTTCTCCGTAGTCGACAGGAAATTCAAAGTCTATTCAAAAAAAAGTATCCGGATGAAGCCCGTCATCGATCTCGCTTTTTCCCCGGCCAGGCAGGATACAGGGGCCGTTGAAAAGAGGGAAGGAAGGGAGACATGGGTGGGGCAGGATGTAAAGTATGATATCGACCGCATCATCGTTGAAAAATACGGGCCCGCCGGGGTGGTCGTCAATGAAGACATGCAAATCATGCAGTTCCACGGGCGCACCGACCCTTATCTGGAGCACAGGCCGGGGTCCGCGGACCTGAACCTGATGAAGATGGTCAGGGAGGGGATGCTCCATGACCTGCGGGACGCTTTGGAAGAATCGAACAAGGAAGGCAGGCAGGCCCGAAGGGAAGGCGTGCGCCTGAGGCGCGACGGCGAGGTCAAGGAGATCGACATAGAGATCATGCCATTCAAGCAGATAAGCTCCAGGGACCGTTATTTCCTGGTCCTCTTCCATGAAGCAAAGCGGGAAAAGGAAGTAAAGGGCTCAAAAGTGAAAAGGAAAAAAGCTGGAAAGCCAGGCGAACAGGAAACTGAAATAACGGAGTTGAAGCAGGAGCTGACCGCCACGAGGGAATACCTGCAATCCATAATAAATGGCAGGGAGGCGGCAAACGAGGACCTGAAGTCCGCGAACGAGGAGATACTTTCAAGCAATGAGGAGCTTCAGTCCACAAATGAGGAACTGGAGACCGCCAAAGAAGAGCTTCAGTCCACGAACGAGGAACTTGCCACTGTAAATGAAGAGCTGGAGAACCGCAACAACGAGCTTACGCAGGCCAACAACGACCTTTTAAACCTGTTCTCCAGCGTAGACATCCCCATTGTGATCCTGGACGCTGATAGTTTTATCCGGCGTTTCACGCCGGCTGCCGAAAGAGTCCTTAATCTCATACATTCCGACATCGGACGGCCTATCGGCCACATAAAGCCCAGAGTCGATGTTCCGGACCTCGAAGAGCTGACGAAAAAAGTCATTGAAAAGGGCAGGCGCGAGGAAAGAGAAGTCCGCGACTCCGAGGGGCGTTTCTATTCCATGCGGATAAGCCCTTACAGGACGGCATTTAAAAATATAGAGGGTGCAGTATTGTTATTTTTGGAGATAACCGCGCTGAGGCGCAGCCAGGATGAGGCAATCGCGTCGCGCAGTTCCGTCAAGGAGCTTATCGAGAGGCTCGCGGTCATCATGCGCGATTCCAATGACGCCATATTCGCGTACGGTCCAGACGGCGTAATACTTTTCTGGAACAGGGGCGCCGAGTCGATATACGGTTACACCGAGGCCGAGGCGGTCGGCATGAATGTCAGCGTTCTGGCCCCGGACGGCGCGCTGAGCCAGGGAGGAATCTTCAGCCGCCTGCTCAAAGGCGAGGAAGTCAGGTCCCTTAAAGCCGGGTATGTCTCAAAGAACGGGAGGGTTGTCCAGGTTTTTCTGACAGCCACTCTCCTGGCTGAAGGAGAAAAAGGGCAAGGGTATGTTATTTTGACAGCGCACGAGATACCCGTCAGTTAGACACAACTCGGGTAATCCGATAGACTTACCATAAATTTTGCGGAGGATCGTTATCGCAACAGACGTCGAAATACTTCTCGAAGACCTCCGGATCCATGAGATTGAGCTTGAAATGCAGAACCTTGAGCTCACGATGGCTCAACGCGAGCTTGAGGAATCGCGCGACCGTTACGCCGAGCTCTATGACTTCGCTCCTGTAGGATATGCCTCCCTTGACGCGAAAGGCTGCATACTGGACATGAACCTCACCGGTGCCTCGATGATCGGCATCGAGCGTTCCAAGCTTTCAGGTATGCCTCTGGCCAGGTACATGGATAAGGCAGGCGCCGTCTTGTTTTTTAGAAATATGAGTCAGTGCATAAAAAATCACCATAGCGCGATTTTTGAAGTCAACTTCATGACAGGCTCTGGCGCCCCGGTGCATGCGCAGATGTTGATCGCGCATGGAGCTGGCTCAAATGCCAACCAGCCCGTATTTAAAACGACGATAACGGATATTTCCAGGTTAAAGGCCGCTGAGGAGGAAAAGACAAAAATACAGGCGCAGCTTCAGCAATCGCAGAAAATGGAGGCCATCGGCAAGCTGGCGAGCGGAATAGCACACGATTTCAACAACCTTCTTACCGTTATCTCGTCTTACTGCGGGCTCGCCATGATGTCGGACAGATTAGAGACCATTCACGGCTATTTCGACCAGGTCCGCGCTTCGGCTGATCGGGCCAGGAACCTGACAAGGCAATTGTTGATCTTCAGCTCCAATCAGCCGATAGATATGAGCTCTCTTGACCTCAATGGCGCGATCACCGGCATGCTTAACATGCTGAGCCGGTTTATCAACGAAAACATCGAGCTCAAGACAGAACTTGCCGCTGACCTTTCTCCGGTCTACGCAGACAGGGGAAGCATTGAGCAGCTTGTAATGAACATAGTCATCAACGCAAGGGATGCGATGCCCGATGGCGGCAACATACTCATAAGGACGGAAAACGCGGCCACGGCGCCAGGGCAACCCGGCGGCACCCGAGGTCGTGATGCTGGCAAATTCGTCTGTCTTACTATCGAGGATGCCGGGGCCGGCATGACAAAAGAGGTGCTGGAACGCATTTTCGAGCCTTTCTTCACTACCAAGAGAATCGGTGAGGGCATAGGGCTCGGACTGGCTGTTGTAGACAGCATAATTAAACAGCACAAAGGGTGGCTCGACATTGCAAGCGAGCCCGGACACGGGTCAATATTCAAGGTCTATTTGCCGGTCTCAACAGAGGCCTTGAAAACGGCGCTGCCTGAGGTTTTATCGGAAGCGCCCATGGGCAACGGAGAGCGTATTTTATTGATAGAAGACGAAAAACACCTTCGCAAAAGCCTGGAAATGGTGCTTGCCATAAATGGTTACTCTGTTTTCACGGCAGGCAGCGCTCAGGAGGCGATTGAAATTTTTGAAATGGAAAATGGGAACTTTGCAATGGTATTCAGCGACATAATTCTGCAGGACAGGAATGGCGTTGAACTCGTCCAGAAACTGTTGTTAAAAAAACCAGGGTTGGGCGTTCTGCTCACAAGCGGATATATGGATGTGGAATCTCAATGGTCAGTAATACGGGAGAAGGGCTTTAAATTCCTGCAAAAGCCCTACGAGATATCTGAAATACTCAGGATGATTCGCGTTTGCTTGAATTCGGATCAGGCTTGATTTTCGCAATCGGGGGTTGAATCCAGCGTTCATGTTTAAAAGAGTGGGCGAGCCATCACACCCTTTTTAGGCTTTTCGTCTACTTCTGGAAAACGCAACACTCGCAGAGGCAACTGCTCCTGCAAGCGCGGACAGTAGTACAATTATCGACAGCAAGGCATCGAACTGCCAAAATAAAAAAGAAACCGTGACCGTAACGGCATTTTGAATAATAAATGCCGTTATTACTGCGACACTGACAGCCAAAATTACTTTTGCACCCACCTGCTCCCTCGCAATCCGACAGAATATCTGTCTTTAAATTTTTCAAGTCATTGGATGAAGCTGCCGGTGTATTTCGTCTGCCCAAGTACCTCATACATTAATTATAATCTCATGGCAGCGTTTCGCAATATATACGGTCTGGAGCTCAAACGCGTAATACTTTTTTCTGGCAGAATGGAAGTAGATGGGCCGTGGGAAAATAATATCTAAAGCAGGGGTGGACCTCTATTACGAACGTTTCGGCAGTCGAGGCTCTCTGCGCCTAGGGGGTGGCTGAGGAATGAACGCGAAGATGAAAAAAGCTCTTTTTATCCTCATCGGCGCAGCGGCAGCCATTGTCCTCGTGGTCGTTATCTTCGTCCTCACTTTCGACATAAACCGCTACAAGCCCCGCATCGAGGCAGCCGCCTCCGAGGCTTCGGGGCTGACGGTCCGCATTAACGGCAAACTGAAGCTCGCTCTCTTTCCCAACGCAGGGGTATCGCTTGAAGACATCCTGATACAAAACAAGGGTGCTGTCATCGCCTCTGCGGAAAAAACGGAGGTGGAAATAAAACTGCTGCCTCTTGTCAAACGGAAAATAGTCATCCAAGAAATAGGGGTCATCACCCCCAAGTTCTTTATTACCAAAGACAGAAAAGGGCATTTCAACTTCGAAACACCGGAGAGAAAACCGGCTGAGAAAGAGTTGCCTGCGGAACCCTTTAAGATAGGAAAAATCTTCGTCAAAAATGGGCAAGTTCATTATCAAGACGAAAAATCGGGTGAAAAGAGCGAGGCGAATGGGTGCGACCTTGAGGTCAAAAATCTCGCTGTGCTTGGAGGAAGATCTATTTTCGCCAGTTCCTACGATGGGAATTTGTCATGCCGGGAGGTGAAGGCGAGAGGATTGAAAATATCTGATGTCCAGGTTGTCATGAAGTCCCGCGAAGGAAGCTTTGAGGCAAACCCCGTCATGATGAAAATCTTTGGCGGAGAAGGCAAGGGGAGCGTCAAGGGTGTGATGTCAGGTGAAAGCCCCGAGTACACGGTGGATTTCGCAATTACAAAATTCCGTTTCGAAGAGGTGCTTGGCGCGTTTAAACAGAAAAAATCCATACGGGGTGAATTGAATCTGAATTCGCATCTCGAGATGAAAGGTAAAAACGCGAATGAGATGAAGAGGTCGGCACAGGGAGAGATCTCGCTCCGGGGGCAGGGCCTCCTTCATGAAAGCATTGACCTCGACCGCGTGTTAGAGATGTACGAAAAGACGCAGCACGTAAGCCTGGTAGATATGGGGGCATTTTTCATCGCAGGCCCTCTTGGCACGCTTTTGACAAAGGGTTATGACTTTGGGAGCCTCTACGAGGCATCCTTGGGAGGAAAGAGCACGATACCAAAACTCGTTTCTGACTGGAAGGTGGAAAACGGCGTTGCAGAGGCTAAGGACGTTGCCTTTTCGACAAAACAGAACAGGGTCGCCATGAAGGGAAAGCTGGATTTTGTCAACGAGAGGTTCGACAATGTAATTGTGGCGGTGTTGGATGAAAAAGGATGCGTGTGGTTCAGGCAGAAAATTCATGGCAGCTTCCGGCACCCACGCGTAGAAAAGGTAAGCATTCTGAGATCAATGGCGGAATCAGTTCGTAATCTGTTCGATAACGCAAGTGAGTTGTTTACAGGCGAAGAGTGCGAAATTTTTTATACAGGGTCGGTGAAGCACCCGAAGTAAAAGACCATTTTAAATGGGTTGTTAGCCTTAAAATCAGCTGCCAAAGCCTTTCCCTTCTTTAGCCCCCTCTTTTAAAATAATCCATATTTCACGGCGGTTATAGATTTGGCAAGGCATAATTATGTCAGGTAGAGTCATAACCTCCCACGTCTATCGCTTGAGTGGGTTTTTGCCTTTTAAGGCAAAAACCGCGGCTGGGACTCAGGTTGCCTTACAATGAACACCAGAGGAATGAGATATAATGTAAATGTGTCAATAGGTCGCCCCGTATAATTGGCATCGGAAATTGTGAGGTTCTTCGGGACTCTTGAGATTAAAAAGCTGCCATCGGTATGGCAGTTTTTTCATACAAAAAATCAAAAAAACGCCAGCCGCAGGGGTCAAATCATGAAATTAGATATACAAGTAATGAAGACTGAAAAGACTCTTGAAAAAATGTTTTCTGTCGAATTAACCGGGGACAGAAATAGGGATTTGGCCTCCTTTGAGGCGCTCTCAATCGAGCTGTATATATGGATTTCTGAAGAAGGCTTTTTTGAAGAGCCAAAATGACAATAAGTGGCGTGTCCAGAGAAAAATTAGAGTATTACCAGCCCTGAGGCGCATCTGCCTCTTAACGCCTGGTTCAACTTCGACCGTAAAAAAATTACCAAAGGTCTTTTTTGACGATAAGCGACTTCATGAATGCTGATGCCAGGGTTTTCTGGCCGCCTTGAGCGAAGCGGAAGCAAATTGCTTTAAGTAAGAGAAGCCGTGCGCGTCAGCCAACGGTAGTTCACTTGAAAGCGATCTGCTGACGGCTCCCGAACGATTTCCGCAGACAGCACCTCGCTCACTTTCTTTTGTTCTTTGCGGCCCCGGCTATGAAAAAGGCCGGCACAAGGCAGAGCAAGGCATGCTCCTGAGCGTACCACTTTGCAAGGTGAAAAGCCTCAAGAACAGAGTTATCAAACCTTGAGGACCCTACCGGCAGGTAGTAGAACGCAGCGAATACAGCGATTATCACGGCCAGGTACTTCCATTCGTTTTTCCAGTCCAATAATTCCTTGTTTTAAAAAAACCTATGCTTGGAGATGAATATTTTATAATTCGTTGGATAACGGAATGTCAACCGCTCATCCCTGAACTTTGCAGAAATTATAGAAATGTTTGACATTGACAATTCGTCAGATGACGAAGTATAATAATGAAATATGAGGACAACTATCGCCATTTTAAAGGCCGCCGCCGATGAGACGAGAGCCCGCATCCTGCTGGCTCTTTCACTTAAAGAGCTTTGTGTCTGCCAGATCACGGCAGTTCTCGATCTGGCTCCTTCGACCGTCTCCAAGCACCTCTCGATCCTGTACGGGGCGGAGCTGGTGAATATGAGAAAGTGTGGCAAGTGGGTCTACTATAGCCTTGCCGGTAATGATGCCCCGAAAAGCGCCCGCGAGCTGCTCAAGTGGGTCATCGCGTCCTCGATAGACACCGAAGAAGCGCGCCGCGACCTGAAGAAGCTCAGGAAAGTAACTTCCGTCCCACCGGAGGATTTGTGCAAGGATTAAACAAAAAGAAGCTTCTGTTCCTGTGTACCGGGAATTCATGCCGCAGCCAGATGGCCGAGGGCTGGGCCAAGAACTTACTTTTCGATTCTGTAGAGGCATACTCCGCCGGGACAAACCCCAAGGGAATGGACCCGAGGGCAATCAAGGTGATGCTTGAAGCTGGCGTCGATATCGCCGGGCAGCATTCAAAGCACATAGATGAACTGGGTAAGATCGAATTTGACCTTGTCCTCACACTTTGTGGAGACGCGAACGACAACTGCCCCATATTCCCCGGCAAGGCCAAGGTGATGCATTTCGGTTTCGAAGACCCTCCAAGGCTGGCCAAGGGCGCCTCTAGTGAAGAAGACGCCCTTGGATATTATCGGCGTGTCCGTGACGAGATACGGGAGTTCGTGACAAGACTCCCTGAAATACTCAAGAACATATAGAAGGAAACACAATGTCTGAGAAAAAGCTTTCATTCCTTGACAGGTACCTGACCCTGTGGATATTCCTCGCCATGGGCGCCGGGGTCCTTCTTGGCTACGCTTTTCCCGTCGTGGTGGTGGCGATAGATTCCCTGCAGGTTGGCACGACTAATATACTCATTGCTGTAGGTCTCATTTTGATGATGTATCCGCCGCTCGCGAAGGTGAAATACGAAGAACTTGGGGGCGTGTTCAGGAACACGAAAATATTGGGGCTGTCACTGGTTCAGAACTGGCTGGTTGGCCCGATACTGATGTTTGCGCTCGCGATGATATTCCTGCATGATACGCCGGAGTACATGACCGGGCTTATACTCGTCGGGCTGGCCCGCTGCATCGCGATGGTCATAGTGTGGAACGAGCTCGCGAAAGGCGACACCCAGTATGCCGCTGGCCTCGTCGCGTTTAACAGTATATTCCAGGTTCTGTTTTATAGCGTATATGCCTGGTTCTTTATCGCCTATCTCCCAACACTTTTTGGAATTGAAGGGAAAGCCATTGGCATACACATCGGGCATGTCGCGCAGAGCGTGTTCATCTACCTCGGCATACCCTTTATCGCCGGGTTCATGACGAGATATCTGCTTATAGGCAGGAAGGGGGGCGAATGGTATGAGAAGACCTTTATCCCGAGAATAAGCCCCATTACGCTAGGCGCCCTGCTCTTTACGATCGTGGTCATGTTCAGCCTCAAGGGCGGGATGATAGTGACGATACCCTTCGATGTCATAAAAATAGCGGTGCCGCTCCTCCTGTACTTCGTTACGATGTTCTTTGTCAGTTTCTGGATGGGCCACAGGATAGGCGCTGACTACCCCAAGACAACGACCCTTGCGTTCACTGCCGCCAGCAATAATTTCGAACTCGCGATAGCGGTGGCCATAGCCGTTTTCGGAATAAACTCCGGGGCAGCGTTCGCCGCTGTCATAGGCCCCTTGGTTGAGGTACCGGTGCTCATAAGCCTCGTAAATGTCGCCCTGAGGTTCCAAGAAAAATTTGAAAAGGCTAAAACTGTTTAACATGGTTTATGCAATCTGTGATCACAGGCGGGGTAGATATGCGTGGATTTTGCGATGACTAAAACTGTGACAAAATTGTGCCAAAAAATACCTGAAATGGCACAAAGTACTTGCCGAGAGCGAAAATTTGGAATGTCAAAAAGGATAACTAAATCAATGCATTAAGGGGAAAACCAGGCAATCCAAGGGCTTTTCATTTTCTATTGGTTAGCGCTCATAAGCCCCGCGTCGGTGGTTCGACTCCACCCACCGCCACCAAATTCCCATGTAAAATTGTTTCCTTCAGTTTTTTCCGCTCTAAAACTCTTGCGTGTATCTGCTTATTTTTCTTCAAGGAAAGTAGTGCGATGGTTTATGGCGTTGCCATTGTTTTGGCTTGAAGTAGATATTTGAAAATAGTAGCATGAAAAAATCAAGAAAGTTCACGCCCGGGACTAAAAGCTTTTCTGGCAATCTACTCGGTTTTTTTATGTGATTCTGTTTTTTTTTGAAGGCACGCAATGGAAGATTCGAAAAGATACGCCACAGCCGCGCTCTTTCTTTCGGCGGTATTTGTTTTTTTGGTTTATCTGCCTTCGCTCAAAGGGGCTTTCGTCAATTGGGACGACCAGCTGTATGTATTCGAGAACAGCGCGATACGCTCCCTTGACCTTCATTTTTTAAAAGCCGCTTTTACCGAGGCGATGGTCGCCAACTGGCACCCGCTGACAATGGTCTCGCACGCGCTTGATTACGCGTTCTGGGGTTTAAGCCCCGCCGGGCACCACCTCACGAACATAATACTCCATTCTATTAATACCGCGCTCGTTTTTCTCCTTTGCATCCGACTCTTCCGGGCAGCTTTTCCCAAAGACCGTTCAGTGACCGGCGGCCGCATGGTCGGCGCGCTGACAGCCGCGCTCCTCTTCGGTCTTCATCCGCTTCACGTTGAATCGGTCGCCTGGATATCCGAGAGGAAGGACGTTTTGAGCGGCTTATTTTTTTTGCTCAGCCTCGTTGTGTATCTGGAGTTCGCGCGGTCTGATTCAAAAAAGGCCCTTAAATACCTCTCGGCGCTTCTTCTGTTTACGTTATCCATCCTGAGCAAGCCCATGGCGGTCACAACGCCTTTCATATTGCTCCTCATCGATTTTTATCCTCTCAGAAGGTTCGCGGCGGGTTATGGAAAGCCGCTCATTGAAAAGGTCCCCTTCCTTGCTATCAGCGCCATCTCAGGCGTGCTTACGATGTGGGCACAGGGCAAAGGCGGCGCAATAGCCGGGGATGAAGCGGTCCCTTTTATGTCTCGGGTTGGTATAGCGGCACAGGGAATTGCCGCGTATATCCAGAAGATGCTGTGGCCGGCCGACCTGGCTGTCATCTACCCGCTGCCTAAGGCAGAGGAGGTTTTTGGCCCGGCTTTTTTCATCTCGCTGGCGCTTATCATCCTTGTGACAGCGTACTCGGCACTCAAGGCGAAAAAGAACCCGGTTTACCTTGCTGTCTGGGCTTACTTCATAATAACTCTCCTGCCTGTGATTGGTTTTATAAAGGTTGGCGCGCACTTTATAGCCGACAGATACACCTATATTCCGAGCATCGGCCCTTTTTTGCTGGCTGGCATAGGCGCGGGCATGGTTTTCGAAAGGTTCAGCTCGCGGAGGAATGTTATCCTGGCCTTCCTCGCCGTGATATTTGTTCTATTGACCGCGAATACCGTCAGGCAGGAAAGGGTCTGGAGGGATTCATTCGCGCTCTGGAACCACCAGATAGGCCTGTATCCGGAAGACCCGCAGGGCTATAATCACAGGGGGAACGCGTTTGAACGGGTGAATGACATGGAAAGCGCCATCGCTGATTTCAACACCGCGGTGCGCCTTGACCCCTTTTACAGCGACGCTCTTTATAACCGCGGCTTAATGAACCAGAAGAGACAAAACTATGAGGATGCGCTAAAAGATTATAACGTTGTGCAGAAGCTGAAGCCTGAACTTGTAAACGTGTACATCAACCGCGGCATCTCGTATCTGTCGATTGGCAGGCCTGGCCTGGCGCTTGAAGACTTCAAGGCTTCTGTCAGCCGTGAACCGGAAAACGCGCACGCCTATATGTACCTTGGTATAGCATACGCGGAGACCGGCGCGCTCGACCTGGCCTCCTCAAACCTGAAGAAGGCTTCGAGCCTCGGTCTCAAGGAGGCGGATGAATACCTTGCGAGGATATTGTGAGGCTGGCCGCGTAGCCGTGTTTATTCAGAGTTAGTGTGAGAGGATGGATGATTATGGACTTCAATGAGGCAGATATGTGTTCAGGCGTCCGGCAAAATCAGTCAAGCCGTTTACGCCATTGTTTCAATCGCGCCGCTTCTTGTTATATAATGCAGCTTTTCGGACATTTATATGCGCAATTCAAACCTCTTTAGCAGAATAGAAGGGTTCACCCAAGGCCTTTCCGGCCTCAAGGCGCTTCTTTTTTTCCTGCTGGTCACGATATCCGCATACATATATATCCTCAACTGCGGCTACATCTGGGACGATGAGAGGCACGTGCTCATGGACAGCTCCCTCTGGGGGCTGGCCGGGCTCTGGAAAATCTGGTTCTCAAAGGAGATGCAGCAGTACTATCCGCTAATCTATTCCTCTTTCTGGCTCGAGAGCAACCTGTGGGGGCTCAACCCCGCGATGTCGCATCTCATCAACGCCGCCATCCACGCCCTGAACGCCTTTTTGCTGTACGCCGTCCTGAAGCATCTAAATATAAGGGGCGCGCTTTTCGCCGGCCTTATCTTTGCCCTTCACCCTGTGCACGTGGAATCGGTAGCGTGGATATCAGAGAGGAAGAACGTCCTCTCCGGCCTTTTTTATTTACTTTCGCTCTACACGTTCCTGAAAAGTGAAGACAGGCCCGGTAAAGGGCTTTATGTCATCTCTCTCGTCCTGTTCATAATGGCCCTCCTCTGCAAGACCGTCGCGTGTACGTTGCCGGCCGCGCTCCTCATCATAAGGTGGATGAGAGGGCGTGATATAGGCCCCCGTTATGCCGCCGCTCTTGTCCCGTTCTTCGCGCTGGGGCTTGCCTTTGGCCTCCTTACGGTCTGGTGGGAGGCCAACCTGGTCGGCGCGAGCGGCAGCATGTGGGATATGGGCCTTGTCGAGCGGGCGCTGCTCGCGGGCCGCATCTTCTGGTTTTACATATACAAGCTTGTCTTTCCTTTTGAGCTCATTTTTATTTACCCGCGCTGGCAGGTCGATTCATCAGCGATGTGGCAATGGCTCTTCCCCGCAGGGGTGCTCCTGGCAGGCGTGCTTTCATTAGCTTTCTCGCGGAGAGTCGGCAGGGGGCCGGCCGCTGCCCTGGCCTTTTTTCTTGCCACCCTTTTTCCTGCCCTGGGCTTCATAGACGTCTACCCGTTCCAGTTCTCGTTCGTGGCTGACCACTTCCAGTATATGGCCAGTGCCGGGCCCATAAGCCTGTTCGCGGGTACCGCGGCGTGGGCCGTCCGAAGGTGCGCCTCTCTTGAAAGGGCAAGGATGTCCGCAGCCCTGGCGTCTCTTGTGCTCGCCGCGCTCTGGGCACTGAGCTTCAGCCAGACGCTTGCTTACAAAGATTCCGATGCCATCTGGAACGACACGCTCGACAAAAACCCGGGCGCCTGGATAGCCCATACGAATCTCGCTGTGGTAAAGATCGAAAAAGACCCGGACTTCGCGATAGCCCACCTCGAGAAGGCGCTCGGGCTGAACCCTTCAAATGAGACTATTGTCCATGCCCTGGGCCGCGCCTTTTACATTAAGGGCAGGGAGCTGTCTGCGATTGGAATGGAAAGGCAGGCGATGGAGTACAACGGCAGGGCGATAGAATTGTACAAAGAGGTCATCTCGAGGGAGCCCCGTTATACGGAGGCCCATGTCAACCTTGGGGTGGCCCTGGGCCGCGCGGAGGACTATGACGGCGCGATAGCTCATTTACAGATGGGGCTCAGGCTTAAGCCATCCAAGACATACTTGGAAAAGAACATTGAGCGCATGATTGACCTGAATGCTCTGGCTCACCCGATTGAGAAGGAGATGAGAAAGGGCCGGTAATCCGCCTTATCTCTGAACACAGATTGCGAGCGCATCCCAGCGGCTTTGCGCTGGAAATCTTCAATCACCTGTTTTCTGAAAGTCTTTTGATGACGCTCAGGTTCCTTAATACGGCCGGGTCTCCCGGGGTAATCCTCAGCGCTTCCTGGTAGCTGAGGAGCGCCTCGTTGAACTCTCCCTTTTTAGCCTGGCTGTTCCCCATTCCCATTAGAGCGTCTCTCACGTCCAGCGGGTCTTTGAAATATCTCGCTGACCTCTCGAAGTATTCCACCGCGTCGTCCAGCCTGCCCAGTTCCATATAGATGGAGGCGAGCTCGTAATTCGAGACCGCGTGCTCTGGGTACGACCTTAAAATCTCGACATATTCGGCCGCTGCCTCTTCGAGGCTGCCTTTTTGCCTGTACGCGTACGCGAGGTTGAGGTGCGCGTCGCCAATGAGACCTGTATCGGGGTATTTGTTTGCGCTCGTTATCCCTATGGCCTCCCTTAAGTTTGAGATGGCCTCGTCGTGCATGTCTTTCCTGAGCGCGGCCGCACCGAGCTGGTATACTGCGTAATAGTTGCTTGAAGCCCCTTCCAGAGAAGACCTCCAGAGCGAAAAATCATCTCTCCATCGCATGTTCCTGTAGCCAGAGCCAAACGCGTAAACCAAAGCGAGTATCAAGAATATTGAGACTGCGGCCTTGCGCATATTGCCGCCGGAGGCATCTGCCCGGAAAAGTGCATTTTTCAAAAGCAGCGCAAGTATGAGTGCGAAGCCCATCGAAGGCAGGTAAAGATACCTGTCTGCGAACGGCGCGCGGCTGAGCCCGGGCAGGTAAAGGGCGGGGAGGATTGGGAGAAAAATAATTGCGGCCGCAAGCCAGTACAACGGGTTCACGCGTTTTCTAAGTATCAGAAAAACACTGATTAAAGCCGCTATCAAGGCGATGGAGATAAAGGCCCTCGGCTCGGCTATTGAAAAGACCGGGTCAAGGATCTGAAAGGGATAATCATTAACAGGAATGACGAGCACGCGCAGGTATTTCACGAAAAGAGTGCACGCGTTCAGGACGTATTGGTCCCAGCTGAGGAAAGGGTACATGTTGCTGCGGGGGGCCATTCCGCCCATTGCCGAGAGCCTTATTATGAAGTACAGGACGGTAAACAATGCGTAAGGAAGGTATCTTTTGATAGAGCCGGGGCTGAGTAGGCGCTCTCTTCCGTGTTGAAGCCGGTCATGGACGAAGACCAGTACCGGCAGTGAGATGGCCGTCTCCTTTGCGAAAAGAGCTGCGAAAAAGAGCAGGGCAGAACCCCAGAGTAACAGGTACGGAAGTTTTACCGCGCTCCTTGACCTAAGGTAAAGGCAGAACGCGCCGAGGCTGAGAAAAGTATATGTCAGCTCCGGCACGCAGCCGACCCAGGAGACGACTTCGCTGTTCACGGGATGGAGCGCGAACAGCGCGGCGGCGGCAAAAGCCGGGAATGAATTGAAAGGACTTCCCGCATCCGGATTTTTCAGCAGAAGGGAAGCCGCGAAAAAGACGAGTACGGCATTGATGGCGTGGAAGATGACGTTTACAAGGTGCCAGCCCTTCGGGTCAAGTCCGAAAAACGAGTATTCGGCCATGTAGACGGAAAAAACAAGAGGACGGTAGGTGGTGCCGAGTTCCTTGCCCTTCGCGAAGCCGAACGAATGGCTGCTGAATATCGAAGGGAGGTATCTGGATTCGGTTATCCAGGTGTTCTCGACTATCTGTTCGTGGTCGTCGTAGACAAATTCGCCTGGAAGAGTGTTCCAGTAGGTGGCGAACACGATTGCCGTCAGTAAGAGGCAAAAGACAAGATTCGCGGGCTGAAACCGGGTATTCATCCTAAATCGTCTCCTGTAAAGCGGGCAGCAGCTTCGACCGTTTTTAAAATCCTTTCTTGTCCGGGAAGTATACCAAGAACGTCTTATCCGCTTCAATCTTTTCCATCCCTCATGAAAACGCTCAGTTTCCGCAATCAAGGAATAAAAAAACATTTTTCTTACTGTGAATTCAGCACCATGCGGCCGCGAGGGTATAAAAAACGCACCTTAAGTGAGTGTGACCTGGAGTTCAACTCTAAATATATTCTCAGTTTATTTTTAAAAAAGGAGAACTGACATGAACGCAATACAGGACAAAATAGGCTGGAAGCCGCTCTGGACCATTACCAAGTTCGCGGACGACGCGGCCTTCGAGCGCGGCGAGCACTTCGAGAAGGTCGAATTGCCGGGCAACCTTCTTTTGAACGAGGGAATCACCCGCCTCTTGAACCTCCTCGTAGGAGGCGGCGGCACGGCCTTCAACAACGCAAGCTCCTATCTCGGCGTGGGCGATTCAAGCACGGCGGCCAACGCGACGCAGACGGGCCTGCAGGCGGCAACGAACAAGCTCTACAAGGCTATGGAAGCTACCTACCCGCAGATAACCAACCAGTCGGTTGCGTTCCGCTCGGTCTTCACCTCGGCAGAGGCGAACTTCGCGTGGGAAGAGTTTACCGTCGCCAACGGCAACTCTGACGCTTCCGAAAACCTCAACAGAAAAGTCTCCTCACAGGGCACGAAGGCTTCCGGCCAGACCTGGCAGCTCGACTTGACCATCACTTTCAGCTAAGGGGCCTTACCGGATGAGCGGAGCAATATCTGTACCCAGGCGGTTTACGCAGCTGTTCGATACGCCGAATTCTCTGGCCGGACACGCATTGAAGGTCGCCAGGGTAAACGCGGCCGAAAACTCCCTTGAGTTCGCGCCGATAAATATCAGCCCGTTCGCGTGGGCCGCCGATTGGGTAAACGTGCTGGACTACAATGCGGCAGGGGTCATAACCACGACGACCCTTGCCGCGCAGCTCAACTCCGGCTCGACCTCGGCTACTCTTACAGACGCTTCCTCTTATGCCATTGGTCACGGCATGGCTATCCCCGGAGCGGGAGCGGCAGGGGCCGAGCTTGCCGTAACCCTTACCAGTGTCGTCGGCAACGTCGTAAGCTGGTCTGGCGCGACCTCCACGACCGTTGCCATCGGCACGACAGTACACCATGACGATACACAGGCGTTTTTAGACGCGATAGATACGGCAAAGCACGTCTACGCTCCGTGGGGCAACTACAACGTGACCGACACGCTGACCCTCGACACATACGCCGGGCAATGTCTCATGGGCGGCGGCGATGAAAAGACCCGTATATATCACAGGAGCCTCACGAAAGACTGCATTGTTTTGGTCAAGGTCGGCACTTCCCTGAGAAGGCTTATGGTGATTATGGACGCTTCCCTGACCCCTACTTCAGGTGCTGGCGTTGTCGTGGGGAAGGTAGGGTCGTCTGCGTCGGTGAGAACTTATGTGAACGAAGTGAGCATCGTTAATACCTATGACGGGCTTAGGACGGAAAACACGACCTCTTCGTCGATTTACAAGGTTGTGATTGCAGACCCCCGCCGTTACGGGTGGTATTCAACCTCCGGTACGCCGACTGGCGGCTGCGAATACTCGGATATCATCATATATCTAGGCTCGCCTTCATGGAGGGCTGGGGTGGTGGCTGGCTTCTACATGGACAAGGGAGACACCACAAGGTACAACAACATCAGCTTTTTCGGCTTCCCCAAGAACGCATGGATACGCTCGACGGCGGGGCCTGTGAGCACGCAGATTTTCACCGGCTTCACCAACGAGTCCGGCGCAGGGACTTCCGACTATAGCATTTATCTTGAAAAAGGGGCCTACGACATTACCGCGGTCTGCTTTACGGGCGGCGAGGTCTTGCTCGGGAACATATACGTCGGGGCTGGTGTTGAAGATACAAACCTCGTGGGCATAACCATACCCTGCTACCCGGTAGGTTCTAGCGGCGTTCATATTTACGGGAAGAAAACGAAGCTCCTGGGAATACACGTCGGCTCTACCGGGAATTCGACAAATTCGTATGACGGCATAAAGGTCTATTCCGGCGCGGACGGAACGCAGATTATAGGTTGTGCCGCGAAGAAAAGAAGATACGGCCTTACGGTTGAGAACGGGGCCTTTAATACCATCATCCAGGGCAACAACTTCCTCGACAACAATACAGCCGCCTACTCCTTCGGCTCGACCGTCAGAGAGAACTCCCGCATAAGCGGGAACTTCGGCATAGAGGACTACGGCACTTCGATAGCCTCGACGCCGGGATATGTCGGGCAGGAAGCACTATCGGGCGGCCACTTTTACAAAGCCGTCGGCACATCTTCATCCGCAGACTGGAAACAGATTACCGCATAAGGGGTTTTAATGGCTCTTTGGGATAACATACAGGGTAAATGGAAGCTCTCCGGCGGGGTCTGGACGGACAGTTCCGGCAATGGGAACGACCTTACCGCTTCGGCCAGCTCGCCTACGCAGGCAACCGGGCATGGCGGCGGAGCGAACCTTGCGGCCTTTTTCACCGCCGCAAGCTCGCAGTACCTTCATCTTACCGACGCCGAGCAGGCGGGCCTTGATATAACCGGAAGCATAACCCTTGCCGGGTGGGTCAGGCCGACAAGAAACAGCGTTGTTGAGATCCTCTGGAGCAAGTCTGGCGCATCGGGCCAATACAGCTATGGCGTATACAGGAATACCACCAACCAGATAGTATTCCAGCTGAGCGCCAACGGAACGGGCAACACAAGCGCCATCAGCAGCACAACGGTTTTAAAGGACAATATGTACCATGTCGTCTGCGTCTATGACGGGACTGACATGAGGATTTACATCAACGGCTCTCTGGCTGTCACTCCTGTTTCTTACACCGGGGGTATTTTTAATAGCAATTCAGATTTGGTCATCGGCGCAAACGGCCCCAAAGATAATTACTTCTGGAACGGCACGATCGACGACGTTGCCATATGGTCGAGGGCGCTAAGCGCTGGCGAGGTATCTCAGCTCTACGCTCTCGGCGATGACTTCCCGTATGAGGTCGTCTCTGATACCGGCTCGGGTACCGATTCGGTCTCCGTCACGCGCATCGTCTCTATCGCGGACTCCGGCTCTGGCGCAGACGCCACGGCCCTCTCGTACAAGGAGGTCGGCGTCTCCGACACCGGCAGCGGCGTTGACGTGGCGACCGGAGGGGCTGGCGACCCGCACCCAGTAGCTGACAGCGGCGAATGCGCAGATGCCGTTTCCATTCGTGCGACAATCCCCGTCTTCGACACTGCCACCGGCACAGACGCGGTCGCCGTCACGAAGCCCACTGAAAAGACACTCAAAAAAGAGGTCCACGGCTTCCCTCCGGGGCAGACGGTCGAGTACCGCCTTACCTCTTGCCCGGCTGGCGGCCCCGAAGTATTGATTCAGGACTGGACCTCGGACGGCGTTGAAGAGAAGACGCTTTCGAGCCTGTCGTCTGACTATCTCGTGTGGGTTTCCCCAATAGCCCACGGCCGCATCAACTGGCGCATAGGCAGCTTTTTTGACGCCAGCGAGTCATGGTCGAGCTATGAATCGAACAACGACGTAGCGGCCTCGTCCCTGGCCACCGCGGCTTCGCTATCGTCCATGCAGACCGAAGTGAACTCTCTCGTGACCTACGCCGTCGCCATGTCCAAGTGGAAGAACAACAAGCTGGCCAGGATAAATGTTGCGGGCACGCTCGAGACGTGGGTCCTCTACGACGATGATAACTCCACGCCTCTCCTCACATGGACGCACGACGGGTCGTGCAAGACGAGACACAGGGCATACTGATGGCTGACCCGGGATTATGGGGCTGGTCTACAGCTCCGCTTGCTATCCGTTTTTGGGGTTGGGAGAACGCCTCCGGCCTGAAGCGCTTTCCGCCAGCTCCCAGGGTGGTCCATCGCTGTAATCTGCCCTGGGTAACCATTGACGCCCCCCGGCAGTGCATCGTGGCTTCCAGGACGGTTGCGCCGAAATCAGTTTGCGCTTGCCGGGCGGGAGTCATCGCGTCAGGCGGCTCTCAAGTCACCGGGGTATGCTCAGTTCAGTCAACAAATCTTTCAAACTGGTGCTCTACTCCTAAAGTACAGAAGAACGCAAGTGTTGAAAAAGTCGTGAAAAGCGATTTTAAGACGCCTTTTTCGTCTGTAGAGTGGCCTGCGGCCTCGGTAGCCGCCGACTACAGACGCATACCCCATATTTCAATGTGATCCACGGTCGGTTCTCCGCCGTCCGTCCCGTCCGAAAAAGCCCGCAAAAATAGCATATATAGAGCTGTTCAGGAAATGAACAAAGCTCTTGACCGCACTGTTTTTCCATGCTAATGTTCATTTTGTGAACACAAGCGCGAAATTCGACCTCCATTCTTATTTCTTTCTCGACGATATATCAAACAACAGGGGCCTTACCCTGCGGGACCTCAACAGGCCCGGCCCTGTTTTTGGTCTTGTGAACTCCTTCCTTAAGGTCTTGATTTCAAAGGGATATACAACCGCATCCGGCATACCCGGCCGGGCGCCTTCTCTTACGAGCTTATGAAGCCGATAATCACGGTAGACGGCGTTTCAAAACGCTACACGATAGGCAAAAAGGAGAGCTACGGGAGCCTGCGCGACGAGGTCATGGACGCGCTTTCGTCACCGTTCAGGCGTCTTTTCGGCGGAGGAGCCTCCCCGGACCCGTTTGTCTGGGCGCTCAAGGACGTCTCGTTCGAGGTCTTCGAAGGGGACGTGCTCGGCATAATAGGCAGAAACGGCGCGGGCAAATCGACCCTCTTGAAGATACTCTCCCGCATAACCGAGCCCACAGAGGGGAGAATAGAGATGCGCGGGCGCATCGCGAGCCTCCTAGAGGTCGGCACAGGCTTTCACCCGGAACTGACCGGCAGGGAGAACATCTTCATGAACGGCGCGCTCCTGGGCATGTCCAGCCGCGAGATAAAGGCCAAGTTCGACGAGATAGTCGCCTTCTCGGAGATAGAGAAGTTCCTCGACACCCCTGTGAAGAGGTACTCAAGCGGGATGTACGTCCGGCTTGCCTTCGCGGTGGCCGCACACCTCGAGCCCGAGATACTCATCATAGACGAGGTGCTGGCGGTCGGGGACGCGTCCTTTCAGAAAAAGTGCCTCGGGAAGATGGGCGAGGTTGCCAGGGGCGGCAGAACGGT
>CAJPGC010000001.1 GCA_905339405.1 uncultured bacterium | reverse complement strand
TCGCCCTTGAAGACGGCCAACCCTGAAGAGTCATAACCCCTGTATTCGAGCTTCTTCAAGCCTTCCAGGAGCACTCCCACGGAATCCTTCGGGCCGACGTATCCTACGATGCCGCACATGCTATTTTTTCTCCTTGGCCTTGCCTTTGAGCTTTCTTCCGGCCCAGCCTTCTATTACTTTTTCAGGGGCCCTCGTTATGACGAGCGACCCGGCCGGGACGTCCCTCGTGACCGTCGTGCCGGAGCCGACGTAAGCGTCTTTGCCGATTGTAACAGGGGCGACCAATTGCGAGTCGCTGCCGATGAACGCCCCGTCCTCTATCCTCGTCACCGACTTGTTCGTGCCGTCGTAGTTGCAGGTGATGGTGCCCGCGCCGATGTTGACGCCCTCGCCTATCACAGAGTCGCCGAGATAGGTGAGGTGGTTGGCCTTGCTGCCCTTCCCCAATGTGCTTTTCTTCACCTCGACGAAGTTGCCTATCTTGACATTATCGGCAAGTATTGTCGCGGGCCTTAGCCTCGCGAACGGGCCGATGACGTTTTCTTTCCCGACCTCAGATTTTTCTATCACTGAATAGCTTTTTATGGTGGAGCCGTCGCCTATTTTCGATGATGTTATGACGACGCCTTCTTCTATTACGCACCCGGAGCCTATGACTGTCGCGCCAGAAAGGCGGCATCCCGGGTATATTACGGTGTCGGCACCTGCCGCCACGCCGTAGTCTATGTAGGTAGAGCGGGGGTCTATTATAGTGACGCCGGAGACCATGAGAGTTTCATTTATGCGGGCCCTCATGAATTCGGCGGCTTTCGCGAGCTCGACCCTGTTGTTGACGCCCATGACTTCGGTTGCGTCAACGATGGAGACAGAATCTACCCTCAGCCCGCCTTCGACGGCCATGTGCACGAGGTCGGGCAGGTAGTACTCTCCCTGCGCGTTCTCCTTGCCGAGCTTTTTTATGTTTGAATGAAGGAATTCGGCGGAGAAAAGGTATACGCCGGTATTGACCTCCTGGATCTTTTTCTGGAGGGGGCTGCAGTCCTTCTCCTCGACTATTCTCGCAATCTTACCTTCGGCGTCCCTCACGATCCTGCCGTAGCCGGTGGGGTCTTCAACGGCGGTCGTGACGAGCGAGATGGCCGCCTTGCCGCCTTTCCTGTGGAGCTCGAGGAGGGCCTTTACCGTCTCTTCTTTTATGAGCGGGACGTCGCCGGAAAGGACGAGGACGTCTCCGGTGAAGTCCTGGAGTTCTTTCAAGGCGCACATGACCGCGTGCCCGGTGCCGAGCTGCTCTTCCTGCGTGACGAACGAGAGGCCGAAGTCGCGGAACGCCTCGACCACAGTCTCAGAGCCGAAGCCCACGACAAGTACTGTCTTTCCAGCGCCCAGTTTTTTGAGGAGGTTTACCGGGAAAAAGAGCATCGGTTTTCCGGCGACTTCATGGAGGACCTTCGGTTTTTCGGACTTCATCCTTGTGCCCTTGCCAGCGGCGAGGACAACTGCTGCGAGATTCTTCATAGCTTAAAAGAATATATTATACAGGGGTTTTCGTCAAGGGGTTTGGGAGAAGGGAGGGGAAATGGGTGTATGAAAATTCCTAACAAAAACGGGGAGGTTGGAAAGCGCTTTGGCCGTAGCCGAATTTATGCTTGTAACTTTCCTTCAACATAATTCACGAAAGCAGAACATGTGACCAACATGAATTTAGCATCCTCAAAATCGACTTTGTCCTGTTCCATAAGGGCATGGCGTACTCCACTCGCATCAGAGGTATAACCGTATATTTTTTCAAAAGCATTCTTAAGAGCCGGATGTATTTCTACATGCTCATCCAAATTTTTGATGAGCTGCCCTAGAGTTCCTTTCTCACCTACAATTTTCGAAACAAGAGCCTCGACTGCAGAAATTGATTCCTTAACCGAATTCCTATAATCAGGACTGGATCGATCTGATAAAAGCGCCAACGCACGCCACAAATGTTTTCCAACTAGCGACTCCCGTGTATGTATCGCCTTTTCAATAACTTCAATTTCCTCTGTGTCAGTTATCCTTGTGATTTTTCCATCGACAAATCTATAACCTGACATTTCTTGCTCAAGTACTCCATTTAAGTAATGCATAAATCTTTTATTTGTATCTTTTTTTGGGTAATTAATAGCAATAAATTCAATAAAATCATATACTTCATACCATTGAAAATCGTCAAAATAATTAATCCTCAACTCTTCCAATACATTCCGCCAATTCATGTCAAGATCATCGAGTGGCTCCTTTAAAAAATCAAACCAAATTCTCTCGCATAAACTTAATAATTCTTGATTTGCAGAACTACTTAAATAGCATCCGCCAGAAGTTGAACTATTATAAGCGGTATCCCAATAAAAAATTTTTAAAACACCCCATATTTTGTTTTTCAGTGGTGCATCTATTGATTCAATCTGGATTAACTCACGAACTTTTTTATATCCGTATCTCTCTGAAAATTTCATTTTCACCATCCAAAATACATTTAAAAAAATAAGGATGGGGGGGCGTCCCTTCGGGACGCCCCCCCATTTTATCAGACCTAAAGCTTTATCTTGCTCATCACCGTCAGCCGCTCGCCGGGAGACGGCTCGGGAAGGTCCGTTTCCATCACCTCGTCCCTGACGGTCTCGCTCTTTATGAAGACCCTCGTCCCGGAGCAGAACGGGCATTTCAATGACTTGCCGTGCTCGAGGGCCAGGAAGCTCCTGCCGAAGACCCAGCCGCACTCGCGGCACTCAAAATCTATCTCTATGTCCAAAAAGCTATCCCCTTTCAATACGCTTGCATTCGATTCAGGGTGCCTCTAAAAATCAGCTATTTTTTTCCGAGGTCGAGGACGGGTGGGAATAAAAAGCGCAGCATATATGAAAATATGTGAGCATTTTTTATTCCCGCCCTGACAAAGAGATCGGGAAAAAGAGCGATTTTTAGCCGCACTCGCTGTAGCCGCAGCCCCTGCACACCAGACACCCGTCCGCGTGCTCTACCGCGCTGCCGCAGTCAGGGCACGCGCCGCGCTTCAAAACCTCATGGCTCATTGTGAAGTTCTTGGGAAGGCTGTTGAGGGCGCTGGTGTCGTTCATGGCGACCCCGCCGGTCTGCCTCTTGTAGCCGAGATACCAGTCCATCGCCTGCGCCATCGCGTCTGCGCACGAAGAGACCTTTCCGGCACCGAAGCCGACCGGGAGATGGCAGCTTATGCCGCGCATCTGCGTCACTATCTCCTGGGCCTCGACGCCGCTCCTCAAGGCAAGGGATGTCATCCTGCCCATCGCCTCGCACTGTGAGGAAACGCATCCGCCTGCCTTGCCTATCTGCGTGAATATCTCGCAGGGGCGGCCCTCTTCGTCCTCGTTGATGGTTATGTAGAGGTTGCCGCAGCCTGTCTTCATCTTCCTGGTGATGCCGAAGGCGACTTCGCCGCGCTCCCTGGGCTTGTGCACCGGCGCGTGCTCGACCATCACCGGGGCCTGGGCAGCTTCTTCGGCCTTCGCCTGCTTCTCGCTGCCGATGTTCAGCACCTGCGCGTCCCTGGAGCCGTCCCTGTAGACGGTAACGCCCTTGCAGCCGAGCTTGTACGCCATGATGTAAACGGAAGCGACGTCTTCTATAGTGGCTTCCTGCGGGAAGTTCACGGTCTTGGAGACGGCGTTGTCAGTGTACTTCTGGAAGGCCGCCTGCATCTTTATGTGCCACTCGGGGGAGATGTCGTGGGCCGTGACGAACACACGGCTTATGTCGGCCGGTATCCCTTCCACGTCGTGAAGGCTCCCCTTCTTGGCCACTTCCTTCATAATCTCCGGGCTGTCAAAGCCCCTTTCCCTCGCGTACTCCTCGAATATCGGGTTGACCTCGATGAGCTCGGTGCCTTCCATGACGTTCCTGGTGAAAGCCAGGGCGAAGAGCGGCTCGATGCCTGAAGAACAGCCCGAGATGATGGATATGGTGCCGGTCGGCGCTATCGTCGTGACGGTTGCGTTCCTCACAGGCTCGCCCTTGTCGTAGATGGAGCCCTTGAAGTTGGGGAAGCCCCCCCTGTCGGCGGCCAGCTCTATCGAGAATTCACGGCCCTTCCTCTGGATGAAGGACATGAGCTCTTCGGCGAGTTCCACTGCCTCTTCAGAATTGTAGGGTATGCCGAGGCGGATGAGCATATCAGCGAAGCCCATGACGCCGAGGCCGATTTTCCTGTTCGACTTCGTGACCTTCTCTATCTGCTCGATGGGGTACCTGTTCATCTCGATGACGTTGTCGAGGAAATGGACGGCCTTGCCCACGGTCGCTTCCAGCCTTGCCCAGTCTATCTCAAAGCCTTCTTCAGTCTTGCGCAGCATGCGGCTCAGGTTCACGGAGCCCAGATTGCATGACTCGTACGGCAGGAGCGGCTGCTCGCCGCACGGGTTGGTCGACTCTATCTGCCCGGCGTTGGGGGTCGGGTTGTTCTCGTTCATCTTGTCTATGAAGATTATGCCGGGCTCGCCGTTCCTCCAGGCCATCTTCACTATCTTGTCGAAGACCTCGCGAGCGTTCCTCGTGCCCACGACCTTCCTGTCCCTGGGGCTTACTATGTCGTACTCCTCGTTCTCCTCGACGGCCTTCATGAAGTCCTCGGTGATGTTGACCGAGATGTTGAAGTTGTTGAGCTTGGAGTTGTCTTCCTTGCAGGTGATGAAGTTCATGATGTCCGGATGGTCCACGCGGAGGATGCCCATGTTCGCGCCCCTCCTGGTGCCGCCCTGTTTTATCGCCTCGGTCGCGCTGTCAAAGACGGTCATGAAGGATATGGGGCCGGAGGATATGCCGGAGGTCGAGCCAACGGAGTCGCCCGAGGGACGGAGCCTGGAGAACGAAAAACCGGTCCCGCCGCCGGACTTGTGTATGAGGGCCGTGTGCTTGACGGCCTCGAAGATGGAGTCCATCGAGTCCTCGACCGGCAGGACGAAGCAGGCTGAAAGCTGCTGCAGGTCCCTTCCGGCGTTCATGAGGGTCGGGGAGTTGGGCATGAACTCCAGAGAGGCCATCATGCCGTAGAACTCTTTCGCCACCGAGACGACGTCGGCGTTCTTGTCGAACTTCCTGTCGCCCTCGGCTATGTTGGAAGCCACCCTCCAGAACATCTCTTCTATCGTTTCGAGGGTCTTCCCCTCGGAATCTCTCTTGAGGTATCTCTTCTCCAACACCCTGCGCCCGTTCTCGCCGATATCTATGGCAGGGATGTTCTCAGCGGACGCCTTCTGAGGTGTCTTCTTGGCTGGCTCCGCCTTCAGTAAACGGCTGTACATGTCTTGGTCCATTCGCTCCCTCCGCTTGCACTTAATATAGCTTTACTCCCCATATAACCCGCCCCACCTCAGCCCTTAATAAAAAAAAGTAATGCCAGAAGGCGTAAGGAACTAACCTGTTGAATTACTTAGGAAATAGTCTATATGGTGTTGTGAGAGTCAGTAAACCACAACATATTGTGCGTGTCAAGGGAAAACAAGGTAGGGTTAAAAAATAAATACTTGGTTGGATTGACAGGTGTCAAGAGGGTTGACAGGGCTTCAACCCTCTCTTTTTCCCCTGTAGGCGATGACCCTTATTTTCTCAACGGTTATGAGCCCGTCCGGCACCATGGCCTCGAGCCCGGGAAGGAACGCAGCTATCCTCTCCGGCCTGTCGACTATCTCCACGACCAGCGGCAGGTCCTCGGATATCCTCAGCACCTTTACGGTATGCAGGCGGCTTGTCGCGCCAAAACCCATGAGGCCGCGAAGGACAGTGGCGCCGGCCATTCCGGCTGCCCGGGCCTTCTCCACGATGGCCTGATAAAGGGGGCGGCCCTCGAAGCGGTCGGATTCTCCTATGTAGATTCTGACGAGCTCTGATTCTTCAGGAAGTTTCATCGAACGCCTCCTCGTATTTTCATATGAGCCGCCCTAGCATGAACCCCAGGAACAGGAAGAGTATACCGACTATATTCTGGAGCGCGAGGTTGCCGAAGGCAAGGGCCCACTGGGAATCGCGCATCAGCTCGCCGGTTTCGAACATCAGGCTCGAGAAGGTCGTGAAGGCCCCCATGAAGCCTACGAGTATCACGGCCCTTGCCTGGCCGCTAATGACGAGCCTGTCCTCGGCCAGCGACCAGACGAGACCGAAAAGAAAAGTCCCGGTCATGTTGACGGCGAATGTGCCCCAGGGGAATGACCCGCCGTAGAGCCTCTGGACGAGGCCCCCGAGAAAATATCTCGCAAGTGTGCCCGCGGCCCCTGCCGCTGCCAGGAGTATGAGTTTCATAGGCCCGGAAAACCTCTTGTTTTATGTAAGTGCATTCTATTTCAAAGCGCACGTTTAATCAAACTTTTTTTGGTGACGAGGTTGACTAAGAGGTACAATGATGTTACCTTTAAATAAGCATTTTCCAAAGATAAAAGTCACGGAACTAACCCACCCGATGGGCTATATTGCTGCCCTTCAGGGCTTGCCCGCACGGCAATGAAAAAAGAGGAGAACTGACTTTGGATATCCCGGCTATTTCTTCGAAGACCGGGCTCTGGGAGATGGTGTGGGGAGCGGGGCCGATGGTCAAGTTCGTGCTCCTCGCGCTGCTCGTCTTTTCCGTTTTCTCCTGGGCCATAATCGCCTACAAGGTGCTGCTCCTCAAGAAAATCGAGAAGGAGACTTCGGCCTTCTACGACCTTTTCTGGGAAAAGCGCCAGTTCGCGCAGGTGCACGCCGCCTCCAAGGGGTTTGCGAACACGCCCCTGGCCGTCATCTTCAACTCCGCGTACAACGAGCTCTCAAGCCAGATGAAGTCCGCAGAGGGCGGCGCCGCCTGGCTCCAGAGGGAAGACCTCGACAGGTTCAGCCGCATAATCAAGAAGGCCGCCGACATCGAGACTGCCAGGCTGGAGTACGCGGTCGGCTTTCTGGCCACGACCGGCAACACCGCCCCCTTCATAGGGCTTTTCGGGACCGTCTGGGGGATAATGACCTCGTTCAGGGACATAGGGGCAAAGGGCGCGGCCAACCTGGCGGTAGTCGCCCCGGGCATATCCGAAGCGCTCGTGGCCACGGCAATGGGCCTCCTGGCTGCGATACCGGCGGTCATGGGCTATAATCATATACTGACGAGGATCGGGCGCATCTCCACCGAGATGAACAACTTCTCCTCCGACCTCTTGAACGTGATAGAAAAACAGGCCGGCAAAAAAGGGTAGGGGCATGGAGACCGGGAACCGCAAAGGCAGGCTCCTCATGTCCCAGATAAACGTCACGCCGCTCGTCGACGTCATGCTGGTGCTCCTCATCATCTTCATGGTCACAGCCCCGATGATGCAGGAAGGGCTCGACGTCAACCTGCCGCAGGTCGAGGCCACGGCCATAAACTCGCAGGACGAGCCGCTGGTCATAACCATCGACAGGGGCAAGCGCGTGTACCTCAACGGACGGCAGTTCAAGCGCAAGGAATTGACCGAGAAGCTCGAGGCCATAGCAGCCTCAGACAAGGACAGGATGGTCCTTCTTCGGGCCGACGAGACTGTCCCTTACGGCGCGGTCGTGGAAGCGATGGCCGACATAAGGAAAGCCGGCATCAAAAAAGTAGGGATGATGACCGAGCCGGAAGAGGGCAGATGACCGGCCCTTCGATGAACGGCTTCGGCAAGACGCTTGCCGGCTCCGTCATCCTGCACGCGGCGCTCATCGCGGCCGCCGCCCTCCTTTACGCATCAGGGGCTGGCAGGGTCTTCATAACGCCGGTATACACCGTCGACCTCATCGCCCAGGGCCCTGTGCCCGGGCCTCAGGCCCCGGCAGCCGAGCCTGAAAAAATCGAGCCAGCGCCGCCGCCAGAGGCCGCTCCAAAAGCCGAGCCAAAAACCGAAACACAGAAAGTCTCTCCGGAGTCCCTGAAGGTCAAGGAAAAGCCTTCCGTGGACGACGCCCTGAAAAAGATAGAGAAAAAAGTCGAGCGCAGGAAAGACGAGGCCCTCGTAACTTCGAGCATAGAAGAGCTCAAAAAGAAGATGGAAGCGGACAGGAAGTCCAGGGACGAGCGGGTATCGAAACTCAAGGACGAGATAAGCTCGAGGGCAACTCCAAAACCCAGGGAAGCCGCACAAGCGGCACCTAAAGTCCCGGCCGCAGCGCCCAGGAACCCGGCTGGTGGGGCTGCCAGGGCTAACCTCGAATCGAAGTACCCGGCCTACTACGGGCTCCTGCGTGACAAGGTCCAGGAGAACTGGTTATACCCGCAGGGGCTCAAGGACGCCACCGTATCGGTCATAGTCTCGATAAAGATAGCAAGGTCGGGCAAGCTCCTCGACGTGGCTGTAGAGAAGAGCTCCGGCGACAAGGCCTTCGACGAATCTCTTTTGAAGGCCGTTAAAAAAGCGGCGCCCTTCCCGCCCCTTCCCGTGGACATGGAAGGGAGTTTCCTTGAAACAGGCCTGAGGTTCTGCCCGGGCTGCACACTGTAAGGGAAAAAATTGGCAAAGAAATTCATCCCGCTCCTCATAATGCTCTTCACAGCCTTCTCGGCCCCGGCATGGGGCAAGGTCTACATAGACCTTGCCGCCCCCTCGAGGAGCGCCCTGCCGGTCGGCGTGCAGGAGTTCCGCGACCTCGGCCCGGCCACGTCGGCTCAGGACAAGGAGAAGCGCGAAGAGATAAAAAAAGAGCTCTATGACGCCATCGTGACCGACCTCAAGTTCTCCGGTTTTTTCAAGGTCATCGACAAGAAGGCGAACATCGAAGACCCATCTATGTCCGGGCTCACCGAAGCGGAGACCGACTTCAAGAGCTGGCGGGCGATCGGGGCCGACGCGCTCGTGAAGGGCGGCTTTCTCCTCGAAGGAGACAAGCTCACGGTCGAGATAAGGTTCTTCGACTGCGTCACCGAAAAGCTCGTCACCGGCAAGAAGTTCGCTGGCTCGGCCAAAAACCCAAGGAGGATAGTCCACTTTTTCTCGGACGCGGTCTACGAGGAGCTGACGGGCAAGAAAGGCGTTTTCACCTCCAAGCTGCTGTTCGTCTCCGGCAGCGGCGGCAACAAGGAGATTTACGTTTCCGACTACGACGGGAAGAACGCGACCAAGCTCACGAGGAACAGGTCGATAAACCTCGCCCCCCAGTGGGCTCCGGACGGCTCCCGCATGCTCTACGTATCGTACAAGAGGGGCACCCCGGCGATGTATTCGCTTGACCTCACGACAGGCAGGGACGACGCCCTTTCCTCCAAGTCCGGAATCAACATAGGCGGCATGTACTCGCCCGACGGCAAAAAGGTCGCCCTCACGCTGAGCGGCGAGCGCTCCCCCGAGCTCTACGTACTGGATCTCGAGACGAAAGAGTACAGGAAGCTCACGGACAACAACGCGATAGACGTCTCCCCAACATGGTCCCCGGACGGCCGCATGCTCGCTTACGTTTCCGATAGCTCTGGAAATCCGCACATTCATGTGCTAGACTTATCTACCGGGAATTCCAAGCGTATCACCTTCAAGGGCAAATACAACTCCAGCCCATCCTGGTCTCCTGACGGCAGACATATAGCTTTTTCCCGCTCCGACGGCGGGAGGTTCAATATATGGGTCATGGGGCCCGGCGGGGAAGGTCTTGCGCAGCTGACCTTCGACGGCGACAACAGGCACCCTTCGTGGTCGCCGGACGGCAGGCACATCGTCTACAGCTCGTCCGGGGGCGGAGGCTCCCTGAAGATAATCCGCTCCGACGGCACGGGCGTCATGAAGCTTGATACAGGAGTAAAGGGGGAGAAGGCCCCGGCCTGGTCCCCGTATCTGAGATGAGATGAGCCGCACCCCGCGCGGGCATAGAGGCCTTGCTGCGGGGGCTGAAAAACTATCATATCAACCCGCTTCGCCATGAAGGGGAGCGCGCTCACCACGCTTCATCAACAAAGGAGGGCTGACCAGATGAAAAGAAAATTTATTGCGTTTTTCCCCGTCCTGTTCCTGGGCCTCGCCCTTGCGACGGGCTGCGAGAAAAGGATAGCGACCGAAGACTTCTCCGAGGCCGCCCCCGGCGCCGAGGCGCCTTCGGCGGGTAAGGCCGAAGTCACCGTCCCTGAGGAAAACCTCAAGAGCGAGGACGTGACCGCCGAGGACATCCAGAACTCGGCCGACGCGAAGACCGGCGGGCAGTACGCCTCGTTGAACGCGGCGGAAGACCTGACGCAGAAAGCCGTCGAGAAAGGCCACCTGTACACCATCTACTTCGACTACGACAAGTACACGATAAGGGAGTCCGACATGGACTTTCTGACCAAGAACGCCAAATGGCTGGGCATCAACCCGAAGACGAAAGTCCGCATCGAGGGGCACGCCGACGAGCGCGGCGAGACGGACTACAACGTCGCCCTCGGTGACAAGAGGGCCAGGAGCATAAGGAAGTACCTCGAGGACATGGGCATCGGCGTC
Source organism: uncultured bacterium (assembly GCA_905339405.1). Taxonomy (GTDB): domain Bacteria; phylum Desulfobacterota; class GWC2-55-46; order GWC2-55-46; family GWC2-55-46; genus GWA2-54-12. The sequence continues at coordinate 143,968 of CAJPGC010000001.1, read as the reverse complement.
GAAAGGCTCGACGTAGTGAGCTACGGCGAGGAGAAGCCCGCAGTCAACGGCAGCGGCGAGGACGCCTGGGCAAAGAACAGAAGGGCCGAGTTCGTCATAACGGCAAACTAAAGGTACCCGATGAAGATGAAAGCAGCCTTCATATCCACCGCACTGGCGGCCCTCGTCCTTTCAGGATGCGGCCCGGGCTTCCCCATAATGACCAAAGAGCAGGAAGAGCTGGTCACGAACGTGGAAACCCTCATGAAGGAGAACGACTCTCTAAAGGCAAGGGTCGTCAAGCTTGAAGGCTCAGGCGGGCTTGAGACCATCAAGCGGGACATGGAGAGCGTAAAGAGGTCGGTGGCCGAGGCGAACATCTCGGTCGACAGGCTCTCTCAGGAGATAGCGTCGGTCAAGGGCAGCATCGAGGAAGGCGGCAACGACAGAGAAAGCATAAGGGACGCCATCAAAGAAACAGGCGCGGCCGCCGCCTCTCTAAAAGACAAGCTCTCCTTCATCGAATCTTCTATTGCGTCCAGCCAGCAGAGGCTGACCCTCCTGGAGAACTCGGGCCAGGGCCGGGACGAGAGGCTCCTGGAGGTGAAAGACTCCCTGGCGCAGCTTGAGAGCAGGGCCTCGGCCCTTGAAAAGAGCGTATCGGCCGCCAAAGCCTCGAGCGAGGCCTTGAAGACGCAGGCCAAAGAATCGAAGGAAGACCCGGAGGCCCTCTACCAGAAGGGCTACGGCGAGACGACCGGCAAGGAATACTCAAAGGCCGTCTCGACCTTCCAGAAGTTCCTCACCAGCTATCCCGAGCACAAGCTCGCCGTCAACGCGCAGTACTGGCTCGGAGAGATATATTACGCCAAGGGCGACTGGGAGATGGCCATACTCGAGTTCGACAAGGTGATAAAGAAGTACCCGGCGGCTGAAAAGACCCCGGCTTCCCTCCTGAAGCAGGGCTTCGCCTTCGAGAAGCTCGGAAGCAACCGGGAGGCGAAAGTCCTCCTGCAGGAAGTTCTGGACAAGTACCCTAAGAGCGGCGAGGCAACGATTGCGAAAAAACGCCTCAACCAGATAAAGAATTAAACCGCTGTTGAAACGCGTGGAAAATCAAGGCGGCCCATGAAAACAGCGGTTTTTCAGGGGCCGCCTTTGTGCTTTTAGTCCTTCAGTTTCCCCCCGCAAACACCGATAATGAATTGATTGACAACCAATCCCCGGAAAAACATGAAAGAAAAGGTACTTTTAGTAGATGACTCGCGCCAGGCAAGGTCCGCCATCAAGGAGGCCCTCGCGGGGCAATTCGAAGTCTTCATAGAGGCAGAGGACGGGCTTGCCGCCATAAAGTCTTTTGTCGAGGAAAAACCGGGCTTTATCGTCACGGATATCGAGATGCCGAGCATCAACGGCTACCGTTTCATCTCGACCATCAGGAACATGGAAGACGGCCGCGACGTCCCCATTATCCTCCTTTCCGGCTCGAAAGACTCCCTTAAGAAAAAGCTCACCGGCTTCAACCTCGGGGCCAGCGACTTCCTGATGAAGCCCTTCGAGAACGAAGAGCTGGTGGCCAGGGTTAAATCCCTCTTAAGGGTGCGTAACCTCATGGAGGAGCTCAAGGAGAAGAACGCGCTCCTGGAGAAGCTCGCCGTAACGGACGAGCTAACGGGCCTCAATAACAGGAGGCATTTTTTCGAGGCCGCCCACTCCCAGCTGGCGCTCGGGCTGAGGCACAGCTTCATGATAGCCTGCCTCCTCATGGACATAGACCACTTCAAGAAGATAAACGACACCTACGGCCACATGGCCGGGGACGAGGTCTTGCGGCGCACAGGCGCGCTGCTTCGCGCCTGCAAGAGGGAAGGCGAGATACTCGCCCGCTTCGGCGGCGAAGAGTTCATAATGTGCCTTTTCAACACCAGCTCAGAGAACGCGGCAGCCGCGGCCGAGAGGTTCAGGAAACTCGTCTCCGAGCATGACTTCTCGGCCATCTCACAGGGGCTCTCCATTACCGTGAGCATAGGCGTGGCGGTCTGGCCGCAGGAACACGTAACCTCCATAGACGACCTCGTGAAGGCGGCCGACAGGGCCCTTTACGAATCAAAGTCGCTCGGCAGGAACAGGGTCACGCTCTTCGAATACGCCCCCGGCAAGAAACTCGCCTGAGAGACCGGTCTTCTGGCAAAAACAGACCTTCCGTGAGATAATACCCCTTCTGAAATAAACCAATTTTTCCCGAACCCGATGCGCGCAGTTTCGATCAAAAAATGCGGCTCCTATGAAAAAGAGGCCGTCCTGAGGGCCGTCTCTGAAGCGGTCTTACTTTTAGGCGGGATGGAAAAGTTCGCCAAAAGGGGCGAGCGCGTGCTCGTGAAGCCGAACCTCCTTGCGGCCAAGCCCCCTGAAGCCGCCGTGACGACACACCCCCGGGTCGTGGGCGCGGTCCTGGCCCTCTTGAAAGAGGCCGGGGCAGTCCCTGTGGTCGGCGACAGCCCGGGGCTCGGCAGCGCGAGAAAAGTGGCCGGCAAGGGCGGCATACTCGCCGTATGCGCTGAAATGGGCGTCGAGCTCATAGAGCTCAAAGAGCTCCACATAGCCGACAACCCCGGCGGGCGCACCTTCAAGAAGCTCGAGGTGGCCAAAGAGGCGCTCGAATGCGGGGCGATAATAAACGTACCGAAGCTCAAGACGCACGCGCAGATGTACCTCACCATGGCGGTGAAGAACATGTTCGGGTGCGTCCCTGGCAAGCTCAAGCCCCAGTGGCACCTCTCGGCAGGCGTCCAGAGCAGGTCGTTCGCGGAGATGCTCCTTGACCTGTGCGCGTTCCTCTCCCCCAGGCTTTCGATAATGGACGCCGTGACCGCTATGGAGGGCAACGGCCCCGGAAATGGCGATGCGAGGCACGTGGGGCTGATTTTCGCCTCAGAAAACCCTCTGGCCCTGGACGCGGCGGCTTCAAGAGTCGTCAGGGCTAAAACGCAAGACGTCCCGCTCCTCAAGGCTGCCCTGGAGATGGGCATCCCCGAGGCCGACCCCTCGAACGTGCGCGTTCTCGGGGAAAAAATAGAAGACGTGGCAATAGACGGGTTCGTCTTCCCTCCCCTCAGCTCGCCCAACTTCACGGAACGCCTGCCGAAGTTCCTGGACGGCCCGCTCCGCAAGGCCCTTACAACGAGGCCTCACATAGAAGATGGGAAATGCACGCTTTGCGGGGTATGCGTAAGCGTATGCCCGGCGGAAGTGATGGAAAACACCGGAAAAATTGAGATCGCGTATGACAGGTGCATAAGGTGCTACTGCTGCCAGGAGATGTGCCCGGAGGGCGCCATCTCCGCCAGGGACGGCTGGATGAAAAGGCTCATACCGGGGCTTTGAGCCCCTTCCCATTTACCTTGCGGCGTCCGGCTTTCTACTATATACTCATTGTGCAAACCCCTTTTCGATATAAGAAAAAACCTGTAAATGCGACCCATATCCGTAAAACGCGAATACGCGGCAGGTAAATCTGGCCGCTATATCTTAAAGGCGCTCATTGCCGTGCTTTTTTCCATCGTGGCCTTCAAGGGGGCCCAAGCCGCCGACGCCGTCTTGAGGGTCATAATACCCTCCGGCGAGAGCGCCCCCAGAGGCTGGAAGGTCAAGGAGTGGAAGGGCAAGGCCGACATCAACGTCGTGAAGACTCATTTCGGCAACGCCGTCCACATGAAGAGTTCTAATACCTCCTCCGCCATTTACAGCGAGGTGGACTTCGACATAAAGGAGTTCCCCTTTCTCAACTGGCGCTGGAAGGTGACGAAGCTCCCGAAGGGCGCGGACGTCCGCAAAAAGAAGGCGGACGACCAGGCGGCGCAGGTCTACGTAGTCTTCCCGAGGTGGCCGGAGACGGTCAACAGCAGGCTTGTCGGGTACATATGGGACTCGTCAGCCCCGGCCGGGCACACTTTCCACAGCACGAAGTCCAAGAACACGAGGTATGTCGTCTTGAGGAGCGGGCAGGCCGGGCTCGGGGACTGGTTCCAGGAGAAAAGGAACGTATACGACGACTACAGGGCCCTTTTCAAGGAAGAACCACCTAAGGCCGGCAGCGTGTCCATAATGATAGACTCAGACGACACCGACAGCTCCGCCGAATCCTTCATAGGCGACATCTACTTCTCCAAATAGGGCCCTGCCTTCCTTCAAAGCCAAGCTCAAAGGTGCATGCCTTGCCAAACAAGACGCGTAAAAAAAGGCGTATCCTGCCGTGGGTGATTGTCTCCCTCGCGGTCCTTGCCGGCGCGTCCGGCGCATTCGTCCTTACGATGCCCCTGGACCTCTCCCGCTTCAAGGACAGGATAGAGGCCGCCCTCGAGGAGCGCGTGAACGGCGAGGTCGAGCTCGGCAGGATAGTCGTGAAGGCGCTCCCCTCTCCTGAGATTACCCTCTCCCACATAGAGGCCCGCTACAAGGGCGCGGAGCTTTTCTCCGCCGACAGTTTCCACGCCAGGGTAAAGCTCCTGCCGCTCCTTTCAGGCAGGACCATCTTCGAGACGATAGAGGCCGAAAGGCCCGCCATCTTCCTCGTCAGGGGCAGGAACGGCTCCCTCAACCTGAACGAGTTCCTCAAGGAAGAAAAGCCGCCCGAAAAAGAAGAGGAGCCTCCAAAGCCACCGGAAGACGAAGAAAGGAAACTCTCGATAGACTCGCTCCAGGTCGACGGCGGCCGTTTCGTCTTCATAGACCGCTTCCCCATGCAGACCGCTTCGTTCGACGTAAGGGAGATAAAGGCCTCTTCCACTTTTTCTGAAAAGGGCACGGCTTTTACTGCCTCCGGCAGGCTCGAGCCCTCGACCCAGCTGTCCCTGTACGGCCTCGTGAACGGCCCCGTCATAGAGGGGCAGGGCATAGTGGAGGGCTTGAGCCTCCTTGCGTTCAACCCTTATATCAAGACTTCAAAGGCGCGCGTGCAGGGCAAGGTAGACCTCGACCTGTCGTACAGGCTCGACAAAGTCCTCACCACCAGCGCCAGGCTCGACTACAGAAACCTTGTGGCCTCTTACCCTTCGACCTGGGACTCCCCGCTCGTCTCTCCTTCAGGCTCGGCCTTCATGACACTCAAGACGGCCAAGGGCCTCTTTGACCTCACGGTCGAGGACATCGTCCTCGACATGGGGACCTTTTCCGCGAAGGGCTCCTTGAAGCTGGCCGGGCCGAAGGGCTCCAAGAGCATGGACCTCAAGGCCTCGACCACACCGGTGGAAGCCGGAAAGTTCCTCTCCCTCCTTCCAGTGAAGAAGATGTCACCGGCAGTGGCGGAAAAGGTCCGCTCGATAAAGCCGCTCGGCGGGAAGGCCGCCATAGATGAACTGCGGCTCGCCGGGAAGCTCAAGGAATTAAAGGGCACGGGGATTTTGAAAAATCCGCAGGTCTCTGCGGCCCTCTCGGTCGACGGCGCCTCGTTCAGGTACAAGGACCTGAGCACGCCCTTCACCAACGTTTCCGGCAAGCTCTCCTACAAGGACAGGACTCTGAGCTTCACCGGCCTCACAGGCCGATACAGCAGGCAGATACTCGACGACCTCACAGGCAGGATAAAAGACCTCTCCGGCGACGGCCAGTTCGACCTCAGCGCGAAAGGCTCGCTCGACGTAAAGGACACACTCTCTCTGGCGGAGGACAGGACTACAGGCGGCCTCAAGGAGAGCCTAAAAAAACTAGACGCCGACGGGGTCGCCTCGATAAACGCCAGCGTCTCGGGCACGCTGAAGCGCAAAACGCCCTTCAAATACTCGGGCGAAACCATACTGAGGAACGGGTCGGCTTACTACGAAGGCGTGCCAATTGGGTTCGACTCGCTCGACGCCTCCGTGGCGTTCAACAACGACCGGGTGACCCTGAGGGAACTGAACGCGAGGACAGACTCGTCTTCGATAACTCTGGCAGGCACTGTGGACGGCTACAGGGGGCCTGACCCGCACTTCAGCTTCCGCTCAGCCGGTTCCCTGGCAGCCGAGACTCTCAGCAAGGCTACAGGCAAGGGGCCGGGGAAGCTCTACATAACTGCCCCTGTGCCGTTCTCTATTTCCGGCGATGGCAGGAAAAAGGACTTCCGTCTCAAGGCCGCGGCCGACGCGACCTCGTCCGGCGTGTTCGTCGACAAGTACCTGGACAAAGCCCCCGGGAGCAGCTTCAAGGCCGAAGCCGAAGGCGGCCTCAAGGGAAATGAGGCGCGCATCGACAAGGCCCGGCTCTCTTTCGGCGGCTCCGTCGTGGAAGGCTCCGGAACAAAGTCTCTGGGCTCTCAGGCCTACAGCGCTTCTCTTATCTCTGAGCAGCTCCGCATAACAGACCTCGACGGCATCTCGCCATATCTCGACAGCGATTTCCCATCATCCGGGGTCCTCTCCTTCAACGTCAAGACCTTGCGGGGTCAGGGCCAGGAAAGCGCCTCGTATGACGGCAACGTCAAGATACAGGACGGCAGCTTCGATTCCGGCTTTCTCCCAAACCCGGTCCAGAACGTCAACGCGTCGGCTGAGTTCGGCCAGAACAGGGCCAGCTTGACCGTCGAGCGCCTCGAGACGGGCTCGACGGTACTCGAAGGCAGGGTCGATTTCCTCGACCTGGCCGGCCGCGCGGTGAGGTTCGAAGTCAACTTCCCGAAGCTCCACGCCCAGGACCTGCTGCCGAAAAAACGCGAAGAGAAGCCGGAGGAGGCGGAAAAGGCCGTCGAAGAAGAGGCTCCGGCCGCCAAAGAGCCGAAGAAGAAAAAACACTTCACCGGGAACGGCACGATAACCGCCGCCGAAGGCGACCTCTGGAAACACCAGTTCAAGGCCCTCTCAGCCGTCGTGCTGCTCAATGAAGAGGCGATAGAGATAAACCCGGCGGGCATGGAGATAGACGGCGGCAAGGCCACCGCGAACGCCACCATATTCCTGAGCGCGGCCGAGCCCCGCCAGTTCATCGCTGACCTCAAAGCCAACGGCTTGCAGTTCGACCGCGTCACAGGCGCGAGCAGCCCCCGCAAGTTCATCAACGGCGCGGCCAGCGGCAGGGTGATCCTCACAGGCATGAAGGGCGATGGGCCTTTCGCGAAACGGCTCGACGGCAACGCCTCGCTGGTCATTGACGGCGGCAGGCTCTGGAAGTTCGGGTTCATAACCGACATATTCTCCTTCGTGAACATACTCTCCATCGACGAGCTCTTCACGACCGGCCTCCCGTACAAGGACATAACCGGGACCTTCGCCATAAACAGGGGCATCGTCTCGACGAGCGATCTGGTCTTCGACAGCGACAGCCTCCGCATGTCGGCCGTCGGCAGGCTCCAGATGCCGGAGAACACTTTAGACTTGACGCTCGCGCTCCATCCGTTCGTCACGATAGACAGGATAATAAAGAACATTCCGATAATCGGGTGGATAATAACCGGCAAGGAAGAGAGCACCGTGAGCTTCTACTTCGACATAGAAGGCCCGGTCAACAAACCCGACATAACGCCGCTGCCGGTGAAGACTATCGAAAAGGGCGTACTGGGCATACTGGAGAGATTATTGAACCCGTCCAAATGGTTTGATTGAGCGGGGTTTGCGGGAGGAAGCGGCATGCAGGGGTTCTGGAATAAACTGAAAGCGGACTGGTACAGGCGCGGGCTCGAGCACTCGGGCTTCCCGAAAGCCGCCATGGACGTCATACTGCCGAGGGCCGGGAGGTGCAGAAGCTTCCTCGACGTGGGCGCCGGTTGCGGCTCGCTGGCCATACCTCTGGCGAGGGCAGGAAAAACCGTCACTGCGCTGGACGCCTCCAGGGCCATGATCAACATCCTCAACGAAGACATAAGGAAGGAAGGCCTAAAGGGCATAAAGCCCTTCGTCTCCGAGTGGGACAAGGCAGAGCTCAAGGCGCACGACGCTGTCCTGTGCGCGAACGTACCGACTCTCCTCAGCGAGCCGGAAAAAAACATAAAGCGCATGGACTCTCTCGCGCGAAAAGCCGTCTTCATAATAGAGAACGCAGACCCGCAGGGCGACAAGTTCTACTACAGGGAACTCTACCCGCTGCTCTTCGGCAAGCCCTTCGGCGAGCGCGCCGACTACTTCAGGACATACTCGGCCCTGCATTCGCTCGGCATATTCGCGAACGTCGAGATAATCGAATACGACTTCGACCAGCCCTTCACGGACATGGAGGAAGCGATAGAGTTCTGGAAGGAGTACATCGGCATAGTAACCGAAGAGCACGACCGTAAATTAAGAGAGTTCCTGGAAGACAGACTCGTCAGGAAAAAAGGACAGCTCTTCGCGAAGTTCCATAAAAAATCGGCTGTCATGTGGTGGACGAAGGGCAAGTGACACCACTGACTTTGGGGGAAACTTTCTGTAGAAAGTTTCCCCCAAAAAGTCTGCCAATCAGAAACCATGACGCACATACAGGTTGCTCTAAAAGTTCCAGATGCGCGGAATCAAGGAGCGAGGATGGAGGCGTACTCTTTGTACGCCGCAGTGACGAGCGACGATTAGACATAAGCAGATGGGGCTTTTTGAAGCTCCAGCGACAAGTCGCTGGAGCTTCGAAACCCGAGGAAATCTTGATTTCTATTCGCTCGCGAGAATCCGCTCGCTATGGGTTTTCAGCAACCTGTCAGAAGCTGTGGCTGCTTTTCATAAGCATTGAAACGCCAAGGTAGGTAAAAAGGACCACGAAGAAGCCTATTATCGTGGCTATGGCAAGCCCGGTCCCCCGCCACTCTTTCACGTACCACGCGTGCATGGCTCCCGCGAAGTAGAACCAGACGATAAACGACCAGATGACCTTCGGCTCCCAGAGCCAGTAGGCGCCCCACGCCAGATAGGCCCACACGGCCCCGGCGAACATCGCCGCCGAGAAGAAGAAAAAGCCCCAGAGTATGCTCTTTCCGGCTATCTCCTGGAACTTTCTCAGCTCGCCCTCTTCGCGTCCCCTCCACTTCTTTATGAGATAGACGACAGCCCCAGCGAACGCCAGGGTAAAGAGGGCGTAGCCCGCGAAAGACGCGGTAACGTGCGTCTCGAACCAACGGGTGCGGAGGATGAGCGTCAGCGGCCCGCCCGGTTTTTCGTTAAGGAGGGCGAAGACGATGGCGAGTATTGAAACCGGGAGCGTGACCAGCTCGGTCTCTCTTTCAGCGTACCTGAAGACGACTATCGCCGAGACCAGCACAGTGGTCCAGCTGAAAAATACCAGCGTTTCGTACATCGAGGCCATCGGGGCGTGACCGGTCGCCACTATCCTCTGGATGAGCCCACCGGTGTGCGCGAGAAGCCCGAGCACGAGGAGCCAACGGGAGACTTTCTCAAGCGCTTTGGAGCTTGACGCGTGATGGGCTATTACGGTAAGAAACGCGGCGGCGTATAACGCGGCGGCGGCGAAAAGATACGGTTTCATCTGAAGGATTTCCTTCTCCGGGGACAAATGCCTACAGGGGGGATTTTACATTCCGGTGGCTTGAAAGTAAAGGCCTACCTGCCCCTCTCGCCGGGCCAGATATAGGTATGGAGCTGAAGCTGTAGCCTTACCCTCAGGGCGTCCCTCAATATCCAGTCAGAAAGCTCCCTGGGGCTCAATTGCGGGCGCACCGGGGCGAAGAGCACCTTCTCGGTCCTGCCCCTCAAAAACTCCTCCATGAACCGCACTGCCGCGTCATAGTCTCCCCTGTCGCCGATGACGAACTTGACCTCGTCTTCAGGGGATATGTGATCGAGGTTCTCAAGGAGGAACGAGCCGCCGTGGCCGCTCGAGGGACCCTTGACGTCGACTATCTTCACGACCCTCTCATTGAGGGCCGAAAGGCACACGGAGCCGTTCGTCTCGACGAGGACGCGGTAGCCCCTTTCAAGGAGGGCGGCGGCGAGCCCGGCGGCCTCTTCCTGCATTAGAGGCTCGCCTCCGGTTATCTCGACTATAGGGCAGTTGTAGGCGCCGACTTCCTCTATCACCTCCGGTATCGTCATCTCGATTGCCTCGTCGGGCACCCTGGCATAGGGTGTGTCGCACCAGGAACAGCTCAGGTTGCACCCGGCGAGCCTCACGAATACGCACGGCAGGCCGGCGTAGGTCGACTCTCCCTGTATGCTCTTGAATATCTCATAGACTATCATCAGCTCTTTCCTTTCGCGGCCTGGTCGGCGTTCCCGCCCGGGAGCTGTTTGCTCTCGGCGGCCGGTTTGCCGAATTCCTTCAAGCCCCTGGCAAGCTCGGAGAGCCTCTTTTCGACCATGTAATTGAGCGTGCCCTCGGCGAAGCTGCCTGAGGCGTCCCTTAAACCGGCTTCCATGCCGGTCAATATCTCGAGCCCCTCGTCGACGTGCTCTATGGGGTATATTGCGAACTTGCCTTCCCTCACGGCGTCTATCACCTCTTTTTTGAGCATGAGGTTCTTGACGTTCCTTTTCGGGATGATGACGCCCTGGGCCCCGGTCAGCCCCTTGGCCCTGCACGTGTCGAAAAAGCCCTCAATCTTTTCGTTGACGCCGCCTATGGGCTGCACCTCTCCTGCCTGGTTCATCGACCCCGTGACAGCGAAGCCCTGGTCAAGGGGCGCGCCCGAAAGGGCGGAGTACAGTGCGTATATCTCGGTACAGGTGGCGCTGTCTCCTTCTATCTCCTCGTAGAGCTGCTCGAAGGTTATCGTGGCCGAGAGCGTAAGCGGGAACTTTCTGGCGAACCGCTCGCCCAGAAAGCTCGTGAATATCATTAAAGCCTTGTTGTGTATCCTGCCGCTCATCTTGACTTCCCGCTCTATGTTCACGACCCCTGCGTCCCCCATGTACACCCTTGCGGTAACGCGCGAGGGCTTGCCAAAGGCGTAGTCGCCCGGGTCGAGCACCGCGAGCCCGTTCACCTGCCCCATGGCCCTGCCTTCGGTGGCTATGAGAATGGTGTCCTCTGTTATGTAGTCCCTGAGCTTGTCGGAAATCTTCGAGTTCCTGTAGACCCGCTCGGCGTCCGCGCGCTCCACGTGGGACGCATTTACTGTCCTGGAGCCCTCCACTTTCGCCCAGTAGCTAGCCTCTACTATTATGTTCGATATCTCGTTGAACCTGGCGGAGAGCTTCTCCTTGTCGCCAGCGAGCCTCACCCCTAGCTCTATGACCCTGCTGACGCCGGTCCTGTCGAAGGGCAGGAGCCCCTCCTCCCTGCACCGCGTGGCGACGAAATGGGCGTACTTCTCGATGCTCTGGTCGTCCCTCGGCATGACCGTGTCGAAGTCGGCCTTGACCTTGAATATCTTCCTGTACTCGGTGTCGAGGTTATAGAGGAGGTAATAAATGAAGGGCTCGCCCATTATGACGAGCTTTATGTTGACCGGTATGGGAGAAGGCTTCAGGGTGGTCGAGGACATTATCCTGTACTGCTCCCACGGGTCTTCTATGCGGACTTCCCGGTTCTTTATCATCCTCTTCAAAGAGTCGTAGACGAATATATTGCGGAGGATGTCCATCGCGTTCACCACGAGGTACCCGCCGTTTGCCTTGTGCACGCTCCCGGACTTTATCATCGTGAAGTCGGTCGTCGCCACGCCGAGCTGCACCCTGAACTCTATCCTGCCGAAGAGGTTGGAGTAGGTAGGGTTCGGCTCGAAAATGACGGGCGCTCCCTCGGTGTCTTTATTGTTTATGATGATGTTGACCTTGTAGCGCTCGAACGTCGGCTCCTGCTTCTGAAGCCTTATGCCGCCGAGGGCCAGTGGCGCCTCCTCCTTGGGCCTGAAGTCGTCGACGTTGTCCAGGATGTTGTCCTTCACCTTGTAGAGGTACTCGACGACGCCCTTGAACTCCTTGAACTTGTCGAGCAGCTCGTTGACCGCCGGGTTGACGACGTACTGCACGACCTCCCTGTCCAGGGCAGTTATCCTGTCCTTTGTCTCTTTTTCAATTGTCCTCGCCTCGCGGATGGCATCCGAGAGCTTGTCCTGCATGACGAGGAGGTCCTGCTCGACCTCGGAGCGCCTCGCCGCCGGGAGCGTTTCGAACTCTTCCTGGCTCATGGGCTTACCGTTCTTCGCCGGGACGACCGCCAGCCCGCTCACGGTCTTCTTGAGGATGAGCCCCTTCTCGATGGCCTTCTGCTCGAGCCTGAAGAAAAGCGACCTCGTCCTCTCCTGCTGGCCTTCAAGTATCTCGTCCCTGTGCTTCTCGTAGTCCTTAGACTCGAAGACCTTCGGGATGTCGCGCCTGAGGGAGTCTATGAGCTCGTCCATGTCGCCGGCGAACTCGGAGCCCCTGCCTGGCGGCAGGTTTATGGCGTTCGGCGTGTCGGCGTCGTCGAAGTTGAAGACGTAGCACCAGTCGTCGGGCACAGGCTCGCCTTTCGCCTTCTTCTCGACTATGTCCCTGACGGTCGTCTCCTTGCCGACGCCGGTGTCCCCGAGGACGAAGATGTTGTAGTTGTGGTTAGTTATGCCGAGCCCGAACTCTATGGAGCGAAGAGCCCTGTCCTGGCCTATTATCTCGGAGAGGGAGGCGACCTCGTCGGTAGTGGCGAACGAGAACCTCTCGGGGCCGCACTTCCAGCTGAGGGCCTCCGGAGGCAAAGGATTTATTTTCGGCATGGCAAACCCCCTTGTCCTTTTTTCAACGGGTACTTACAGAGTATATCATAAGCCGCTCAGTGAAGATGCCCGCCGTGGCCTCTTTCCTTGTGGGCTATCCTGCCGAAGGTGTCTCTGGGGTTGCACCCCGAGCACTCGGCCTGGAGGGTCGTATAATGGATATGGTAGTCGTGAGCGAGCACCTCGTTTATCTCACTGAATATCTCGCCCATCCTGTACCTCTGCGTCGGGATTATGTCGACGTGGGCCGAAAGGGCGAAGACGTTGTGGCATATCGACCACACGTGCAGGCTGTGGACGCTGGAGACCCCCTCGGGGGCCAGGATGACCGACTTTATCCTGCCCAGGTCAATCTCCCTGGGCACTCCCTCCAGGAGTATGTGAGAGGACTCGCGTATTATCTTCACGGCCCCGTTCACGATTATCACGCAGATGAGCATGCTTATGAGAGGGTCCGCCTGGTACCAGCCCGTGTAATATATTATCAGCGCGCCGATGATGACGCCGACCGAGGCCGCGGCGTCCCCCACGACGTGCATGAAGGCGCTCCTGACGTTAAGATCGCTGGTGGCGTAGTGATGGAGCCACATGGCCACGAGGAGGTTCACGGCAAGGCCTAGGGCCGCAACTACCAGCACTCCCACGCTTTCGACCGGCTCGGGGGAAAGCAGGCGCAGCGCGCCCTTGTAGAAGATATACGCGGTTATGAGGAGGAGGACGAAGCTGTTTATGAAAGAGACGAATACCTCGACCCTGTGGAGGCCGTAGGTCCTTTTCTCAGTGGGAGGCATCTCGGCAATGTAAATGGCGAAAAAGCTGAGGGAAAGGGCGAAAACGTCCATGAAGACGTGCGCCGCGTCGCTCATGAGGGCAAGGCTGTTCGTGTAGAGGCCGCCTATGAACTCGGCGAGGAAGATGACCCCCGTCAGGAATATGGAGACGAGGAGCCTTTTTTTGACCTGCGCGTCGAGGTCCCGCGTGTGGCTGGGCTCCTCATGTATCGAATGGTCGTGGTCGTGATCATGGACGGCCATTAAACCACCTGTTTGAACGGGTTCAGGCTATTACCCAGATATTCTCTCTCTTCAATGATACCTTGACTCGTCTGCCTACCGCAAGTTCAAGTTTGCGCACTACGAAGTTCGGCAGCTCGACTTTAAGGGGCGTCCTGCCCTGCCCCGTCTCAAGGTAAAGTATGTGGGTCGAGCCCTTGCCTATCGCCCCGGTTATGCCGCATTCGAGTATGTTGTCCTGGACCTTGCCCAGGACCCTGTCCGGCCTTATTACGAGTATCTCCTCTGGCCTTATGCAAAAAGAGACCTCCTGCCCGGCCGTCAAAGCGCCCGATTGTGGCCTCGGCGCCTTGATGACGCCTATATCTGGAGTATCTATCAAAACGCTGGAATCTTCCAGTCCGGAGACGATACCCGCGAAAATGTTCCTTACGCCCATGAACCTCGCGACGTTCCTTGTCCTGGGCCTGTAAAAGACGTCCTCCCTCGTGCCGGACTGCTCGATGGAGCCGTTGTTAATGACGGCTATCTTCCTGCCGAGCATGAACGCCTCCTCGAGGTCGTGGGTCACGAGGACCGTCGTTATGGGGTAGAGCCTGTGTATGTTGAGGAGGTCAGCCCTGAGCTTTTCCCTTACCTGGTAGTCGAGCGCGGAGAAGGGCTCGTCGAGGAGGAGCACCCCGGGCTCAGCGGCCAGCGTCCTGGCCAGTGCGGTCCTCTGCTTCTGCCCCCCGGAGAGCTCGTGCGGGTATCTTTTCTCCAGCCCAGTGAGGCGCATTAGTGAAAGGAGCTCGGCCACTTTTTTCACCGCAGTCCCCTTCGGCCCTTCTATGCCGTAGGCTATGTTCTCCTCTACTGTCATGTGCGGGAAGAGAGCGTAGTCCTGGAAGAGGTAGCCTACCTTACGCTTCCTCACGGGCAGGTCCACTCCCTTCGCGGAGTCGAACAGCACCTCGCCGCCCGAGACTACCCTGCCCTCGTCGGGGGCGGCTATGCCGGATATCATCTTAAGTATCATCGTCTTCCCGGCCCCGGAGGGGCCGAAAAGCACGAGGAGTTCCTCTTCGAGGCGGAGCTCTACGCCCACCTCGAAACCTTTGAGCTTCTTTTTAAGTGATATCTCGAGCATGGGGGCCTATAGCCTCTGACGGCCTATTTTCCCGGCGACGAAAAGGACCGAGAAGGAAAAGAGGGTTATTATGAGGACGAGTACGTTGGCAGAAGAGCTGTCGCCTGCCTGCACGGCGTCGTATATGGCGATGGGCAGAGTCTGCGTGACGCCGGGGATGTTCCCGGCCACCATGAGGGTTGCGCCGAACTCGCCGGTCGCCCTCGCGAAGGCCATGACCGCTCCGGCGAGCAGGCCCCTCCACGCAAGGGGAAGGGTAATTGTCCTTATGACCTGCCATTCGGTCTTGCCGAGAAGCCTCGCGGCGTTCTCCAGGTCGGACCCCACCCCTTCAAGGGCAGCCCTCGCGGGCTTGACGAAAAGGGGCAAGGAAGAGACAAACGCGGCCAGGACCGCGCCTTTCCATGTGAAAACTATCTCCACGCCGAGGGAATCGAGGAGGCTGCCGAGCCAGCCGGACCTGCCGAATAAAGCGAGGAGATAATAGCCGAGGACCGTGGGAGGTATGACGAGCGGCTGCATTATTACGACGTCTAAGAGCCCCTTGCCCCAGAACTCTCTTTTCGCCATGACCCACGCAAGCAGAAGCCCCGCGCCGATTGCAAGCACCGTCGCGAAAAAAGAGACCTTGATGGTAAGGTAAAGGGGAAAGAAGTCCATCTACTTTGAACCCGGCGGCAGGAAGCCGTATTTTTTCATTATGGGAGAGCCCTTCGGGCCGTTGACGAACTTTATGAAAGCGGCGGCGGCTTCTTTTTCTTTTGACGTGCTGACGACCCCGGCTGCCTGGGCTATTGGCCGGTGGAGTTTTTTGGGGACTACCGCGTACTCTATCCCCGGGACATTGACGATGGAAAGGGCGACAATGCCTGCCTCCGCGTTGCCCGATTCGACGAACTGGAGCGCCTGCCTTATGTTCTCTCCGTAGACGAGCCTTGATTTCAGCTCCTCCCAAAGCCCCGCCGACTTCAGGGCCTCCATCGCCGCTATGCCGTAGGGCGCGTGCTCTGGGTTCGCGATAGCTATTTTCCTTATATTATTTTTTTTCAGCTCTTCGAGGCTGGCCGCCTTGACGCTGCCGCCGCTCCTGACCGCAACGGCCAGCCTGCCCTCAGCATAGAGTTCAACAGTGCCGGGCAGTATGAAGCCGCCTTTTTCCAGCTCTTCGACGTACTTTTTGTTCGCGGCGAAAAAAGCGTCGAATGGCGCGCCCTGCTCTATCTGCCGGGCCAGCATGCCGGTCGAGCCGAGGGAAAGGACGGCTTTGAAACCGGTCTCTTTTTCAAACTCCCGGGCCATGTCCTTGAAAGCCATCGAGAGGTCAGAGGCACCAGCGACCGTGATCTTCCTCTCAGCGGCAAGTGAACTCCCCTGGAAAGAGATAAAGAGCAGAAAAACCGCTGCAAGCAGGCAGGGAAACATTCTTTTTACAATCATGTCCATCTCTTTTAATCTATTAGATACGGCACCCGGAGTCAAAGCAAAAGGCTGAAAAACGGCCTCGGGCCGTACTCGTTATTCCCTACGCAAGCCAACGCTTCTCAAAAAAAATCAGACCCCTTTTTTGACTATCCTACTCATCTTCTCCCTGAACTCTTTGAACTCGGCGTCGAGCCCGGCAAAAAGCTTTATCGCCCTCTCCCCTGCCTCGGTAAGCACGGCCCCGCCGCCTCCCTTGCCGCCGGTCGTGGCCACAACAAGGGGCTTCCCGGCCTGCCTGTTCATCGACTCCACAAGCTCCCAGGCCTTCCTGTACGACATCTCCAGCGACCCTGCCGCCCTCGTTATCGAGCCATACTCTTTTATCCTCTCGAGAAGCAGCACACGGCCCATACCCAGAAAGGTGCCTTCGGCCCCCTCCACCCAGATGTGCCCCTCGACGGTGTAAGGCTTTTTCGATGAATTCTCCGGCATGAGCGTAATATACTCCGGGGAATAACCCTTGTCAAATAAAAAGCTACGCCGGGATGAGGAAGCCGAAGGTCACGCCGGAGCCCTCGCCCGGCTCGACCCAGACATTGCCGCCGTGGGCCTCAACGAAGCACTTCACGATGTTGAGGCCCAACCCGGCCCCGCCGGTCTTTATGCCGTCCTCCGTCTGGTAGAAGGCGTCGAATATCCTGTCTGCCTCCTCGGCAGAAATGCCCCTGCCGTCGTCGGAGACCGTGAACCTGTACCCCTCGTCGACGCGGTCCACCCTGAGTCTCACGATCGAAGCGGCGTGCTTGAAGGCGTTGCTGAATATGTTGTAGAGCGCCCGCTGGAGCTTCTCCCCGTCCGCTGAGAGCTCGCCCGGAAGAGAGCCTTCGTGGTACGGCATGCCGTTGACGAGGAAGCTCTTGCCAGAGGCCTCAAAAGGCTCGAAGGCCTCTTTCAGGATACGCGAGAGGGCGACCTTCTCCTTCTTGAGCTTGAGGCTCCCGTTCTGCGCGCGGCTGAACTCCAGCATGTCGGAGGCCATCGTGTTCACCTTCTGCGCCGAAGCCAGTATCACTTCTATCTTCTTCTTTGTCTTTTCGGGGATGTCGGAAAGCTGCATCAGGAGCAGTTCGGAGTTGACGGTTATCGAGGTCAGGGGCCCTCTGATGTCGTGGACCACGTAGTCTATGTACATTTTGCGGAGCTTGTCCAGCTCCTTTTCGCGGGTCATGTTGAAGGCTATCCCGAGGAAGTTCTTTATCTCGCCTTTCGAGTCCTTTATCGCGTTTATCGAAAGGAGGACAGGCACCTCGCGGCCGCCCTTGGCCATGTTTATTATCTCGCCCCTCCAGTAGCCCCTGTCCGGGTCGAGTATGTCCTTCCACATCTTCTCGTAAAGGGCGGTTGACGAATGCGAGGACTTCAGCACCCTGGGGTTCTTGCCGAGCACCTCCTGCCTGTCGTATCCGTAGGTGTCGAGGAAGGCCTGGTTGACGTCTATTATGGAGCCGTCGCGGTCGGTTATGGCGACGGCGTCGTTCGAGAACTTGAATATGCGCCTGAACTCCTCGTTCAGGATGGCGGGCATGGCCGTCTTCCTGCCAGAGATGTTGAGCATGAAGGAATAGAGGGCGCCGCGGCTGTCGCGGAGCGGATACACAGAAAGGTAGAACTCGTGGACGGAGCCGTCCTTGCAGAGGATAGCGGTCTTTTTCGGCGCGGCGGCTTCAATATCAAGCATCAACAGCGCGGCGAACTCGCCTTCAGCTCCCTTCGGCGCGAGCGAGGTGAAATCGGTCCCCACTAGCTCTTCAGAGCCGAAGCCGAGCATCTCCTCGAGGCTGTGCGAGTACCTTATTATCTTCCCCAGAGCATCAAGGCTGAGGGTGCCTTCTTTTGCCATCTTCTTTTTTTCGACTCCAGCCCGAAACGGACAGAACTATTACCCGGCATACCTCTGGCGCGCGAAGCGCCGCAAACCGCGCTCCTTGCTAAGACCTTTTTACCCATGAGCGGTATGGATCACAGAGGGAAGAGGTATCCTGAGGGTATGCTGATTTACAACAGCCATAATACTCTCGAGAGAGGAAAAAAGCAATCGGTATTACGGAAGGGCAACCCGGCCCCTGGGGCTTTGCGGCAAAAAAAAACATAAATACCAGCTATTTGTATAAATCGCCCAAAAACGAGCGCCCGCTCGCGGTCTTCCCGGCCCCCAGGGCTTCGGCTATGGTGGCACCCAGGTCGGCGAACGTCTCCCTCGTGCCGAGGCTTACGCCCCGTGCAACGGACTTTCCAAAGGCCAAAAGAGGCACATGCTCCCTTGAATGGTCGGTGGAAGGCGTGGTCGGGTCGCAGCCGTGGTCGCCCGTTATGAAGAGGATGTCGTCTGGCCCAATGACGTCCATTACCTCCGGCAGCCTCGAATCGATCGCCTCAAGTGCCCTCGCGTACCCGACTGCGTCGTTCCTGTGGCCGTAAAGAGTGTCGAGGTCGACGAGGTTGGTGAAAATGAACCCCCTCTTTACGCTCGCGAGGGCCTCTACCGTGAGGTCGATGCCTTCGGCGTCGGAAGAGGTATGGACTTCTTTTGTAAGCCCCTTGTGCACGAAGATGTCGCCGATTTTCCCTATGCCGACGGTCTCCTGCCCTGCGGCCTTTACGAGGTCGAGGAGCGTTTCCGTTGGAGGGGGCGTGGAGAAATCCCTCCTCGCCGCGACCCGCTCGAAAGCGCCGGGCCGCCCTGTAAACGGCCTCGCGATGACCCTGCCGATGTTGTACTCGTCGGCCAGTAGCCTGGTCTTCTCGCATACCCGGTAGAGCTCGTCGAGAGAAAGCACGCTGTCATGGGCCGCTATCTGAAATACGCTGTCAGCGGAAGTGTAGACGATGAGCTTGCGGCTGGCGAGGTGCTCTTCCCCGAAGCGGTCTATTATCTCGGTGCCTGAGGCGGCCTTTGCCCAGAGCCAGCCGTATCCGGTAAGAGACGTGAACTTGTCCATCAACTCTGCGCTGAACCCGTCCAGAAAGACCGGGAACGGCCGCTCCAGCACGACACCCGCCATCTCCCAGTGTCCGGTCGCCGTGTCCTTTCCGGGGGAGGCCTCCATCATGCGGCCGAAGGAGCCCTTTGGGTGGAGCGCCTTCTCTATGGCCGTCACCCCGTCGATGTGGCCAAGGCCCAGAGAGACGAGGTTCGGCAGATGGAGTGTGCCCGTTGCCTTCGCGAGGTTATCGAGAGTATGGCTGCCCTCGTCACCGTAGCGGTGCGCGTCAGGAAGCTCGCCCGCCCCGAGGCTGTCCAGGACTATTACAAGCGCCCTTTTGAACCCGGCCATTTACGCGCCCTTCCCCTCGAGCCTGTAGCCCCTCGGGGTTATCATGCGCCCGGCAGAGGAATAAGTCGAAGAGTTCCCTATGATGAGTATCGTAAGCATATCTATCTTTTCGGCAAAGGAGGGAGTTTCCTTCAATGTAGTCATGATGACCTCCTCGTCCTTCCTCGACGCGTTCCTCACGATGCCGACAGGGGTCGACCCCGGCCTGTGGCGTCCGATGATGTCGAGGGCGCGCCCGAGCCCTTCGACCCTCTTGGAGCTCTTGGGGTTGTAAAGGGCCATTACGAAGTCAGCCTTCGCGGCGGCGTCGAGGCGCGCCTCTATCAATTCCCAGTCCGTCAGGAGGTCTGAAAGAGAAATCGACGCGAAGTCGTGCATCAGGGGCGCGCCCAGAAGCGAAGCGGCCGCCACGAAAGCGGGCACACCCGGTATGACCTCCACCTCGACGGACTCATCCCCTGAAAGGAGCTCGAATATGAGCCCGGCCATCCCGTAGATGCCCGAGTCGCCGGAAGAGACGACGGCGACCGTCTTGCCCTCCCTGGCCAGCGAGATCGCCTTTTCGCAGCGCTCGACCTCGTGGGTCATACCGGTCGAGAAGACTTCCTTTCCCTCTATCAGCGCGCCTACGAGCGCGACGTATCTAGTGTAGCCCACGACAGAGTCGGCCTCTTCGAGCGCGTTCTTGGCCCTGAGCGTCAGGTCGCCGAGGCCGCCCGGCCCCAGGCCAACTACCTTGATGGAATGAGGGCGGCGGCTATCGTTACGTGTCCTGTCTTTGTCTTCCTGATGCATAGTTTTTTTGCTCCGGATGAGATTATGGCGGAAGGTTCCGCGACGGCGCGCGCCCCTGTGGCTTTCATGACCGCGCTCGACAGCAGGAAAGGGCCATTGACCCTGTTGAGCCCGGCTGCCGAATAGACCTCTATTGGCACTCCTAACTCTTTCGCGAGCGCTTTGAGCCCTTTTTCGTTTTTCTTGATGTCTATCGTGGCGAAATTCCTTATGGAAAGAGTTGAGAGCCGGGCGGCGGCAAAGGTTTCGACAAGGGCCTTTTTAATCATAGCCTTCGGGACGCCCTTGCCGCAGCCGACGCCAACGGCTATCTCCCTGGGACGAAGGACCAGCGTCCTTCCGGCAAGCTCCGGAGGGATGGGTTCGACCCTGCTCGATATGACGATGCAAGCGTCTTTCGGCCCGGGCTTTTTTGGCAAAGCCCTCCGGCAGGTGAATACGCCCTTGAACCTCTTGGCCGTCTCTTTACGCCTCGCCGCGTTTCCGTCAACTACAAAGACCTTCGCGCGCTCCAATATGGCTGAGTTCACGGCCTTTATCTTCTTCGGGTCTTCTATGACGAGGGAGAAAGACCCGGCCAGCTCTTCAGCCGACGGGAGCCCCCAGACGTCTGTCGCCGTAGTAATGACCGGGGTAGCGCCAATTGCCTTCGCTACAACCCCCGCGAGCTTGTTCGCACCGCCCATGTGACCCGAAAGGAGGCTTATCGAAAACCTGCCGCGCTCGTCGACCACGACGATTGCCGGGTCGAGGTGCTTGCCTTTAAGTAGCGGGGCGACAGATCTTATCGCAATGCCCGTGGCAGATATGAAGACAAGGGCCTCGCTGCCCTTAAAGGCTTTCGCGGCTTCCTTTTTAAGCCCGCCGTTGGCAAGGGCAGCTGGGTTGAATACTTCCGCCGGGCCGATTGCAGCCGCTATCTTTGCCGCCAGGCCTGCCCCCCTTTCGGTAAGCGCGAAAACAGCGGCCGAATTTATCTTATCTCGACCTTTCAAGCCTGCCTGCCACCTCTTCGAGCTTCTCGAGCATCGCGTTAAAGAGCCTCTCTCCCTTTTCAGCGGTGGCCTTGCCCGGGTCTCCCCAGACGGCTCCGGGCCAGTACTTGAGCTTGTCCTTCAATATGAGAGGCCTCGGGAAATCCGGGTACTCTTCCTTTGACCTGCCCTTGACAAGACGTGGGGCGAGATGGAGCATGAGGGAAGTCTCGAGCTCTCCCGCGTGGGAGTCGTTCTTAGTCTCGGCTATCTCGGAAGCTTCGCGGCCGATGAGCTCATATATCGAAAAGGCCGCCATCTTGAGGCCGTCGAGCCTTGAGACGAGCTCTTCGGCGGCTTCCTTCAGGGCAGCCACATGGATGGAGCCGCCGTGTCCTGATACGAGCATTATGTTCCTGAAGCCCTGCTCATAGCCGCTTTTGACTATATCAGCCGCAAGGAGCCTCAACGTCGAGGCGGTTATTCCGATTGTGCCGGGGTGCGGTCCCGTGGAGGTGCACACGCCGTACTGGATTGGAGGGGCCATGAAGACGGACATGTTCCTCCCTGCGACCCTGGCCACGGCCTCGCGTATGACGAGTGTGTCGGTATTGAGAGGCAGGTGCGTGCCGTGGGCCTCGACTGTGCCGAAGGGCACGATGAGTACAGAGGATTTCCTGACGCCCTTTTTGAACTCGGACATCGTCATCTCGCCTACAAGCATCTTTTCACCTCCGCCCTGTATTTTATGAAACTCAAGAGAGCGGCCCCCAGGAGCGCGCCAAGCGCATTGGCAAGCGCGTCCAGAGCCTCGGCCTGCCTCGTCGGAGTGAGCGCCTGAAGGAACTCGACGCCGATGCCGAAGAACGTGGCAACGGCGACGGCGGCGAAAGCGGCCCTTGCTGAAGAGACGCCCTTAGCTGCCGCGGCCCGCATGAACAGGAAAGACATCACGGCGTAGGCGATGAAGTGGTTGGCCTTGTCCCAGCCCTGGGACGGCCCCCCTGAATTAGGCAGGAGCGAAAGGACCAGCACGAGAACGGCGTAAAGCGCGGCAGGGACCGGATAATAGAGGAACGGCCTCATTCCCTGTACCCGTGGCTGAAACCGGCGTCATAGAGCTTCGAGTTCTCGCCCGGGTTGTCTCCTATCGCCTGTCCGACTATTATCATCGCCTGTCTATTTATCCCGGCCTCGGCAACCTTTTTCGCTATATCCGAAAGCGTGCCCTTCACGACCGATTCGTCTTCCCATGAGGCCCTGTACACGACCGCAACCGGCGTATCCTGCGGGTAGCCGGCGGAAAGCTCCCTTACCACCTCGTCCATCATGGCAACGCTCAGGAATATGCAGATGGTCGCGCCGTGGGCTGCAAGTAGGGATAGTCTCTCTTTTTCTGGAACCGGCGTCCTTCCCTCGACCCGCGTAAATATGACGGTCTGCGTCACCCCGGGGAGCGTCAACTCCCTCTTGAGAGCGGCCGCTGAAGCGAAAGCTGAAGAGACGCCGGGGACGACCTCGTACGCGACGCCTTCTTTTTCAAGTACGTCGGCCTGCTCGCGGAGCGCTCCGTAAAGGGAGGGGTCTCCCGTGTGGAGGCGCACCACTTTTTTTCCGGCGCGGACGGCTTCGACCATGAGAGAAGTTATCTCGCCGAGGCTCATGGATGCGCTGTTCCTTATCTCGGGAGAGCTCTCGCAGTATCCGAGCACCTTTTCCCTCACGAGAGAGCCGGCGTAGATGACGAGGTCAGCCGTCTTCAGCAGGTTCATGCCCCTGACCGTTATGAGCTCCGGGTCTCCCGGGCCGGTGCCGACGAAAAAAACCTTAGCGTTGTCCCTGTTCTCAGCCATTTTTCCTTATTATTATCATCGAGAAGTAGTCGGGCTTCGTGCCCCTTATCTTCATGAGGTCCGTTACTATCTCTTCTTCGGGCCAGCCAGCCCTCGAGACGAAGAAGGCCTTTCCGGCAAGGCCAGCTCCCTCTATGAGGTCGATTATGCTGTCGATGGCCCTGTTGACCTTCATGAGGACGACGGTATCGGCGGCATTGAGCGCCTGGCTCACCTTTTCAAGCTCGTACGCGGCAGGTACAATTATAACTCTCTCGTCCGTTTCCGCAAGAGGCATTGACAGGAGGGAGGCCGCCGCTGAAAACGAGGTCACGCCGGGCACGGCCTTTATCCCAGAGAGCGGCGCGAGCTCCCTTACGAACGGTATGAGGTAGCTGAAGGTCGAGAAGACAAGAGGGTCGCCGAGGGTTATGAAGGCGACGTCCTGACCCTTTGAAAGCCTCTCGGCCACAAGGGAAGCGGCCTGCCTCCTCGAAGATACGAGCTCTTCCCTGTCCTTCGTCATCGGGAACGGCAGCTCGAGGAGCTCCTTGCCGCCGAAGTCGAGCACCCCCTTTATTATGTCGAGCGCGCGGCTCGTGCCCTTGTCGCTCGACCTGGGAACTGCGATGACAGGTGACGCCTTGATGACGTTTACGGCCTTTATAGTTATGAGTTCCGGGTCTCCGGGGCCGACGCCCACTCCGTAGAATATACCAGTCTTCACACCGGCCTCCTTGCCGCTATGATGAAGAGCGGGTTGTGGGCCGCGAGCATGGTAAGCCCTCCGGCTTTCTTCGACCTTGATACGCTCACGAGAAGAAGCTCCTTTTCCCATCCTTTTTTTGCGAGAAAATCAATTGCCTTCGACGAAGTCTCCATCGTGACGGCGTTCACGACCAGACGGCCCCCTTTTTTAAGCCTTCTGGCGGCCACCGACAATATCTTCACTATGTCTTCCCCGCCTCCTCCTACAAATACTGCGTCAGGCGCGGGAAGGCCTTTCAACGCACCGGGGGCCGCGCCCTTTACAACTGTAAGGTTACGGGTCTTGAAGCGTGCCGCGTTCTCCACTATGTCGGCTGCGCGCTCCTTGTTTTTTTCTATCGCGTAGACTTCCCCGGTGGTAAGGCGGGCCGCCTCGATCGCGACCGACCCAGAGCACGCGCCAATGTCCCAGACGACCGAATGTCTCGCCACAGCGAGCTTGGCCAGAGCGATGACGCGGAGCTCTTCTTTTGTTATCATGCCGCCCGAGTGGCTGAAAAGGCTGTCGGGGAAGCCGAAGCCGCTTTTTTGAGGGCCGCCCTTTTCGTTAAGCATGATGAAGACGTTGAGCGGGTCGAACGAGCGTTTACGGGCGACAGTTTTAAGCGTGCCCTCGAAGATGCGTTCCCTGCCGGTGCCCAGCGCCTCGCAGACAAACGCCCTCAAGTCCGGCACACCGCGCTCCAACAGCTCTTTCGAGAGCCTCGCAGGGCTGTTTTCCTTGTCGGTGAAAAGCGCGAGCTTCGCGTTTGCGGCGACTTCATCGGCTAAAAGACCGATGTCAGCCTCTCTGCCGTGGGCGCTCAGCACCTTCACGCCGTTCATATCTTCTTTTATCCTGGCGAAAGCCTCCTGCACGGCGCTCACGTTTGGTATTATCTCGACTGCGTCCTTGCCGAACTCCTTCAATATGAAAGAGCCTATGCCGAAAAGAAGCGGGTCGCCGGTCGCGAGCACCACGGCGTGGCCCTTGCCGCGTCTGAGGAAATCCCGTATCGAGGAAGCGGCCTCAGAAAGCCCCTTGAACGGGACCTTCAGCCCTTTAGCGCCAGGGAACTCGTCGAGGTGGCGCCTGCCGCCTACGAGGAGCCCTGCTTCATCGATGAGGCGGGCAGGCCCCTCGAGGAGGCTTGCCCTGCCGTTTATGCCTATGCCTATGACGTATATCATCCCGCGCTCGAGGCCAGGTCGTTCTCATATCCAACGAGAACGGCCCGCACCTTCTTTCCGGCTATCCTTTCCGAATTTTCCCTTACAAGCCTCGTGACCTCGGTTATCACTTCCCGGGGCCCTTTTTCCTTCAATAATAAATATACTTCCCTCGCCGTGTTGGCGGAGAGGACCTTTTTGACAATAGCATCACTTGCCGAGAAACGGGCGCAAAGCCCGCCCAAGAACGCGAACTCGACGGAAGAGTCAGAGCAATGGGTCTCGAAGTGCCCTGCCGCAAGCTTCGTGAATTTGCCGAACTGTCCGGCGACTGTAATGAGCTCGAGCCCCTTCCTTCCCGCCGCGTCGCGGAGCGCATGGCCCATGTGGTCGCCCGTGAGGACGAAGGCCACTTCAGGCAAAGGTAGCTCCCTTTCGGCGACCTTCTCGCTCGACCTGCCGGTGGAGAAGACGACCTCGGTAAGCCCGCTTGCCAGCGCAACGTCGACCCCGAGGCTTATCGAATGGGTGTAGGCTGCAAGCGACATCGGCTCGACTATGCCGCTCGTGCCGAGAATGGAGATGCCGCCCATTATCCCGAGCCTCGCGTTCATGGTGCGCTCAGCGAGCTCCCTTCCCTTCGGCACCGATATCGTGACGACGAGCGCGGCGCGGCTGCCGTGGGCCCTGGCGGCTTCCAGTAGCGCGGCGCGTATCATCTTCAGCGGCACCGGGTTTATCGCTGGCCTTCCAGGGGCAACCTTGAGCCCGGGCCTCGTGACAACGCCTACGCCCTCCCCACCCCTTATCGCAACCGACGGCTTGACGGCGTTCTGCCCAGCAACCCTTACCTCGGCCACGAACTCAGCGCCGTTGGTTACGTCCGGGTCGTCCCCCGCGTCTTTTATGACGACCGCGCGGGCGGCTCCGTCCGACACCTTTACCGATTTCACCGGGATGGTAAGAGATGAGCCTGAAGGCAGCGTGACCTCGACCGAAGAGAGGGCCTTTCCGCCCAGAAGCGCGTGTGCCGCTGCCTTGGCTCCGGCAGCGGCACATGTGCCTGTCGTATATCCTTTTCTAAGCAAACTAGCGCCTCATGCGTTCACTGGCGCCGGGCCTGCGGCCTTTCTCACCAGGATACCCAGGATCGCGCCGAGAACGATCGACAAACCAAGTCCCTGGATTGTCCCGGGCGTAAAGAGGTGATACCTTTCAGGCTCCATCATTGAAAGCATGTCGCCAACCAGCCTCAGCGCTATCCAGATGAAGGCGGAAGCGAAGACCGCCCTCGCGACAACGGACCTGAACGGGATGAAACGGCCGAAGAGGGCGAGAGATGCCCCTGTCCCCAGGCCGAAGACCGCCCCCGCGAACGAGAACGACACTATGTCCTGGGCGAAGCTCCCTTCAAACGGGAACACCCCGGTGACAGCGTTGGTCAGGTACGAAAGCCAGCCCCAGACGACCCCGGCGATGACGCCGGATTTCAAATACTCTTTCAGGTTCATTCCAATCTACCTCAGTGGCAGGGCATGCCGATGACGTGCCTGAAGTCGTGGAAGGCGTCGTGCACGCCGGGGGCTACCGTTTCCACGCCGTAGGCTATCGTCACCGCCATGACGGCGAATATGACCACCATCAGGGCCTGCATCAGCAGGGCGTTTCCGTTTACTCCCGTAAGTATCCTCTCCATTCAAGTTCCTCCTCTATTAATGATGATACGTTATTATTTGTCATTGCGAGCGAAGCGTGGCAATCTCGTCTTTATATAAATAGAACACTCCGAGATTGCTTTGTCGCCGCTTCGCTCCTCGCAATGACGGCAGTAAAGAAAAGCAATCAACCTTCTTTAGAAGTATGTCTGCAGCCTGATACCGTAAATGAAAGCACTCGGCGCGTTCTTGTCGCCGCCCGGGTTCACGACGTACTGGAAGTCCGGAGAGACGTGGAAGCCCTCGTCAGGCCCGGCGTGCTCCACGGCGTAGTTGTAATAGAGCTCCAGGTAATGCTCGGTGGCAGACTCGAAAGCGCCGAGGGTGTTGAGATAATCCTCGTAGTCCTGCCCCATGAAGCTCGCGCCGTAGCCGAAGCCCATTCTGTCGTTCGCACGGCCGAAGAACTCACCTGCTACGTTTACGCCGGCGCCGACGAACTTGTCGAACTGGGCCACCTGCTCCCTCTGGAGGCCGGCCCTCAGCCATACGCCGACGTTCTCGGAGACCATCTGGTCTATGCTTATGCCAACTCCGTTGTTGAAGTCCTCGAGGAGCATCAAGTTTGCCGGGGTCGCGACCGTTTCAGCCAGCGTCAGGTCAGAGGTGTCAAGGTCGGGCCTTGCCCCCCTGTACCAGTAGTATACCCTGTAATTGCCGTCCATGCCAAAAGGTTTGAAGGCGAAGTCGGCCTCGGCCATGAGGAACGGCTTGTCAAAGGTGTCGGTATAGTCGCCGTCGCCCTCGAAAGCGCCCAGCGTTACAGCGATGTTCTCTGTAGGCGCGCAGGTCGCGCGCACGCCGAGAGCGTAGAAGTCTTCCGAGCCGCCGAACTCGATGACGGGGTTATTAACGAAGACCGGTGCCATGAACTGCGACCTCTCGTCGTTGGCGAACTCGTTGGCGTCGAAGTAGCCGGTTATGTCGAGCTGGCCGACGGAGAACGAGAGCCTCTCGTTGACGTCGCGCTCGTAATAGGCCTGCGTCAAATGTACGTTCGAGTCGTTGAAGGCCTCTATGTCGGCGTTATAGCCGGTGCCAGCGCCGTTGGGGTTCGTGGCAAAACCTATGCCGGAAGTCCCGAAATCCATTCCAGCTCCCCTCTGGAAGTCGAATACCAGCACCGCCCTGCCCTTCTCGCCTACCGGGGTCTCGACGACCAGGTCGGCGGAGAAAGCGCCCTCGCCGCTCGGGCCGTTACCGCCCTCTACTGCCGCGCCGTGGGCCGTGGCGGTTACGCTGCCGCTTACCGTAAGTCCGTAGACGCTGTGTACCGGGTGCAGCCTCCTGTGGCCTAGCTCTTCGGTGACTTCCTTGCCGTCAGCCACCCTCTTTTCGAGCTCCTCGACCCTGCGTTTCAAATCCTCGACCTCGGTGTCCTGGGCAAAACCCGCACCCGCGAAAACGAACATGAACGCGAGCGTGAAAACGACGTATCTCATCATACTGCAAAAGCCTCCTTCGTTTTTATGATGCCTAATCGTGTTCATCATGTATGGAGTATGGCCCGTGGCTGTGCCTGTGTATGATGTCTCCGTGCCGGTGCGCGTGTTCATGTATTATGTTCGCCTTCAGGAGCAGGTCCTTGTCGCCCAGCACAGCGGCAGCCTTCCTGTCGGCGGCAACGCTGTGCCCTTCGTCGAGCACGATTATCCTTTCGGACAGGTCCTCGGCGAGGCTCAAGTCGTGGGTAGCCATCACGATCGTCTTGCCGGAGCCCTTCAGGGCGTCGAGCAGCTCGTAGAGCCAGACCTGCGTCCTCGGGTCCAGCCCGTTCGTCGGCTCGTCGAGCAGCAGGACGTCCGGGTTTACCGCGAGCACGGCGGCTATCGCCGCTTTTTTCTTCTCGCCGCTCGAGAGAGTATAGGGCGCCCTTTCCGCGAGCCCCCTAATGCCGAGCATGTCAAGCAGAGCTGAGACCCTCTTTTGCGCCTCCTGCCTTTCGATGCCCAGCTGGAGCGGGCCGAAAAAGAGCTCCTCTTCCACTGTCGAGCAGAAGAGCTGCACGTCGGGCTCGGAGAAGACGAAGCCCACTCTCTTCCTGAAGCACTTTAGGAACTCGCCATGGAGCGCGGCTTCCGTGAGGGGCTGCCCGGCGAACAGGACCGAGCCGGTCTCCGGGTAGACGAGGCCGTCGAGTATCTTCATGAGGGTCGACTTGCCGCTGCCGTTAGCCCCGAGTACCGCAAGAGAGGAGCCTGCCTCTACCGAGAAGCTTACGTCCTTCAGGGCGCTATTGTCCCCGTACGAGTAGCTTACTCCCTCTAACCTGAAGAGCTCGTCCATTGGCCTCCCTCAGAAGCCGAATGACAAAAAGAAGAAAAAGCTCGAGGCCCCGAGCCAGAGGTACTCGGCAAACCCGAGAGGGCCTGCCGGGGCCGTAGCTACACGGCCTTCAAAGCCCCTTGAGACCATAGCCATGCTGACCTCTTCGGCAGTATTCAGCGACTTCTTTAAGATGAAGGCCGCCCTTGAAGCGAACCACCTCTGGGCTTCCTTAACGCCCCTTGAATCTATAGTCCTGGACTTCCTCGCCAGCGCCGCCCCTTCAGCCGTCTTCACGAGTATGAGGCAATACTTGAACGTGAAAAAAAGCGCCGCGCTGAAAAAGCCCGGAAGGAGCCTGCCGAGTCCCCTGAAAAAATCCGCCTCAGCAGTCGTCAAAACCAAAAGGGCTGCCAGAGCCGCGATAGCAGAAACCCTCAACACGAAAAAAAGCGCGGTGCTTACGCCCTCGGCGGTTATCGTCAAGCCGCCGACCCCGGCGAGCGGAGCACCCGGGGTCACGAAGCTGAAAACGGCCGGGGCCGCCATAACCGCCGTAAAGACTATCGCGGGAAGGGCGCGGACCAATAATGGAGCGGCTCCGGCCTTCGTCATTGCCGAAAGGCAGACGGTCATGACGAGTAAAGCTAATATGAAAATCCAGCTCTCAAAGAGGGCGGCGGCGAGTATCAGAAGAAAAAAACCGGCGAGCTTTGCCCTCGGCTCCAGATTCTGCATCGGCCCGTCTTTCGTCTTACCGGAGGCGAAAGCCCGCTTCAAAACAGAAGCGAAGTTCCTGAGGCTCCTGTCCAGAAAGCCCTTTCGCTCTTTCCCGCTCGATGCCGGGCATACAGCAGTTGGGGCCTCTTTCATCCAGTCCGGCAGCGTCATTTTTTCCATAGCCTGCTCCAGGCATAGACAACAGCCACCAGAAGAACGCTTCCGCCGAGTGCTGACAAGACATAGAGCAAAGCCTTGCGGCCGGAACCCTGCCCATAATCAGGCAGGACGCCTTTCCACGCGCCCTCGAACCTCTCGACGCCTGAAGGGACGTAGCCTAAAAGCTGCCCGAGCTCCTCCTTGCCCCACTCGCCCCAGGGAGTGCCTGCCGCAATGAGCCCGATCGGGACAAGCGCGATGAGGACGCCGACAAAAACCAACAAGGGCCTCAATGACGCCTTTCGCCCTGCCTCGACAAAAATCCCCATCTTGAGAACGTATGAGACGACCATCGCCGTGGCAAGGGCCTCGACCACGCCGAAAAACAGCAGATGCGGCAACGCCATCGCCGGGACCGCTATATTGAGCGGGTAAGGCGCGTAAAGCGCCCTGCCTTCGGCGGTGTGAGCAATCAACGGCTGTAACCCGAGCTCTATTCCGGTTGCGAGCGCGGCTAGGTTTACCGCAATGTAAGCTGCCAGGGCCGCGCCAAAAAACCTCCTGAACGCTCCGGCCTCTCCGGAGGCCACGACTTTAAAGACCACGTACGCGGAAACTGGCATTACCAGGGCCATGTTGAAGCAGTTTGCTCCAAACGCCAGGATCCCGCCGTCACCGAAGAACAGGGCCTGAAGGCCGAGGGTGAGGCTCATCGCCATGATGGCCGCCCAGGGCCCTAGCACTATCCCGAGGACCGCCCCTCCGGCCATATGGCCCGAAGTGCCGCCCGGCACCGGGAAGTTGAACATCTGTATGACAAAGGTGAAGGCCGCCCCCAGAGCCATCAGCGGAAGCCCCTTCACGCCTAGCGTCTTCTCTGTCTTCTTCGAGGCCAAATACCATGCCGGTGCCATCACGCCGTAAAAGACGGCGCAGGTGGCGGGGCTCAGGTAGCCGTCTGGTATATGCATTCATTCCCGGACTTTTGAAAGCCCGCCTTATCTAAGGCTTGCCCGCCTCGGCCTGGCCAGCGAGTATGGCAAGCGCGTTCACGATAGCTACCGCTACCGTGCTGCCGCCCTTCCTGCCCCTCGTAAATATAGAGGTTAGGCCGCTTTTTTCGAGCGCCTCTTTTGATTCGGCCGCTCCGACAAAGCCCACGGGCACGCCCACGATGAGCGCCGGCTTCGGCCCTCCGGCGGATATTATGCGCAGAAGCTCAAAGAGAGCCGTCGGCGCGTTCCCGACCGCGACTATGCCGCCTTCCATGTATTCGGCGGCCTTTTTCATGGAGGCGGCGGTCTTCGTGGTGCCTTTGGCAATTGCCGCGTCCGCTACAGACCTGTCGGAAGAAAAGCAAAAGGTCTTAGCGCCGAAGGGGTCGAGCCTGTACTTCATTATCCCGGCCTCGACCATTCTGACGTCGGTTATTACGGGCCGCCCTTCTCTTATGGCCTTCACCCCGGCCTCGACAGCGCCCGGGGTGAACCTCAATATGTCCTTGAACTCGAAATCGGCGGTAGTATGGATTACGCGCTTTATTACCGGGAGCTCTATCGCCGGGAACGCGCTCTCGTCCAGCTCCGTCCCTATTATCCTGAAGCTCTCTTTTTCAATCGGGTGCTGGCAGGGCTTTTGGGCGGCCTTTTCGCCGCTTGAGGCGAACTCCTCGATGCGCTGTATCGTTATGTCTATGAGCTTATCATGGAAGCCGAGGTTCTGCGTGAGAGCGACCTTGAGCCCCGCGTGCCTTTTTTTAGCTTCTTCCATCTCCGCCGGAAGGTCCTTCGTTACATGGAGCCCCATATAGAGAAAATAAGGCATGACGGTTACGTCGGTGAAACCCTTTGACACAAGCTCGTCGACCGCCTCCTGGAAATCAGGCCTTTCCATCTGCAGGAAGGCAGGGAGGACCATTCCGTAGCCGCCGCGCTCCTCCACGGCCGCTGCCGCCCTCCTCAATGTCTCGTTGGCCTCGGGGGCCTTGCTGCCGTGTCCGAGGAGCATTATCGCCCTGCTGTTGTTGCCTGCCATCTTTTCACCTCTTCCTGGACAAAAAAAATACCCTCCTTCGGGATGAAAGAGGGTATACGGGAACGAAATAGCGTTCTCCCCTCACCTTCTTTACCTTCGAAGAAAGCTGTGAGGCATACCAGGGCAGGTCTCCTGACTCGCGGCCTTGCATTGCCTACTCCCCGCGCCTTCCCGGCTGTTGCCAGTGGCGTTACTTGGGTTTCGTTGCCGCTTACAGTGGCGGGTCCGTTCCCGATTCTCCGCTTACGCGAACCACGGGATTCCCTATTAAACCCCTTCCGGGGTGCCCAGATACGACTTTACCGGATGATTACATTTTTAAGGGCCCCTTGTCAAGCCGGACGTCTCCGTTCGCCTGCGCGGGCCTCTCGAGCTCGAGAAGGACCTTGCCTTTCCTGAATATCCTTACTATCCCGGTTGAGCCTGAAATGGTTATTGCCGCTGAATCGGTGAGGTCGGTTATGCCCGCGGCGGCCATGTGCCTGCACCCGAGCCCCGGCATCAGCCCCTCTTCCTTCAAGGCGGCGTCAAGGTGCACCCCCGCTGCCATCACCACCCCGTCCTCCCTTATGAGGAAGGCCCCGTCGAGCAGAGAGAACTCTTTAATGGTCTCATGCACAGCCTCGTCGAGGATGTTCCTCGACTCCTCGGGGTAGCCCCTGAACGGGTTCATGATGAGCGCCCTTGAAAGGCCCATGACCCTGTCGTTGTCGCCGATGACGAACGTCGTGCCCACCGTCCTGCCTTCGCGCCCCTCGCTGGAGAGCTCGAGCGCGATGTTTAAGACCGACTCCAGCACCTCTGGCTTGACCTTGTTCAAAAGGTCCATTGAGATGCCCATCGCCGAGAAGACCTCGGCCTCTTTTTCGAGGTCTATGACCATGAGCGTGTCGAGCTGCCCGTGAACCGGAAGGCCCGTGAGGCAGACGACCTTGTCAGAGCTTTTAATGAGCCCCTCTGCAACGCACATGATGAGCGTAAGCTTGACCTGCCCCAGCCTCGTAAGCTTAACTGGCGGCAGCTTCAAAACCGCCCTGACCTCTTTGGCCCGGCCCTCAAGAGAAGCGGCGGCCTCGTCCTTCTGGGTCACGAGGATGAACTTCTTTTTTTCCCTGAACCTCCTCCAGAAGTCCTTCTCCTCGACGGCGTCGATAAAAAGGAGCAGAAAATCGGCCTTAGATTCCCTGAGCGCCGCCTGAGCGCTCTCCAGCATCTGCCTGTTCAGGTCCTTCATGGCCTTCCTCCCCGTCCACAGCCCTTTTTTCAACCTGGCTCAAGATGCCACGAAGCATGTTGACCTCCTTGAGCATGAGCCCCGTCCTGCCGAAAAGCCGCTTGAAGTTGCGCATTATCGCCTCAAGCAGGTACTCCCCTCCGGCGTCCCCGTAGCCGAGCCCCTTCAGCGTCCTCTCGATGTGGGCGTACATCTTCTCGACCTCTTCCTTAGGCGCGGCCTTTATGGTATCGGCCTTCGGGACTTGCGCCGTAAAAAGGTGGTGGCAGACGGTGAAGACAGCGTGCGAAAGGTTTATCGACGGGTAATCCTCTGAAGTCGGTATCTCGACGAGGATGTCGCATGGAGGAATCTCCTCGTTCCTGAGGCCCTTGTCCTCCCTGCCGAAGAGTATCCCTACCCTGTTAGAGGCCGCAAGGCGAAGTATCACCGGCACCGCCTCAGCGAGCGTCATCACCGGGAACCTGTTCCTGCCGACCCTCCTCGTGGTGCCGACGACTATCGAAGGCTCTCCGATGTAGGATTCCAGAGTCGGAAAGACCCGCGCCCTCGCCAGGACGTCGTCAGCCTTGCATGCCATCGAGTATGACTCGTTGTTCTTATAATCGCAGGGGTTTATGAGGACAAGGTCGGTGAAGTCGGTGTTGCGCATGGCGCGGGCCACGCTCCCGACGTTCCCGGAGCTCTGCGGCTCCACGAGGACTATGGAGATATTTGAATTGGCAGGAGGCTTGGGGGCCTTCTTCTTCGGCTTGTTGCTTCGGCCCATGATAAATACCCTTTGAAGAGAGAATAGCCGCCCACATACAAGGCGGCCCAGAAAGAGTATATCAAAATAAGGGTATTCTTTAAATACGCATCGCGTTGGCGGGCAGAAGGCTTTTATGGGGGAAACTTTCTGTAGAAAGTTTCCCCCATACCCCCTTCAAAGACTTCAAGTTCCTGAGACTACCCCCATTCGGAGGATAGTCTCAGGAAGAACTGAAAGTTTTTGGAGAGAGTTTGAGAGAACCTTTTTACAAAAAGGTTCTCTCAAAAGGCTTCAGGCTACCAAGTCGATTGGGGTATTGGAAGTTGGTGTGCCGGGTGTGAATGAATCGATTGGAGCGCCTTCTGCTATCGCAGAGTAGGTGCTCGCTTCGATGGTGGTCCTTGAGAAAGAAAAGTAGGTCGAGGTGAAATCAGCCCTTCTCAGGGCCTTGAGAAAATCCGGCATGCTCGAGATGCTTGAGGCCGCGTCTCCGTTTTCTGCCGTTTGGCCCGGATTTTCGCTGCCGTTATCTACGGTAAGGAGGCCGGTGCCGCCGTCTGTGCCAGTTTCTTCTCCGGAAGCGGCGTTGAATTTGAAGCTCATGGAGTAGAGTTCGCTCGAGGAGCCTTCGAAGTTGATTGTCAGCGGGTTTTGCGCATCCCCCGGCCCGGAGGAGAAGCCGGACATCGAGGCCTTCGTCACGTTGAGCTCCAGAGTGAAGCCGACCTCCTCGCCGTCGGCGGTCTTGATGGTGCCTGAAGCGCTCAAATTCAGCTGCTCTATGGAGGCTGAAAAGCCCGAGGAGTTCGCGCCTTCTTGCAGTACGGGCTCAGCTGCGGCCTGGGGCCTGCCTGCCCTTGCTATGTCGCTTATGTCCAGGCCGTGGCCTCCGAAGGCCTTGTGGATGAGCCTTCCGATCAAACCTGCCGGGCCGACACCCTCTGGGATATGTAAATCGTCATGGCCCCTGGCCTTTTCAGACCTCTTGTGCATCGACTCGAAGCGCGCCCTGGCCTCGTCGGATATGGCAACGACGTCAGGCCTCTTGTGGCGGTGGACGCCGTCGTGGTGGTGATGGTGGTCGTGGCGCTCTTTCGCTTCCCTGAGCCCGTCCTTTTTCCCGTGTCCCTCCACCTGATGCCTGGAGGCTTGCTGTACGTGGGTATCTTCTATTCTCATGGCACTCTCCTTGAATCACCTATCGGCGGGCTGTAGGGAAGACTTTAGCCCGGCAAGCGCGGGCCTGCCTCTGAAATAGGTTCAGGGGAGGCGGAGTCCGCCTCCCCTGAGAGCGTGCGGGGTCGTTGGAGGGATTAGGTTAAGAGGGTAATTGTTGCAGCCTGTCGAACATTGCCGCGGCTTTACGCCGCCAGCTCATAATCTTCGTTTTCCGCCATCTTGCGGAGCTTCGCCAAAGCCTTTGCCTCTATCTGGCGGACGCGCTCACGGGTGATGCCGAACTCGCGGCCGACCGACTCTAGAGTCCTCGGGTCGCTGCCGTCTAGGCCGAAACGTTCGGTGATGACGAGCCGTTCGTTATCGTCGAGGGAAGCGAGCCAGAGCCTTATCCTCGCGGCCCTGTCCGAGCTGTCCACGCCCTCCATCGGGGGCGGGAAGGTCTCGTCCTCGAGCCTGTCGAGGAGCGGCTGATCAGAATCGTCGTTAACGGCCGCTTCCAGCGAGTAGCTCTTCCTGCTTATTGAGGTGAGCTTTTTCACGTACCTCCCGGACAGGCCGGTCTTGTCGGCCAGCTCCCTCATGGAAGGCTCGCGGCTGTACTCCATGGTAAGCTCCCTTTCGGCCCTCGACACCTTGGCGAGGTCCGTGGTGATATGGATGGGGAGCCTTATCGTATTCGCCTGGTTGGCTATCGCCCTGTCTATCGACTGCCTTATCCAGTATGTCGCGTAAGTCGAGAACTTGCAGCCTTTTGAGGCCCTGAACTTCTCCACGGACTTTATGAGGCCGATGTTCCCTTCCTCGATGAGGTCCTGCAGCGGCAGGCCCCTGTTGAGGTATCTTTTCGCTATGTTCACGACGAGCCGGAGGTTTGCCTCTATCATCTTCCTCCTGGCAAGCTCGTCGCCTTTGGCTATCCTCCTTGCCAGCGTCTTTTCCTCGGCGCCGGTGAGGAGGCTCACCTTGCGTATGCTCTTGAAGTAAGCGTTTATGGAGTCTGTATCCAGGCCCCTTTCGGGCTCTTCGCCCTCTGCAGGCGCTCCCTGGCGCCCTTTTGCTGAAAACGATATTAAGTTGTTGTACCTGGCGTCTTTCATGGCCTCTCCGTTAATTGCAAGAGCCCCCTTTCCAGGCGAGCTATTCTGAGGTCTCGCAGGCCTCCTCGGCCTTGGCGAAACCCTTTGAGCTTCCGCACTGCGGGCACTTCTTTGGCTTGCACCTCGAATCCTTCGTATGCCCGCATTCGCCGCATTTCCAGTTTGCCATTTCGTCTCCTCCTTAGAAATGCGCCTCGGCGTAGTTCTCCAGGCCCTTCTGGTCGGGCTTCATGCCCTTCTCGCCCTGTTTCCAGTTGGCCGGGCAGACCTCGCCGTGCTTCTCGTTGAACTGTATCGCGTCCAGAACCCTCAACACCTCGTCTACGTTCCTCCCAAGCGGCAGGTCGTTGATGGTGATGTGGCGTATCTTGCCGAGCTTGTCGATTATGAACAGGCCGCGGAGCGCAATGCCCGGCTTCTCGACCAGGACGCCGTAGTGCCTGCTTATCGACTTGTCGAGGTCGGAGACGAGCGGGTAGGTTATCTCGCCTATGCCGCCCTTTTTCCTGGGCGTGTTCCTCCATGCGAGATGGGAGAACTGGCTGTCGACAGAGACGCCCAGCACCTGCGCGTTCCTGACTTCGAACTCCTCCATCCTGTCGCTCATCGAGATTATCTCTGTGGGGCATACGAACGTGAAGTCGAGCGGATAGAAAAAGAGCACGACGTACTTGCCCTTGAAATCCGAGAGTTTCACTTCCTTTATCGAGCCGTCCTCCATTACCGCGGTCGCCTTGAAATCAGGCGCTTCGTTCTGTACAGTGGCGAATTCAGCCATTTTTCCCGTTCCTCCTTGATTGTGTGTTCTGGTGTTTTCAGCTCGTCTTCTCGCGGCAGCTCGTGCAGATGCCGTAGAAGTCGATATGGTTGCCGGTCACGGCGAACTCCCTGGTCACTTCCTCGGGGAGTCCAAGCGACATCGAGTAGTCGAAGAATACATCACCTATCTTGCCGCAGCCGGTGCACATGATATGGTGGTGGGCGGACGGGTTGGGGTCGAAGTGCTTCCTCTCGGGGTCTATGGTAATCTCAAGGAGCTCGCCCCTGTCGCGCAGAGCCTGGACGGTGTTGTATACGGTCGCGAAGGATACCGTGGGGTACTTCTTTTTGATCTCGGTATAGATGTCCTCGGCGGTAGGGTGGTTCGTGTTGCCCTCGAGGAACTTCAGTATCGCTATCCTCTGAGGCGTGAGCTTGAACCCTTTTCCCCTGTATTTTCTTACTATCCGTTCCATTTGATGCTCCTCTTTATTCCAAATGATTACTATCTTGGAATAATTCTATTATAGTACATAAAAAATATTTGTCAAGCGGCTGTCAGTTCAGTCGTAATTGTTCGTATTTTATGGGTTTTTCCTAGGCGGCGGGTCTGTCTACGCGCCCCTTGAGGCCTCGTTGACCCTGCTCTCCAGGAATTGAACGCCCGGGACGCTCGTTATTATCATCACGGACGAAAGGATGGAGAGGATGATGAAATCCACGTACATGGCGCTGAGGAAAAAGAGGAAGAACGCCGATATGAGCACGGCCTCTGCTAGAGCCATGCCTATGACCGGCGTCATGAGAAGATGCCTTACAAGTGCGTCGGGATCTTTAAGTCGGGATTTCAAGCCCTCGGGCGAATAGCGTTTCTTGTAAAGGAAGCGGGAGGCCGCGAACGACCCTATCGACAGCGCGTAAAAAATGGCCCTCAAGATGTTCTCGTTGAAGTCAGGTATGAAACCCCTGAAGTATATGTAGACGAACTTCGTCAGGGCCACCACACCACCGTACACGAGAATGAAAGAGCCGGCGAAAATGGCCATCATCATGCACGTGCGCCTGAGACTTACGTATATCTCCCTGTTCATCTGCCCCTCCCTGCACTGATTTTCGTCATGTTCACGCCCACCGTCACGTGCGATACTTGGCAGGACGCTTGTTTTTTTTGAGAGAACCTTTTTGTAAAAAGGTTCTCTCAAACTCTCTCCAAAAACTTTCAGTTCTTCCTGAGGAGGCCCCCTTAAGGGGGCCTCCTCAGGAACTTGAAGTCTTTGAAGGGGGTATGGGGGAGAACTTTCTACAGAAAGTTTCCCCCATGAAACCACGCGTCCTGCCAAACACCTGGCCCCGGAGCCGCGTTTGGTATAGAATCTTTCCGACACTAACCTTAAACAAAACCGGGGACCAAATCAAGGAGGTTTTGATGCTCTTTATTTCGATGCACATCGTTCATCTGCTGGCGGTCATCCTGTGGATAGGCGGGCTCGCCTTCGTAACCGGCATCATGCTGCCGATGGTCATAAAGACCCCGGACGCTCTCCAGAAGGTATTGATGTTCCAGCGCGTCGAACACAGGTTCGCCCCTCTTGCCAAGTGGTACAACATCATAACTGGCATCTCCGGCTTCATCATGGTGTGGCAGATGGGCTGGCACAAGCTCTACTTCACAAAAGCTGGAGCGGCGCTGACTTTCATGACGGGCGTGTGGGTCTTCTGGTTCGTGATGCTCG
This sequence comes from uncultured bacterium, assembly GCA_905339405.1. Classification (GTDB taxonomy): domain Bacteria; phylum Desulfobacterota; class GWC2-55-46; order GWC2-55-46; family GWC2-55-46; genus GWA2-54-12. The sequence goes on along the minus strand of CAJPGC010000001.1, from coordinate 105,346 downwards.
TGGGGCTCGAGCCCATCGTCATAAGAAAGATGCTCGAGAAGATGGCCCGCGAGGGCGACAAGATGGACATCGACGGGATATTCAACAAGGTGAAGAAGCTGCACTGGTTCATGGTGGCGATATCACTTGCGGCGGCAGCCGCGGGAGCAATCGTCGCGCACGGCGGGTACCTGTACTGATTTTCAGCGGGTCTTGAAAGGTATGCCCTCGATGGCGAGGAGAGACTCCTTGACCCCTGCCCCGCCCGAATATCCGCCGATGAGGCCGCCGGATTGCAACACCCTGTGGCAGGGTATTATGAGGGGGATGGGGTTCCTGCCGCAGGCGCCTCCGACGGCCCTGGCCGCCCCAGGCTTCCCTATGACTGACGCCAGCTCTCCGTAGCTTTTGCAGCTGCCCCACGGGATCGCTGAGAGCGCGCCCCAGACTCTTTTATCAAAGTCGGTGCCGGAAGGGTCGACCGGCACGCTGAAGACGACAGGAGCGCCCTTGAAGTACTCGTCGAAAAGCCTGAAAAGGGCTGAGAAACGTCCCTGTGCAAGCGAGGGCGCAAGGTCTTCAGAGAAACCCGCGAGGAATTCCCCTTCCCCCTCTCCTATCGTGAGCGCGGTTATGCCCCTGGGCCCCTTTGCCACGAAAAGCCCGCCTACAGGGGAAGAGTAGCTGCCGTAAACGTAATCATGTGACATAATGATATGGTAAGACAATTCCTTCTCCGGCGCAATTCCTTTCCGCGCCGGTTCTTTTTTCGCGAACCCCGGCTTTGACTTGCGGGCCTGGTTCTGTTATTTTCTAAAGCCAACGCTATACTTTGAAAGGCATCCAATGAACCTGAAGACAGCTTTTCTTTTCTGGTTCGTCATGGTGTTGATAGCCATCGCGAACGGTTTTCTCGGCGAGAAGGTCCTCTCCCGCTACATAGGGGATTACGGCAGCCACCTGTACAAGACGTTCTTCATAATAATCGTCATATTCATCGGGGCGCGCATCTACGTCACCAGGTTCGCCCCAGAGCCGCTTTACGCCTCGGCGCTTTCAGCCGGGCTGCTCTGGTTCTTCTGCAGTTTGACTTTCGAATTTCTCTTCGGCCATTACGTCTTCGGCTTCCCGTGGGACAAGCTCCTGGCCGACTACAGGATATGGCAGGGCAGGCTCTGGTCGCTTGTGCTTGCCTCCGAGATAATCGCACCGCTTTTGAACGCGTGGCTCCTCAAGCGCTGAAGACCGCGCAAATGCCGCTGTTGAAATGGAGGTATTTTGGTACGCAGCATCCTGACCATAAACAGCGGTTCATCGAGCATCAAGTTCTCTGTCTACGGGGCCGGGCCTGACCCGGAGCGCCTCCTTTCCGGAAAGCTTGAAAGGATAGGCCTCCCTGAGGGGCGCTTCAGCGCGGAAAGCGGCCAGGGAGACGTCCTTGTCTCAAAGGAGCTCTCGTTGCCTGACCACGGCGGCGCCCTGAAAGAGCTTTTCGGCTGGCTCGCTTCCCGTCCTGAAGACCGGGGAATGGGCGCGGTCGGCCACAGGGTCGTGCACGGCGGCTCTAAGTACACTGTCCCGCAGAGGGTAGACAAAACACTCCTCAACACCATACGGGAGCTTACGCCTTTTGCCGCCGAGCACCTGCCGCACGAGATAAAAGCCATCGAGGCCGTAAGCTCCGCCTTTCCAGGACTCCCGCAGATAGCCTGCTTTGACACCTCTTTTCACAGGACGATGAGTGAAGCCGCGACCACCTTCGCCATCCCTGCGGAATTCAGAGCCGAAGGGGTCGTAAGATACGGCTTCCACGGACTCTCCTACGAGTACATCATGGAAGAGCTTTCAAGGTTGGAGCCTGCCCGCTCAAAAGGGCGCACGATAATCGCCCACCTCGGGAACGGCTGCTCGATGGCCGCCGTCAATGAAGCCAGGTGCGTAGATACCACGATGGGCTTCACGCCTCTCGGAGGCCTGGTCATGAGCACGCGTACCGGGGAGCTAGACCCCGGCATCATCGTCTACCTCCTCAAGACGAGAGGGTACGCGCCTGATGAGCTCAACGTGCTCCTCAACAGGAAATCGGGGCTCCTGGGGATATCAGGCGCAAGCTCGGACATGGCCGACCTCCTCAGGGAAGAGGCGGCCTCCCCTTCCGCGGCCCTCGCGATCGAAGTCTTCTGCTATCAGGCAAGAAAGTACATAGGCGCGCTCTCCGCAGCTTTAGGAGGGCTCGACACGATCATCTTCACGGCCGGGATAGGGGAGAACTCACCGGAGATAAGGGCGCGGTTGACAAAGGGCCTGGGTTTTCTCGGAGTGGAGCTCGACGTGGAGAAGAACAAAAAAAACGGCCCCGTCATATCGAGGGGGCCGGTAGAAGTAATGGTCATGAAGACCAACGAGGAGCTTATGATAGCAAGGCACGCCTGGAGGGTGCTCTCGCCGTCATAATTGTACTAAGGTTTGTTCGTTGCGTACGCCGTGCCGCTTGAAGAGAGCTTGTGCTGTACGCTATCCCTTGCCGCGACGAACTGCGCCATCTCCTTTTTAGGCACCGGCACGCCAGGCAGCGATTTCACGCTCAAGGGGTTTATGAGCCTGCCGCCCACCTTCACTTCGTAGTGAAGGTGCGGGCCGGAGGACAGCCCCGTCGAGCCGACGTAACCTATTACCTGCCCCTGGTCTACCTTCGCCCCTGACCTTATCCCCTTGCCTATCCTTGAAAGGTGGCCGTAAGCGGTAGTGTAGCCGTTGCTGTGCTTTACTTCTATGTAATTACCGTACCCGCCCTTCCAACCGGCGTGCTTCACCACTCCGCTTCCCGCGGACTCTATTGGCGTGCCTGTGGGCGCGCCGTAATCTATCCCGTGGTGTGGCCTGTATCTTTTCAGGATAGGATGATACCTGCCCCTGCTGAAGGTGCTGGTTATCCTCCTGAACCTCAGGGGAGACTTGAGGAGGGTCTTCTTCAACGACCTGCCCTTCTCGTCGTAGTAACCCTTGCCGCCCTTGCCCTCGTAATAGATGGCCGCGTATCTCTTTCCGCCGTTCTCCATCTCGGCGCCAATGAGCCTGCCTGTTTTCACGGGCACCCCCTCGACGTAGAGCATCTCGGAGAGGAGCCTGAAGGTATCACCCTTGTGTATGTCGGAGGCGAAGTCGATGTCCCAGGCGAATATGTCTGTAAGGGCCACGACGGCCTGCGGGTCGGCCCCGGCCTTCAAGGCGCCCTCATAGAGCGAGTTCTCTATCGTGCCGGAGACCACGACCTCCCTTGTCTCGTGCGGGAGCTCCTCTTTCTTGGCGGCCATGTTGCCATCCGGGTCCCTCTCGACGAGCAGGAACTCGTAGTCGCTGAACTTGTACTCAATTTTCTGGAGCCTGCCGTCAATGGTAAAGGCCTTGAGGACGGAGTCCTCCTTGAGGCGCGTGAGGTTGAATATTGGCTTGGCTTTTTTGACGATGTCGAGTATCTCGGGGCCAGGGACTTTTATTGCCGTCATGACCTGGTAGAAGGTGTTGTTGGAGGTAAGCTTGAAATCGAAGCGTTCTATTTTGGGGCCCTGGTCCTCTGAAGGGCTTTCACTGCCTTCAGCGGCCGCCGGTTCGGAGAACTTCTGGGAGGAAGCCGGACTTATAAGGAAAAGGATCGAAAGGAAAAACGAAATCCCTACGAGGGAGAATATCAACGCGGTTCTTATCGGGAATCTTTTTTCATTCCTGTTTTGAGTTCCGGTCAATATCATGTCCTTTCGGAAAATTTTCACAACATGATATTTACTGGCGCCTGGTTTGTCAAGCGTAAGTTGATAACTTACGGGAAACAAAGGTTTTTTTAACGAGCCGCAAGGCGCGCCATCAGGCCCCTTGCCATGCGGGCGTGAAATGAGTAGTATATAGGCAATATGGCTGACGGCACCGAACAACTCGCTCCCGGGTTGCCCCGGAAGGCAAAGATACTCGTTGCGGACGACGACCGGTTCTACATCCAGATATTCTCCGACCTAATAGATGGGCTCGGCTACGAGAGCATCTCCGCCGCCAACGGGGCGGAAGCGCTGGAGAAGGTAAGGGCCTTCCGGCCCGACATCCTTATAATCGACGTCGTCATGCCCGGGATGAACGGCTTTGAGGTCACCCGGCGCCTGAAGGACGACCCTTCCACCACCCATATACCAATCATCATAGTGACTTCGCTTTCCGACAGGGGCTCCAAGCTCAAGGGGCTTCATTCCGGGGCGGACGAGCTTTTGAGCAAGCCCGTCGACGAGGCCGAATTCAGGGCCCGCATCGGCAACCTCCTCAAGGTCAAGAAGTACGAGGACTATTTGCTGGAGCACGGCAAGAAGCTCGAGGGCGAGGTCGTCGACAAAACGGTGCAACTGGAGAGGGCCTTCGAGAAGATAAGGCACGGCTACGTGGAGACCGTCTACAGGCTTACGCTCGCGGCGGAATACAGGGACAAGGAAACCGGCGGCCACATTAAAAGGATAAGCCTTTATTCGCAGGTGCTCGCCTCGCACATGGGGCTTCCGGCGCAGGCCGTAGAGGCGATATTCTTCGGCAGCCCAATGCACGACGTAGGGAAAATCGGCATCCCCGACTCCGTCCTCCTCAAGGAGGGCTCGCACACGCCTGAAGAGTTCGAGATAATGAAGACCCATTCGACCATCGGCGCGAACATCCTTCGCGACCCGGACTCCGGGATACTCAGAACGGCAAGGGAGATAGCGCTTACGCACCATGAAAGGTGGGACGGGAAAGGCTACCCGATGGGCCTCAAGCGCGACGAGATACCCATTTCAGGCAGGATAGTCCACCTTGTCGACATCTACGACGCGCTCCGCAGCAAGCGCCCCTACAAAGAGGCCTTCGACCACGAAACGGCCTGCGGGATAATCGACGGCCAGAAGGAAAGGTTCGACCCCGAGGTGTTCAAGGGCTTTCTTACGCTCTCCGAGGAGTTCCGCCGCCTGTTCGACGAGAACAGGCACGAAGAGCTCGATTTCAGAAAAACCATCCTGTTATGACGTAGTCCGCGTCCTTCGTGTCTATCTTATCGGCCTCCACCCTGTCAGACTCGGGAAGTATGACCGAGAAGGAATAGCCTGAAAGCCTGTCGACCTGCGAAGGTATGCCCCTTTTCCACGAATGACCGCTCCCGGCGAGGATGACGAGCGTCTTTCCGGGGTTGGAGTCCAGGAACTCTATCGCGTTGTGGGCCATGACGTTGTCCCACACCATTTGCGCCTCGCAGAAGTTCTTGAAGGACATCTCGCCTGCGTGCTCTCCGAGCGCGTCCTTTATGAACTCCTCGTACGTCTCGTCGACCTTGCATTCTATTCCGGGCGGAAGCCCCGAGAGCTGCTCGGGGGTAAGGGAGGCGAAGCCGTCTTTGACGACCTGGCGTATGACGTGCCTGGAGATGTTGAGCGCCACGAGCGGGATGCGCTTTTCCCTGGCGAACACGAATATCTCCCTGTACTGGCTCCAGGGGAGCCCCCAGTTCCTGTGGTATATTTCGCTGAACTCGCTTTCGCCGAGCTCTCCGGAGACCCACTTGTCCAGCGCGGTCTGGTTCTCCTTCCTGAACATCTCAACGCCTATGGCAAGCTGGCCGCCGTTTGAGTACAGGGCCTTTATTATCTCCAGCTGGGCCTCATGGTGGCTCTTCCTGTTGTGGACCTCACCGACGAATACGATGTCGCGCTCGCCTATCTCCTTGAGGAGCTCCGTGGGCTTGAGCTCGCGCTTGTCGGCGACCCTCAGTATTTTGGGCTCCACGCAGCCGTAGGCGGCCGCGAGAACAAGCGCGAAGAACAATAGGCGTGAAAGCCTTGACGCCCTCCTTATTTTCCCGGGCATCGGCTAACCTCTCCCGCCGAGCGGCACGTAGGGCTGCTCGCGAAGGCCCGTGTACTTCTGCTCGGGCCTGTATATGCGGTTGCTCTTCAGCTGCTCCATCCAGTGCGCGAGCCATCCGGCCACCCTGCCTATGGCGAATATCGGCGTGAAGAGCTCGGAGGGGATGCCTATGCTCCTGAAGACTATGCCGGAGTAGAAATCTATGTTGGGGTGGAGCCCCTTCGCGGAGAGCTTCTCCTTTACCGTCTTCTCGAGCTCGCTTGATATCTCGAGCGTCTTTCTGTCTATGCCGTCGTGCTCGGCAAGCATGGCTATGTACCTTTTCAGGACCTCGCCCCTGGGGTCTACGGTCTTGTAGACCCTGTGCCCCACGCCCATTATCTTCTCTTTTTTCTCGAGCTTCCTTTCGATGTAGCCCCTGACGTTCTCCTTCTCGCCGATCTCGTCTATCATGCGCACGACTTCCTCGTTGGCCCCTCCGTGGAGAGGGCCGGAAAGCGTGCCGATGGCCGAAGCCACTATCGTGTACGGGTCGGCCAGAGTTGAGCCCACGACCCTCGCGCTGAAGGTCGAGGCGTTCATCGTGTGGTCGCCGTGGAGTATCAGCATGACGTCCAATACCCGCTCTACAAGCGGCGACGGCTCCTTTTCAAAGAGCATGTAGTAGAAGTTGGCCGCGAACGAAAGGTCGTTCCTGGGCTGTATGGGCGCGTCCCCGTGCTTCAACCTGTGCACGGCCGCGGTTATCGTCGGAAGCTTCGCTATGAGCCTTACGGCCGACCAGTAGCGGACGTCGGGGTTGAGCGTGTCCCTTGCCGGGTAGTACATGCCCATGGCCGAGGTCACGGCCTGTAGGTAGTGCATGGGGTGGCCGTTCTCCGGCAGGTACTCCATCATCCGGAGTATCTTGAGCTTGAGCCTGGTGTGGAAGGTGACGTCGTCGCGGAACTTCCGGAGTTCGGATTCTCTGGGAAGACGGCCGAAAAGAAGGAGCCACGCGGTCTCGAGGAAGCTGCTCTTCTCGGCGAGCGTCTCTATGGAGATGCCCCTGTACTCGAGTATGCCGCGCTCCCCGTCTATGTAGCTTATTGCCGACTCCGCGGCAAGCACGCCCTCGAGGCCCGGGACGACTTCCATCAATATTTTTTCTTCCATTTCAAACCCCGTGTTTTTACGGCGATAACGGGCATTTTATCCCAAGGGCAGGGCCGTGTACATAAAAAAAGCCCTCATCCTGTTTGGATGAGGGCTTTTGATTAGTGCACTCGGTCAAAGCGGAGCCGGGTTGACATTTTCAGCCTTGAGCCCCTTGGGGCCCTTGGTTATGTCGAAGTCCACCCGCTGCCCTTCCTTAAGGGTCCTGAAACCGTTGCCCTGGATCGAGGTATAATGGACGAAGACGTCCTCACCGGAATCCTGTTCTATGAACCCGAAACCCTTAGCCTCGTTGAACCATTTGACTTTTCCTGAAGGCATGACGCAAAAACCTCCTTTCATAATTTGGATTTCATAAGTGTAGGGGTTTTTGTGCACTTCAGGTCCACTTGTTACCTCGCGCTGCCAAACCCGTCTACTAGCTTACTTACTGAGTAAGTCTAATTGGGGTTTTGGAGGTTGTCAAGGCGGCGGGGATTTTTTGAAAGGTCAGCGGCGGCCGGAGAGAAACACCTTCAAGGCTTCCAGAGCGCGGGCCCTGTGGCTTATCCTGTTCTTCTCCTCCGGGGCGAGCTCGGCCGCGGTCCTGTCCATGCCGAGGGGGATGAAAACGGGGTCATAGCCGAAGCCGTTGGCCCCGCGCGGGGCATCGGCTATCGCGCCCTCGAATACGCCCTCGAAGAGGTGTTCTTCATCGTCGAACCCTACCAGGGCGATAGCGCACCTGAAACGCGCTGAACGCTTCTCAAGGGGGACGCCTTCGAGCTCTCTTAAAAGCTTTCTCCAGTTCTCCTCGTCGGTCGCCTTCTCGCCCGAGTACCTCGCGGAATAGACCCCGGGCGCGCCCCCGAGGAAGTCGACCTCGAGGCCCGAGTCGTCGGCGAGGGCAGGCAGGCCCGTGGACTTGAAAACGTGGCGGGCCTTCAGGAGCGCGTTCTCCATCATGGTCGTGCCTGTCTCCGGCGGCAGCTCCACGCCGGGGAAGGCCTTGAGAGATACTATCTCCACCCCCGAGCCCTCGAGTATGCGGCCTATCTCGGCTGCCTTGCCCGCGTTCTTTGTGGCAAGCGCTATCTTCATATTATTTTGTTCCGAGGGTGGATTTCTGTATGGAGGCGAGCTCCGAGATGCCTTCTGACGCGAGAGTGATGAGCTCGGCAAGGCTGTCCTTCGAGAAAGGCTCTGATTCGGCGGTGCCCTGCACCTCGACGAACCTGCCGTTACCGGTCATGATGATGTTCATGTCGACCTCGGCCGTGGAGTCCTCGTCATAGTTGAGGTCGAGAAGCGCCCTGCCCCCGACGATGCCGACGCTCACGGCCGCAACCGAATCAAGGAGCGGCATTTTCGTGATGACGCCTTTTTTCAAGAGCGCTGAGACGGTCTCATGTACCGCCATGTACGCTCCGGTGATGGAGGCTGTCCTCGTTCCGCCGTCGGCCTGTATCACGTCGCAGTCTATGTATATGGTCCTCTCGCCAAGCGCGCCAAGGTCCGTCACTGCGCGAAGGCTCCTGCCGATGAGCCGCTGTATCTCGTGGGTGCGCCCGCCGACCTTACCGGCCGAAGACTCCCTCTGTATCCTTTTCTGGGACGACCTCGGCAGCATCGCGTACTCGGCAGTCATCCAGCCCTTTCCCTTGCCCATGAGAAAGGGCGGGACGCGCTCTTCGACCGTCGCCGCGCAAATGACCTTCGTGTCTCCCATCTCAATGAGGACCGATCCTTCCGCGAACTTGAGATAATCCCTCGTGACCTTTACGGGCCTGAGCTCGGACGGGGCCCTTCCGTCAGTCCTGGGTGAGTTTTCCGCTGACTTCAATGAAGCCGCCCCTCCTTGTCATTATCTCCCTGAAGCTCGCAACGCCGTCGGCTATGGCCCTTGCGGCAAGCTCCTGGTCTTTCCTCGAGGAGAGCCATTTTTCCTCGGAAGGGTTCGATATGAAGCCGACCTCTACGAGCACCGCGGGCATAGTCGCCCCGACGAGCACCGTGAAGCGGGCCTGCTTTACGCCCCTGCCCTCGCGTCCGGCCTTGCCGAGCATGCTCATGTGGACGGCCTCGGCCAAAGTCGAGCTCTCGTGGTGGCTCCTCGTGCTCGCCATGTCAAGGAGTATGTCTTTAAGGTCGTCGCCGCCCGTGAAAACGGCTTCTCCGGCCTGGTAGGCGTTGTTCTCGAAAGCGGCAACGCGCCTTGCGTCCTCGTCGGTCGCGTCCATGCTCAAAAAGAAAGTCTCGGTTCCGCGCGCGTCCCGGTTGGCCGCCGCGTTGACGTGTATGCTTATGAATATGTCGGCCCTGTTGGCGTTGGCAAAGGCCGTGCGCTCCTCCAGGGGTATGAAGACGTCGGAAGTCCTCGTGAGAAGCACCCTCGCGTCCATCCTCTCCTTGAGGACCTCGGCGAGCTTCAGGGCAATGCTCAAGGTGACGTCCTTTTCAGCCATGCCTGAAGGGCCTTTCGCGCCGGTGTCGTCCCCGCCGTGGCCCGGGTCTATGACAACGACCCTTATCGGCTCACCGGCCAGGCTCTCGACGTTCACGGCCGAAGCGGACGCCGCCTGAAGGGCGAAGAAGAAGGCAAGAAATGCTATCTTTAGTATTTTAGCCATTGTTCCGGCTATTTTAAGGGCAAACGGGTACTTAAGTCAAACGCTTAAGGGCCGCGCCCGTGATATTTGAGATAGAATGGTATATTATCTTTGAATAAAAAAAGGCGGCCCCCCTGCATTGGCACTTTTACTGGCTGAATTCATAATAATCGCGGCGATAATCGTCTTCTGCGGCACAAGGCTGTCGAAGTACGGCGACATAATCGCGGAAAAGACCGGGCTCGGGCGTGCGTGGACAGGGCTTATAATCATGGCCAGCATTACCTCGCTGCCCGAGCTCATGACGGGCATAAGCTCGGTTACTATAGCCGACGTCCCGGACATAGCGGCCGGCAACATCCTGGGGGCCTGCGTAATGAACCTCCTCATACTGGCCCTTCTCGACCCGATGGACAAGAGCAGCCCCATCTTTCACAAGGTAGGGCAGTCGCACGTGCTGTCGGCGGGTTACGGCATCCTGATGCTCGGGCTGGTGTCGGCCTCGATCTTTCTTGAAGGGCATATCCCGGCTCTGTTTCACGTGGGGCTTTATACGCCCGTGATCTTCGTTCTCTACGTCATAGGCATAAGGCTCGTGTACTTCTACGAAAAAAAATATATCAGCACGATAGCCGAAGAGACCGTGGAAAAACTCAGGTACGGCCACATATCCGGCGCCAGGGCCGTCTTTCTTTACTCGGCCAACGCGGCCGCGATAATCCTGGCCGCGACATGGCTGCCTTTCATCGCTGAGGAGACCGCGCGTTTGACCGGGCTCGGGACGAGCTTCATGGGCACGTTTTTCGTGGCGATGACTACGACGCTGCCGGAGTTCGTGGTGTCGTTCGCTGCTATCCGCATCGGCGCTCACGACCTCGCCATAGGCAACCTTCTGGGCAGCAACATGTTCAACATCGGCATCCTAGGCATCGACGACATCCTGTACTCGAAGGGCCCGCTCCTTTCTGACATATCCAAATCCCACGCGGTCACCGCGCTCATGGCCATACTGATGACGGCCATAGTGCTCATCAGCATAACCTACAAGCACGAGAAAAAGGCGATGAGGTTCGGGTGGGACTCCATGGCAATGATAGCCATAGGCGTAATCAGCATGTACTTCGTATACATAATGGGGTGACTATGAAACCGGTCATATTCACGGACCTCGACGGCACGCTCCTGGACGACGGATACTCTTTCGAGGCCGCGCTCCCGGTAATAAGGCGCATAAAGGACGAATCGATCCCGCTTGTCCCCGTGACCAGCAAGACCCGGGCCGAAGTGGAAAGGGTGCGCGAGCTCCTCGGAGTAGGCGGCCCGTTCATAACCGAGAACGGCGGCGGGGTCTTCATACCTGACGGGGCCTTCCCTTTCCCCGTCAGGGGGGAAGACGCTGGCGGCATGAAGCTCATTCGCCTCGGGACATCCTATGAGGTGCTCAAAAGTGCGCTCGCGGAGATAAGGAAAGAGACAGGCTTCAGGATAACCGGCTTCGCCGACCTAACGCCTGAGGAGATAACCGAGCGCACCGGCCTCCCGCTGGCCGACGCCGTCCTTTCGAAGGAGCGCGAATTCGACGAGCCTTTTTTCCTCGAATCCGGCTCGGTCGAAGAAGTAGGGCTCCTGGCCGAATCCGTCGGCCTTACCCTCACACGCGGGAAGATACTCCACCTCACCGGAGACAATGACAAGGGCAGGGCGGTCGAGACACTTAAGACCCTTTACAGGGCGCTCTACGGCAAAGCAATATTTATCGGCCTTGGTGACAGGGGAAACGACGTCCCGTTATTGAAAAACGTTGACTACCCGGTGCTCGTAAGGGGCGAAGAGGGCGGTTATGAGCCGGTCGAAGGGGTCCCTAAGCTCATAAAAGCCGACGGCGCTGGCCCGGTTGGCTGGGCAAAGGCCGTGACCGGAATACTCGACACCATAAAGGCTTCGGGAAGCTACACCTGCTGAGCCGCCTCAATTTCCAGGAGGAAAATGGCTGACCCTGAGCTCGGCCGCAAAGAAAGCACCGCCCTCAAGGGCGAGAGCGCCGACATCGTGGTCGGGATAGCGAGCTACAACAACGCCCGCACCATCGGCCACGTAGTGCGCGCCGTGGACGCCGGGCTCGCCAAGTATTTCCCGGGCGAGAAAGCGATAATCATCAACTCCGACGGCGGCTCGAAAGATTCCACCACCGAGGCCGTATTGAACGCCAGGGCCGACCACAAGGCCGTATTCCTCCCGCACAGGCTCCACCCCGTAAACAGGATAACGACCCCTTATCACGGCATACCCGGCAAGGGGAGCGCCTTCAGGACGATCTTCCAGATGGCCCGCGACCTCGGGGCAAAAGCCTGCTGCGTCGTCGACGCTGACCTGCGCTCCATCACGCCGGAGTGGATCGAGCTCCTCCTCTCCCCCGTCGTAAAGGAAGGCTTCGACTTCGTCGCACCCCTCTATTCGCGCCACAAGTACGACGGCACCATCACCAACAGCATAATCTACCCGCTCACCAGGGCCCTGTACGGCAGCAGGATACGCCAGCCCATAGGCGGGGAGTTCGGCTTTTCAGGAAAGATGGCGGAGTTTTACCTGGGCCAGGACGTCTGGAACACCGATATCGCGAGGTTCGGCATTGACATATGGATGACGACTGAAGCGCTGGCCGGCGGCTTCAACGTCTGCCAGTCGTACCTGGGCGCGAAGATACACGACCCGAAAGACCCCGGGGCCGACCTGAAGGACATGTTCGTGCAGGTCGTAGGCTCTCTGATGTCGCTGACCGAAAAGCACCACAAGCAATGGCTTGGCGTCAACGGCTCGGTGGAGGTTCCAACCTTCGGCTTCAAATACATGGCGGCGGTCGTGCCCATAAAGGTCAACACCGAAGGCATGCTCCGCCACTTCAGGATAGGCGCCGAAAACCTCAACAAGCTCTGGGCTGGCTTCATGGACGGGGACACTGTAGAGCGGCTTTGCTCGCTGGCAAAGGAAGAGGCCCCGGCGTTCAGGTTCCCGATGGAGACATGGGTGCGCTCCGTATACGACAGCCTGCTGGCCTATCACCACAGGAAGATGCCTGCCGAGCACCTCCTGGGCTCACTCATACCGCTTTATTACGGGCGGACCGCCTCATTTTTCCTGGAGACCGCCGAGATGGGCGACGATGAGGCAGAGGGCGTGGTGGAAGAGGTAGCGGCCGAGTACGAGAAGCACAAGGGCTATCTCACATCAAACTGGCAAGGAGGAGGCAAATGAAATGGACAGGATAACAGACCGGATAGCCGGCCACCTCGGCACGTTCTGGGAAAAACTGATGGAGTTCGTCCCTGACGCGCTCATCATCATCCTTATAATCGCCTCAGGCTTCATAATCGCTTCGCTCCTCAAGCGGCTCCTCCACAAGGGCTTCAGGGCCGTCAGGTTCGACGCCTGGAGCGAACAGACGGGGTTCACGACGGCCCTTCGCAAGGCGGGCTTCTCGTCGACTCCGACGAAGTTCGCGGGGTCGTTCCTGTACTGGTTCGTGGTCGTGCTCTTTTTCATGGCCGGGTTCGCTACTCTCGGCTACGAGGTAACCGACGCGCTGGTCTCCGTCTTTTTCATGTACCTGCCTAAGTTCTTCTCGGCGGTCATCATAATAGTGCTCGGCTACTTCATCGCCAACTTCCTTGCAAGGGCCGCTCTCATAGCGGCTGTAAACGCGGGTATCGAATACTCGAGGCTCATCAGCGAGTCCGTCAGGGTGTTCCTTTTCATCCTCGCCTCAGCCATGGCCCTGGAGCAGCTCGCCATAGCCCCTAAGATAGTCTTCGCGGCCTTCGCCATATTCTTCGGCACGATAGGGCTCGCCCTGGCGATAGCCTTCGGCGCGGCCGGCAAAGAGTACGCGAAAAAAGCCATGGGCCGCCTCTTTTCAAAGAAGGAAGAGGACGGCGGCGGCATAGACCAGCTCTGAAGCTGCCGGGGTTGTCTCGCGCCCCGCATAATGCTATACTCCCACGGATAACAGGGGAGGCCGGAAAAACATATGCAGCAGTTCTGGGGGGGACAGTTAAACAGCGAGATGATGACCAACGCGGCCTTTTTCGCGCTGGTATTCCTCGTCATAACGGCGGTCCTGTTCCTCGCGAGGAGGATAGCCTTCTCGGCCTTTGAGCGCTGGGCAAGGAAGACCGACACCAGAGCGGACGATTTCATAATCGACTCCGTCAGACAGCCTTCCGTTTTCTGGGTTTTTGCCACCTCCATATACATAACCATCGCAACGTCCGGCCTGCCGCCCAAGTTCGTCAACTACGGGCTCAAGGCCCTGTACGTCCTCATAATACTTTCCGTGACGCTCGCGGTGGCCAACATCGCCTCGAAGCTCGTGCAGGGCGCGATAGAAAAGTCCTCCCCCGGCGTTGCCGTCACCGGGCTTTCAAAAGCGGTCATAAAGGTCGTCATCCTCGGCCTCGGCCTCCTCATAATGCTCAACGGGCTCGGCGTTTCCATAACCCCGATGCTAACGGCCCTCGGCGTCGGAGGCCTGGCCGTGGCGCTCGCCCTGCAGGACTCTCTTTCAAACCTTTTCGCCGGCATACACCTCCTGATGGAGAGGCCCATCAGGGTAGGAGACTACATAAAGATAAGCTCTGGGGAAGAAGGGTTCGTCTCGGACATAGGCTGGAGGACCACCAGGCTCCGTCAGCCCTCGAACAACATCGTCATCGTCCCGAACAACAAGCTCTCAACCAGCACGATAACGAACTACCACCTGCCGATGACCAGCCTCTCTTTCCCGATACAGATAAGCGTGAGCTACTCCTCGGACCCCGAGCACGTCGAAAAGGTCCTCGTCGACGAGGCCGGAAAAGCGGTAGGCGAAGTCCCGGGCCTGCTGGCCGAGCCTGCTCCTCTCGTGAGGTTCATTCCCGGCTTCGGCCCCTCTTCGCTCGATTTCACGCTCATATGCCAGGTCGCCGATTATACCGACCAGGCGCTCGTGCAGCATGAGCTGAGGAAGCGGATTTTCAGAAGGTTCCGCGAAGAAGGCATAGAGTTCCCCTTCCCCACGCACACCGTCTATCTCAAGAAATAAAGACCAGACGCCGCCTTGACAGGCGCTCACCTGTGGGCTAACCTCAGATTCAGCCCAAAAAGGTGAACTATGGCCGACTTCTACCATGCCGGAAGCATAACGACGCTCCACAGGCTGGGCAGGCCGAAGCCCGAGAGGCTCATAGCCGAGCTCGAGCTCTACAGCATGGTGCGCCCCATCGCCCTCATCCTTCCGGCGCTCTACTCCGACGTCATGAGCGAAGCCATGAAGGGCATCAGGGAGGCCCTGAAGGGCGCGAAGTTCGTCCGCGAGATAGTCCTGGCGCTCGGCCCTGCGACCGACGACGAGTTCACCCGCGTGACGGATTTCATGTCGTCCCTGCCGCAGGAGGTCACTATCCTGCACACTGGCGGGGCGCGGATGAAGGAGCTTTACAGGACCCTAGAGGAACGTGGCGTGAGCCCCGGCAGGGACGGCAAGGGCAGGAGCGCGTGGACCGCATACGGCTACGTCATAGCGAGCGGCAAATCGAGCTGCATCGCCCTCCACGACTGCGACATACTGAACTACGGCATGGACCTCTTGGGGAGGCTCTGCTACCCGGTAGTGAGCCCTACGCTCGACTACGTCTTCTGCAAGGGGTATTACGCCCGTGTCACCGAGAAGATGCACGGCAGGGTCACGAGGCTTTTCATCTTCCCGCTGGTGCGGGCGCTGCAGAAGATGGTCGCCAACCCGTTCCTCGACTTCCTGGACAGCTTCAGGTACCCGCTTGCGGGCGAGTTTTCGATGACGGTGGACGTCGCGCGCATCAACAGGATACCCTGGGACTGGGGCCTCGAGGTAGGCATGCTCGCCGAGGTCTACAGGAACTACTCGACGAAGAGGGTCTGCCAGGTCGACATAGCGGAGAACTACGAACACAAGCACCAGGCCCTGTCGGCTGAAGACCCGTCGACCGGCCTCATGAAGATGAGCATCGACATCGCCAAGTCCATTTTCCGGACGGCCGCTTCAGAAGGCATAGTCTTCTCGGACGGCTTTTTCAAGTCCCTGATGGCGAACTACCTGAAGCTCGCGGAGGACAGCATCGTTAAATACGAGAGCGACGCTGCCATAAACGGCCTTTTCTTCGACAGGCACGAGGAAGCGATGACGGTCGACGCCTTCACGAGGTCGATAATGGAGGCCGCCAGGACCATCATGGAAAACCCGCTGGGGGCCCCTCTCATCCCGAACTGGAACAGGGTCATATCGGCAACGCCCGGCATCCTGGAACGCTTGAAGGCCGTCGTCGACGAGGACAGGAAGCTCGCAGTCAATGGGGGCGCTCCCCCTTCCCGCCAATGAACGATTCGAGCACGGCAAGGAAGTTGCCGTGGGATATGGGCTCCTCGATTATCCCCTCGATGGAACGCAGTATTTTTTCAGCGAGCTCGCCGTCCCTTACGTTTCCCGAGGCGCGCGAAAGCCCGAGAAGGAGCTGGGCCGCCGCCGAGTTGCCCGAGGGCACGTCGTTGTCGAAGAGGTCCCTTTCGCGCACGAAGAGCTTCTCCTGGTCGGCCCCTGCGTCGAAGAAAAGCCCGGAGACCTCGTCATGGAAGAGCTCTACCATGCTGTCGGCCGCCTTTCCCGCCTCTTCGAGCCAGTCCTGCTCTCCCGTGGCCTTGTGTATCGAAAGGAGCCCGCACCCGAGGAGAGCATAGTCCTCGAGAAGGCCTGCCACCTCCGCCCCGCCGTCGAGGAAGTACCTCATTACTCTGCCGTTGGCGTCCCTCAGCCCCGTAAGGAGGAAAGCCGCGCACTTTTCGGCCTCTTCGAGCAGGTCTGGCCTGCCGAACGCCTTCGAAGCCCTTGAAAGGGCCATGATGGCAAGACCGTTCCACGAGGTTATTATCTTCCGGTCGGTCTCCGGGGCCTTTCTCATGGCCCTGACCTTGAAGAGGGTCTCCTTCATCGCCTTTATGTCTTCGGGGACTCTCTCCTCTTCCTGGCCCACCGGCCTGCTTATGCGAAGCGTGTTCATCTCCTCGTAGTTGCCCCTTTCAGTGACCGAGAAAAAGCCCATGAACCTTTCGGCGCCATCGCCGAGCGCGGCTTTTATCTCTTCTGCGCTCCAGAGGTAGTACGCCCCCTCGTGGCCTGAGACGTCCGCGTCCTGGGAGGAATAGAAGCCGCCTTCAGCGCCTTTCATCTCGCGGAGCATATAACCTATGGTCTCGAGCGCGATGTCTTTATAGAACAGCTTGCCGGTCTCCTCGAAGGCCTCTGTGTAAAGGCCGGCGAACAGCGCGTTGTCATAGAGCATCTTCTCGAAATGGGGCACGTCCCACCTCTCGTCCACCGAGTACCTGTGGAAGCCGCCCCCGAGCTGGTCGTATATGCCGCCCCTTGCCATGCTGGAGAGGCTCTTCCTGACCATCGTGAGCGCCTCTCCTCTCCCCGTCCTCCTGTGATAAGCCAGGAGGAACTTCAAAAACATCGTATGGGGAAACTTCGTGCCCCTCCCGAAGCCGCCGTTCACGCCGTCGAAGTACAGCCTCGCGGCGTCAAAGGCCATATCAGAGACCTCGGCGCGTATTTCGACCGGGGTGATGACGTTCCTGCTCTTCAATATCCTCTCGACGTCGACCGTCACCTCGTCGACCTTCTTCCTGTTCTTCCTGTAGGCCAGCGAGACGGCGAGAAGCACCTTCTTGAACGAGGGCATCCCGAACCTGTCCTCCGGCGGGAAGTACGACCCCCCGTAAAACGGCACTCCTTCGGGAGTGGCAAAGACTGTAAGGGGCCATCCGGCATGGCCAGTCATGGCCTGGACGGCTTTTATGTAGAGGCTGTCGAGGTCGGGCCTCTCCTCCCTGTCGACCTTTATGTTCACGAAGTTGTCGTTCATTATCCTGGCGGTCTCGGCATCCTCGAACGACTCCCTTTCCATGACGTGGCACCAGTGGCACGATGAATATCCTATGCTTATGATAAGAGGCCTGTTCTCCTCTTTTGCCTTGGCCAGGGCCGCGCCGCTCCAGGGGTACCAGTCGACCGGGTTTAAGGCGTGCTGCTTCAGGTACGGACTCTTCTGGTCCTTGAGATGGTTTTCAAACCTGCCGCCTGTCATAACTGCCTCCTTGCTTCCGAAAAGGCTTTTTCTAATTAAATCTTATACCACCGGACGAAATGCGCAAGTAAGGGGGGCTCTCCGGCCTTTACAATGCCCCAAACGGATGTATACTTTATGTGGTCGAGTTCAGGAGGGAAAAGAGATGAAAAAAGTGCTGGTGCCGCTCGCGCCCGGGTTCGAGGAGATCGAGGCCCTTACGATAGTCGACATATTAAGGAGGGCAGGCGCTGAAGTGACATTGGCCGGGACTGTCCCCGGGCCCATCGAGGGGCGGAGCGGGATAAGGGTGCTGCCGGACACAGTGATGGAGAACGCCGGTTACGGCTATGACATGATAGCGCTGCCCGGAGGGGCTGTAGGGGCGGAAAACCTCAAGAAAAACGAGCACGTAAAATCCGCTCTCGAAACGCTGGCCCAAAAGGGGAAGACCGTTGCCGCGATATGCGCTGCCCCGGCAGTGCTTTCGGCCCTGGGGGTCAGCCGTGGCCGCGTCGTCACGAGCCACCCTTCGGTAAGGGGCCTTCTTTCGGAAGTGTCGATATCCGAGGAACGGGTGGTCGTGGACGGCAACATCATAACGAGCCAGGGGCCGGGCACCGCGATGGAGTTCGCCTTCTGTCTGGTCGAGACTCTCTTCGGAAAATCAAAGGCAATTGAAGTGAACAAGGGCGTTCTGGCAAGGGTTTAGCAAGCTGCCGAAATAGACCGCGAGCGGACAGGAATGAGACTTTCTTTGCTGCCTTAAAAATTAGATATTTTTCCTGAAGTCAAGGAAGGGCGGAAATAAAAAGCGGAGCATATATGAGAATATGTGAGCATTTTTATTTACGCCCTGACACAGAGGTCAGGAAAAAGAACAATTTTTAAATAGGGTCTATGTGCACAAAGGCTTTCTCAATGGTACCAATACTCTCCACCCTGTTTGCCGCCTCCTCGCCTATGCCGTGTGATTCGATCGTCGGAAGAGACTTGTTCACCATTATGTGTATCTCGACGTGGATGAACGGCCCGACGTAATGGGCCTTTACCGTGCTGAGCCCCTTGACCCCCGAAACGCCCAGGGCCGCCTTCCTTATCTCCTCTAGTAGACGGGGCTCCGGGGCCTGCCCCATGAGGTAGGCTATGTTCTCCATCCCTATCCTGTAACCCGTGTAGATTATCCATATACTTATCACGAAACCGGCGACCGGGTCGAGCCACGGATAACCCAGGAGCGCCCCGCCGAGGCCTATGAGGGCCGCTATGGCGATGACGACGTCCATGAGGGAGTCTATTGCGGTCGCCTTAAGTGCCGGGCTGTTAACCATCTTCCCGACGCGGCTGAAATACCGCGACATGAACCCTTTTGTGACCATCGTTATGACAGGCACCAGGAGAGTCACCGCCTTTACCTCCGCCTTGGTCCCCTCATAAAGCCTCTCGCCCGCCTCCCTTATGACCTCGAAGCCGAGTATGCCCGCGAGCACCGCTATGATGAGCCCGGCAATGGGCTCGGCCCTGCTGTGGCCGAAGGGGTGGCCCTCGTCGGCCTGCTTGTCCGATATGCGCACGCAGATGAAGGTGGCGATGGAGGCGGCTATGTCGTTAAGCGAGTTGAGCGCGTCGGATATGAGGGCGATGGAGCCGGAAAGGAGCCCGCCAACGAGCTTCAACGCGAAAAGGGCGGTGTTCCCGATGATGTTTATGACTGTAGCCCTGAAGGCTACGGGGTTCATGTCGAACATTGGAGGATTATATCAGGTTGGACAAAAAGCTCCAATATTCCTGGAGCGGGGCACGACGATGACAACGAAGCAGATGGGCCGCATGAGGCGGCCTGACTCAGTTGAGCTTGAGCTTCTCGTATACCCTATTGAGATTCTGGCGTGCGACTATGTAGAAGCTCTGGGCCCACGCCAGCGGCACGTTGTAGTTCGGCTTGCCGTTGGTGTAAAGCTCCGGGACGAGCCCTTCCGGGGTCATCACGCTCTCTACCTTCCTCAAATAGAGCTCGGCTTTCTGGATAAACTCGCCGGGAGGGTCGAAGATGGAGCCGGTCTTGAGGGCCTTGATGGCAAGCTGGGAGTAGACGATGGAAAGCCACGCGAACCCGAGCGGCCATTCGGCCTCGCTGCCGAAGGGCCTGGTCCTGTCGGCGTTGTAATACAGGTCGCCCGGGTACCTTATGACGCCCATCTTCCTCACCAGGTGCTTTTCGATGTTCGATATTATATGCAGGGCCTGGCTGTCGGGTATTATGTAGTAGGGCCATATGAGGCTCAGCTGCGCGATGTCATAGGGCCTGGAGTTGGACTCCGAGGGGAGTGTCCTGTCGAGGGCGGCCCTGCCGACCTCGATGAACTCCTGCGGCACCGGCAGGTACTGGTGTATGGGTATCTGGCTCTTGTACTTGTAGTGGTAGTAGCCGTCGTCGTGCCACATGGTGAGCCCGGCTAGAACGGCCCCTATGCTCGAGGAATGGACCTCCGGGCCTTCCTCCCACATGCCGAAGTCAGGGTCCGCGTGCCACCTCGTGGTCGTAAGGTAAAGGACCATGTCGCGCAGCAGTATCTGCGTCTCGGTCTGGTCGGTCGAGATGACGTTGTGACCTTTTTTGATGAGGTCGCCGGTTTTGTAGAGGAAGAGGCCGAATATGTCGAGCTGGTGGTGTCCCCACTCGCTCGTAATCTCCTCGAGCGTTACAGGGTGGATCCTGGCATGTATGACCTCGTCGGCGCAGCTGCCCAGGTACCGGCGTTTCCTCGCGCCGCTGGTGAGCTTGTGGCGGTACTTCTGGAATATCCTTACGATGAGCCTGTAGCTTTCGATGAGCTTGTCATATGAGCCGACGTACTCGTTGGCGTAGGTGGCGTACATGATGTCGCGGAGCCAGAAGACGTTGTACCTGTCCCCGCCCTTGTCGCCGCAGTAGTCGGAGGCGACGTAGCCGCCGTTCATCTGGCGCATGCCCTCGAGGTGCTTGTAGGCCACAAGAAGCTTCTCGCGCTCCGGGAGCTCGATGAAGCTGCGGCCCCGGAGGGCCTCCTTGACCTGGGTCGAAAGGACTCTGTCGGTTTTCAGGCTGTCTGCAGGCAACATACGTGCAATGATACCGCAAAAACTGGCGCCGTTCAACTACTTTGGGTGGAAAAAATTATTTAAATCCAAAAGGTTAGGCCTTACGGAGCAAGCACCTTGAGGGATGCCGGAAGGATGGATATGGTCAAATCGCCCTCGAACTCGAATGGCTCCCCGTCCACGTGGGCGTACGAGGCCTTCCTGCCCCTTATGACCGCTTCCCTGCCCTTTGCGCGCCAATACCCCTTATGCCCTTCAACGCCGCCCTTCATGAGTCTCCTCAAGAACCCGGCCGTCTTCAGGGGCCCCTGTCTGGGTATTACGCAGAAATCGAGGAGCCCGTCGTCGACAAGAGCTCCCGGAGCTATGAAGGCCCCTCCTCCCCACTGGCTGGTGTTGGCAGCCGTAAGGATCAGAGGGGCGGCGCTCAATTCCTGACCGTCAACTGAAAGGAGAACCTCTTCAGGTGTGAACCTTAAATACTCCAGCAGGCCGAGGGCGTAATACGGGGCTATGCCGCGTATCTTCCTGGCGAGCTTTCCCTCGTTGTATCTCTTGCTGAGGAGCGCCTCGAAGGCGAACCCGGCGGAGGTGAAAAAATACCTGCCGCAGGTCCTGCCCACGTCTATCCTTTTCACCGAGCCGGTCTTAAGGAGACTGACAGCCCCAAGCGGGTCCGCCGGTATGCCGAGCGAGCGGGCAAGGGCGTTGCCAGAGCCCGCCGGGAGCACGCCGAGGACGGTGTCCGTGCCAACGAGGGCGCTTGCCGTCTCGTTTATCGTGCCGTCGCCGCCGCACGCGAAGACGAACTCATAACCCTTGCCTGCGGCTTCGGCCGCGAGCTCACCCGCGCTTCCGGGCCCTTCGGTCGCCTTGACCTCGAAAATGCCCTCCTCTTTGCCGAGCACGTCACGGACGACCTCCGCTATGCGCTTCATCCTCCCGGCTGTGCCGGAGACAGGATTTATGATGAACCTTACCTTCAACCTGGAACGCCTCCCGAGAGCAAAGTATAGATTGAACCCGAAGGCCTTTGCAAGGACCAATGACACCTGTAAAAAAACACAGTTGCCAAAAGCAGAACATCCATTAAACTTTCAATGAAGGGCTTGAAAATACAAGTCTCTGAATCTCAGATTTTTTTACCTTTCACGGAGGCGGGAATGTTCAGGATTGAAAGCCCTGATTTCAAGGACGGCGGGGAGATACCGGGAAAATTCACGTGCGCGGGCGAGGACCTCTCCCCTCTTTTGAACTGGACTTCTGCGCCGGAAGGGACGAAAAGCTATCTTTTGATAACAGAAGACGTGGACGCGCCCATGGGCACGTTCGTCCACTGGGTCCTCTACGACATCCCGGCTGGCCGCCACGACCTCTCCCGCGGGACAGGCAACGCTCCCGCGCTCAAGGACGGCATGAAGCAGGGGATGAACGACTTCGGGCACACAGGCTACGGGGGGCCATGCCCTCCAAAGGGGCACGGGCCTCACAGGTACAACTTCATACTGAAGGCCCTTGACGTGCCTTCGCTCGGGCTGCGGGACGGCGCAAAAAGGGGCGAGGTAGAGATGGCCTCTTCAGGGCACATACTCTCCGAGACGAGGGTTACGGGCAGGTTCGAAAGATAAAAAAAACGGCCCTCCGGCCTTTCAGGACGAGAGGGCCTCAAAATCCGAAAGCCGGAAGGGCTACCTTATTATCTTCTCGGGGGATACGAGGTGGCGGCTGAGGCCGAGTTCCTGCGGCGTCATGCCGAGAGCAAGGCCGACGAGCTGCGAGAAATGAAAGACAGGCATCCCGATTTTGGTGTCCAGCGCTTTTTCCGCGAGCCCCTGATAGTTGTCGAGGTTTATGTGGCAGAAGGGGCATGGGGTCACGAAGCAGTTCGCTCCCCTCTCCTTGCCTTCAAGCAGCCTTTTTCCCGTCATCTTCTCCGCGGTCTTCTCGGCGACGATGTCGACCTGAAAGCCGCAGCATTTCGTCTTGCCCCTGTACTGTACGGGCTCCGCACCGAGGGCCTCTATGGCCGCGTCCAGCGACCAGGGCTTTTCAGGGTCGTCGAAGC
Source organism: uncultured bacterium (assembly GCA_905339405.1). Taxonomy (GTDB): domain Bacteria; phylum Desulfobacterota; class GWC2-55-46; order GWC2-55-46; family GWC2-55-46; genus GWA2-54-12. The sequence continues at coordinate 82,478 of CAJPGC010000001.1, read as the reverse complement.
CTAGCGCGTCCGACGGGCGGAGGCTATGGCAGCCGTAAAACGGGGCGGCCTTGAGCCAGCTCAAAGGCTTTACAACCTGCTTTTTGAGGTTCTCGAGGCCGTAGTCGGCGGCCAGGACCCAGAGGAGCTGTTTTACGTTCACCTTGCCGCTGTACTTGAGCCCGCTCTTGGCGAGCACCTCGTTCGTCTCGGCCAGTAGCTTCGGGTCGGCCTTCAAGTCCCTGTTCGCAGTCGACATTACCATGAGACAGGTCGAACAGATGGTCAGTATGTCCATGCCCATCGCCTCTGCCTCGGCGAAGATACGGGCGTTGATGGCAAGGTACAGGGGATAGTCGTAATCTGTCAACAGGCCCGCCCCGCAGCAGCTCGCCTTCGGCATATCATGGAGCTCAATGCCGAGCTTTGCGGCGACCTTCCGGGTAGTCTCGTTCGTCTCCTTTGTCATGTGCTGGGAGACGCAGCCGGGGTAGTACGCGTATTTCAGTCCGGTTCCCACACCTACTCCTTTTTCTTTTCCTTTTCCCTGGCGGCGGCTTCCCTGTATATCTCCCTCACCTCTTCTATTCCCTCTATCTGGGGGACGATATACGGGTGCGGCATCTTGCCGTGGAGTTCCATCCTGATGCCAAGCGGTATCTTGCCGAGAGACTTAAGGAAGCCCAGCGTCTTGAAGGTCATGGCGGCCTCGTCGAGCCTGCCGAACTTCTCGACCGATTCGGCCATCGCCTCGACGTGCTTCGCGCCGGGGTTGTCGAGTATGCCCGCTTTCATGGCAGCTGAACGGAGCCTCTCTATCTGCTTTAATGGAGCGACGCCCTTCGGGCAATATTGAGTGCAATGGACGCACCTTACGCAGTCCCACATGCCGTGCTCCTCGGACAGGCGCTCGAGACGCTTAACCCCGTGGCCTTCCCTTACGTCCCCGACGAAACGCCACGCCTTTGCGAGGGCCGCCGGGGCAACGAAGCGCTCGTCTATCTCCAGGGCGTTGCACTCGGCGTTGCAGCAGGCGCACATTATGCACTTCTGGCTCTGGTCGATAAGCTCCTCGTCCTCGGCGGAAACGGCGTTACTGGCGGTCTTTTCGGTCGGCATGAGGAAGGGGTTGACCTTCTCCATCTTGTTCCAGAAGGGCGTCATGTCCACGACAAGGTCCTTCACGGCCCTGTGATTGGCCAGGGGCTCTATTGTCATCCCGCCCATCTTCTGGAATTCAGGCAATACCTGGAGGTTGCAGGCAAGCCTGGAGAAGCCGTTCACCGTCATCGCGCAAGAGCCGCATATGGCAGAGCGGCACGACTTCCTGAACGAAAGAGTAGAGTCCTGCTCCTCGGATATCTTGAGAAGCGCCTCCAGGACGGTCATGCCGAGAGCGACCTCTACAGTGTACGCCTGGTAATATGGCTCGGGCGCGTTCCTGTCGTTCGGGTTGTAACGCCTTATCCTGAACTGAATCTTCATCTATGCCTTCCCTTATCTTTGGACACGCGCATTAACTATGACGATTCCATTACGGCCTGTCAGTATTTTCTTTCCTCGGGCTTGAACTTCGTCACAGAAACGTCCCTGTAGCCGAGCCTGAACTCCCCGCCCTCTTTATGGACAAGCGTGTGCCTCAGCCAGTTCACGTCGTCCCTCTTCGGGAAATCCGTTCTGAAGTGCGACCCCCTCGACTCTTCCCTGTTCATTGCGCCCAAAAGGATGCACTCGGAGATGTCGAGCATCTGCCCGAGCTCGAGGTAGTGGAGCAGCTCGTTGTTGAAATAATCCGACCTGTCGCCGAGCGCGGCCTTTTTATAGCGCTCCTGAAGCTCCCTTATCTTCCCATAGCCTTTCGCGAGCCTCTCTTTGTTCCTGAATATCCCGCAGAAGTCCTCCATCGCGTCGTTCATCGCGCTTTTTAGCGCAAATATCGACTCACCGGCGTCCCTCTTCAATATCATGGCGACCGAATGGCACGCCTCCCTCAAGGCGGAGTCCGGGAAAGGCTTCGCCTCCGTCGCCTTGCAGTACTCGGCCGCGCTCACTCCGGCCCTCCTGCCGAAGACTATCGTCTCGAGGAGCGAGTTGCCTCCGAGCCTGTTCGCCCCGTGCACGCTCACGCAGGCGCTCTCGCCAGCGGCGAAAAGGCCCGGCACGGCCGTTTGGCAGTCTTTGTCAACGGCTATGCCGCCCATCGAGTAATGCGAACCCGGCTTCACCGGCACCGGGGTAGTGACCGGGTCGACCCCGGCGAAGTCTATCGCGAGCCCCCTTATCTGCGAGAGCCTTGTCTTTATCTTTTCAGCCCCCAGATGGCGTAGGTCCAGGAGGACGCACCCGTCCACGCCCCTGCCCTCTTCTATCTCAGTCTGCTCGGCGCGGCTCACCACGTCGCGGCTGGCGAGCTCCTTGACCTTCGGGGCGTACTTCTCCATGAACCTTTCGCCCTTCGAGTTGACGAGGAAGCCGCCTTCGCCCCTGGCGCCCTCGGTCATGAGTATGCCTGTCCTCGGCAGCACCGTCGGATGGAACTGGACGAACTCCATGTCCATGAGCGGCACTCCGGCGTCAAGGGCCAGCCCCATGCCGTCCCCGGTTGAGGAAAGCGCGTTGGTCGTTGTCCTGTAGACCCTGCCGTAGCCGCCGGTCGCGATGACGACGGACTTCGAGTGGAGCCTGTGGAGCTTGCCCGTGTCGAGCTCAAGGGCTATCACGCCCCTCGCGCTGCCGTCTTCGACGATGAGCCTCAAGACGTGCCATTCGTCGTAGATGAAGACCCCATGCTTGACGAGCTGCTCGTACATGACGTGGAGCATCCCGTGACCGGTCCTGTCGGCCAGATAGCAGGTCCTCGGGTAGCCTGCCCCGCCGAACGGCCTCTGGGCGATGTTGCCTTCACTGTCGCGGCTGAAGACCGCGCCCATTCTTTCAAGCTCTAGAATGTCTGAGGGCGCTTCCCTGCACATGACCTCGATGGCGTCCTGGTCGCCGAGGTAGTCCGAGCCCTTGACGGTGTCGAACATATGCGCTTCCCACGAGTCGGCCGCCTTCAAAGCGGCGTTTATGCCGCCCTGGGCCGCGACCGAATGGCTCCTCACCGGATATATCTTAGAGACCACGGCGACGTCGAGCCCGCTCCTGGCGGCCTCTATGGCCGCCCTCATGCCGGCAAGCCCGGCGCCTACAACTATGCAGTCATGGAAAACCAGAAGATGCCTCCTGAAAGAGTAATACGACCAATTTACAAGGAATTGTGAGTGCGTGAAAGAAGTTTTTTGAAAAATTCAAGGCCGGGACAAAGAGAGCTTACCAGCAAGATGTCAGCAAGTCAATTTAGCACAGGAGTTCGCTTACCTTTTTATGGCGACACCATTCTAAACCAATCCCTCATAACCTGCTTAAGTCTGCCCAATTCTTCTGTATTGATATTACTCATATGGCAAATCGTATTTCGCAAATGAGTTATATGCCTAGCTTCTTGAATCAATGCCCTATCCCTAACCAATTCCTCAAAGTAATTTTTCCAAGAATGTTCTATGATTTTTAATAATTGTGGATAAGTAAGCAAAGCTGATTTATCTCTTGAACCAAGTGCCATCCAACTTTTGATTTCCTCATTATCCACAATATCTGCGACCTCCTTTTGTATATCAGAAGGTATTTTTTCCCACCAAGATTCTTTTCCGTTTTTAGAAAGAACATCAACAACGAATTCTCTCAGGTAATTCTCAAATACGAAAAACAGTTTATAAGAGATTGCAGCATTATTTGCCTCTCTTACAGATTCAGGCATTAGTGACGAAAGGTCGAAAATATCAGAAATTAATAACGGTTCTGGATGAGCAATTTCTGGTGTGGACTTCATATTCTTTGTTGCTGTTTGACCGAGCATTATAAATAAAGCTAATTTATCATCATTTTTCATCCAAACACCTTTCTCAATGCATTAAAAATATTCAAATAAGTTTCTTCAGTACCATTTAAAGGTAAATGCACTTGAATGTTATAATGGAAGTCTGGCCGAAATGGCCCCACCTTTTCCTTAGGTGCACCTTCAATACCTTTTTGTTCATTTTCTGTTGCTGTTCCCGTTTTTTTCTGCTTATCCTCAGGGGCTTTTGTAGAAAAATCTGCAAGTGCAGCGAGCGCCTTAAAAGTACCAACTATTTTTGATGTTATCCCGATATCAGTTCCAGCAATTTGTGCGACGAGCCCCTTTAAATCCTGCGAATTTAATGTCTCCGCATTTTCATTAGAAGTAAATAACGGCTCATATGCTTGTCTAATGCCTTGCGCTATCTCTTGTTTAGCAATTTTTTCATTTTTTAATGAGGAATATCGAGGAGTTGGTTTTCCAGTGCTATCTAAAAAACCTAAACTTTTCAAAAGAGCAATTAGCGGACGATCCGTGTTGCTTTTAAGCCCTAAAGTATTATACAGATAAGTATTATTAAAAATTTCCGGTGTTTTCGCAGACTTGATACGTTCAAACAGTTTTCCAACATTTTTATAACTTTTAAGATATGGTAATTCAGCCAATTTCAATTCTCCTTAATTTTTTTCCATTAATATCAATATTTTATTTTAAAGTCAACAGAGACATGCAATAAAAAAAGGCCGGCCCGCTCCCGGGCCGGCCTTTGAATGGACGTGAAAAAATCTACTTCAGCTTCGCGGCGCTCTCAAAGCCTATCTGAAGGGCCTTCTTGTTGAGTTCGAGGAACGCGGGAGGCACCCTCGAGAGGACCGCCTTCTCAACGGCCTCATGGGTCACGACGCCGGTAAGCTCGGCTATCATCCCCAGAGAGATGATGTTCGCGACGATGGTCTTGCCGAGCTCTTCCCTGGCCGTGCCTATGATGGGGAAGGAGAGGACCTTGAAAGCGCCCTGCGGCACCGTCTTTACCTCTTCGCTGTCGACGAGGAGTATGCCGCCGCTCTTTATGTCGCCGTGGTACTTGGTGCATGACTCCTGGGTCATGGCGAGCATGCAGTCAATGGCAGTGGCCTTGGGGTAGTCTATGGGGCCGTGGGAGATTATTACCTCGGCCTTTGAAGCCCCGCCCCTCGACTCAGGGCCGTATGACTGGCTCTGCACCGCGTTCTTGTCGCCGTATATGGCAGCGGCTTCGGCCATTATTATCCCGGCCAGGATCATGCCCTGTCCGCCCGAGCCGCTGAATCTTATCTCGTACCTGTCGCTCATCTTGAAAGCCTCCGATGTTTGCGTCGCTTATTTCTTCGCGCTCGCCTTTTCCTTTATGAGGATGTCGTACTTCTCGCAGTACTCCGGCCCCTCCACCTTGTGGAGAACTCCCCTGAGCATCTTGCCCGCGAGCTTCTCCGGCGGGAGATTGGCGGCCTGCTTCACGTTCACCGTGCCGTCCTTTTCTATCTCCTCCATCATGTGGGTGGCGCTCTTGAACTTGTTCGCCCTGCCGAAGTAGGTCGGGCAGGCGTCGATTATGTCCACCACAGAGGTGCCCTTGTGCGTTATCGCCTCGTGTATGGTCTTCTCGAGCTCGAGCGTGTGGTAGGCCGTGCCCCTGGCGACGAACGTCGCGCCGGAGGCCTTCGCCATCTCGCAGGTGTCAAAAGGCGGCTCGATGTTGCCGTAGCGGCTGGTCGTGGCTATTGACTCCAGCGGCGTCGTGGGCGAGTACTGGCCGCCCGTCATGCCGTAGGTGGCGTTGGTGAATACCAGCACCGTTATGTCGATGTTGCGCCTGCACGCGTGGATGAAGTGGTTGCCGCCTATGGCCAGCGCGTCTCCGTCGCCGGTGACGACTATTACCTTCATCTCGGGCCGGGCGAGCTTTATGCCGGTGGCGAAGGGCAGCGCCCTGCCGTGGAGCGTGTGGAGCGTGTTGAAGTCCACGTAGCCCGGGGTCCTCGAGGAGCAGCCTATGCCGGAGACCAGGGCAATGTTGTTCTTGTCAAGGCCGGCCTTGTCTATGGCGCGCAGCATGGCCTTCAATACTATTCCGTGGCCGCAGCCCGGGCACCAGATGTGCGGGAGCTTGTTCGGCCTGAGGTACTTGTTATAATCGAAGGGGACGCTTACCTTCTCCTTCTTTTCCGCAACCGTTGTTGACATTTTTTTTGCCTCCGAGTCGTTACCGGCAGTTATTGTACGCGAAAGACGCGCTTAAAGGTACTTCCTCACTTCATGGAATATCTGCGACGGGGTGATGGGCTCGCCGTCGACCCTGTAGAGGCCCTCGACCTCGCACCTTCCCTTGGCGCACCTTTCGACCTCGAGGGTCATCTGCCCCAGGTTCATCTCCGGGACGATTATCGCCTTGACCCTGGTAGAGAGTTCGGCTACCGCCTTGTCGGGGAAAGGCCATATCGTAAGGGGGCGCAGGAGCCCGGCCTTCACGCCGGACTTCCTCAGCTCGTTCACGGCGAACCTCGCGGAACGGGCCGTGGAACCGATCGTGAAGATGGCCACCTCGGCGTCGTCGAGCATGACTTCCTCGTTCTTCCAGATAGACTCCCTGTTGACGTGGACCTTCCTCATTATCCGCTCGTTGTTCTCGCGGATCACCTTGGAGTCGTTCGTGGGGAAGCCGTCCTGCTTGTGGTTGAGGCCGGTGACGTGGAACCTGTAGCCGCTGCCAAAAGGCGCGAGCGGAGCTATGAGGAACTTGTCGTCATACGGGTGGTACTCCTCGGGCTTGCACGTCGGCTTTGCCCTGTCCTCGACCGCGAAGTCGCCGGGGCCGGGGATGGTCACAGGCTCCCTCATGTGGCCCAGTATCTCGTCGTAAAGGACCATTACGGGAGTCCTGAACTGCTCGGCCAGGTTGAAGGCCCTTACCGTCTCTGAAAGTATCTCGGGGACGGTCGAAGGGGTCAAAGCTATGGCCGGGTGGTCGCCGTGCGTGCCCCACTTCGCCTGCATGATGTCGGACTGGGAAGGCCCTGTCGGGTATCCTGTAGAGGGGCCGCCCCTCATGACGTCGACGATGACGAGCGGTATCTCGGCCAGGCAGGCGTAGCCTATGCACTCCTGCTTCAGGGAGAAGCCGGGGCCAGAGGTGGCCGTCATCGATTTGAGTCCGGCAAGCGACCCTCCGAGGGCGGCGGCGATGCCGCCAATCTCGTCTTCCATCTGGATGAACTTCCCGCCGAGCTTGGGCAGCCTCACCGACATGCCCTCCGCAATCTCAGTGGAGGGAGTGATGGGATACCCGGCGTAGAACCTGCAGCCGGCGTATATAGCGCCTTCAACGCACGCCTCGTTGCCTTGAAGGAGTTTTTTCTTCTTCTCAGCCATTGTCTTGGAACCCCCTATGAGCCGGCCGCCCGCTCGCCACGCATGGCAGGGACGGCGGCGCGCTGTTTATTAATCGAACACCTGAATGGCGAAATCCGGGCACCTCAGGTCGCAGAGCTGACATCTCGTGCAGGCCTCGAGGTTCTTCACGGCCACGCACGAACCCTTCATCTCCAGGACATCGGTGGGACAGAAGTCCACGCAGATGCTGCATCCCTTGCAGAGCCTCTCGTTTATTGCTATCCTTGGCAGTTTCTTCGCCGCCGACTCAGTCATGTTTCCTCCGCGCAGTCCAGACCCGTCTTTTGTTAAGCCTGGCGATTCTTGAAGGGCCTGTAAAATTGAGCGTCCCTTTTATCACAGGGGGAAGCGTCAAGTCAACAGGCGCGTAAAAGTATATATTATCACACTTTCTGGAGCGCTTCCATCATCGACTTGCCTATCTCGGCGGTCGAGCGGGTTATCTTTATACCGGCCTTCTGCATGGCCTCGAACTTCTCCTCAGCGGTGCCCTTGCCGCCCGAGATGATGGCTCCGGCGTGTCCCATCCTCTTGCCCTTGGGAGCCGTGGCGCCGGCTATGTACCCGACCACGGGCTTGGTCACGTTCTTCCTTATGAACTCGGCCGCTTCTTCTTCCGCCGTGCCGCCTATCTCGCCTATCATGACGATGGCGTCAGTGCCGGGGTCCTTCTGGAAGAGCTCGAGGACGTCTATGAAGTTCGTGCCGTTCACCGGATCTCCGCCTATGCCGACGCAGGTCGACTGGCCCATGCCGAGCCTTGTGAGCTGGTCGACGGCTTCATAGGTAAGGGTGCCGCTCCTGGAGACGACGCCCACTGTTCCGGCCTTATGGATGTGGCCGGGCATGATGCCTATCTTGCACTGGTCCGGGGTTATGACACCGGGGCAGTTCGGGCCGACGAGCCTGGACTTCTTGCCTTCCATGAACCTTCTGACCTTTACCATGTCGATGACCGGTATGCCCTCGGTGATGCAGACGACGAGCTCTATGCCCGCGTCTACAGCTTCCATTATGGCGTCACCCGCGAACCCGGCCGGGACGTATATCACCGATGCGTTCGCGCCGGTTTTTTTCACCGCGTCTCCGACGGTGTCGAAAACCGGTATTCCGTCGACGTTGGTGCCGCCCTTGCCGGGCGTCACTCCGCCGACCATCTTCGTGCCGTAGGCGACCATCTGCCTCGAGTGGAAGGTGCCCTGCTCGCCCGTTATTCCCTGACAGATAACCTTCGTATCCTTGTTTACGAGTATGCTCATCGTTTGAGTTCCTCCGGGGATATTCTTTTAAGCGTTCTTGGCGGCCGCGACCGCCTTCTGGGCCGCCTCGTCCATGTTCTCGGCGGTTATGAGGTTGAGCCCGCTTTCAGCCAGCATCTTCCTGCCCTGCTCGACGTTCGTGCCCTGGAGCCTCACCACGAGCGGGACCTTGAGGCCCACGTCCTTGGCCGCGGCTATTATGCCCTCGGCTATTATGTCGCACCTCATGATGCCGCCGAATATGTTGACGAGCACGCCCTTGACGTTCGGGTCGGAGGTGATGAGCTTGAAGGCCGCGGTGACCTGCTCCTTGTTGGCCCCGCCGCCCACGTCGAGGAAGTTGGCCGGGTTGCCGCCGGAGAGCTTTATCATGTCCATCGTGGCCATCGCCAGGCCCGCGCCGTTTACCATGCAGCCTATGTTGCCGTCGAGCGTCACGTAGTTGAGGTTGAACCTCGAGGCGGCGACCTCTTTCGGGTCTTCCTCGTCAAGGTCCCTCATCTCCTCTATGTCCTTGTGCCTGAAAAGGGCGTTGTCGTCGAAGGACATCTTCGCGTCGAGCGCGATTATGTCGCCGCCCTTTGTGATGACGAGCGGGTTTATCTCGGCCATCGAAGCATCCGACGCCACGAAGGCGTTATAGAGCCCTGTCATGAACTTCACTGCCTTGTTCACGAGGGACTTGTCTATGCCGAGCCCGAAGGCAAGCTTCCTGCCCTGGAAGGGGATGAGCCCGACGGCCGGGTCTATGAACTCCTTCAGTATCTTCTCCGGGGTCTTGGCCGCCACCTCTTCGATTTCCACTCCGCCCTCGGTGGAGGCCATCATGACGACCCTCTGGGTGCTCCTGTCGACGACGAGGCCGACGTAGAGCTCCCTTGCTATCTGGCAGCCCTCTTCGACGTAGACCTTCTTGACTTCCTTCCCGGCAGGTCCCGTCTGGTGGGTGACCAGCACCTTGCCGAGAAGCTCTTTCGCGATGTTGCCTGCCTCTTCCCTTGACTTGGCGAGCTTGACGCCGCCCGCCTTGCCCCTGCCGCCGGCGTGTATCTGGGCCTTGACGACGCAGACGCTCCCGGCTTCAGCGAGGAAATCGCGTGAAGCTTCCTCGGCCTCTGCCGGAGTGAACGCGATCTTGCCCTTGGGCACGCTCACGCCGTACTTGGCCAGTATCTGCTTTGCCTGGTACTCGTGGATGTTCATTGAACCGGTCCTCCAGAGATTTTTTATTTAAACCCGTAAAATGAAACACCCCTGCGCCTGCCTTGAAAAGGCAAATGCAAGGGTTTCCATTATTTTTCTGAGCACGCCCGAGCAACGGGCAGGATGATAGTACTTGAAAACGGCTCAGGCGGGCAAGCCCCGCCCAAGTCCGGACCGTCTTGAACAGGTCCGCGCTAAATCAAATTCCACAAAACCCGGTTTCAGCTCTGTCCAAAAAACTCTGTCCGCCGGTGACAAAGCAGATGGAGATTTTTGAAGCTACCTGCCTCAGGCCATCTGCCTGGACTTCACATGCTCCGGCGCATAATCCGGCAGCAGTAGCGGGCTCTCTATCCCGTTGTCTATGCCTGCCTTGTCAATTTCCTTGTTGAACTTCTCTACGTGCGAAAGCGTCATCTTGCTCCCGAGCTTCGCCGTCTTCACGTACTCGGCGGCACGGAGGCCAGCCCTTCTGCCGAAGACAAGGACATCAAGAAGGGAGTTGCCCATGAGCCTGTTCCTGCCGTGCACTCCTCCTGCGACCTCTCCGGCACTGTAAAGGCCCTTCACGGTAGTCTCGGACCATTCGTTTATGAGTATCCCGCCGTTCTGGTAGTGGAGCGTGGGATAGATGAGCATCGGGACCTTGCTTATGTCTATGTCGTAGCGCTTGAACTGTATATACTTGGCCGGGAGCTCTTTTCTTACGGTCCCCTCGCCGTGGAGCATGTCTATCATCGGGGAGTCAAGCCACACGCCGTGGCGGCCGGTCGGGGTAAGGATGCCCTTGCCAATGTCCATGCACTCCCTTATGACGCAGGCCGACTCGACGTCCCTGGGCTCCAGGGGGAAGCAGAACTGCTCGCCTTCGGTGTTGAGGAGCTGCGCGCCGAGGCCCCTGACCTTCTCGGTTATGAGAAGGCCGACGTTCTGCTCGGGGTATATGGCCCCAGTCGGGTGGTACTGGGTGGAGTCGAGGTCCTGGAGGGCTACACCCGCCCTGTAGGCCATGACGACCCCGTCGGCGGTCGCGCCGTAGTGGTTGGTCGTGGGGAAGCCCTGTATGTGGAGCCTGCCGAAGCCGCCGGTGGCGATGAGGACCGACTTGGCCTTTACGACGTAGTATTCCTTTGTCTCCAGGTTATAAAGGACAGCTCCAGCGGCGTTGCCCTTCTCGTCGAGTATGAGCTCTACTGCCGGGGTGAACTCCAATACCTTTATGTCATTGGCCCTGTTCCTGGCCTCGTCCCTTACGACCCTCATTATCTCGGCGCCGGTCATGTCGCCTGCAGAGTGCATCCTCTTTCTAGAGGTGCCGCCACCGTGGCGCACGAGCATCCTGCCGTCCGGCTTCTTGTCGAACATCATCCCGAGGCTCTCGAGCCAGTGGATGATAAGGGGCGCGTCATTGGTCATCGCGGCCACGAGGCCGGGCTGGTTTGAAAAATGCCCACCGCCTATGACGTCGAGGTAATGGAAATAGGGCGAGTCGCCTTCCTGGTCGGCTCCCTGTATGCCGCCCTCAGCCATGACGGTGTTCGAATCGCCGTGGCGGAGCTTGGTGGACATCAGCACCTTGAGGCCCTGCTCCTGCGCTGCCAAAGCCGCGGCCGTTCCGGCGCCGCCCGCGCCTATGACGAGGAGGTCGGTCTCATAGTCGGCCTTTGAAAGGTCGACGCACTTCGTATTGAGACGGCTCTTGGACTCCAGGAGGGTGGAGACCTCTTCAGGGTACACCGTGCCCTTGTTGGCGCCGACCTCTACCGGACGCCTGCCGTCGTTCTTATAGTCGGGGTGGTACTTCCTCAGCCACTCCTGCCTCTGCTCCATCGTGAGGGCGGGGAAGTGCTCGCCTTTTCTGGCCTTCTCGACCCTGGCGGCCCTTGTGGCCTCGACCTTTTTGATTAATTCCATCAGAGCCGGTGTATATCCGCTCATTGTGCCTCCGTACATTTAACAATCAGCTTGCTGAAAAAGTCCCATCTGCGTTGTCATCATCGTCGCGCCTCACTGCGACGTACCCTTCAGGTACGCCTCATTCGCCGCTCCTCGATTCCTTGCATCTGGGCCTTTTTGAGCAACCTGTGGTTACTTCATTTCTCCGTTTTATTACAGCTTGCTGAAAAATCCTTGCTTGTCCTTTACCGCTATATCAGGTACCTCTAAAAATTAGATATTTTTTCCGAGGTCGAGGAAGGGTGGAAGTAAAAAGCGTAGCATATATGAAAATATGTGAGCATTTTTACTTCCAGCCTGACAAAGAGATCGGGAAAAAGATCAATTTTCAAACTCAAATTACAGTTTGCTCGTGTCCTTGGGCATCCACTTGCCCGACTCCGCCAAATCCGGCTCCCTCTCGCGCTCGACGTAAAGCTTCTTTACGTCCTCCTGTTTCATGGCGGAGACTTCCTCGAGCATCTTTTCGTACTTTCCGGCCTTGACCTCTTCGACCCTCTTGGCGAGGTGTCCCGCCTTGGGAAGACCGTACTTGCCGAAGACCCTCCGGACGAACATCGCGGCGTTGAACTGGGATATCTGCGCCGGGCAGCGCGAGGCGCAAAGGCCGCACATGACGCAATCGAAGCTCTTGTGGGCCGCGCCCTTGAGGTCGCCCCTTTTCATGAGCGCGATGTAATCCATGACGTCGATGTCCATCGGGCAGGTCCTGGTGCAGGTGCCGCAGCCCACGCACTTGAAGACTTCGGGGTACAGGCGGCGGAGCTCCTCGTGGGCGTCCCCGGTCATCTGGTCGAGGTCGTACCCGGGCCTGTTGGCCGGGAAGAACGGAAGCTGCATTATGACCATGTTCTCTTCCGCAACGGTCTGGCAGGCCAGTCCCGAGCGGAGGCGGTAGTCGCCGAGGAAGCGGTAGAAGGTGCCGCACGCGCCGCATATGCCGCCCCTGCAGCCGCAGCCCCTCGTGTAGCTGTAACCGGCGTACTCGATGGCCTTCATTATGGTCAGGGTCTCGGGGACCTGGTACTCCCTGCCCATTATGTATATGGTTATCATCTTCGCGTCCGGCGGCGGGATGGTCCTGTCGCCAGTTGCGAGCGTCTTAGCCTTTTTGCAATCGTCTGCCATTGTCTGTCTCCGGTTTCCTCTGTGCGATTATAGCGAATTAGAAATCGTTATACATCTTTTTTATTTCAGCGGCCGTGTATACCGGCCCTTCCTTGCAGACGTAGACGTCTCCCACGTTGCACCTGCCGCACTTGCCCACGCCGCACTTCATCCTATTCTCCAGCGTGGTATATACGCTCCCCTCGTCAAAGCCGAGCTCCAGGAGGGTGTTGAGCACGAACTTTATCATTATTGGCGGGCCGCAGGTGACGGCGACCGAGTTCTCCGCCTTAGGCGCGGCCTCTTTCAATACCGTCGGCACGAACCCGACACTGCCCTTCCAGTCTGGCGTCTGTCCGCCCGGGTCTACCGTCTGGACGAGCGTCACGTCGCCCCGCTCTTCCCAGTGCCTGAGCTCTTCCTTGTAGACGAGGTCGGCTACCGTCTTGGCGCCGTAGACTATCGTTATGTTGCCGAAGTCCTCACGCCTGTCGAGCACGTTCCAGATGACCGAGCGCACGGGGGGGAGGCCTATGCCGCCGGCGATGAATACTATGTTCTTGCCCTTCCAGTCGTCCACGGGGAAGTGGTTGCCGTAAGGCCCCCTGAAGCCCATGGTATCACCGATTGATAGCTGGGCGAGCCCTCCCGTGACCCTTCCGGTCTTCCTGAAGGTGCACTGTATGTAGCCCTTCCTCGTCGGAGAGGAGGCTATGCAGAAGGTCGACTCCCCGAGGCCGAAGGCCGAGTAAAGGCCGAACTGTCCGGTCTTGAACTCGAACGTGTCGCGGAGCTTCGGGTCTTTAAAGACGAGCCTGAAGCTCCTTACGTCAGGGGCTTCCTCGTAGATGTCCTCTATGGTGACGAGATTCGGAAGATATATGTTGTTCATTGCCTTATTCAATGCTCCGTCTTCTTGCAACTGCAGTATGTGAGGATTGAAGACTTCCCGCGGCAAGCCGCCGGGAATCTTCGAAACCTAAGGAATATCGATTTTCTATTCGCTCGCTTGACCCCGCAGCAAGCTGCGGAGATTGCGCTCGCTATGGGTTTTCAGTCCCGCAGCTCTGACAACGCAGACGGATGTTTTATGGACGAACCTCACTTTGAAAATTCAACCATCACTTCCGTGATGTCCAGCCTCACCGGGCACACCCTTATGCATCTGCCGCATCCGACGCAGCCCTTCGAGGAGAACTTCTCCGGGTAGAAGTGGAACTTGCACATGAAGCGGTTCCTCCACCTCTGGTGCTGGTGCTCCCTGGGGTTGTGGCCGCTGGCGTGCAGCGTGAAAGTGTCGTACTGGCACGAGTCCCAGTTTTTCCTTCTCTCGCCCTCGAAGGCGGTGCCCTCGTCTACCATGTCGAAACACCTGCAGGTCGGGCAGACGAACGTGCACGCGCCGCAGCCTATGCACTTGCGGGTCAGCTTCGCCCAGACCGGGTCGTCGTAGTGCCCCTTGTCTTTGAGCCTCGCGGATACCTTCGCGAGGTCTACTTCCTTTATCTTCTCCGGCATGAAAAGGGCGTCCTCTTTGGCCTTACCCTCGCCGAATACGGCTGCGTGCGCCTCGAGGAACTTCTTGCCCTTCTCTGATATCACCTTGACGGTGTAGCTGTCTCCGGCTTCCCTCAGGTAGACGTCCGCGCCTTCGGTCGACTCGGGAGAAAGGTTCACCGTAGTGCAAAAGCACGCGTCGTCTCCCTTGGTGCAGCCTACCGTCACGACAACCGTGTTCTCTTCCCTCTTGGTGTAGAACTCGTCGACGAAGTCCCATGTGAACAGGGCGCGCATCCCGGCCAAAGAAGCTGCCTCGCAGGGCCTCGCCCCGAAGACGACCGTCTGGGGCGCGTGCACCTCGACTCCCCTCATGTCGACCGAATCCTTGCCCATCGTGAACTCGGCCACGACCTCGGTCTGCGGGAAGAGGAATTCCTTGAAGGAGTTCCTCGCGAGGATGTAGTCGCCAGCGACCTCATCGGCCGACTTTATCTTCTTGAAGACCACCTGGTGGGCATCTGTCGTGGGGGCGACGAAGCGGCCGCCCTTTCCTGTGACCGACTCGATGAGAGCGCCCAGTTTTTCTTTTTTGAGTATCTTATCTGCCATTTTGAATACCGTCTTCCGTTGCCGGTTACTTTATGAAGTTTTCCTTGTCATCCGGGCTGAACACAATCATCGGCGGATGGGTCTTTTCGTCGTAGCCTGATTTGAAGTCGAACGCTTCCTTCACGACCCCTATCATCTTCTGGTTGATGAGGTTCAAGGGTATATTCACAGGGCACGCCCTCTCGCATTCGCCGCAGAAGGTGCACCTTCCGACCAGGTGCATGGCCCTTGTGAGGTTCCACGAAAGGTTGCCCCTGGGGTGCGCCGAGGTCTCTATCCACTGGGGCATGTTCTTCTCTGTTATGCACCTCTCGCAGTAGCAGAGCGAACAGACCTGCCTGCAGGCGTAGCACTTCACGCACCTTGAGAACTCTTTTACCCAGAAGGCCCATCTGTCGGCCTGCGGTTTCGAGTCGAGCTCCTTTATCTTGTCGAAGACCATGCCGGTGGGGACTTCCGGCGGCGTGAAGTTCGTCTTCTCGCCCACGACGAAGTCGGCCACGTGCGGGTTCCTGACGTCGCAGTTGTGGCACTTGGTCGGCATGATATTGGGCGTCAATTCGCCCTTCCACAGCTCCTGCCTGTAGACGGTGCCTGAGCAGGTCATGCCGATTATGAAGACGTCTTCCCTCTTGAACTGCCCCTCTGTCATGAGGACGACTATGTTCTTTATGTCGCAGCCCTTGGCGACGACGGCGGGCCTGCCGAGCGCCTTTATCTCCTTGAACTTCCTCGTAAGGTAAAGCGAGAGGTTGTTCACGCAAAGGGGGTTCCACACGAGAGATTCGGCTTCCGCCGGGTCGGTTATGAACACGGGCGT
The DNA here is from genome assembly GCA_905339405.1 of uncultured bacterium. Lineage (GTDB taxonomy): Bacteria > Desulfobacterota > GWC2-55-46 > GWC2-55-46 > GWC2-55-46 > GWA2-54-12. The sequence goes on along the minus strand of CAJPGC010000001.1, from coordinate 66,736 downwards.
GGTCCTGGTCTTCGCCCTGTTCCAGCCGTAGCCTATTACGACCTTGACCTCGCCGCTTTCGAGGAGCCCCTTCGCCTTCTGCCTTAATGTATTTTCCATGATACCTTCTATGCCGTGTCTGTTTTTAGCAGGTTGCTGAAAAAGCCCCATCTGCTTTGTCGTCTTCGTCGTTCGTCACTGCAGCGTACCTTACAGGTACGCCTCATTCCTCTCTCCTCGACTCCTCGCATCTGGAACTTTTTGAGCAACCTCTAGCTGATTTCAGCCTGTTAGTCTACGCTTACCTTGAACTTGAGGCACTTCACCGGGGCCAGCTCTACGGCGGCCCCCGCCTCTCTAACCTTCTTCGTCACGTCGGCCTTCAGGTTCTCGAAGGCCTCCTCGGAGCTCTCGCCTTCGGCGAAAACTGAAAGCTCAGGGCAGTTAGCCTTGTACGTCCCGTCCTCCTGCTCAACCAGCACGGCGGTTACAGAGACTTCGGCTCCCATTATTCCCCCTGTTCAGCCGATTTTTCCTTGAGGCCCTTGTACTCCATGAAAGGCCCGAGCGCTTTTATCTCGTCTGTGACCTTGTTAATGAGGTCGACCCACTTTATCGCTTCAGAGGCCGACACCCACGAGAAGTGGAGCCTCCTCATGTCGATTCCAGCGAACTCCATCAGGTTCTTGAAGCCTATCCAGCGGCGTCTCGCGTGGTAGTTGCCTGTGGTGTAGTGGCAGTCTCCCGGATGGCAGCCGGAGACCAAAACCCCGTCGGCCCCGTTCTCAAAGGCCTTGATTATGAACAGGGGGTCGATCCTTCCGGTGCAGGGGAGCTTTATTATCCTGACGTTCGGCCTGTACTCCATCCTGCTGGTGCCAGCGAGGTCGGCCCCCGCGTAGGTGCACCAGTTGCAGACGAAGGCCATTATCTTCGGTTCGTATCCGCCGGTTGGCGTTGTATGCTCAGTGTGTCCGCTCATTCCATGACTCGTCTATTAAAGTTTTGTTACTTTACGATGCTTGTCATAAATGCCCAGATGCCAGGAAGGGCAAGGGATTGAACCGCAGCATACTTTTCTGTATGTGAGGATTCAAGCCCGCAGCCCTGACACCGCAGATGGGCGTTTAGGGCAAGCATAATTAGAAGGCGTTTATCGCCGCAAAAACCTGCTCGTCGGTATATCCCTTGAGGTCAATGGACTTCGACCTGCAAGCCGCGACGCAAACGCCGCAGCCCTGGCATACGCCGTCGTTGACCTTGGCGACCCACCTGACGACGTTGCCCTGCCTGTCTTTTATCGCTTCCCTCTCGATCGCCGTGTAGGGGCAGGCGGTAAGACAGTCCCAGCAGGCGTTGCAGGTGGTCCTGTTTACGACCGAGGTTATTGGCTCTCTGGCCATCTCGTCGGCGGAGAAAAGAGCGAGCACTTTGCTTGCGGCCGCCGAGCCCTGCGCGACAGACTCCGGTATGTCCATCGGGCCCATGCAAGTGCCCGCCAGATATATGCCGGCCGTCACGGTCTCGACCGGCTTCAGCTTCGGGTGGTACTCGTTGTAGAACTTGTACTTGTCGTAGCCTATGCCGAGCCTCTGGGCGAGCGTGTCGGCCCCGTCACGGGAAACCACCGCCGTGGCCAGCACGACCATGTCGGCCTCTATCTCGACCTGCGAGCCGCTCAACGTGTCGGCGCCCTGGACCATTATCTTGCCGTCCTTCTCATAGACCCTTGAGACGCGCCCCCGTAGGTACATCGCGCCGTCGTGCTCGATGGCGCCCCTTACGAACTCCTCGTACCTCTTTCCGCCGGAGCGGATGTCCATGTAAAAGACGTACGACTGGCCGCCGTGGACCTTGTGCGAGTAGAGCTTCGTGTGCTTCGCGGTATACATGCAGCATATCTTGGAGCAGTAGGAGACGCCCTTTTTCTCGTCCCTGGAGCCTACGCACTGTATGAAGACGACCGACTGGGGCACCTTGCCGTCCGACGGCCTCCTTATCTCGCCGCCCGTGGGGCCGGAAGAAGAGGCTAGCCTCTCGAACTGCATGCCGCTTATGACGTCCTTTATCCTGCCGTAACCGTACTCGCCGAAGCGCTCGTTCGGCATATTCTGGTAGCCGGTAGCCACGACTATGGCCCCGGCCTCGACGGTCTCCAGCTTGTCTTCCATCTTGAAGTCTATGCACTTCGGGCCGCACACTATGGCGCAAGCGCCGCACTTGTCCTTCTGTATCTTGGTGCAGTTCGGCGCGTCGATGACCGGCACGTTCGGCACGGACTGAGGGAAGGGCGTGTAGATGACCTTCCTCTTGCTGAGGCCCAGCTCGAAGGCGCTCTCGACCTTGAACGGGCACTTCTCTATGCACTCGCCGCAGCCCGTGCAGCGCTCTTCGTCTACGTACTTGGCCTTGCGCCTCACGGTCACGGTGAAGTTGCCGATGTAGCCGTCGACCTTCTCGACTTCAGAGTAGGTGTAAAGGGTAATCCTCTCGTTGAGCTCGGCCTCGACCATCTTGGGCGTAAGTATGCACTGCGAGCAGTCCATCGTGGGGAAGGTCTCCGAGAGCCTTGCCATGTTGCCGCCGATAGACGGCTCCTTCTCGACCAGTATGACCTCGCGGCCGCCTTCGGCTATGTCGAGGGCCGCCTGTATACCTGCGATGCCGCCGCCTATGACCACGGCCTTTTTCTTGACCGGTATCTTTATCTTGTTGAGGGGCTGGTTTTTCTTGAGCCTCTGGATGGTCATCCTCGTGAGGTCGATGGACTTCACGGTTCCGGCGGCCTTGGTCTTGTCGTGATGCACCCACGAGCACTGCTCGCGGATGTTCGTTATCTCGCACTGGTAGGGGTTGAGGCCAGCGGCCTCGGCGGCCTTCCTGAAGGTCTTCTCGTGCATATGCGGGGAACAGGCCGACACGATGAGTCCGTCGAGCTTGTTCTCCTTGATGGCCTGCTTGAGCATCTCCTGGCCGGGGGAGGAGCACATGAACTTGTAGTCGCAGGTGTAGACGACGCCGGGGAGCTTGCCCATCTCCTCGGCGACCTTCTTGGTGTCGACTGTGGCCGCTATGTTATTTCCGCACTGGCAGACAAATACGCCGATTCTTGGCATGTTGGACCTCTTTTACGCGATACCCTTTTTCTTGAGGAGCGGCATTATATCCGAGCTGTTTTTCTCGAAGCCGAGCGTTGCAATGTCCTGGCCGAGGGCCAGGCCGAGGGCCTGGGTGAAGTAGATGACCGGCACGGGGCTGTAGCCCGATCCGGCCTCGGCCACCTTCGGCTGGCTCTTCTCGAGGTTGAACTGGCAGAGGGGGCAGGTGGTGACGATAAGCTCCGCGCCCGCTCCCACCGCAGACGTCATTACTTTTCCGGAAAGGGTCGTGACGACCTCTTCGTTGTTCATGGCGAGGTGCGCCCCGCAGCACTCTATCTTGTTGGCGAACTCGACGGGCTCAGCCCCGAGCGCGGCCAGAAGGTCTTCGAATATCGTCGGCCTCTCGGCCTTGTCTATGCCGATGTCCTCGAAGGGGCGCAGCAGCATGCAGCCGTAGTAGGTCGCGGCCTTTATGCCTTTCAAAGGCCTTTTGACCGAAGCCTTGACCTTATCGAAGCCGACCTTGTCGCGGAGCACTTCGAGGTAATGGAGTATGTTGACGGAGCCGTCGTACTCCTCCTCGATGAAGCCGTTGATGACGTTCCTTTTTTCCCTGTTGTCCCTTATGACCTTGTTGGTCCTCTTCAACACGTTGTAGCAGACCGCGCACAGGGTGGTAAGCGTGTCTCCCTCTTTGGACGCATTCGAGAGGACCTTCGCCGGGGCCGTAAGGCCGATGACGTTGTCCGGCGTAAGGGGGAAGGTAGCGCCGCAGCAGTTCCACTGGGCGAGCTCTTTCATCTCGAAGCCGACGGATGAGGCCGACTCCCTCGCGGAAGTGTCGAACTGCTTGGCGACCGTATTTAAGGTACAACCGGGATAATAGGGTATTTTCATTATAAGACCATCTTAGTTAGTTGAACGCATTAACCGACGAATTTGCGGAACCCGCAGACTATGGCCTGCTGCGGCGCCTTCTTGAGGAACGGGAAGGGCACTTCCTTTACCTCTGTCCTGCTCTCGCCCTTCCTCAACGTCTCCTGCCTCATGCCCTCGAGTATGGCCGCCACGCTTACTCCCTGCGGACACCTCGAATAGCACTGGAGGCAGCCCACGCAGAGCCACATCGAGTTGGCGTTCTGGACCTCTTCAATGTTGCCGAGCTGCAAAAACCTCATCACTTTCGTGGGAGGTATCTCCATCGCGTAGGAGACCGGGCAGCCGCCGGAGCAATTGCCGCACTGGTAGCACCTCTTGACGTCCTCGCCCGTTATGCGCTCGAGCCTCCTGACCGAAGCGCTCTGTATGTCCTCGTTGCCAAGCCTTATCTTCAAGACACCCTCCTGAACTTCTCCACTCCCTGGAGGAACAAGTCGCCGCCGTGGACGTCATTGACCACGATGGCAGGGAAGTCCACCACTTCGAGCCTTCTTATGGCCTCAGGGCCCAAATCTTCATAAGCTATTATCTCGGCCTTCTTTATGGAGCGCCTTATGAGCGCGGCAGCGCCTCCCACGGCGGCCATGTAAACGGCCTTGTGGGCTATTATCGAATCGCGGACTTCCTTGCTCCTGGCGCCCTTGCCGACCATGCCCTTCAGGCCCAACTCGATGAGCCTCGGGGTGTAGGCGTCCATCCTGCCGCTGGTCGTGGGCCCGGCCGAGCCTATTACCTCCCCGGGCTTCTCGGGCGTGGGGCCGACGTAGTAGATTATCTGCCCCTTCAGGTCCAAAGGCAACTCTTTACCGGCGTTGAGGAGCTCTATTAACCTCTTGTGGGCGGCGTCCCTCGCCGTGTACATGACGCCGGTTATGAGTACCTTGTCCCCGGCCTTGAGCTTTTCTACGACCGCGTCCGTCAACGGCGCGCTTATCCTTACCGGTTCACTCATCTCAGATCTCGACTTCCTTGTGCCTGTCAGCGTGGCACTGGATGTTAACGGCCACCGGGAGGCTTGCGATATGGCACGGGCTCGCCTCGACGTGAACGGCCAGGGCGGTGATGCGCCCGCCGAAGCCCATCGGGCCTATGCCCAGGTCGTTTATCTTTCCTAAAAGCTCCTGCTCGAGCGCATTCAACTCGTTGTCCGGGTTCTGCGTGCCGAGCGGGCGAAGGAGCGCTTTTTTCGCGAGTATGGCGCACTTCTCGAAGCTGCCGCCGATGCCCACGCCGAGCACTATGGGAGGGCACGGGTTTCCACCGGCTTCCTTCACGGTCTCGATGACGAACGCCTTAATGCCCTCGACGCCTTCTGCGGGCTTGAGCATCTTAAGACGGCTCATGTTCTCGCTTCCAGCGCCCTTGGGGGCTATCTTTATCTTTACTTTGCCGCCCTCGACGATGGCGGTGTGTATGATGGCCGGGGTGTTATCGCCGGTGTTTATCCTCTTCAAGGGATGGCAGACCGATTTTCTCAGGTAGCCTTCTTTATATCCCTGGCGCACGCCCTCGTTCACAGCCTCTTCGAGCGAACCGTCGAGGGCCACTTCCCTGCCTATCTCGACGAAAAAGACCGATATGCCGGTGTCCTGGCACATGGGAAGGTGCTCGCGCCCGGCGATCTCGAAGTTCTCGACTATCTGGCCGAGGACTTCCTTGCCGAGGGCCGACTCTTCCTTATCGAGGGCCGACCTTATGGCCGAAGCGACGTCCGGCTCGAGGTCGCAGGCCGCCGATATGCAAAGGTCCCTGACCTTTTTCGTTATGTCTTTTACTGAAACCTGCCTCAAAGCAGAACCCCTCTACAGTTACTTGCCAAGATCAAGCTCGGCTATGAGGCCCTTGACGGCCCCGACCGAGTTCATAAACGCGCCCTTCTCGGAGGCGTCCAGCTCTATCTCTATTATCTTCTCGGCGCCGTTGCCGCCGACGACCACGGGCACGCCGATGAACATGCCGTCAACTCCGTACTGGCCGTTGCAGTAGGCCGCGCAGGGCATGACCCTCTTCTTGTCCTTTATTATCGCCTCGCACATCTCGGCGACGGCCGCCGAAGGGGCGTAGTACGCGCTGCCGGTCTTGAGGAGCGCAACTATCTCTCCGCCAGCCTTCTTGGTCCTCTCCATTATCGCGGAGAGCCTGTCCTTTTCTATGAGCTGGGTGACTGGTATGCCGGAGACGGTCGCGTACCTCGTGAGGGGCACCATCTCGTCGGCGTGTCCGCCTATGACCATCGCGTGGACGTCCTGCATGGACACGCCAAGCTCCATCGCGATGAAAGAGCGCATCCTGGAGCCGTCGAGGGCGCCGGAAAGGCCCATCACCTTATTGGGAGCGAAACCGCTGAACTTCCACGCGGCGTATACCATTACGTCAAGGGGGTTTGTTACGATGAGGAGGTGTGCGTCCGGCGAGTGCTTCGCCACGTTCTCGACGACCGCCTTAAGGATGCCGACGTTCGTGTTGATGAGGTCGCTCCTGGACATGCCCGGCTTCCTGGGGATGCCCGCGGTCACGATTACCACGTCCGAGCCAGCGGTGTCTTTATAATCGTTAGTGCCCCTCACGCTGGAGTCGAAACACTCCACCGGGGAAGCTTCCATGAGATCCAGGGCCTTCCCCTGAGGTACGCCCTCGACGATATCGAGGAGTACGACGTCTCCGAGCTCTTTGGTAGCCACCCAGAGCGCGGTATGAGCGCCCACGTTGCCGGCACCGACTACTGTTATCTTCTTCCGGGCCAACTTGACCTCCTTAACAGGGGGAATCGACAGAAAACGGCCTTTCCGGCTCCCCTTTTTTTCAAGCAGGGTACCAGAAAGACGCTCTCATTTTCAACAGCAATCAAAAAAACCGAAAGAATACGGGCTGGAACGAAGGGGCCGCAAGCCGGGAAAAATATAAGGGCTTTAAGGGGTTGATTATAAAAAGCCCGGCTTTTACGCGCGCGCCCTTTTCTTTGTATACAGTATACAAAAACCGGATTAGTGTCAAGGGAATTCTGGCACGCGCTACGGGTACTGGAAAAGGGGCGAAAAGACGGACAAAAAAATGCGCATGGCCCTGCAGAATCCCAAAAAGGGTATATACTTGTTATCTGAAAGCCATCATTCGACCCTTTTAAAAGCTCGTATGAAGCCAGCGGCTTATGCCGCCTGCAAGCGGGCGCGGCCCGCAAAAACAACACTACAGGAGGATGCAAAATGAAAAGATTCATAGTAATGGGACTGGCTTTTGCGGCGGCGCTCGCCTTTAGCGCGCCCGCCCTCGCGGCTGACGGGGCTGCCATCTTCAAGACGAAGTGCTCTTCGTGTCACGGACAGGACGGCGCAGGCTCCGCCATGGCCCCGGCCTTCAAAGGCAACTCGTTCATCCAGAGCAGCTCGGAGACCGACATCGCACAGGTCATAAAGAACGGGCGCAACGGGGCCGAGAAGAAGTACAAGCAGTTCGCCATCGGCATGCCCAAGCAGACCCTCAACGACGACGAGATAAAGGCCGTAGTCACCCAGCTCAAGACCTGGGCGAAGTAGAACGGCAAACAGAAACAGCTTATGAGGCCGCGGGCACAAGCCCCGGCCTTTTTTATTTGTGAAGCTCTTGAAAACAGAAAGACGATATGATTTAATCTTTTTCCGGATGCCTCCAAAAACTTCATCTCAGGGCACCCGTATCGGGGCGTAGCGCAGCCTGGTAGCGCATCTGCTTTGGGAGCAGAGGGCCGGAGGTTCGAATCCTCTCGCCCCGACCAGTTTTACATCGGAATCGACAGGATTCGAAAACCGCCGAGCGCCGAGCAGCGCGAGGAGAAGGCCTGCCGGGAGGCAGGCCGGAAGCAAGGCGGTCCGGCCGGAGAGAGAAGGCGGGAACCGACGAACGAGGCCGAATCCTCTCGCCCCGGCCAATAATTTTTTCTTTTTTTAAATACGCGCCTGTAGCTCAGCTGGATAGAGCAACTGCCTTCTAAGCAGTAGGCCACTGGTTCGAATCCAGTCAGGCGCACCAAGAAAAACAAGGGGTTACGGGATTTCCGTAGCCCTTTTTATTGTAAAAAGATAATTGGTATCCAGTTTAACAATAAAGCTGCTTTTAGAAGACCTGGCAGAGGCAATAAAAAAGCCGCCTCCCTTTCGGGTAAGCGGCTATATGCTCACAAATTTATTGTTGTGCCAGTTTTTTTGGCCTCTTTGTACTGTCCGTGGCTCTATTTTGGGCTTACAGAAGTATTCTTGATTTTCTCAATTTGCCCGATTCGCCAATCGATTAAGGGTATCAGCTCCTGATATTTCGCGGATTGTGGCGAGTATTTTTCTGTAATATTTTCTCTCATAACTCTAAGCTCTTCAATGGTCATTTGGTTAAAGACCATAGCCGTATCAAAGCCTTGTTTATAACCTGCATCATATCCATCCTGAAATGCTTTATCGGCCTTGTCAGATTCTTGTCGCCCTCTATTTTGCCTCTCCAAATTCATCTGCATCATCTGATTTTGTAACTGCATTTGCTTTATGCGCTCAGCTTGTTCCTGTCCTTGACTGTAGGCATTCGGCAGATTTTGAATTAATCCATAATCAACGCCACCCGCGTAAGCAGTTGAGCTAATAAGTATGAAGAACAGAGCAATTCTTTTTTTCATAATCTCCTCACAGCAAACTTTAAATACTCTACCTGTGTGACGATCGCCTGTTCGTTGCCTAATAAGGTATGGGCTGATACTGAGATAGTCTGTACCGGTTCGGGCGCAGCATGATTGCCCGGCCTGAATACATGGCGCAGGAACATACTGATAACGACGAATATGAGGCACTTTAGAAAATCATCCATGCCTTACCTTTCGAGGGGCTTCGTGCCTTTCTTCCCGGTGTAGGGGTTTGTATTGCCCTTTGTGCTGTAATTATCGCGCTGGGTTCTGTTCGGGGTGGTCTTGTAATGCGGGGCAACATATCCCCCGCTTTTCTTCGCATAGCCCTTCTGGAGCTTAGGCGTACTATAACTGCTCTTTCGGGCCGCGTCAACGGGGGCGGCAAGTATGAGCAAGGCGAAAAGGATGAGAATGAAAAGGCGCATAAAAAAACCTTCGTTAGGGGAATTGGATATATTTTAAGAAAGTGCCCTTTTCATCTCTAATCTCAAGTGCATCTAAATTGTTTTTTCCGCTTCTTAAATACAGTAACACTCTTTCAATTTCTTCCTGCGAATAACCGCTTATTTGTCTTTTTACAACATAAATGGCATCATTCAGGGGGATGTTTTGATTTTTAAAATCTTGATAAAGCTGGTTTAACCCGTCCACTATTTGCGCGTTGCTTATATTATATACTGCAAGTTCTTCTGCGCGATTATTCCTATTTAAATAACAGTCCGATTTATTGCTCATCTCAATAACTGTAAGCTCTTCCTGCGTAAAGCGCACAGATTTTCCGTTGCGCGGATATTTCCCGTAGACTTTATTGACCTTCTCTTTATTTGTCTGATTATATATTGCAGGGAAAATAACCGATATATCTTCCTTAAAATAATTCGCGCTATTTATGAAGCCGGTCACGAATCCATATTTATAAGCATAATCCCATGTGTTCCAATTGTGGCCATCGTAATCAGAAATGCTTTTATCCTCCGCAAACACAGATACCGAAAACAAAAGGATAAACAATGTGATGACGCTTTTTTTCATCCTTACCCCCTGCTTAACCCTCATACACTTGTAAAGTCTTCATAGTGTTTCAAAGTATATCAACAAAGGTTAATCTTTTTCAATCAAAAGTCTTTAAAAAGGGGGGAGCGTTTCCACTCCCCTCTTCATTTATCCGCTAGCAAGCCGCAATCCACACAGGACCATTCCACGGGCAAACCCGGTCTTTCCGGGTACTGCCCCTGAGGCCCGCTAGCCCTTTGAAGGTTGGCTGTCCAACTGGGGGTTGTTGAAAAAATCGGTAATCGCTTGAGACAGAGTGAAGGGAGCGGGGCAGGCAGTTCGCGGGCCTCAGGTCTGCAAAATCTTTTCACGCCCTATTTTCGATGGGCATGGCTTCTTGATAATTCAGCTCGTTCAATGAGCTCGCCTCAAGCAGCGGGATACCTAAACAACCCTTTTCTTGATGGGAGGGCGAGATCTTTTCACCCTCTCCCCTGCCCTCCCCCATCCAGGGGGAGGGAGAAAAACGCGGCAAACCGCTGGGCATTAGACCCTAAGAAAGAATAAAGAGAGAATAGCTTCTTCAGGCCGGCACAGGCCCTGGCGGGTCGGCCTCCGGCAGGGAGCCTTCCTTTCGCCTTTTAGGCCACGCGCCTTCCATCCATACTACGCCCATAGACACCGCCCTTACGGCTGTCTCGAGCGTCAGTACCCCGGAGCTGTCATGGAGCGCGCCGCACACAATACCGTTTAATATAAGGTCAGCGAGCTCTTCTCCTTCCGAGCCTATGACCAGGAGCCGTGAGCCTTTCGGCGCCCCGCCGGGGAACGAGGCCGAAATGGTTTTCGTATCGGTGAGGATTATCCCTGGCCTCAGCCTTTCGGCAAGCGAGTACGGGTGCTCGTCCTCACCTGCCACCCCCGCCACTTCCATGCCGCCGGTCGCGCTTTCGATGAGGCTTCTGAGCCCTTCCGAATAAAGCCTTCCCTGCATCGCGACCATTACCCTGATCATAAAGCCCCTTTTGTACCGGCGGGCGCTGCCCGCCGTCTTTCCTGCGGCATGATTGCCGCTTTTCTAAAGAAGGTCGGCTGCCGTGCTTGCGCTTTTTCCGGCGATGTCGCGGAGCTTCAGAAGGGCTTTTTCCTCTATCTGGCGGACCCGTTCCCTCGTGACCCCGAACTTGCGCCCGATGACTTCGAGCGTCTTTGGCGTATAGTCGCCTATGCCGAACCTCAGCGTTAAGACCTTCCTTTCGTTCTCGTCGAGAAGGTCGAGCCAGCTCGTTACCTTTCCTGCCACGGCCGCCTCCTGCATGAGGTCCATCGGGGCAGGCGTGCGCTCGTCCTCTATGCTCTCAAGGAGGCTCTGGTCCGAGCTCTCGTGGACGGCCGACTCAAGGGACATCGTCCGCTTGCTTATGACTTCGAGCTTTTTAACGTACCTGCCGGAAAGGCCGGTCTTCTCGGAGAGCTCCGCGTGGGAAGGCTCCCTGTTGGAGAGCACCCTGAACTCCCTTGCCGCCCTCTCCATCTTCGACATATCTGTCACTATATGGATGGGGAGCCTTATCATGCTGCCCTTGTTGGCAAGAGCGCGCTCGACGGTCTGCCTTATCCAGTAAGTAGCGTAAGTCGAGAAGCGGCAGCCCATCGTCGCCTTGAACCTCTCCACAGCCTTGATTAACCCTATGTTGCCCTCGTCGATGAGGTCCTGGAACGGGAGCCCCCTGTTCATGTACTTCTTGGCGATGTTCACCACAAGGCGCAAATTCGCCTCTATCATCCTATTCCTGGCGTTCATGTCGCCCTTGGCTACCTTTTTGGCCAGCTCTATCTCCTCTTCAGCCTTGAGGAGCTTGTATTTTTTGATTTCCCTGAAGTAAATGTTTATGGAATCGAGCGACTGAGGGGCTGACTGGGCCTCGCGCGCCTCTTCTTCCCTGGCGTTATGGACAGGCTTTTTCGCGGTCTCCGGGCCATCCCAGTAAGGCAGCGGCCATCCCTGCGCAGCCTCCCCCGCCACGTGCTTCGTCCTCCTGGCCCTTACAGGCCGCGCGAGCTTCCTCTCCGTGTGAACTACCGTATTCCTCAGCATTTTTTTACTCCTCCTCTTTTCAGCTTACAATCTGCTTGGTACCAGTTCCGCCAATACCGAAGCCGGGACCGGCTTCTCAAAGATGACTCCGGAGCAGGACTCGCTCCCCGCGGAGGCGACAGACCAGACCACCCTCGCGTTCCTGCTTATGTTAAGGTCGTCTATTGATATCCTGAGGCCCGGGCCTGCCTCGAAAGGGCTTCCCGCGTACCTTATTTTCATTCCGTGAATCGAAAGGTCTTCGGCCACCGCAGCAAGCTCAGAGCCTGCCATGCGTATGTGGAGCCCGCACCCGCTGAGCCTCACCCTCCTGTCCCTCCTGCTGGCATCCGACTCCTTGAGGGCTGCGGAAACCTTGTCAAGGAGGTCCCTGACTTTGAAGGGCTTCCTTACCAGAGTGCGCCCCATCCCCTCTATGACCTTTGCCGAAGCGCTGTCCCCCGTCATGAAGATGAACTTTCCGCTCATCTCGGGGATGCGGCTCACGGTAGCCCTGTACAGGCCTACCCCGTCCAGGCCGGGCATATTGAAATCGGTGATGATAAGGTCCCATCTGAGGCCCATGACGCCCAGGGCCTCCCATCCGTCCGCTGCTATCGATACGTCATATCCTTCAGCCGCGAGCACCTCAGAGCAGACCTCGCGCATCGTTTCGTCGTCGTCGACCACAAGTATCTTAAAGAATCCATCAGCCATTTCCCGCTCCTCTCAACTCCGTACGTTCCCTGATTTTCTTACGGCAACCTGGACAAGCAAATACATTGCAACGGCCATGCCAATATAAAAAACTTAATATTTTCAAATAGTTGGAATTATTCAACGGACAAGGGAACGCAAAACCGATAAGAAACTTACCATTAGGCGGTAAGTTTCTTATCGGTATGGTAAAAAACTTATCAGTGAGAGGATTTATTGCGGCTTGGCTGAAAGAGGTGGGTTAGGCGTTTTCCGCTTCCCTGAGACCGTACTTCTTGAGCTTCTCCCTCAAGGTATAACGGGAGATGCCGAGGACCTTTGATGCGTGTGTTATGTTGCCGCCGGTCTTTTCAAGGACATTCTTTATGTGGGCTTTTTCAAGCTCCTCAAGCGACATATCCATTGAATACTGCGGAGCGCCCGGCCGGGCGGCCGGGGCCGGCTCCTGGCCGCCGGTTATATGGAGGTGCTCGGGCCTTATCTCATCCGGCCCGGCCAGTATCATCGCCCGCTCTATGACGTTCTTGAGCTCTCTTATGTTGCCGGGCCAGTTGTACTCCGACAAAACCGCCGCCGTTTCAGGCGTGAGCTTCCTTATCTGCCCCTCCTGCCCTTCGAGCGGGGCGTTCTCGTCCATGAAGTGCTCGGCCAGCAGGACTATGTCTTCTTTTCTCTCGCGCAGCGGCGGCAGGCCTATGACCATTACGTTGAGCCTGTAGTACAGGTCTTCCCGGAAACGCTTCTCCCTGACCATCTCGGCCAGCTCCACGTTGGTTGCCGCGATAACCCTGACGTCTATCTTAACGTCGGAGACGCCGCCGAGCTTCCTTAGCGTCCTGTTCTCCAGTATCTGAAGGAGCTTGGGCTGGAGCCTTATGTCCATGTCCCCTATCTCGTCGAGGAATATCGTGCCGCCGTCGGCAAGCTCGAAAAGCCCTTTCTTCGATTGCTTCGCGTCGGTGAAGGCCCCTTTCTCATAGCCGAACATCTCGGCTTCCATGAGCGTGTCCGGTATCGCGCTGCAGTTGAGCTTGATGAACGGGCCGTACCTGCGGCTGCTGAGGAAATGTATCGAGTTGGCGACCAGCTCCTTGCCGGTCCCAGTCTCTCCCATTATGAGGACGGAGGTGTTCGAGGTCCTTGCGACCGTCTCTATGAGGCTCCTTACTTCCTTCAGCTCGTCCGAAGAGCCTACCATGTCCGGGCAGAGCTTTTTGCCTTCCTCGGAAAGCTTCGGGGAAGGCCTGAAGCTCCTTTCGGCCACGTGCCTTTCGACCGCGTACCTCATCGAGCGCACGAGAGTTGCCGGGTCGACCTGCCCTTTTACGAGGTAGTCCTGCGCGCCCTCCCTCACTGCCCTGGCGGCGAGGTTCTCGTCGGAAAGGCCAGTCAGAAGGACTACAGGGACGTCGGGGCAGGCCTTGTGCACCGCCCTGAAGGTATCGAGGCCCGCTGAGTCCGGCAGCATGAGGTCCAGGAGCACGAGGTCGAACTTCTTCGAGGATAGCTGGCTTATTGCCTCCTTCAGGGTCACGGCCGGGTCCAGGGCGAACCTGCCTTTTATACCCGAGTCCCGCAGCATCTCCCACAGGAGGCGCGAGTCGGCCGGGCTGTCCTCCACGAGGAGTATCTTCAGAAAGGGCATTATCTCCATGCTATTTAGGCGGAAGCTTCACGACGGTGAGCCAGAAGTCTTCCACTGCCTCCACTATCTTTATGAACTGGTCGAGGTCGACCGGCTTGGTTATGTACGCGTTTACGTGGAGCTCGTAGGCGCGCATGATGTCCTTTTCGTTTTCGGAAGTGGTCAGCACCACCACCGGGATACGCTTCAGGTCGGGGTCGCGCTTTATCTCTTCAAGGACTTCGCGGCCGCATTTTTTCGGCAGGTTCAGGTCCAGGAGGATGAGGTCAGGCCTGGGCGACCCGGCGTACTCTCCCTCGCGCCTGAGGAACATGAGCGCCTCTTCACCGTCGTATACGACGCTCAGGTTGTTTGAGACCTTGGCGTCCTTGAAGGCCTCCATCGTGAGCCTGACGTCATGCGGGTTGTCCTCCACCATGAGTATGTCTATCGGCCTTCCTGCTTCAGGCATTTGCGGCCTCCTTTCCCGGCAGCGTGAAATAAAATGTCGAGCCTGCCCCGGGGAGCGACTCTACCCAAATCCTGCCCCCGTGGTTCTCCACGACCTTTTTGCAGATGGAAAGGCCGATGCCGGTGCCCGGGTACTCGCCGCTGCCGTGGAGCCTCTGGAATATGTCGAACACCTTCTCCGAGTACTTCGGGTCTATCCCTATGCCGTTGTCGCTCACGGAAAACAGCCACTCGCCGCCTTCGTAAACGGCGTTCACCGTCACCAGAGGGGCCTGCTTGCCCCTGTACTTGATGGCGTTGTTCAAGAGGTTCATGAGGAGCTGGTCTATCTGGGAGGCGTCCGCGAGCACCGTCGGCAGGGCACCGTGCCTCAGGACGGCCCCGCTCTCCTCGATGGCGACCCTAAGGTTGGCCTTCGCGCGCCACAGTGCCTCTTCGAAGTCCACTGGTTGAAGAGTGCTCAGTCTGCCTACGCGCGAATAGGAAAGCAGGTCGGCGATGAGCCTCTGCATCCTCGCCACGCCGTCGACCGCGAAGGAGATGAACTCGTCCGCTTCCTTGTCGAGCCTACCCTTGTACCTCCTGCCGAGGAGCTGGACGTACCCGGAGATGACCCTCAAAGGCTCCTGCAGGTCGTGGGACGCCGAATAGGTGAACGCCTCGAGTTCCTTGTTGACGCGCTCCAGCTCCACGGCCCTTTTCTCCAGCGCCTCGTTCATGCTTATGACGGCCTCTTCGGCCTTCTTTCTTATCTCGACCTCGAACTTGAGCTTCTCGTTCACCTCGTGCAGGTCGGCCGTCCTCTCCTCGACGAGCTCCCTCAAGTGGTCCCTGTAGAGCCTGAGCTGCTCGTCTATCTGCTTCCTTTCGGTTATGTCCTGCACCGTGCCGCTCATGGCGACGGGGCTCCCGGCCTGGTTGAACCTTACCTCGGCCTGCTCTTGCACCATCTTCTGCGTGCCGTCAGAGAGCACTATCCTGTGCTCTATCGAGTAGGGCTTGCGGAGCGTCAAGGCCTCAGTGACGTTCCTGTGCACGGACATCCTGTCCTCGGGGTGGACGAACCCCAGGAATGCCTCGTAGGTCGCCCCGAACTCCCCCGGCTCAACGCCGAATATCCTGTATATCTCGTCCGACCAATGGAGCTCGTCTTTTTCTATGTCCCAGTCCCAGCCGCCCATCCTGGCTATCCTCTGGGCGTTCTCGAGCCTCTCGTTGCTTTTCCTCAGTGCGTCCTTCGCCTCTTTCTTTTGCGTGACGTCCCTGTGCACTCCCCTGTACCCGGAGAACGCGCCCTCCTTGTCGAAGACCGGGACGGCTATCGTCTCGAGCACGACCCTCGTGCCGTCCCTGCGTACGCTCACGCTCTCGATGAGGTTCAAAGGTTCCCTCGAGGCGGACGCGTTCGTGAACTCCTTTTTGAAGGCCTCAGCCTCCCCGGGAGCCATGAAATCCCAGATGCGCCTTCCCAGCACCTCTTCAGGCCCGTAGCCGAACAGGGCGGTGGACCTCGGGCTTACGTACGTGTATTCGGCGTCCACGCCCGCCTCCCATATGAGGTCGGTCATGGTCTCGACGAGGCTGCGGAACTTCTCGTCGCTTTTTCTCAGCTCCTCCCCGGTCCTGGCCCTTTCGGCGACCTCGGCCTTGAGCATCTCGTTGGCCTCTACGAGGTCGGCGTTCTTGCGCCTGTTTACCTGGGCGAAAAATATCAGCGACGCGAAAAGGACAGAACTTACGGAGCCGAGCGCGAAGACCACGCCAGGCAGCGGCGTAAGGTAGGTTTCCGAGACCTCCTTGCCGGGCCAGACGGACATCTTCCAGTCGACGCCCGCGGCGTCCACCGGCAGCTCCATCACGAGGGCTTCGGAAGAAGAGGGCGCGCTCCTGTATAGCTCGGAAGGGCCAGAAGTCACCGAGAACGAATATCCCTCCAGCTCGTGGCTGGCGTCGTCAAATACCTTCGATATGAACTCGCGGCTGTCGTAGACCCCGGCGATGACGCCCCTGAACTCGCCTTCTTTCCACAGGGGCGCGGCTATTATGAAACCGGCGCGGCCGCCCGCGAGCCTTACGGGCTGCGAGACGACCGGAGTCCATGCCTGGCCCGCGCTGGAGAAAAGCGCGGCAACGCTCTTATCGAGCGCGAAATCGACGGGAATGGCGGCTTTGGAGGGCAGAGAGGCAAGCACCTCGCGGGAGCTTCCGGCCCATACTATCGCCGCGAATTCAGGCTTGTTTTCCAGCAGGAGCGCGGCCTCGGCACGCCATTCATGGAAACGCGCGTCGTTCAACTGCCGCCTGCCGAGGTCAGCGAGCGACTCGGCGTGGGTCTCCAGCTCATCCCTCAGGAACTCCCTGGCAACGGAGGCGGTTGAAGCCGAGTGGTTGCCGAGGGCTTCGCGCTCCGAGCGGACGAGGGCCTGCCAGATGACGACGCTCATTAGGAGCGTGGCCAAAAGGGCGCCAGCGGGTATCCATCTGTTAAAGAACATTCGGGACCGGCTCAAGTTGATTCGTCTTCACTCACGATTTAAAGCGTACTATGTAAACTCTGCGGTTGTCAAGGGAAAGGCCAGCCCTGGCAGAGGCCGGAGAGGAACAGAAAATCCTTATTATTCAAAGACTTGCAACCCAACTAGACGGAGGCCGTTTTTTTCCCTAAAGTCCCGGCGAAAGCCTCCGATAAAAAGTACGGGCCTTTTTTACCGGGCCAAACACAAGGAGGACGTCATGGCGCTTAAGTGGAAGGAACAGTACTCGACCGGGGTCTGGTGGCAGGACAAGCAGCACAGGGAGCTTTTCGACAGGCTCGGAATGCTTCTTGACGCGATGGAGCACAGCCGCATAAGGGAGGACATCTCCTCTCTTTTCGAATATCTCGAAAGCTACACGATAAGGCACTTCTCCGCGGAAGAGGCCTCTATGGAAAGGACCGGATACTCCGGAAGGCGCGCCCACACCGCCGAGCACAGGAGGTTCGTGACCGAACTCGCAGCCTTGAGGAGCGAGTTCGACGAAGCGGCCACCCTCGCCCTCCTCATAAAGGTGCAGAGGCAGCTCGTAGACTGGTTCGTCTCGCACATAGGCAACATGGACAAATCGCTCGGTGCGTTCCTGCGCGCCGAGGAATCCAAGCACGAAGCCGTTGTCGTAAACTGCTGACCCGGTTTGACGCCAATAAAATACAAGGCCGCGCCCGATAAGGGCGCGGCTTTTTTTAATAGAAACTCATTTTGTATTGTCTTTAACACATACACCGTAACAGGGCGGAGCGCGCCTAAGGGAGGAAGGGCGAACCGAGCCGGGGTTGCGGGGAGCGAAGCGACCTCAGGGGCGAGGTTCGCGGGTAGGGGGGGAAGAAAGCGCGTAGAGCCCTGTTACAGAGAGCGGCGGCAGCCGCGTTACACGGTATTTTAAAAAAAAACATCCTTGCGCGGCAGCGCGCAAAAAGCCTCTCTAACAAAAACTCAAAAATTCGCTTCAGTCGCAATGGCAGAATTATTCTTCTCGGGTATGGAATACGTTTCTCAATCCACCTAACCTGACTACCCTTCCACCTCCACCCACGCCCTGTGCGCCGGATAATAAAGCCCCTTCCTTATTGGCCGCGTCTCGCCGTAAGCCCTCAAGGCCTCCTCGTACCTCTGCAGCTGGCCCCTGTACCTTCCCCGCTCGCTTTCAAGGAACTCCTCGAGAGAGCCCCCGGCATGCGTTCCCGTCTTGAAGTCTATGACCCACCTTACACCCTCTGGATCGACGAACGTCCTGTCAATGACGACCCGTATGATCTCGCCCCTGACGACCGCAGTCAAAGGCAGCTCGCTTGACGCCTCGCAATGGGCCGACAGCGCCCAGCGCCCCTTTTCATCATCAAGCGCTTTTTTCAGTATGGACACGCCTTCGGCAGACGCCCTGGCCGCTTCCGCTCCGCTCAATCCAAGCGCCTTGAGCATCGAGCGCATCCTCGGCTCTTCTCCCTTCAGCCTTTCCAGGTCCCATTTATCGACGCCCTCTTTGGCTATCCTGCAAAAGTACCTGTGCACCGCGGTGCCGAGGTGCTTTACAGCCTCTCCGGCCCAGTAAAACCTGGGCCCATCGTCAGAAGAGGGCTGGACGAACGAACCCGCTGAAGGCAGCGCATCCATTGCTTTCGGGAGCTCCCACGTAATTGGCAGCCGCTTGAGCCTCAAGACGGGTTTTTCCCGGGCCTCCTCAGGCGCTTCCGCGCCAGTGACCATGTCTTCACTCAACGCGTGCGGGATGCGCGAAAGGAAAGATCTCGGTGCGGCCTTTATCCCGCCGTCTTCGTCCATGCCAACGTGGCCTAAAAGGAAAAGGTTTTTCTTCGCCCTCGTCGCAGCGACGTAAAGGAGCCTTATCTCCTCGTTGGCGGTCTTCTCCTTTTTAATGGCTGAAAGATAGGAGTAGATGCGGCTCCCTTCAACAGAGCCCTTGCTCTCGATGGGGGCCAGCAGAAGGTCTTCTTCGCCCCTTTCCATCCAGACGAGGAGCCTTTTATCGTCGCTCCTCGCCCTTTTGCCCATGCCCGGGATTATGACGTTGTCGAACTCGAGCCCCTTTGCCTTGTGTATGGTCATGATGTCGAGTTTCTTTCCGGCGGAGGCGTGGTCGGCGTAAAGACCCTTCATGCGACAGTCGATCTCACGGACGGAAACCGCTCCTGAGGACTCGACCTCTTCTATTAGAGATAGAAAACGGGCGGCGTCTTCCCTTCCTTCCTCATCGCAGCAGGCAGGCCCGCCGAGGCTTATCCACAGCCCCCTCAACGCCTCCGAAGGCTGACGCCTGCCCCATATTTCAAGAGCCTTGCCAAACTCTTTCGCAAAGCGCGCGGCCCTGGCCCGGCCGTCCGCTGAAAGGCGCGCAAGCCTCTCCCCGTCGCCCAGAAGCGCCCGGACAGGCCCCTGCCTGTCTCCGAGACACAACGCGTGCAGGTCGGACAGGGACAATGCAGTCCACGGGGCCCTCAGGCACGCGAGCCATGCAACCCTGTCAAGAGGGTGGCTGAGGGCGCGAAGAAGCGCCATCAGGTCGCGCACTGCCGTCCTTTCGGCAAGCGGGTCTATCGCCTGCGCGCCGAACTGCATCCCTTCTTTTTTGAGCGCTTCGACTATCGAATGGAGGTGCCCCCTGGAGCGGCAGAGGATGGCCGTCGTCTCTCCTTCAGGTATGCCCTTCAAAATGGATAGCGCCTTCTGGGCCTCAGCGCCGTCGTCTCTGGCGCTGAACAGGGTCATATCGACTCCGCTGCCTTCGACGTGCCCCTTCACGGAAACCGAAGGCGAGTAAACGACCGCGCCGGTGAAGGCGTCCTCACTTTGCGCGAAGGCGCTCTCCATGGTCTTGTTCACCCACGAGACGACCCCTTCAAGCGACCTGAAGTTCCGGCTCAAGGTCAGGGGCTCCATCCTCACGGTGCCTATCCTGCCCATTCTCGCATCGAGGAACAGGCCGACCTCGGCCTCCCTGAAAAGGTAAATCGACTGCATCGGGTCGCCCACAACAAAGAGCGTCCTTCCGTCTCCCTCGGTCCAGCCCTTAGTAAGGGTCTCCAGGAGCGACATCTGCGTGCCCGAGGTGTCCTGGAACTCGTCTACCAGTATGTGCTGGACCCTCAAGTCGAGCGAGAGCATGAGGTCTGTGGGATCGTCCTCCGTCCCCAGGGCCTTCAACGCCGCGAGGCTCACGCCCTGGAAATCCACGGAGCCTTTTTCCGCGAAAGCTTCGGCGAGGTTGGTCTCGGCTATCGGCAGGAGGCTTATTATGGCCTCTAGCGCCTCCCATTCTTCGTCCGTGAAATTCGGGGCAGGAAGCCTTGAGACCCGGCCGAGCGATTCGACCATACAGTCGAACTTTTCAAAAGAGGAGAGCAGGTCGGTGAACTCCCGTTTCCTGTCGGCCGCATCCCCCTTTCCGGCCGGGAAGCCATCCCTCACATCCACTTTCTTCCGGAGAGTGTTCTTATCGGTCAGCAGGAGCTTTCTCAGACAATGCCACTCCGGAAGAGCCGACGAATCGCACGAAGGAAGTCCCGCGCATTCTGAAAGACGTTTTATGGGATTATCCTGGTCTTCGATATTCGACGCGGCGTACCTCGCGTACGGCGCTATCACCCCTGGTATGCCAGGCGGGAAGGCCCTGGCGATTGTCTCAAGCTCGTGCCCTATGAGCCTCTGGAGCGAACCTTCAAGAATGAAGCGGAGCTCAGGGCCCGAGGCTTCGTGCCTCAAGTGCCTAAGCCACTGGTCGCGCCGTTCGAGCATGACGACGAGCCTGTCCATGAGCCCCTTGACCGAATTGCCGAGATGGCCCAAGGCCTTGCGGAGGGCCTCTCCGGCAGGCCCGTCCTCCTCGACGAGGGCAACTGTCCTTGCCGCGGCCTCCCTGTAGAACTCTTCAGGCTCGTCCGTCACCGTGTACCTGCTGAGGCCGGAGAGGACCGGCGTCTGGCGCACGACCGAGGCGGAAAACGAGTCGATGGTCTGCACCTTCAGGCGGCCCGGGTTTTCAAGGAGCGACCAGCCCATCGCAGCGTCTCGTTCCAACACTCTGGCCGCAAGGGCGAACGTCTTAGCCTCGTGCGCCGCCGAGGGTGCCCGGCCCTCCTTCGCCCTGGACATCGCAGCCAGTATGCGCGAGCGCATCTCTCCTGCGGCCTTTCTCGTAAAGGTCAGGGCGAGTATCTGCTCGGGCCTTTCAACCAAAGCGAGGAGCTTCAGGTACCTCTGCATCAGGAGCTCGGTCTTTCCGGAACCAGCCGGGGCCTGGACAACGAAAGAGGCCGAAGGGTCGAGCGCCCTTTCGCGGGCGATATCGTCGGTCATGTCAATAAGCGTCTTCATCGTCCTCTTCTACGCCGCCGTCTGATATCCTGCAAAGCGCCTTGAGCTCGCAGTACCTGCACGCCCTGTCGTCACCCGGCAGGTTGTTCGGGTCGACTTCGCACACGCCCGCAAGAAAGCCCTCAGCGAGCCCCTCGAGGGACTCCTTCCAGAAGTCCATGAGACCTTCCCAGTCGAGCCCGCCCGCGTCCGACCTGAACTTGTCGCTCTCGTAGGGCTTTATGCCGGGAAGGGTCTCCCCTTCCCTCGTTATCCCCAGGAACCTGCACTCGCCAGGGACCACCCTCGCGAATGAAAGAGCGTCGAAACCCGAGCCCAGGCTGTACACGAGGAGCTGAGGCTCCATTGGGCGCTTCGTAAGCCAGTCTTTTGTCTTCGCGGCCCCGGTCTTGTAGTCGATAATAAGCTCGCCGCCGCCTTCGAGCTCGTCCACTCTGTCGACCCTGCCCTTTATTACGAGCCCTCCTACCTGGAGTTCCTTTTCAAGCTCGACGGTCTTTACCCTGAAGCCCACGCCGCGCTGTGATTCGAGCTCCGCCCAGTCCATGAGGAGCGAAGAGAGCCTTTTGCGCTCGAGCTCGATGAAGCGCCTTGAAAGGGGCGGCGGCACATCCGCCGCCTCCAGGGCTTTGGCGGCTATCGACTCGACGTATGCGGCGAGAGCGCCGGAGCTCTTCATCTCCTTGAGCCTGACGGAGTCTCGGACGTCCTCCCAGAAAAGCCTCATGGCCTCGTGGAGTATGCTGCCCCTGGTCTCGGGCTTGAGGTCTAGCTCAACCGCCGGAAGAGGCACGGCGTTTAGCCTGTGAATGGCGAAGGCCCTGAAAGGGCATATTGACTGATTTTTCAATATAGACGTGCCGCCGCGTATAAGGGCGCGCTCCCCTTCGCCCACAGGAAGAGGGGCATCCAACGTGGCCTCATCGAGGGCGGCTGCGGCCATGTCAACGAGCCTTGACGAGGGCAGAGCGCCTTCGTCGATTGCGGCGCACTCCCTGAAAAACGGGCTCACCCTCAGCTCCCTGTCGTCCGAGACCTCAGGCCAGCTGACGGTGATGGACGGGGCAGAGGAACGGAGCCTTTTCGTGACGGCCCTGGCGAACTCTAGCTCCCTTTCACTGGTGGAGTGGGGTACGCCCCTTGCGGCCTGGATGTTCAACGGTATGAACGGATTTGGCGAAGGTTCCGAAGGAAGGGCGTATTCATGGCAACCCAGGACCCTCACCTCGTCGAACCAGAGTCCCGTTGCCTCCAGGAGCCCCAACACCTGTATGTCGGCATCCGGCGTTTCGACCTGGTGGACCGTCTCCCGCACGGTTGCGGAAAGCCTTGAGACGGCCTCCCCCCTCGATATTTTTCCGAGCACGTCGTCTAGGCAGGCGAAGCCTTCCAACGCCTTGTTCCACGCGGAAAGCGCCTGGAACTCGCCGCTTGAAAGCTTTATCCCCTTGAGCCAGCCGACGCGCCCAAGAAGTTCCGTGAAGGCCTTTGCCCACGCGCTCGCGGCCTGTTTTTTCTGCGCGCTCTTAAGCCAGGCGAGCCAATCGCCTAGCCTCTTTGAGGCGGCTTCGCCCTCTGAAAGGGACCTGCACTCGAAAAGCCCGGTCTCGGTCCTGTTCTCGTACCTTAGCCTGTAGTCGAGCTTCGCGAAAGAAGAGGCCTCGTCTCCGGCGAAAAACGGGGAGCGGAGCGCGGCGGCGATGACGCCGGATTTCTCCCTGCCTTCCCCTATGGAGAGTATGTCGAGAGCCGACCCCACGAGCGGCTCCTCTGAAAGCGGAGCCCCGAGAGATATGTTGAAGACCGGCTTTCCCGAAGCCTCCGGCAGTACCGCCGCAGGGGAGAGCTCCGCCGTGAACTCGCGTATTATCGCTTTCCTGTACCCTTCGAGGTCAGGGACGATGACGCCTATCTTTTTGCCCGGCTTGTAAACGGTCCTCACCCACCTGGCTGCCCTTAGAACCTCGTCATCTTCGTCCCTGCAACGGATGATTACGGCTTCACCGGCTTCCGGCAGGTCTTCCGCGCACGGCCAGAAAGAGGCCGCCACGCCCCTTTTTTCAAGCGCTGCCGCGATGGAAGATACGGCCGGGGAGACCTCGTCGAAGCCCGCGAATATCACTTCGACCGGCACGGCAACGCCCCTTTCGATGAGCCTTTTAACCTCTGAGGGGACCTCCGTCTCGCCTATATAGCCGAGCCTTTTGAGCTCGGCGCTATAGACGGCAGACCACCTCTTCAACGCCTTCGCTTCTTCGGTCAGGTATATCTCATCACGGGGAAGCTCGAGACCGTACTCGCTCATGAGCCTCAAGCCATCATATGAGGCCCTTGCGACCCCTGAAGGCCAGCCGCCAGAGCCCGGGTCGGCCGCGACGGCCTTCTCCCACAGTACCCGGGCGCGCAGCCCCGTGAGCGCCGGGGCCCTCCCATGCTCTTCCCACAACCCGGCGACCCATGTATGAAACGGCATTACCTGTGCCGTCGGCCAGGCCGACTTACCGGAATGCCTCTGTGCCTGGTCGTACTCGGAGGCGAGTTGCCGCGTAAGCCTGGCGTTGACGGTAAGGACGAGCGCCCCCTTCGAGATGGCGACGGAGAGTTTTTCAAAGGCTTTCGTGTGCATTGAAACAGTTTACTACTCTGAAAAGAAAATTCAAACCCGAATCGAAGGCGGCCCGCCCGGCGTCATTTGTATTGACAGCAAGGCCTGCTTATGTTAAAAAAGTTTGATATTTTCCCGCAGTTAAGCATCCCGACGGTGGACGTGGCTCAACGGTTAGAGCACTGGACTGTGACTCCGGGGGTTGGGGGTTCGAATCCCCTCGTCCACCCCATTTTTCCCTTCACAAATTCACTTAAGCAACTCTCTTAACCTCCGTTTTCCCGCCTCGCTGAGCGTCTTCAACTATTAGAGCCAGAGCCTTACGTGAGTACAGGCAGAAGACAGACTCGTGCGGCCAAACAGGATCACTTATATTTCGCTTAATAAAATAAAGTGGGGGGCACGGTTTCAGCCGTGCCCCCCACCTGGATGTTCTGTATTCACTTTTCGTATTACGCCATGGCCATCTCTGGTAAAGACAAACGCTAACAATGGCAGAGCCTGCTATCGAGGACAGCTCTTTCCGACAAGAATAGCCCGTAGCTATTTCGTGCCGGAAGGCTTGCTATTTTCCGGGCGGCACAACGAGAACGGGACAACCAGCTTTCCTCAGGACTCTTTCCGTGTTGCTGCCTAAGAGGAACCTGTCGATCCGGCCTTTACCATGCGAGCCGATTACCACCAGATCGCTTTTGTTTTTCTTCGCGAATGACAGTAGCTGCTGGTGGGGGACCCCGGTCAGGACTTCGGTTGTGATATTTTTATACCCCTTCAGCCTGGACACGAACTTCTTGAGGCTCTTTTGGGCTTCTTCGACAAGATACTCGGTCCCGCTCGTGACGAAAAGAGCCGCTATGTCCTTATTGATGTTAACGACATGGACGATCTGCAGAACGGCCTTATCTCTCTTCGCGAGCTCAAGCGCGTAAGCTGCCGCGTTTTCCGATGGAGCGCTGAAGTCTGTAGGGAGCAGAATCCTTGAGAATTTGCCGTTGAACTTGGCCGCCATTATCCCCTCCTCATTAAAGGTCGAAATCTCCGGATGCCTCGGGCTGATAGACTATCTCAACCACCTTGAGCCTTCTCACGCCTGAAGGAACCGCCCATTCGATGACGTCCCCCACTCTGTAGCCTATCAAAGCCGTCCCTATGGGCGCGAGAATGGATATCCTGTTCAAACTGGCGTTCGCGCCGCCCGGATATACGAGCGTATACGTCAACTCTTCGCCGGAATCCATGTCCTTCAATCTCACGCTCGAGTTCATCGTTATGACGTCCGGCGGCACTTCGCCTGAGGGGACCACGTGGCCGCGGAGCAGCTCATTTTCCAGCTCCCTCAAGTGCGCCTTGTTGCGTAAAGAACCTTCCATATCCTCAAGCAGCTTCTGGAGCCTCTGCATGTCCAATTCGGTTATGTATATGGTCCTGTTTTCCATTTCTCCTGCCCCCGTTCCTCTGTGATGAAAATGAAAACCCGGATAATTATACAGCATCCGGGCGCGTTATTGAACCAATATTCTCAGGAATGGCACGGGGCATGAGCTATCCATGCGTGTTTCAACCGGGCGGCACTTCAGGTGGCAGAGCTTACCTCGACCCTGTCCCTGCCGTTTTTCTTGGCGGAGTAAAGGGCCCTGTCGGCCGCTTCGACCAGGCTTGCCGGCCCGCTCATGCGCTTGTCGAAAGCCGCCACCCCGATGCTGGCCGTCACGCCTGTCTTTCTTATCGCCTCAAGTATTTTAGCTGCCACGAGGGCAGCGTTCCCGGCGGCTGTCTCCGGCAATAAGACGAAGAACTCCTCGCCGCCGTACCTGGCAGCGAAGTCTGTCTCCCTCAGGGCGGCCGTCATTGTTTTCGAGACCGCCTGGAGCATCTTGTCTCCGGCCAGGTGCCCCTTGCTGTCGTTGAATTCCTTGAAGTGGTCCATGTCGAGCATGAGGCACGCGAACGGCCTGCCGTACCTTTTCGCCAGCATGAAGTTCCTTTCGAGCTCCATATCCAGAAGCCTCTTGTTGGCAAGCCCCGTCAGAGGGTCGTGCAGCGAGAGCCGCCTTGTCTCCTCGTAAAGAAGGGAATTGCTCACGGCAACCCCGAGCATTCCGCCTATCGATTCAAGGAACGATTTGCGGGTGCTGTCCACCACCGGGCTGCCTTTTTGCAGGTACAGGTAAAGGACCCCCACGACGCTGTTCTTGGCCTTGAGCGGGACTATTATATGACCGTGAGGGCGCATATCCTTGTAGACTATCGTATGCCTGGCGTCCTCCGACGAATCGCCCGAAGTTATGACCTCCCCCGTCTCTGCGGCAAGCCCGCACAGGCATTCCCCGAACCTTATCGACTTGTGCTTTTCCAGGAAATCGCCGTTGTGCCCCAGGTGCGCCGCGAGAGTGAGGCTTCCGTCCCGCAGGATGAGGATGCCGCCGCAGCGCTCGAGCTTGAATAATTCGATGCGAGTTATCGTGTCAAGGATGTTGCTGAGCAGCTCCGAGGATTCCATCGACTGGCTGAGGAGGGTCGACACCTTCGCGAGCATGGCGAGTTCCTTGTTGGCCTTAGAAAGGAGCCTGCTCTGGTGTGCGAGCTTGTGCTCGAAATTCCTGCGGACCGTAGTATCCCTGATTATGGCCGCCAGAACCCATCCGCCGCCGGTTTTGTATCCGGCAAGGCTCAGCTCGACCGGAAAGACCGTCCCGTCCCTGCGCCTGGCCTTGACTATTGCTGCCCTGCCCATTATCCGGCCCTTGCCGGTCTTGATGAACCTGCCGAAGCCTTCCTTGTGCCGTTCGCGATATTCCTCTGGCACGAGGTCGACGACCTTCAAGGACAGCGCCTCCTCGGCGGTATACCCGAACATCTTCGCCGCGGCGCGGTTCCAGAACTGGACTGCCCCGTCCTCTCCGGCCGTGATGACGGCGTCGCTCGATGCATCGAGCACCTCCCTGAAGCCCTCGCCTGAAGTGTCCTTGCGCTGCCGTTTTTGTTTGGTCGAAGCCATAAGCTCCCTGTCATCATAAGGAATGGGGAAGCCGTGATGGGTTTATCGATGATGGCCCCTGGATTTACGCAGAAGAAAAAACGTGTTGGCGGGAATTGAATGGATGAGCCTGTCTGGATGGCCGCCTTGCTTTACTAGACGCATTATATCTTCTTCGGCTTACCTTGTCACTTCGCGCACCCGGAGGAAAAGCAATTGCAGGTCTTGTTGCCCCGCGCTTCCCCGGTTTTTTTCCAGGTTCCGCCGGAAACCCATTAAAATCCGGCAGTTCCCAGCGCGGGCGTTTCCAGGTTTTTTATGGAAAAAAAGACCTTTTCCATGTTAGAATGTATTGTTTGAGATTCCACTTTTCTTCTCTTTCAGCCAAAACACTAAGAAGAAAGGAACTGAAGATTTGAAGAAGGACACAGACGAACCAGTGATCCAGCAGCCCTCGTACGACGAAAAATCCATCAAGGTACTGGGAGGCCTCGAAGCGGTAAGGAAGCGGCCTGCCATGTACATCGGCTCGACCGGCTCGATGGGACTCCATCACCTGGTCTACGAGGTAGTGGACAACTCCGTCGACGAGGCCCTAGCTGGCCACTGCAAGAACATCGACGTCATAATCCACGAAGACAACTCGGTAACTGTCGTCGACGACGGCAGGGGCATACCGGTGAAACCCCACCCCGAAAAGAAAAAGCCGACCGTCGAGGTCGTACTCACGGAGCTCCACGCGGGCGGCAAGTTCGAGAACAAGGCCTACAAGGTCTCCGGCGGCCTCCACGGCGTCGGCGTCACCGTCGTGAACTTCCTTTCCGAGTGGCTCACCATCGAGATAAAAAGGGACGGACAGGTATTCCAGCAGAGGTACGAGCGCGGCAAGCCGGTGAAGCCCCTTACAGTCGAGGGCAAGACGAAAAAGACCGGCACGACCGTGTGCTTCAAGCCGGACTCCGAGATATTCGAGACTACCGAGTTCAGCTTCGACACCTTGAGCCAGCGCCTGCGCGAGCTCTCGTTCCTGAACGCCGGCATAAGGATAACCATAAAGGACGAAAGGTCCGAGAAGTTCCACGAGTTCCAGTACAAGGGCGGCATAGTGAGCTTCATCGAGCACCTCGCCCAGTCCAAGAACGCCATACACCCCAAGGTCATCTTCATGTCCGGCGAAAAAGAATCCGTGCAGATGGAGATGGCCCTCCAGTGGACGGACTCGTACAACGAGAACATCTACTCGTACGCCAACAACATAAACACGATAGAGGGCGGCACCCACATGATAGGCTTCAAGTCCGCCCTCACCAGGTCCATCAACAGCTACGCCTCCGAGAAGAACCTCATCAAGGACCTGAAGGGCGACTCATTGCAGGG
The DNA here is from genome assembly GCA_905339405.1 of uncultured bacterium. Classification (GTDB taxonomy): domain Bacteria; phylum Desulfobacterota; class GWC2-55-46; order GWC2-55-46; family GWC2-55-46; genus GWA2-54-12. The sequence goes on along the minus strand of CAJPGC010000001.1, from coordinate 38,368 downwards.
CGAGGACGTCAGGGAAGGGCTCGTGGCCGTCATCAGCGTCAAGCTCCCCAACCCGCAGTTCGAGGGGCAGACGAAGACCAAGCTCGGCAACTCGGAGGTGGAAGGCTACGTAAAGGCCATCGTCAACGACGTGCTCGCAACCTTCCTCGAGGAAAACCCGTCGGTCGCCAAGAAGATAGTGAACAAGGCCGTCGACGGCGCGCGCGCCAGGGAAGCCGCAAGGCGCGCCAAGGAGATAATACGCCGCAAGGGCGCTCTCGATTCTTCCGCCCTCCCCGGAAAGCTCGCCGACTGCCAGGAGACCAACCCGGCCCTCTCCGAGCTCTTCATCGTCGAGGGAGACTCCGCCGGAGGCTCAGCCAAGCAGGGGCGCGACAGGAGGTTCCAGGCCATCCTTCCGCTGAAGGGAAAGATATTGAACGTAGAGAAGGCCCGGTTCGACAAGGTCCTCTCCAACGAAGAGATACGGACGATGGTAATGGCCCTGGGCTGCGGCATCGGCAACGACGACTTCAAACCCGAGAAGCTCCGCTACCACCGCATCATAATAATGACGGACGCCGACGTCGACGGCAGCCACATAAGGACCCTTTTGCTGACCTTCTTCTACCGCCAGATGAAATCCCTTGCGGAGAACGGCCACCTCTACATAGCCGAGCCCCCGCTTTTCAAGGTGAAAAGGGGCAAGGATGAAAGGTACCTCAAGGACGACTCCGCCCTCGAGGACTTCATCTTCGACCAGGTGCAGGACGGCCTTTCCATCGTGCCGGACGGCAAGAAGGGCGCCCTGCAGGGCAAATCGCTCCTTACGTTGCTCAAAAAGGTATCGCGCTTCTGCAGGTCCCTTAAGAGGATAGAGCGCCGGGGCCGCGACGCCGGGATAATCGAAGCGCTCGCGCTCCAGGACGCCCTTTCCGCCGAATCCCTCAAGAGCGAGGCCGGGGTCAAGGGGCTCATCGCTTCCATAAGCTCCCAGATGAAGACATTCGGCGCGCTCGCCCCGCAGTTCACGCACCAGAAGGACCCAGAGCACGACAGCTTCACAGTGAGGTGCACCTCCAGAAGGAACGGCATCTCCACGGAGACTGTGATAGACCGTGACCTTTTCGCCTCCGCCGAGTTCATGGAACTGAAGTCCCTGACGAAAACCATAAAGGAAACCGGCGAAGCGCCTTTCGTAGTCACGAACGGCGAGGCCCAGGCAACCGAGATACCCACGTACAGGGGGCTCGTCGACCACGTGCTCGAGTTCGGCAAGAAGGGCCTTTCCATACAGAGGTACAAAGGCCTCGGAGAGATGAACCCCGGACAGCTCTGGGAGACTACCATGGACCCTGAAAAAAGGGTGCTCCTCCAGGTGAAGGTAGAGGACGCGGTCGAAGCCGACGCCATCTTCACCAAGCTCATGGGAGACGTCGTCGAGCCGAGAAGGTCGTTCATCGAAAAGCACGCCCTTGAAGTGTCCAACCTCGACATATAAACGGCAAGGCAAAGGGGACCCATGAACGGCAAGAAAGCCCAGAGGACAGGACTGTACATAGACGTCGCCAACATCACGCGCAACGGCGGCTACGGCATGCGCTTCGACGTCCTGCGCGACTTTGCCTGCAGAGACCACGGCGAGCCCATAAGGCTCAACGCATATGTCGCCTATGACGAGGAGCGCGCCAGGACGGACCACGACTACAGGGAGCGGACCTTCAACTTCCACTCCACGCTCAGGGATTACGGCTACAAGGTCATCGAGAAGATAGTCACCTGGTACACGGACGAAGCGGGCAACAGGTTCGGCAAGGCGAACGCCGACCTGGACATGGCCGTCGACGCGCTCCTGCAGTCCGAGAACCTCGACAAGGTCATGATGGCCACAGGCGACGGGGATTTCATACAGGTTGTGCGGGCCCTCCAGAACAAGGGATGCAGGGTCGAGGCCGTTGCCTTCCAGAACATCTCCTCGAACCTCCGCCGCGAAGTCGACCTTTTCATGTCGGGCTACCTCATACCGAACCTGCTGCCCGTGCCGGAGGCCGACCCCAAGAAGAACTGGGGCGAAGTAGGCTCGAAGGTGCGCGGCATCTGCTACACCTACAACCACTCCAAGAACTTCGGTTTCATGCGCTTCTTATCGAAGATAGGCCCCGGTCTCTGGATAACCGACACAAGGAGGTCTGATTCGCCCTACGGCACCGCCTTTGCCCACGAGTCGGCCTTTGCGGCGGGAGTAGACATAAACCTGCTGCCGAGCAGGGAGTTCATATTCGAGTTCGACCTCGTCCAGGGGGAGAAGGGCCTGCAGGCGGCGAACATAACGAAGCTTTAACGGGATAGAAGAAAACGAAATAAAAAAAGCCCGTCCTGAAAAGGACGGGCTTTTTTATTGCTATTCTTTCTTTTTCTTTCCGAAGACGGCCGCCGCGCCTATTCCTATGCCGTAGAGGATTATGAGCGGGCCCGCCATTAGGAGCTGGTTGAAGACGTCGGGCGTCGGGGTGAGGATGGCCGAGGCGATTACTATCGCCACTATCGCGTACCTCCACCACGAGGCCATCTGGCGGGCGGTTACGACCCCAAGCCTGGCGAGGACTAGCATCGCGAGCGGCAGCTGGAAGATGAGGCCGAAGGCCAGAAGGAGGCGCGTTGCCATCGAGAAGTACTCGCCCATCGAAAGGAAGGGCTTCAGTCCCGGGGCCGAGTAGCTGAGGAGATATTTGAAGCCGAACGGGAAGACGACCTCGAAGGCGAAGAGCGTGCCGCCTGCGAAGAGGACCGTCGAGAAGAGGACAGTGAATACGAACCAGCGCCGCTCCTCCCTGTACAGGGCCGGGGCGACGAAGGCCCATATCTCGTAGATTACGACAGGGCTCGCCAGTATTATGCCGCCGAGGAGCCCGACCTTCAGGTAGATAAAGAAGGGCTCGACAAGGCCGGTAAAGACAAGGAAGTCCTGCCCCGGCGGGAGCGCTTCGGTAAGGGGGCTGGCCAGGAGCCAGTAGAGCCTGTCAGAGTAATAATAGGCGGCGAAAAAGCCCAGGGCGACCGCGATGACGGCTATTATGAGCCGGCGCCGGAGCTCCGCGAGGTGTTCGGTCAAGGCCATCGTCTTTTCCTGACCGCCCATTACCTGCCTTTGCCCTCCGGCCCTTCATCAGCGCCGACTTCGGGACCTTCCCCTTCCTTTTCAGGCCTCGCGGCCTCGTTGAAGCTCTTTTTGACTTCCTCGCCAGCCTTTTTGAACTCGGAAAACGCCTTGCCTAGCGTCCTCGCGAGCTGCGGGAGCTTGTCCGGCCCTATCGCTATGAGGGCCACGATTACTATGACAATGAACTCTGAGAGGCCTATGCCGAACATGGACTACCTTGGAGGCGGGACTACGAAGATCGGGCAACTTGCCTTCCTCATGACCCTTTCCGTCGTGCTGCCGAAGAAAAACCTGTCTATGCGGGCCTTGCCGAAAGTCCCCATGACTATGAGGTCTATGTCGATGCCCTTTATGACCTTGAGTATTTCCTTGTAAGGCTCGCCGGCAAGTACGCGCTTTTCTATGTTCTTGTAGCCCTTGAAGCGGGTCGAACAGAACTTGTCGAGCATCCCGGCGGCGCTTTCCATCAGTTCCTTGTCGAGCTTCTCATAGGAGAGGTGCGGCAGGTAAAAGCCGCTCGCCTCTTCGCTCGTGTCCACCACGTGCAGGACATAGAGCTTTGCCTTGTACGTCTTGGCCATCAGGAGCGCGTAGGCGGCCGCGTGTATGGAGGCTCCGCTGAAATCCGTGGGGAAGAGTATCTTCTGTATCCCGGCGTTCTCTTTCCTGGCCATAACCGCCTCCATGATGAGCTGACGGCCTGATTTCACCAAAAAACCTTCGGGATTTCAGGCTAATCTTATATTAAGAATACCACCTTTTCAATAAATTTTCAGAAAAGCAGGCAAAGGAGGGGCAAAAACCCTAAAGTCCGGTGCAAGAGCCGCCGATATGACTATTGGGAGGGTCTCATTATGCGCAAATGCAGCCACGAAACAGCAGCTTCGATGCAGATGAAGAAGTATATTTTGCCTCTGATGACGCTCCTCGTCCTCGGCCAGCTCGTCTTTCTTTTCACGGCCTTCGACGTGTCGGGAGCGGCAACGGACCTGCTCGGAAAACTCATTCAGACGAGATAGCGGCCGGAAAACTCTTAAAGTACGAGCGTCCTGATTTTTTCAAGGACGGAGCCCCTTATCGCCTCAGGCTTAGGCAGCTCCCTCACGATGCGCCCCTTTTCGATGAGCGGCGTGATGAGCTTTTCCATCTCCCCGCCGCAGGCGCACCGCTCGGACGCGCCCAGCGGCGCCACCCTTCTGCCCGAACATCTCACGCACCTCAAAACGTCCTTTGCCCCTGACATCTTCCCGCGCTTGGCAAGCGGCCTGCCGTCCATCTCGACTATGTCCATCGAAAAATCCACGACAGGCGCGTTGCTTATCGACGTGCCCACGCCAAAGGCGTCGACAACCGGGGCAAGCCTTCTGAGCTCCGCCTCGTCGAGCCCGCCGCTTGCGAAAAGTTTAACGTGCTTGAAACCCCGGAGGTCGAGCTCCCACCTGACCTCCTCGAATATCCTGAAAAAGTCACCTCTCCTCGACGAAGGCGTATCGAGCCTTACGGCGTGGAGCCTCTCTCCCATCGCCTCGGCCACCCTCAAAGCTTCGAACTTCTCGTCGTTGAAGGTATCGATGAGGGCCACCCTTCTGACGTCAGGGCCCATTGCCTCGTCAAAGGCCTTCGCTGCCTCGACTGTATCTCCCATGACGAGTATCAGGGCGTGCGGCATCGTCCCCATCGGGTCGACCTCGAGGAGCTCGGCGCTCGCCAGGACAGAGACGCCGTCGGCACCTCCTATGAAGGCGGCCCTCTCTATCATCGGCGCTATCGCCGGGTGCATCCTCCTGGCGCCGAAGCTCACGACCATCCTGGAGCCCGCTGAAAGCCTCATGCGGGCGGACTTGGTCGCAACCCCTGTTGACTGGCAGATGAGGCCGAGAAGGGCCGTCTCGAAGAGGCAGAACCCGGAGTAAGGGCCGCTCACCTCCATGACCGGCTCCCAGGGATTGAATACCTCGCCTTCGTTCATGCACCGTATGTCGACGTCCTTGCCCTCCATGAGGCGGGCCGCCTCCTCTACACCGGCGAGCACTCCCCAACCGTAATCCACCGGTAGTTTTTTGGCGAAGAACTCCGCGCGCACCTGCTTGTCGATGCCCCTGGCCTTCATGACCTCGAGCGTCCTTTTGAAGTAGACGTCGGTTACAAGTCCACCTCTGATGTCGTCTTCGCTTGCAATATGGAACCTGGCCATCTTCTCTCCATTACTTGCCGAAGGCGGCCGACAGGGCCTTGTAGACGAGCGCGCCAGCCAACCCGGCGATAAAGCCGCCGACGTGCGCGAACCACGCCACCCCGCCGCCGGAGGTTGAAACCCCGGAGTTCAGGATCTGGAAAAAGAACCAAAAGCCCAAAAATATCAGCGCCGGAAGCCTGACCATGGATATATAAAGAGGGAGTATGACAAGGGTATTTACCTGGGCCCTGGGGAAGATGAGGAAGTAGGCCCCTAGCACGCCCGCTATCGCGCCTGACGCGCCTACCATCGGGATCTCGGAGCGCGGCTCGAGCATTATATGGGCCATGCTCGCAGCCACACCCGCGAGGAGATAGAAAATGAGAAAGGTTACGTGCCCGAACCTGTCCTCCACGTTGTCGCCGAAAATCCAGAGGAAGAGCATGTTGCCGCCGACGTGTAAAAGGCCGCCGTGGACGAACATGGCCGTAAGGAGCGTAAAAGGCAGCGGGACTATCGCGCTTGGCCCTATGTCGAAGCGGCTCGTTATCTCGACCGGGATGGCCGCCGTCTTGTAGATGAAGTCCTCAAGCCCCGTCATCCCGAGCGTGAGCTGATAGAGAAAAACGGCGGCGTTCACAATTATGAGCGCCACCGTGACAAACGGGTATGTCTTCGACGGTATGTTGTCCTTAATTGGTATCATCTATACGCCCGGCCTTCCTGCGTCGGCTTCCCGAGCCCCCCTGCCCTTTCTGCCATCTCGTCGGCCCCGGCGAGGAAGTACTCAGTCTGGTATATTATCTCAAAAGCCGTGTTCTTGTCCTTGAATATCAAACCCTTCTTTGCGTTCACCTTCATCCTCGTAAGGGTGGGCGTCATGCGCTCGAGGTTTATCTGTATCTTGAGCTGCCTGGTGCTCGCGAAAATCTCGGTGTCGAACTCCCTGTGGCGTAAGAGCTCGACCCTTATCGACATCTTCTCCATCGCCTTGAGCGTAGCCCTTTCTATCTCCTCCGGCGGCCTCGTCATGGTCCTGTAGGCTATGTTCGTGAAAGTATAGGTAATGCCTCCGCCAGCTCCGGCTATTATGGCGGGGACCGCCGCCGGTAGCAGGGCCACGGGCGCGGCGGCGCACCCGCTCAGAAGGAGCGCGAGCGCTCCGGCCTGTACAAGCCTCGCTGGCACGGCAAGTTTTGCCACCTTCCACCCCTTTCATGAAGCGCAAAAACAGGACAATTGATTATAGCAGACGAGGGGCCTCCCGGCCCTTTGCCGATTTGACAGGAATTCGTATTCTGATACGCTTTAATCAAGCTGTTTTCCGTAAGGAGGCCCCACAGATGGACACGATCCAGGCCATAAAAGAACGGCGCGCCATAAACTTCTTCGAGCCAGGAAAGCCCCTCCCCGACCACGTCCTGAATGAGCTTCTCTCTATTGCCAACCTCGCTCCGTCGTCCTTTGACCTCCAGCCCTGGAAGGTCGTCGCCGTGCGCGACCCGGAGAGAAAAAAGAAACTCCGCGAGTGCGCCATGAACCAGCAGAAGGTCGAAGAGGCCTCGGCCGTGCTCATAATGGTGGCTGACCCCGACGGGGTTGAAGAGAACAAGGACAGGATGCTGGAGAGCTGGCAGAACCTCGGCTACATGAAGCCGGAGGCCAGAAAAGGGACAGCCGGGATGATAGACTCTCTCTATGGGACGAGGGACAGCCTCACGAGGAAGTATTTCGCGGTGAAGAACACGGCCCTTTACGCGATGACCCTCATGCTGGCCGCCAAGGGCATGGGATACGAGACGCACCCGATGGACGGCTTTGACGAAGGGTGCATTAAAAAAGAGTTCGGCATACCGGAGAACAAGATAATAATCATGCTCGTGGCCATAGGCAAACTCAAAGAGGGAACGGTTCTTTTGCCCAGGCCTTTCAGGAGAGAGCTAGACGATTTCGTTAGTCATGAGAACTACTCAAGAAAGTGAGGACGTTATGGAAAGAAAAGACAGGATAACCCTGAAGGGCAAACCGTTTACCCTGACAGGCCCGGAGATAAAGGCGGGCAACAAGGCCCCGAACTTCTCTCTCGTGGACCAGGACTTGAAGGAGGTCACGCTCAAGGACTTCCAGGACAAGGTCAAGCTCATAAGCGTGGCGGTCTCGCTAGATACCAGCGTATGCGACGCCCAGCTCCGCAGGTTCAACGAGCAGGCGGCCTCGTTAGGCAAGGACGTCGTCGTCATAAACGTCACAATGGACCTGCCCTTCGCCATTAAGAGGTTCTGCTCGACAGCCGGGATAGACAGGGTCACGACGCTTTCCGACCACAGGCACGCCTCTTTCGGCGAGAACTACGGCGTGCTCATAAAAGAGCTGCGCCTGCTGGCCCGCTCGATATTCGTCGCAGACGCGTACAACAACATAACCCACGCCGAGATTGTCGCCGAGGCGACCGGCAGCGTCGACTTCGAAGCCGCTCTCAAGGCGGTAAAGGACCTCGTCGAGAAGGGGAAGGCCGCTTAAAAGGAGGCCAAATGCTAATCGTCCGAGAGCCTGAGGAGATATACAAGGCAGACGGCGCCATCCAGGACGGCACTTTCACCGGCCGGTGGCACTTCTCCTTCGGGCCCTACTTCGACCCGGAGAACACGAGCTTCGGGGCGCTGCGCGTATTGAACGACGACACGCTCTCTCCAGGGGCCACCTGGCCCCTCCACCCGCACAGGGAAATAGAAGTCGTGACTTATTGCGCCGGGGGCGAGTTCCGCCACGCCGACGAGCACGGCAAGGGAGGGGTCCTCAAAAAGGGCTGGGTTCAGCACACGACCGTCGGTTCAGGCATGTGGCACTCAGAGATAAACAACAGGCCGGATGAGCCTCTGCGCTTCATCCAGATGTGGTTCTACCCAGAAGAAAAGGGGCTCCACCCATCTGTCGAGCAGATGGAAGTCGAACGGGCGGAGCGCACCGGCAGGCTCCTTCCGGTCGTCGCTCCCGGGGGCGGCGGCGCGCTTCCCATCCATGCCGACGCGAAAGTCCTCTCCTCATTCCTCGAAAAAGACATGACGGTAAAGCATAAGCTCGGGCCCGGAAGGGGCGCGTACGTCTACGTGCTCGAAGGCGGGCCGATAAAGGTGAACGGCAGGCTCGTGAAACGCTTTGGGGCGGCAAAGGCCGTGGGCGAAAAAGAGGTCGCCATCACAGCTGCCGAAGAGACCGAGCTGATACTCGTCGAGGTCGGGGTTTCCTGACGTGCTGCCTGAAATTCCCCATCTGGTCTGTCAGTTTGTAATTAGCAGTATCTGTGATTTGATTTTTTAAGGTGCGCCTGAAAATTTGGACTTTTTTCCGAGGTCGAGGAAGGGTGGAAGTAAAAGGCGGAGCATATATGACAATATGTGAGCATTTTTACTTCCGCCCTGACAAAGAGATCGGGAAAAAGGACAATTTTCAAGGCTGCTCAAAAAGCTTCAGATGCGAGGCGTCGAGGAACGAGACATGAGGCGTACGTTGTCTGTACGCCGCAATGACGAGTGACGCTGACAACAAAGCAGATGGAGCTTTTTCAGCAGCCGCTAAGGCTTATAATAAAGGAGCTGCCTCGCATACGGCTCAATCATCTGCCCAAACCTCTGTATCTCCTTGTACTTCAAAGGCTGGAACGTGCTCGCGGCCTCCGCGTTCTCGTTCATCTGCTCCGCGTTGTCACAGCCGACCACGGCGGTCGCTATCGGCTGGGTGAGCGCGTAGCTCAACAGCAGCCTCTTCGGGGCCTGAAGCTGCCCTTTCATGTAGACCTTCATGCCCATTATGGCAGTGTCTTTCACGCTGGCGATCGGCACGACCTCGTCGAGGAAGCACTTGTAGAAAGGCTCGGCCGGGTTCACCGGCACGAGGACGGTATCGAAGTCAAAGGCCTCGAGGCATTTCCTTATTATGACCGGATCGTGGTGGCCGGTGACGCCTATGTATTTGACCAGTCCCTTTTCCCTGGCCTCCACAAAGGCTTCGAGCGCTCCCCCGGGGCCGAATACGGCGCTCATGTCCTCCTCGGTCCTCATGTCGTGTATCATCCACAGGTCGAGGTAATCGGTCTTCATGTTCCGGAGGCTCTGCTCGAGATGGGCGGCGGCGCCTTTTTTATCCCTCGCGTGGGACTTGCTGGCAAGAAAGACCTGCTGCCTTCTTTCCCTAAGGGCCAGCCCGTAGTAGACTTCGCTGTCTGAATAGGCCCTGGCGGATTCCATGTAGTTTATCCCCAGGTCAAGGGCCAGGTTTATGAGGGTGTCGGCTTCCTGCTCACGGCCTACTGTACGCAAGATGCCCTCTCCGCCGAGGCCGAGGATGCTGACTTCCACGCCTGTCCTGCCAAGCCTTCTTTTCGGTATGGGTTTTTCCATAAAGGGATTATACCAACAAATCCTTTCGAGTCTATTTGACGAGTTTTATTTATATAATAAAGATGCAGGCGAGTAAACGGCAAATATCAGCTTTTGAGGAGACAGAGGCCCAATGGGAAACCACCCGGTCCAGGAGATGCTGACGAGAAGGGGCTTCGAGGTGCTCCTTTCCAACCCGTCGCAGTACCTCCTGTTCCCGCCGGGGCTCGACGCCGCGTTCGAGGACGAGCTCTACCTCATGCTCCGGAAGTATTCTTTCAGGATATTCGCCCGCGAGGTCATAAAGAGGCGCAAATCCTTCCGAGCCGAAGACCTCCTCAAGTATTCCACCCTCGAATGGGTCGAAAAATACCTCTCGTTTCTTTTCGGCCTCGGGGTCATTGAAAAAACGGAAGAAGGGGCGTACAGGCTTAAAAGCGAGGCCGTGTTCAGCTTCGGGGACACGCTGGAGTGGTTCGTGGCGAAGGTATTTGAAAGGGAGCTCTCTTCCCGGGCCTTATGGGGCGTGCGGCTCTCCGGTGTATCGTCCGGCGGCGACTACGACGTTCTCGCCTCGGTCGAAGGGCGCCTCGTGTACGTCGAGGTCAAGAGTTCGCCCCCGAAAAACATAGAAGAGGAGGACGTGGCTGCCTTTCTTGCCAGGGTATACGCCCTGAAGCCCTCGCTCGCCATCTTCCTCGAGGACACGAGGCTTCGCATGAAGGACAAGATAATACCTTTTTTCGAATCGATGCTGGAAGGCAGGGCGATAAGGCGCGTGGAGGGAGAGACCTTCTCGGCCGAAGGGAAGATATTCATAACGAACAGCGTCCCGGGCCTTTCAGCCAACCTCGCGCTATGCGTAAAAGAGCACCTTTCAAAGGCCGATTTCTGGGATTGAAGGCTTCAGCCCTTTTCGCCGCCAGGTTTGCATTTGCAGACCTTGCACGAGCAATTGCATTCTTTTTCAGCCCCGGCTGACGCGGGCGTTGGCTTGTTTTCCATGGGGGCCTCCTTATCTTCTGAACAGGTACCTGACGAGAAGCGCCCTGTACGCGTCCTGCGTGCCGGAAGGCGGCCCGTCAAAGACAGCTTCCTGGAGCTGAAGACTTTCAGAAGGTGCTTCGAGGCTCTCTCTTTTCACGCTCTCCAGGGCGGCTTTACTTTCGGATCCTGCTTCGCTTTCTCCAACGAGGTCTATTACGATGACCTTTGACATGGACGCCTCCTTTGAGATGAGAACTGACGGCATGGCAGCTGTGCCTTTTTAACTACAGGTTAGTCCCAGTAAAAGTTCCTCGCCGCCGCGACCCCCAGCAGCTCGGCCACGAGTATCGGGCTTCCCGGCATGTCATGGGCGAGGTGTATATCTACCTTATACCTGTTCCCCGGCATCCATTCCTCCGGTTCGTCGTCCACGCATACGTCAGGCGTGAAGGGCAGCTCCGTCCTCTTCGGGAAGACGCTGCCGTCTATGCCAGCCACCTTCAAGAGGTCCTGGTACTGCTCTTTTCTGCCGTTCGTCCAGAACTCGACCCTGTACCCGGCGGCCCTGAGGGACTCTATGGTATCTCTTATGCCGGGCCTGAGGCTCAGGTCAAAGGCTCCGAAAACCGTACCCGAAAGGTCGAATATTATGTGCACAGGCCTTGCTCCTGACGCTTATGGTTTAATCCAAGCCACAGGCCCATTATATTCGCGGTCAGATTAAAAAGAGGTTAGACGGGACTCGAACAACAAAACTTAAGGAAATCAACAGGTTAGACAAACCAACAAAAACCGGGCAGAAGGTTGGCAGGCACGAATATTAATGACAAAAAAAGGCGTACCCCCATGCGGGGTACGCCTTACGGATTTTAAAGATTTGCAGCGTGGACTATGTATTTTTGGGCAGGGAGACTATGAACGCGCTCCCCTTGCCTATCTGGCTCTTGACCTCGACCTTGCCGCCGTGCGCCTCGACTATGGTGCGCACTATTGAAAGGCCCAGGCCGCTGCCCACCGTGAGGCCGCGGCTGGCGTCGACCCTGTAGAACCTGTCGAAAATCTTTTCGGTCTCTTCCTCGGGTATGCCCATGCCGGTGTCCTCGACCTTCACGACGGCGCTGCCCATGTACTCGTTCACGTCTATGCTCACGGTGCCGTTGGCGCGGTTATACTTGATGGCGTTCTCGACGATGTTGGTGAAGACCTCGGTGAGCCCTTCCCTGTCGCCCTTGACGACGACGCCCTTGCCCTCGAGCTCGATGCTGATGCCCTTGTTCACCGCCGAGGGCTCTATGAGCTTTTTCACGTCCTTCATGAGGTCCATGAGGTCTATCCTCACGGGCTTGAACTGGATGGTCTTGTTGTCCATCCTGGATATGACGAGGATGCGGTTGATGATGTCGCACATCCTGTTGACGGTGTCACCGATTTTCTTCATCGATTCCCTGTAGTCGCCCGCGTTCCTCTCCCTGGAAAGCGTCACGTCGCAGAAGCTCTTTATGATGGTCGTCGGCGTCCGGAGCTCGTGGGAAGCGTCCGAGAGGAACTGTTTTTGCCTGGAGAACGACTCTTCGAGCCTCGAAAGCATGGTGTTGAAGCTCGCAGCCAGCGGTTTGAGCTCCGTCACCACGCCCCGCTCCTCGAGCCTCTCGCTCAGGTTCTCCTCGGTTATCTGGCTGACCTTCACGGTAAAGATTTTGAGGGAGTTGAGCGCCCAGCTCGTTATGAGGAAGACGCCTATGCCGCAGATTATGAAGACGGCCGGAAAGGCCAGGAGCACTATCTTCCTGAACGAGCCCATGAGCTCGTAGGTCTCGTCAAGCGAGTCAGCCGCCTGGAAGGTAAGCGAGCCTATCGAGAAGTCGAACGACTGCGAGAGCATGCGCACGTGCTCTCCGCCGGGGCCTTCAATTGTCCTGTAATCGGGTTTATGCGACTGCTTCAATACCGGGAGCACCTCGTCGGCGAGCGAAAGCGAGGGCGAGCGCACCAGTATCTGTCCGTCGTTCGAAACTATCTGGTAGTAATGGCCGGAGAGCTTCTCGGCGTACACGCCCGTGACCGCCGCCCCGAGCTCCTGCAGCTCGCTCTCCAGCTTGCCCTGCACCTCTTCTATGGCCATCAGGTTGGCGAGCGTCTGTATCTCAGAGTTGACGTGCTCGTCGGCGAGCTTCACGGTCAGGTCCTCGAGCTTGTAGTACAGGACGAGCTCGATGCCCGCGAAGAAAAAGGAGAAGACTATGACGAACCAGAGGACGAGTTTGAATTTGATGGAATTCAGCATTTGACGGCCGGGCCTATTCTTCCTTGAGTATGTAACCGGCTCCGCGCACCGTGTGGATGAGCTTGCCGGAGAACTCCTTGTCGACCTTGTTGCGCAGGTAATTTATGTACACGTCGACCACGTTGGAGTCCATGTCGGCGTCCTCGTTGTAGATGTGCTCGATGATGTCGGTCCTGCTCACCACCGTGCCCTTCCTGTAGGCCAGGAACTCCAGAAGAGAGTACTCCTTGGCGGAAAGGGCGATGGATTTGCCAGCCCTCTTTACCTGGTGGCTGGCGGTGTCTATCTCCAGGTCGGCTATCCGTATGACCGCCTCCTTGACCGTGGTCTTGCGGCGCATGAGAGAGCGGATTCTGGCCAGCAGCTCCTCGAAGACGAAAGGCTTGGTGAGGTAGTCGTCTGCGCCGGTGTCGAGCCCCTTTATCTTGTCTATGAGAGCGTCCCTCGCAGTAAGGAGGATGACCGGCGTCTGGACGCCTTTCTTGCGCAGGTTGCTCAAGACGGTGAGGCCGTCCATCTGCGGGAGCATCACGTCCAGGACCATGACGTCGATGGGGTAGCTTTCGGCCATGTAAAGGCCCTCCTCCCCGTCGTGCGCCACGTCCACGACGTAGCCTTCCTCCTCGAGCCCCTGCTTGATTATCCCCGCGAGGTCTTTTTCGTCCTCGACAATCAGTACCCTCATCGTTCGTCTCGCTCCTGGATTTGTTTTGCGTCTTCCCTTGGCAGGCACTTCTTACCGTTCACCATGGAACTCAAAAGGCCCGTCTTCTCTTTCAGTTCATGCGCGGCAAGCCCCGCAAGGTGGGCTGCGATGAAAAACAGTATGAAGATGTAACCGGCCTCGTGCAGCTCTTCCATCGCGTCCTCAAGCCCCTCGAGGGCCTCTTCTCCCATCCCTGACGTGAAGAGCGTGCCGGGGAAGGTTTTGAAGTCCGCGCCGGAAAGGACCATTCCGGTCAAGGCCTGGCTGATGAGCACGATGAAAAGGACCGTGTAGAAGACCGCTGCCAGCGGGTCATGTCCTGCAACTCTGGCGGCCCTGCCCCTGAGGCCGGTCAAATACCACTTGATGTTATGCCCGATGGCCTGCCATTGCCAGCCTTTCATCGGCAGTATGTCGGACCATCTTGCGTACTTATTTCCGGCAAAGCCCCAGATTATCCTGAGGGACAGAGTCACGATGAACAGATGGCCGAGCCACGAGTGCCATTCCTTCACGGGACGGCGGAGCTGTTTATCTACGCCGAGCTCTTCCATCCACTCGGCCCCGAGTATGAGGACGATAAGCGCAATGACCAGGAGGGCGTTGACCCAGTGCAGCACCCTCGTGGGCCAATCCCAGACGTCAACAAGGACGCGCTCCCTGTCTTCCATGTCCGCTCCTTTAAACTTTTCAATATTATCACGGGTTTTCAAGTTTCGTCAACCCGCGAGGGATATACGCCGTCGAAATGCGCCGCCCCTGCCCAATAAGGCCGGAAGCGGACTTGCGTCATTTTCTCAATGATAGAATTTCGAACATTAAAAGGCGATTAGGAGGCTGCCGCCTTGCCATCGGGCGCTTTATCTGCTATTTTCCGTTGATGGACATTAAAGAGCTCGCAAGCCGCATAGACCATACCAGCTTGAAGCCCGAAACCTCCGAAAAGGAGATGACCGGGTTCATCGAAAAGGCCTCGGGCATGGGTTTTGCCACCCTGTGCGTCCCGCCGTGCCACGTGGCGCTTGCCTCCCGGCTGCTCGGGTCCTCCAAGACCCTTGTTTCGACCGTCGCCGGGTTCCCGCTCGGCTTCCAGGTGCCCGGAGTAAAGCTCCTGGAGGCCAGGGCCGCCTTCGACGACGGCGCATCCGAGATAGACGTCGTCATGAACATCTCCAGATTTAAATCAGGCAACCACTCGTTCGTCATCTCAGAGATAGGCTCCATCGTGGCCGCCCTGCCTGAAGCGGTAATAAAGGTCATAATCGAGACACATTACCTTACCGGCGGAGAAAAGCTCGCCGCGCTCGAGGCGGCGGTGGAAGCCGGAGCCGACTACGTCAAGACCTCTACGGGCTTCGCTCCCGGAGGCGCGCTCGTCAGCGACGTGGAAACGCTCAGGACGGCAGCAGACGGCAGGATACTCATAAAGGCCTCCGGCGGGATAAAAAGCCTCAAGGACGCCATCTCGATGATTGAGGCCGGGGCCGACAGGCTCGGCACGAGCTCCGGGCCGTCAATCCTCGAAGAGCTCAAGGGCAGCGTTTGACCGCTGGGACGTCTCTGGTAATCTATAAGAAGATGCCTCAAAGGACTGCTCAGCCTCAGATTGCTCAAAAAGCTCCAGATGCGCGAAGTCGAGAAACGAGGAGAGAGGCGTACTTTTTGTACGCCGCAATGACGAGTTTTGAAGACGGAAAAGCAGATGGATTTTTTGAGCGATCTTTATATTGAAGAGGAAGAAAAATGGAACTGAAACTCGTAAACGCCGTCATACCAGAGGGCGCGAACATAATCCTCGGGCAGACCCACTTCATAAAAACGGTCGAAGACCTCTACGAGGCCGTCCGCACGACAGTCCCGGAAGCGAAGTTCGCAGTTGCCCTGTGCGAGGCCTCGGGGCCATGCCTTGTGCGCACCGAAGGGAACGACGAGGATTTGAAAAAGGCTGCGATCGAAAACGCCCTTGCCATCGGCGCCGGACACCTGTTCGTCATCATCCTCAAGGGCGCCTTCCCGATAAACGTGCTGAACCAGGTGAAGGCCTGCCCCGAGGTCGCCAGCATATTCTGCGCCACTGCCAATCCGCTGCAGGTGGTGGTCGTCAAGACCGATCAGGGGAAAGGCGTACTCGGCGTGGTCGACGGCTTCAGCCCCCTGATGGCCGAAGGCGAAAAGGACGTGGAAGAAAGAAGGGCGTTTCTGAGGAAGATCGGTTACAAACTGTGACAGTCCCGGAATCTACGGGAGAAACATTTGTACGGAAAAGGCTGCTTAATCGCTGCTGGCCGTGAATATCTCGTCGAACTCAGCGGCTATGTCGAGGAAGGCTTCGAGTATCGTCGGGTCGAAGTACTCCGGCCTGGTCCTGCCGTCGCCCTTCGTCATTATGCGCAAGGCCTCCCCGTGGCTCAACGCTTCTTTGTAGGGCCTCTTGCTGCGGAGCGCGTCGTAATGGTCAACGAGCATTACAATCCTGCCCTCAAGAGGCGTCTCTTCTGCCCTCAAACCCTCCGGATACCCTGTGCCGTCCCAACGCTCGTGGTGCGTCCTCGCTATTGAAGCCGCAGTCTGGACCGCCTCGTAAGGCGAGTCCGCGAGCATCTTGCCGCCGATTTGAGTATGCCCCTTCATGACGTCGAACTCTTCCGTCGTAAGCGGCCCGGGCTTCAAGAGGATGCTGTCGGGTATGCCTACTTTCCCAATGTCGTGCATGGGGCTCGCGAACGCTATCGCCTCGATGAACTCGGGGCTCTGGCCGAGCTCCCTGGCAAGAGCGCCCGAGTAGACCCCTATCCTGTTGATGTGCGTTCCCGTGTCGCTGTCCCTGTACTCGGCAACCGACGTTATCCTGTGCACAAGCTCGCTGCTCACGTGCTTCACCAGCGTCAGGGCGTCGGCAAGCTCTCTCGTGCGCTTTTTGACCTCCTCCTCGAGGTGGTGCTTGTAGTTCTTCTCTATCCTTATGAGCCGGTTGTACTTCACGGCCTTCTCAAGGGCATGGAGGAGGTACTCCGGCTTGTACGGCTTGATGATGAAGTCGAACGCGCCTTTCTTGATGGCGTTGACGGCCACGTCCAGCTCGGCGAAGGCCGTCATGAGGATGACGGGCACTTCCCTGTTCATGGCCCTGAGGCTCTCCAGCAGCTCTATGCCTGAAGTACCGGGCATCTTTATGTCCGTGAGGACCGCGTCAGCCCCAAAGCCCGCGAACTTCCTTATCGCCTCTTCGGCAGACGCGCACTGGTAGACGCTATAGCCGTGGCTCGAAAGGAGCAATGAGGTGCTCTCAAGCACGAAGCTGTTGTCGTCGACGACTATAACGGTCCCAGGTCTCTGCAGTTCCATTTGGTTTCCCTGTATTCCTGATTTCCCGCGGGCGCATCAATGCCCTAAGCCCCGAGCTGCCTTCTCAGTTCGTACATATATCTATCGGCAGGCGGGAGCTGAATGTTGAGCCGGTTTTTGAGTTCCGGCGGAGATTTTTCAGAGTGATTTCAAATAGGCAAAAGGGGAGAATTGAGCGGCCCGGCAAAAGGGGCGCTATTCACAGGTGTATGCGTACGAGAGCTGCTCGACGGTGCGCCCGGCCGTCTCTACCCTGGCTATGACGGACATGCACTCCTCGAGCTCGGCCTGATACTCTATCGAGCCCTGCCCGCTGTCGGATTCGACCATGCCGGGGTACTTCCTCAGAAGCTCTTTTTCCGTAAGGGCCCCGAGCTCGTAGAGCTCCGAGACCATGACGGCCCTTTTCTCAGCGTCGAAAAAGATGGCGTTCATCGTCTGCCACGGGTTGTAGACGTACTTGATTGACGGGAGCCCTTCGAAGGCCCTCTCAGCGGGGCGCAAGGCGCCGTCGTAGTCCTCGACCGGAGGGGCCGGGAAAATCTTCAGCACCTCTTCGTAAGTAGTCTTGCCGAGGACTATCCCTGCGGTCTTTTTCCCGTTGGCCAGCGCGGACTTGAAGACGTACGGCTTTGATTCAGGCGCTTTCTTTTCTTCTCCCGCCGAGGCCCGCCTGGTGTTTGGAGCCGCGAAGAGCCAGAAGAATATGAAAAAACCGGCGATGCCGGTAGCCGCAAGTCTTTGCGCCGAAGCCATGGAAAAAACCCTTTCTGTAAAACAGGCCTCCCTCGGGAGGCCCTGGACGAGCTATTGTACACAATTCCGATATTTTTTCAAGAGGCGCTACGGTTGGCAAAACCATTCCCGGGAGCTTACGGCTTTGAAGACCCGGCCCGGCAAAAGGCAGGCCGCGTCAATGGCAGACGTGCATGACTTCCCTGACGGTGCGGCGTATCTCGCTGATGGGGGCCGGCTTTGTGAGGAACCTCAATTTGTTGTCCTGGAAGAAGTGTACCCTCTCCGGGCCGGGGTCTCCGGTTATGAAGACGAACCTGTCCTTGAGCTGCGGGTGCCTCTGAACGGCCCTTTTATAGAACTCTATCCCGTTCATCACCGGCATATCAACGTCGGCGACTATTGCCGAGAACGGCTGGGTCTCAACCTTGCGCAAGGCCTCATCCCCGTTCTTGGCGCCTTCAATGAGCCCCTCGCCTTCGAGGACCGCCTTGAGGAGGTTCAGGTTGACCTCCACGTCGTCGACGATGAGGATGTTCCTCTTCAGCACGCTCGGGAGCTGGCCTACCCTGCTTATGAGGGACTCCGAGCCGGGCCTGCCGGACACGAAAGAACATATCCTTTCCTTGTGCTGCTCGACGTTCAGGGCAGCCGAGGAGAAATGCCTGGAGGAGACCTCTTTGAGGGAGTCCATGATGTAAAGGAATATATGGTTGAGTTCGGAGAACTCGAGGGTTATGAGATAGTTGAGGAGCTCTTCCCTGGAAAGTACGCCTGCCTCGAGCTTGCCTGAAAGCTCTGCAAACGGCTTTTCCACCTTGCGCCTGGTCTCGGTATCAAGGGAGACTATCGTGGCGAATTCGCCCATGCCGGAGAGGGCCTCGCCTGCCTTGAGCATGAGCTCGTGATGCAGTTTTTCGTCGGACGCGAGCTGCTTTAAGAGCATCGCCACGTCATGGTCGTCCTGGAATACCACGGCCGCCCTTTCGTAGAGCCTGTTGGCGGCCTCCTCGACCCAGGTCAGCCAGTCTATTATTTCCTTTAATTTGCTCATCCGCGCACCTCTTGAACTGTTGAAAGCAAGACGGTTGACAGGAGCATGAACCCATGACCCGTGAGACAAAAAAAACCCGGAACAGGTCATGAACGACCTCCCCGGGAACCATGCCATATCCTAGAGGCCGTCCTCAGCCTCAATAGCACTATAGCACAACATATGCGCGCCCGCAACGGCAAACCACCCCTGGCTGCCTCACGCCGCCAAACGGGTAAAATAAAGTTGAATTCTACCGAAGGATTACGTATATTCCAATTTCACGGAAGCGCACGGGTATAACATCATGAAAAAGCTCATCCTTGTCTCTCTCATCGCTCTATCCGGCTGCGCCGGGGTCGCGCCATACGCGCCGAAGACCCTGAAGCACAGGTCCGTGTCTTACGCCATCGGCGAACGGCAGGCTAGGCACACCGGCGAGCCTATGGTGGTGGAAGAAGAGCTCGTATACTACAAGACGCCGGTGGCGAAAGCCGACTTTCAGATACCCCCGCAGATGGGCTCATCCTACCCGGCCATAAGACACGGTATGGAGTTCAGCGTCTACGGGCGGCTCGGAAACGGAGACACTCTGTACAGGGGTGAAGGGCTCAAGCCCAAAACGTCGAACGGGGACCCTGTTGCCTGGGAATACTGCATCGCCGTCGACCAGGCAGGAGAGGCCTACGGGGACGCTGCCTGCGCCCTGGGCATAACCAGGAGATGGGAGCCGAGGCCAGAGAACTTCCTCGAAGTGAAGACGGTTTACAAGGACGGCTCGTCAAGGAAGGAGCTTCTCTACGGCGGCAGGTCAGGAGACACGATAAGGGTCTCTTACAGGGAGTTCCGGGGGAGCCTGTCTTCCCAGTACTTCAACCAGGAGCTTACGTACGACCTCTCTGAATCGAGCACCATCCGCTTCCGCTCGATGGTAATAGACGTGCTGGAGGCAAATAACAACGGGATAAAGTTCATCGTGCGCTCCGGCATGGACGCTGGGGTACAGGAGGCCCCGGCGGCGCGGTACGGCGGGTACTGACACAAACCGGCCCCTCCGACGGGAATTTCGGTATATGGTAAAATAAAAAGATACGGCCCCGGTTTGGGACGTCCGGCTTGACCAATCAAAAAAATAAAGTGAGTCCAGGAGGAACGTTGCATGGGAACAAGGGGAAGAGAGATTGTAGGCAAGGCCGCTGAGCGCACCATAGAGCTTCTCAACAAGGCGTTCGCGGACGAATGGCTCGCCCATTACCAGTACTGGATAGGCTCGAAGATAGTCGCGGGCCCGATGAAGGACGCGGCCATAGCCGAGCTCATGCAGCACGCGGCCGACGAGCTCAGGCACGCGGACATGCTGTCGCTCCGCATAATACAGCTCGGCGGCACTCCCATCACCACGCCGAAGAAGTGGTTCGAGCTCGCCAGCTGCGGCTACGCAGAGCCCACTGACCCGTTCATATCGAAGATACTCGAGCAGAACATCGCGGGCGAGCAGTGCGCCATAAGCACCTATCATTCGATAATCGAGGAGGTCGGCATAAAAGACCCGGTCACCTACAACCTGGTCTCGCAGATACTCACGGACGAAGTCGAGCACGAAGAAGACCTCCAGGCCCTGCTGGAAGACCTGGGGTTCATGTTGAAGGGACGCGCATAAGGCCGTACGGTTGAAAAACTTCGCCACAGGAGGCAGACCATGGCAGGCTTCATAACCAACATCGAGAAGAAGTCCCTGGACAACGCTTATTTCCGGGAGGTCCTGTTTACCGGGCCAAACAGCCAGCTTGTCGTGATGTCCCTGAAGCCCGGCGAGGACATAGGCATGGAGACGCACGGCGACGTCGACCAGTTCATACGCGTTGAGGCCGGAAACGGCAAGGCCATATTGAACGGGGCAGAGCACAGCCTCTCGGACGGCTCCGCCGTAGTCATACCCGCAGGGGTGGAGCACAACATAGTCAACAGCTCCAAAACCGAGCCCTTGAAGCTCTACTCCATCTACTCGCCGCCGGAGCACCCACACGGGACAATCCACAAGAACAAGGCTGAAGCCGAAGAGTATGAGAAAAAGAAGCACTCATAACTGAAATCCGAGCCATGACAAAAAAGCCCCCCGGCAAAGGCCGGGGGGCTTTTTAATTTCCGGAGCCTGGCCGCAAACCGGGTCATGCCGTATCGCCGCCAGCGTAAGTACGGAAATAGCGGCGTGCCGCGAAGAGCGCGCCGGCCGCCAACCCTGCCATCGCGAAAGATGACGGTTCCGGGACGGCGGCGTTCGTCCTCCCGTCCGTGACGTTAAGCGCCCCGTCGAAGAAGGCGTAGCTTAGACCTTCGGAGTCCCCTCCCTGAGTCGTCTGGTACTGGAGCGTATAGAGGTCCTGCCCGGGAGCTGTCCAGCTCCAGTATTCCCATTGTACCGGCCCGAAGGAGACATACTCGCCGGTCCACTGGTTGTCGGGGGTCGTTATGCCGTAACCGATATCAAAAGAGTCGGCGTACCAGGGCGTCGAGATGACATTCCCATACCCGTTCAATATGTTTATGAGCGCGTAATCGTTATAATCACCGTTGTCTCCTGAATAAGGAAAGCCTACCTCTGAGCCGCAGCAGAAACCTGCCCAGCCTTCGAGCTTGTCACCGCCCTTCAAAGAAATCTTTTGGGAGAGCGTGGTAAACTGGCCGTCATACACCCCTGTTTCAACGACCGCGAAGTAATTCCCCTCGACAGGCGCGTACTGAGCGCCCTGATTGCTCCAGCTCGTTACAACGCTTATCCTGCCGTCGTAACTCGGATAAGTCTCCGTCCACCCTGACGTGTCCCCTTCCTCGAAACCCGCGTTCACCTGAGCGTATGCGTTGCCGTAATAAAGACACGGCGCCAGAAGTACGGCCGCAAGCCAGAGCTTTTTCATCGAAATCCTCTCCTTTGAAGGGTTGAAATAATACATTCCCATCCATCGCTGCCCGGCCGAAGGGCCGCAAAATTCTTGTTTTCCGGAACAGTAAGAAGGCATGAAGGGTAACAGAAAAAGGATAACACAAATAAAAGCCGCCGCAATTGAAGCTCCCCGGCAAGCCGCTGGAATGCGCTGCCATGTGTTTTCAGCGTACCGGGTTTAGACGCAATCATCCTTTTGGCCGTAAAGTTCTCAACCCTTTGGCCGATATATAGGTAAATACAAAGCACTACAACTTCTAAATACTGATGGCCGGGGGATTTTTAATGAGGATGTTTCGCAGTTTTCTTAATACGATGAGCATAAAGGCGTTCATCATGAGCGCGGGGAGCCTGCTGCTGCTCGGCCTTCTTGCCCTTTCGCTGAACAACGTGCTCTCCGCGTGGGGCACGGGAAAAGAAGTAGAGCGACTGGAGCTGGCCAACGGCCTGGCGGACGTGATAATCGAGGCCTCGGGCTACGAGGCAAAAGAGCGCGGGTTGACCTTCACGGCGCTCTCCTCCGAAGGCGTCCCGGAGGCCGCGACAGTCCAGGCGATAGTTGGGCTGAGGACAAAAGGGGATGAATCGATCGAAAAGGCATACGCGATGGCAAGGAAGCTTTCAGACATCGACGGCGGGAACGCCGCGATAAAAACAGCCCTTGGCAATGCCGAATCGATGCGCTCTGAGCTTCTCCAGGGCAGGAAAAAAGCCGATTCCAGCATGATGAGTCATCACGGAAAAACATACGCCCCTTCCGAGTGGTCTGCCCTCATAACCTCTTTCATAGAGGCCAACTCGGAGATACGCTCGGTTTCCTTGAGCGCCGGAGCGAACGAAGATTCGATGCACGAGGCGATGAGGCTCAACGCCGAGCTCAAGAACGCGGCTTGGCTCGTCTCCGAGTACGCCGGGCGCGAACGGGCGCTGGTGGCAAAATACGTAGCGTCGAGGACGCCCATAGACCCGGGCGTGCTGGAGACGCTCAAAACGAACAGGGCCATAGTTGATATAAACATGAAACCCATCTTAAGGCTCCGTGCCGACAGGAGCGCGGGGGCGGAGGTCTTGAACGCCATAGCAGCCTTAGAGAGCACCTTTCTCGGGAGCTTCGAGCAGACGCGCAAGTCGGTCTTCGCCGCCGCCGCCACCGGCGAGTACCCGCTTACGGGCACACAGTGGATAGACAGGTCGAGCGAGTCCATAAACTCCATCCTCGGCGTATCAGCGGCGATAGGGAAGCTGGTCGAATCGAAAATAGAGCCTGAGCTCAAGGCTTCCAAGCGCAACATGGCGCTCTCGCTCGTGGTGATGGCGGTGGTCGTCGCGCTCGGGGGAGTTTCCATCGCGGTCATCAACAGGAAGGTCATAAACCCGATGCACTCGCTCAAGGACAAGATGGCCGCGATAGAAAGCTCCGGCGACCTTACGGTCAAGATAGACGCCGAGTCGAACGACGAGAACGGGCAGATGGCCGCGACCTTCAACAGGATGATGGACAGGTTCCACGGGGTCGTACGCGAGATACACGCCTCGGTAGACTACCTCGCCTCTTCTTCAGGCGAGCTTTCGAGGGCTGCCACGCGCATCGCTGACGGCTCGAACACCCAGAGCACGAGGGCGGCCCAGGTATCGACCGCCTCCCAGGAGATGAGCTCGACCATAGCCGAGATAACCAGGAGCGTCTCCTGCGCTTCGGAGGCCGCGAAGGCCGCAAGCGAGGTTGCCGAAAACGGCGGGCGCATAGTCGTCAGCACGATAGAGTCGATGAACGGCATCTCGAGGACCGCGAAGGAGTCAAGCAGCATCATTTCGGTCCTGGGAGGACGCTCAAGGGAGATAGGCTCGATAATAACCGTGATAGACGAGATAGCCGACCAGACCAACCTCCTCGCCCTGAACGCTGCCATAGAGGCCGCCAGGGCCGGGGAACAGGGGCGCGGGTTCGCGGTCGTGGCCGACGAGGTCAGGAGGCTCGCGGAAAAGACGATGAAGGCGACGAAGGAGATCGACGCCATGATAAAGAGCATGCAGGAGGAGACCGGCAAGGCAATCGAGTCGATGGAGAACGAAGTCAGCGCCGTCGACGCCGGGGCGAGGCTCGCCGAAGAGGCAGGCGCGTCGCTCAACGAAATTGTCAGCAGGGTCGAGGTCGTCACCTCGATGATAGAGTCGGTGATGGTCGCCATCCAGCAGCAGCACTCTGCCACCGAGCAGATAAGCTCGGACATGGAAGGAGTATCGGTGGTCGTCGGAGAGACCTCCCATGACGCAGGCCAGATAGCGGGGGCCTCGAGGGAAATAGCTACTCTGGCCTCCAGCCTCAAGAAGACCGTCGACACCTTCAAGGTCTCGAGGGGAGTAGACGAGGAGCTGGTCCTGGAGCGGGCGCGCCTCAAAAACGACGTGGCCCCGCGCATGAGGTACGCGAGCTGAAAAAAATTATACGCTTTTTTAAAAAAAAGAGGGGCTGGCTTGGGCAGCCCCTCTTTTTTTATAAACAAAAAATCTCAGAGTGTAAATTTTAAAAACAATTTCAATGGCTTATGGGGCCATTTTGTCGAGTTTCTTTACATCTATTCCAGGACAGGCCACAAGCGATAGAATTTACTCGTTGAAAATCAACAACTTGCCGGAACACCGCACCATGGCACCGGCCTTGCAATGTACATGAGTCATGAAAAACAAAATACTCACAATCACAGTTACCGCGGCAGTCCTTTGTTTCGGCCAGAACGCCTCCGCCATAACCATCGACGGAGCCTTCGGGCTCGGTGAATGGGCGGGGAACTACTCCAGTGAGGACGGGGTCGCTTCCGGCGGGTATGTCGGACCTGGCTACGGAGGGCAGCCGTTCGACGTCGAATACCTTGGGCTCAGGATCACGAACGGCACGGTATACTTCGGCCTGCAGACCGGCTTCAACCTCAAGGACGGCGTCGTGTACAGCGGCGTGCTGTACAAGCCAGGGGATTTCGCCATTGACGTCAACAGCGACGGCGCATACGATTACGCCATAGACTTCGCCATATCCTCGGGTGCGCCTGTGTACAGCCTGTACAGCGTGTCCGCATGGCAGAACTCGATGTACTCGCAGCACAGCGTGGCTGACCCGTACCAGTACAAAACCGGCACGCTCATACCGGCGGCCTTCAGCGGCGCTTACGGCTCAGGCGTCTTCGCGAACAATATCAACGGCGGGAACTCATACGTGCTTGAGGGCAGCTTCGGTCTTTCGGCGCTTGAAGCCTACTCGAGCGGGCCCGTGACCTTGCACTGGACGATGTCCTGCGGCAACGACTACCTTAACGTCTCCACTACGCCGGTGCCTGAGCCTTCCACCCTGCTGCTTGCCTGCTCGGGGCTCACGGGCTTCGCCTTATGGTCCGCGAGGCGGAGGAAAAAAGACTGACGTAAAAAAAGATGAATGACAAATGGGGAGAGCCTTCAAGGCTCTCCCCATTTTTATTTCAGGAAAACTATTATTTGGAGCGACGCCGCTAAGTCAACGCAGCAGAAGTGGAAGCTTGAGGCAGCCTGCTCAGAGCTTGTGGATTATCTTCGCGTACAGCTCCGGAAGTTTCTTCGCGAGCATGTCCACGCCGGGGACGACGGCGTAATTGCCCCGGCCGAAGAGCCTGGGCAAATAGTCGGCCCCACCGGTGTCCACCGTAAGGCAAAACGGCGTTATGCCCTCTTTCTCAGCCTCTTTTATCGCCTCACGCGTGTCCTCCACCCCGTACCTGCCCTCGTAGACGTCGACGTCGTTCGGCTTCCCGTCGGAAAGGATGAAAAGAAGTCTGGTGGCCGCCTCTTCTTTCGAGAGTATCGCCGCGGCGTGCCTTATCGCGGGGCCCATCCTCGTGTAAGAGTAAGGTATGAGGCCGCCAATTCTTTTTTTGACGGCCTCTCCGTAGTTCTCCGCAAACCCCTTCACGCGGTAGAACCGGCAGCCCTTTCGCGTCTTCCCGGAAAAGCCGTATATGGCGTACCTGTCTCGCAGCTTCTTCAAGGCCTCGCAAAGGACTACCAGCGACTCCTTCTCGTGCTCTATTATCTTCGCGCCCCCCGCCCACCCGTCGGTCGACATGCTGAGGTCCACAAGGAAGAGGGCCGAGAGATCGCGCTCTGTCTTCACAAAAGAACTATAGAGCCGGTCGTCTGGCGTAAAACCGGCCTCGAGGTCGGCGATGGCGTCGACAGCGGCGTTAAGGTCGATGGAAGTCCCGTCGGTCTGACGTCCGGCCAGCCTTACAGCCGGGGAAAGCATCTCGAGGTTGCGCGTCACTTCCTTTACGAGCCCGCGCTTCTCCCTTAGGACTCTCTCGCAGAACGCGGCGTCCTCGCCTGTGACGACCGCCTCTACGAGGCGCGCGTAATCAGGCCTGTAGACCCGCCTCTTGTAGTCCCATTCAGGGTAGGTAAAAGATTCTTCCGATGGATCATCTTCATCCTCGCCTCCTGAGGTGTACGCGTCCTCCTTCTCGATTGACGCGTTGAAGGTGTTCGAGGTGCGCCTTGCAAGCTCCGAGACTGAAAGCTCCTCGCACTCGTCGGCTTTCTTCCCGGCATCTTCGTCAGGGTCGTCGTCAAAGGGCCTGCGGACGTTCACGAACTCGGCCCAGGAGAGTATCTTGTCGTAGATGTTGAGCGTCAGGCCGTTCTCGTTGGCCTTCTCGTCGACCTCTTCCCTGCGTCCGGCGTATTTGGCGCTCTTGCCCGGCTTACCGCCGGGCCTCTCGTTCTCTGAGGAAGTGTCATCGGCCTGTTTACCAGCCTTTCCCGCATTGATTACGAGTTCTCCGCCCTTTATCCTTCCCGGTATTAGCTTGCCCCACGGGAAGAACGGGACCATGGCCCTGTATTTGGCGGCCTTGAGCCCTCCGGAAACCCATTTTTCCTTCAGCTCTACAGCTTGCCGAAGGCTCTCCGCAGGGCTGGCGGACACGGTACGCGCAGCGGAGGAAAAAGACGCTGAGACCATCTCTTTCAGAAATTCCTCGACCTTCTTTTCAGGCTGGGTAAGGTAGCGTTCAGCTGGACGTCTCTCGAGCAGATACCCGGCCATGGCGGCCCAGGAGCGCACTACACCCGGGTACTCGGCCTTTATCTCGCGGTACAGCCTCGAGTTCTCGATTATCCAGAAAAGGTCTGCAGCAAGGCGGTCTGCTTCCAGAAGCGGCCTGTTTTTCCGTGCCGCCTCGAGCGTGCCGCACCTTGCCTGAAAGGAAAGGAAGAAAAGTAGGGCTTTCGTCAGCTCTTCCCTTGACGCCTCGTCAGGCATCTCGACAACAGAAACAGGGAAGAAAAGAGTCTCACCGTCAGACCAGCCGAAGCCGTGCTCGGGAAGGAGGGCCGGGTGTGCCATCCTGTAGACGACCGGCCAGTAAGGCCTCGGCGGCGTGTCGCCTCTTATTTCAGATACCTCCAGTTCGCGTCCGGCCACCATCGAGGCGAGCGCAGAGAACCTCCGCAGGTTGCCGTCTATGGCAAACGGGGCACCTTCGCCTTTCCACGCGTCCATGCGCTTTCCGTGGACGAACTGGATAGCCTTATCTACGCCTTTGGCAAGGAGATGTTCCATTTAAAAACTCCGGGTAAATCAGGCTGCTCAAAAAAGTTCCAGATGCCAGGCGTCGAGGAGCGGGTAATGAGGCGTACTCTCTTGTACGCCGCAATTACGAGCGGCAAAGACAACAACGCAGATGGACGGCTTGAGGCAGCCTGTTAAAAAGAGGCTTCGAGTATGTCGACCATAGCCTTATGCAGTTCAGCGTCGTCGGTTATAGGCCTAACGATGGCAGCTTCGCAGGCTTCCTTCAGGTCGAGCCCTTCTTTCATGAGGGCCGCCGCATGCACGAGAAGGCGCGTGCCCGGAGGGGATTCGAGGCCGGAGTCCACGAGCTTTCTCATGCGCCGCCCCGCCCGCACGAGCCTGACCGAAGCGTCGGCGTCAAGCCCGCTCTCCATGGCGACTATCTCCGCCTCCATCTCCTCCGGCGGGTAGTCGAAGTCAAGAGAGATGAACCTCTGGCGGGTCGATGGCTTCAGGTCTTTCAGTATGTGCTGGTACCCGGGGTTGTAGGATATGACCAGCATGAAGTCGCCGGGCGCGTTTATCTCCTCGCCCGTCTTCTCGATTGAAAGAAGACGCCTGTCGTCCGAAAGCGGATGAAGTATGACGGTCGTGTCCTTGCGGGCCTCCACTACCTCGTCGAGATAGCAGATGCCGCCCCGGCGCACGGCTGCCGTAAGCGGCCCGTCGACCCAGACCGTCTCGCGCCCCTTTATGAGGTAGCGGCCAACGAGGTCAGAGCTCGTAAGGTCGTCGTGGCAGGCGACCGTATGCACCGGCAGGCCGAGCCGCCATGCCATGTGGGCGACGAACCTCGTCTTCCCGCACCCGGTTGGGCCCTTCAAAAGGACGGCCATCTTCGACCTGTAGGCCGCTTCGAATATCTCAATCTCGCGCCCCGCAGGCTTGTAGTACGGCTCTTTAGCGGAGGCGCCGGTTTCTGCCGGCGCCTCCATGGTGTGTCGGTCGTTCATCGGGTTTTCCCTCCGTCAGGGCTATTAAGCGGCCTGCCTTGCTTTTCCCGTGAAAAAGTCATACAGGTACACGACGAGGCCTATTGCGAAGGTCGCGCCGAAAAAGAGCCTGATGAAGTAGAAGATGTTCATGAAACTCTGGGTCTCCATGTAGGACATGCCGAGGACCCTCTGGAGGTAGACCTGCACGATGCCCGCGCCGGTAAGGGCAAGGGTTATGAAGAGCATGGAAGCGCCCATCGTCCAGAACGCGAATATCTCCAGCTTCTGGCTCGTTATCGCGGAGCCCGCCTTCCGGAGGTTCGGCATCGCGTAGCTCGCCATGGCGAGCACTATTACGGCGTACGCGCCGTAGAAGGCCAGGTGGCCGTGGCTCGCGGTTATCTGCGTGCCGTGGGTGTAGAAGTTGACCTGCGGCAGCGTGTGCATGAAGCCCCAGACGCCCGCGCCCAGGAAGCTCAGCACCGCGGCCCCGGCTGTCCAGAGGATCGCCGCGCGGTTCGGGTGCTGGCGGCTTCTCTTGGCTATCATCTTGAAGCTGAAGGCGACCATCGCGACGAACGGCAGCACCTCAATGGCGGAAAACCACGCACCCCAGGTCTGCCAGAAGGCCGGGGTGCCTATCCAGTAATAGTGGTGCCCGGTACCTATGACGCCCGTGAGGAAGGTGAGGCCGACTATCACGTAGAGCCACTTCTCGGCGACCTCGCGGTCGACCCCGGTGAGCTTTATGAGGAGGAACGAGAGGAAAGCCGCCATGATGAGCTCCCACACACCCTCGACCCAAAGATGCACCACCCACCACCAGTAGTACTTGTCGATGACCATGTTGACCGGCTTATAGAACGCGAAAAGGTAGAATACCGCCAGGCCGAGGAAGCCCGTGAGGAGCACTATGGAAGTGCTCGTCCTGCGCCTTCCCTTGATCATCGTCATTATCATGTTGAAGATGAACATCAGTACCACTATGACTATGCCGACTTTAATAAGGGTCGGCTGCTCGAGGAACTCCCTGCCGTCGTGCCATCTGAAAAGGTAGCCTACGATGGCCGTCGCCCCGCCTGCCAGAAAGAGCCAGAACTGCACCATGGCGAGCTTCGTGCTGTATATCTCGCCCTCGACCTCTTCAGGCAAAAGGTAGTACGCCGCGCCCATGAAGCCGAATATGAGCCAAACGACAAGAAGATTGATGTGTATCATCCTGCCGATGTTGAAGGGTATCGCCGGGAAAAGAAGGTCCGGCCATAGGTACTGGGCGCCGATGACCAGACCGAAGAGGATCTGGGCGCCGAACAGCAGCATGGCCGCAACGAAGTACGGATAGCTGACCCGTTGTGATTCGAACTGGTATTTCATCAAGTTCTCTCCTGGTTATGGTTGTCTTGCCGCCCGCTCGTGCGCGGCTTCACGAAGAATGCCCTTTGAAGCTTCCCCGCGGCAAGCTGCGGGTATTGCGCTCGCGATGTGCGTTCAACCTTCCTTGTTCGGGGGCCAGTTGTTGGTGTCGATCCCGTTCATCCACTTGAAGAACTCGACGAGCCCGTCTATGTCCGCTGCCGAAAGATCGAACTGCGGCATCTTCCTGGTGGTGCCCCATCCCTGAACGGCGGTGGTCTCGAGCACGGAGCGGACGAACGGCTCGCCGCGCCTTTCTATGACGTTGCCGAGCTCAGGGGCGTAGTATGCCCCCTCTCCCAGAAGGGTGTGGCAGTTTATGCAGGAGTGCTTCTCCCAGACCTCCTTGCCGTGCGCCACCTGAGACGTTATGTTCTCAGGATGCGCGTTGGCCGAGAAGGCATCGTATGACAGGTAGGTGAGATAGCCGAACAATACCGTCACCACCAGCGTCGCCACGATGAACATGTTCCTTGCTGACATCTTGGTCATTGGTACGGTCTCCTTTATTTTAATAGCCGTTCAAAGGCAATGGGGTGCCAGCGGCGTCCCGCGGGCCCGAAAACCTTTGAACACGGCCCCTGTTAAGGCGCACTTCGCCTGTGGCCGCGCGAAAAACAGTTTCGCGCGCCGGTAAAACGTTCTTATTTCATGTGCGTTTTTTTCTCAGACGGAAAACATCGGAGGCCGGTCCCGAGGGACCGGCGGGGGGCTTGAAAAGACAGGGGCTGACTGCGCCGCAAGATGAAGCGGCCGCCCGTGAGGCACGGGCCCGGAGGCCGCGACCTTGAAGCCGAGGTCATGATGGATGACGGCTCCGTCCGAGGCGCACCTGTCACTGACTGCGTACGGGAGGCTTTCGCCTGTGGCCGCTAACTCCTGGCCCGAGGTAAGCGCCGCGTAGGTGGCATCGAGCCCGGCAGCGATAACGGCCGCGTTGAGCTCAAGGACGTCGTGATTCCCGGCAGAGCTGGATTGAACGAGCATGCCCAGGTTCAGCGCTACCGCGCCAAAGAGAAGGAATATGGTTACGAGGTTCTTTTTCAAGGCTCTCCCAATCGCAAAAAAAGACAAACGATTATGGAGCACATTTTAACAGGCTGCCGAAGAAACAAAATGACTTATGTCAGGAAGAAAGAAAAACAGGGAAGGTTTTTTACTTGGAAAAGACCCCGCGAAAAGACGAAGACTCGCGCGCGTATTTTTTCAAACGCGCTCAAAGGAAAAGCTCAAAGGCAAGAAAAAGGGGCTGCTTCTGTGCGCAGCCCCTATTCAATCAGATCTCTTTTAAAGCCTGTACGGCTTTATCTACTCGTGGTCTACAGGCTTCCTGTCGAAGACCTTCCACCCTGTGAACATGGCGGATATTATCCCGTTCTTCTCTTTCACGTCGGTTATTATCGCCGCCGCGACATGGGCGAAGATGAAGGCGAGCAATATGTAAAACAATGTACCGTGGACCTGCACGAAAGGCTTCCTGAAATCGCGCATCTCCTTATAAGAGGCCTCGTTTACGTTCACCTTTGAATACGGCTTTATCTCCTCGAGCTTGGAGTGGTCTTCCGCCACCCAGGCCTTGATCGAGCCGCCGAAAGGCGGATAATAGATGTCCGTACCGGCGAGGATGAGCCCGGTCCCTCCCATCGTAAGCAGGGCGGCCAGGAGCGCGCCGACCATGAGCCTGCCCAGCGGGTTGTGGCCAAGCCAGCCGGGGGCATTCCCGCCCATGAAGCCGGATATATACTCCCTTGTCTCGCGTATGAAGCCCCTGCCGAAAGGCAGCACCGCTTTCCAGCGGGCGTAACGGTTTCCGGCAAAGCCCCAGATGATTCTCCAGAGGAGGTTAACGAGGAAGACGTAGCCCGTGAGGACATGGGCCGTTTTGAGCGCGGTCTTGCCGCCGTCACCTACGCCGAGAGGGCCCGCGTAGAGTATCACTGTGCCGAGTGAAGCGAGCCCCAAGACGGCAACGAAGTTTATCCAATGGAACCAGCGGGTGGTGCGGTCCCAGACAGCGTACTCCTTGAGGTCCGCCCTGGCGGTTCGCCCCATCGTTTTTCCCTCCTCATGATTGAGCAGCGCGGCTGAAAAGAGGACGCGCCAATTACATATATATAACGTTTTAAACGGTATTTGTGTTCCCTGTCAAGCAAGTATATCGCTTATGGGGAAGCCGTCTCATGATACGGCGTTGCCGTTGGACCTCCTTAACGAGGAAGCTGCCATCGAGACCGCCAGTATGATGGCTATGACCGCGAGGGCCGCCAAGGAGGGTACCTTGTAGAAATCAGAGATGATCATCTTGATACCGACAAAGGCCAGGACCGCGGCAAGCCCGTAATGTATGTAGTGGAACTTCTTTATGACTCCCGCTACCGCAAAGAAAAGCGCCCTGAGCCCCATTATGGCGAAAAGGTTCGAGCTGTAGACGATGAACGGGTCTGTCGTTATGGCCAGTATCGCGGGGATGGAGTCCACGGCGAATATGACGTCGGTCGTCTCGATGACGATGAGCACGAGGGCAAGCGGGGTCGCCAGTATCATGCCATTTCTTTTCACGAAGAAACGGCCGTCCTCGTAGTCGTTTGAGAGCGGGATGAACCGCTTGAGGAGTTTTATCACCGGGTTTTTCTCCGGGTGTATCTCCTTTTGCTTGCTGAAGGCCATCTTCGCGCCCGTGATGAGAAGGAACGCGCCGAAGACGTATATTATCCAGTGGAACTTCGTTATGAGCGTCACGCCGACCAGGATGAAGACAGCCCTCATCACGATCGCGCCCAGGACGCCCCAGAAGAGTATCTTGTGCTGGTATATGGCCGGGACGCCGAAGAACGCGAAGACCTGGAGGAAGACGAAGATATTGTCGACGCTCAGGGATTTTTCCACGATGTAGCCGGTAAAGAACTGGACGGCCACCTCCGGCCCCTTCCAGAAATACACGCCCACGTTGAAGGCGAGCGCGAGAGCGACCCATACGCCGCTCCAGGCAAGCGCCTCTTTCACGCTCACCTCGTGCGCTTTCCTGTTGAAGACCCCGAGGTCAATAGCCAGCATGACCGCTATGAAAAGCGTGAAAAGCACCCACGGCAACAACTGCGCTGTCATCTGAAATACCCCCCTTGAGATACGGCGTTTTTTTAAAATAAAAAAGACCTTTACCGGAGCGCAAAAACGCCACGGTAAAGGTCTCGCTTGTCAACCTGTTGCAGGTTTAACCGATGGCACCGGGCCTTGAGGCCGTATTGACGGCAACCATCGCCTGAGCTACTCCCCTTTACGGCCTTAAAGATAACAGAAGAACGCCCTGTTGTCAAACTCAGCCAGCCTTCACCGGCCGGATAACCATCAACGCAGGCCTCGATTATTCTTTTTAAAATCAAACCATTAGCTTGTTTGTGGCTTTCATCACTGTCTATTTTTTCAATAACTGGGATAAACATACTGTGTTCGTGTCCAGAAAAAACAAAGAGGAGAAGGCCATGAGAAAACTGCTCACCATTACCGCCGGATTATCTCTTTTGTTATCGTTAGGGGCGGGCGCCGCCAGCGCTGCCGCCAATTCCCATGCGAACGAAAGGGCAAAGCTGCTGAGCTCCTCGCGCACAACGGTTATAACTACGCCCACCGGCATAACGGTAGGCCCAGCTACAAAGGGCGAAAAACCGACGGCCCCCGTAAAACCCTCCAAACCGGCTACGCCTACCACGTTTGCCGCGCCAGCGCCGCCCACTCCTCCCGCGCCGCCGGAACCAATACCCATGTAGCGTCTGCCTGAAATTAAAAAAGAGGGCGGTTGAAAAACCGCCCTCTTTTTTTGTCAGCGACAAAGCTTCAGCAGCACACCTTGTCCATAGTCACACGGCGAAATAAGATAAATACGAAGACACGGCCCAGCATGCCACCCACGCGTAGACGACGGCGCGCGCAGTAACCGTCTTCATGAGAGTTCCCAGCCCCGCCGCCGCGAGCAGGGCATAGACCGGCGTAAGGCCAGTGGTGTAGGTGGCCTTCACGGTCGAGTGTATGGGCACATCAAGGTACATGAAGCCAAGGGCCGCCAGGTAAATGACCATGCACATGACCGCGAACAGGGGCCCCTTCCTGAAAGACTCGCCGGGCTTGAGGAGAGCGGCCGCGACTGCTATAAGGATCGCGATAGTTGGAAGCACAGCCAGCCACGCGCCGGAGACCAGAAAATCAATGTTCCACGGCGGGAAGCCGACGGCTTTCGTCGCCCCGCTCATCATGCCGTCCAGCCACAGCGTGGAGTAAAACGAATCCCAAAAGCCGTTGAAGTTGGCGAAAACCGGATAGGAGAGCGATTCGCCAAAACTGTATAAATCCCTGAGGGTCCTGTATCCGGGGGATTGCCACCACACTATTCCCCTCGAAGAGTCCCATCCGCCGATGAAGAACTTGCCGAGCTCGAGCCAGTTCCTTATGTAGTACCAAGAGGAGATTGCAAAGGCCGTCCCGAAGGCGATAAATGCCGGAGTGAACAGGAGAAGCCCCCCGCGGCCGTTTTTCCTCGCCTTGTACAAGAGCATAAGCCCTATCGGAGGCAAAAGAAGCACGGCTGTGACTTTCGAAAGCAGCGCGAGCCCGAGGAAACCGCCGAGCAGGAAGAGCCTTCCGCGGGACGGAGAAGACTGGTCCACGAGTATCCAGAACGCGACGGCGAGCGCGGCCGCAGAAAACGCACCGCACATAGGTTCATTGCCCAGGGCCAGCGCGCTGTAGAGGGTAGCCGGAAGAAGGCCGCCTATTACGACGCCGAGGGAAACCAGGTCATTCCTGCCGGGGAAGGTTTTCTTCAGCATCCTGTAGATTATCTCCACCTGGACCATGCCGAAAGCGAACGTGAACAGCTTGATGAGCTGTATTGTGTCGTCAATCGTAAAAAAAGGCTTGAGCGCCTTGTAAAAAAGCCCCGACCAGATGTAATAAAGCGGGGACTGGAACATCTGCCATCCGTCACCAGCGTACGGCAGGCTGAGCCTTTCTGCCACAAAGCGTATGTACTGTATGTGGCCGTCCGTATCAAAGCCGGTAGTGTAAGGCACATTGAAGTAAGCGTTCACGCCGAGGATTGCCAATGCCGCCATGATAATCCAGCGCAGCGTGCCCGCCTCTGGCGTGAGGCGCGCTATCCAACCGGCCCGTCCGTTGCCGGGCCTGTAATACGCGAGGGTCCAGAAAAAGGTTATCAGGAAGACCGGCAGCAGCACCGGCAACGACGAGACAAAAGACCGGAAGGCCGGATAGTCCCTCGATGAAGGGAGGCTCATGGGCTGGGTTGCGGCAAACGCGCTTTTCCATTCGACTCCGTCCTTGCTCGTCTCCCATTCCGGGCCCGTACGGATGCCAAGAGCATCGCTGTAGGCCAGCAGCAACGCCGGGCCGTTCCTGTTCACGACCGTCAAGCGTATGGTATGCTGGCCTGGCGTAAGGTACGGCGCGAGATCGACCTCGACGGGCCCTCTCCAGTCGTCGAGGTTGCCGTCTACGGAGCGGACGAGCACGCCGTCGACAAGGACTTCGGCGTCCTTCATCGCCTTGAATGTCAGAAGCGCGCGCTCAGGGGTCTCGTCAACGTGAACGGCCGTCCTGAAGGCCCATATCGGATCTATCTTCCTGACGTTCGGGATTGTGGGCTCGTTAACGCGGATCCACTGAGCTCCATGCTCCGGCAGTATCAGCGCGGAAGAAGGGTCGTTTGACAACTTCCAGAGATAGAGCGCCGCTGCCAATGACAAGAACGCTATGACGGTTATCAGGAACGCGTATTTTTTCATGATGGGCTGCGCCAGACGATATTGAACGGTATATTTTCAGGCAATATACAATATTCCGGCCCGGAAACGCAACACTACCGGACTTCTCGATCAGAATACCTTTTCCGGCGGCGCGCCGAGCGACTGTACGTAGGCGTGCTTTTTTCGGTCCGGTTTCCCGGTTGTCATCTCAATCCTCCTTTCACTGTCAATGCTTTACATATGATTTATCGAATCTCACGTGTTTTTCCTGTTTTTACGAAAATAAGCAGGAAATACTTTAAATATTACGCCTGCTTTTAATGTTCCATTGACAAAAATGCATGATAATTTTATAATGAGCCTCGACTTAAGAGGCGGCTCACATGGGATACGACATCACAAGTCTGCATCTGTATATGGGTCTCCAGTGCAACACGAGATGCGCCATGTGTTATCAGACGGATTTCAGCAAGAAATCCGACATGCCTCAGGTTATCTACAAACAGCACCTTTCCGAGCTGTATCCGCACCTCCAGCAGGTCAAGATACAGGGCGGGGAGCCCACCATAATGTCCAACTGCGCGGATTTCGCTAAACTCATCCGCCCCTTTGAAAACATCAAGCTCATTATCGCGACAAACGGCGTGAATGTTAGCGAATTCTGGATGGAGGTCTTTTCCAGACAGGGTAAACGCATCAACTTCTCCGTAAACGCGTCCAGGGCCTCGACCTATGATGGTCTTGTGAAATACGGCAACTTCGACAGGGTAGTAAAAAACACGGCTGCGCTGCTTGCAAGAAGGGGAAAAGACGGGCCGACGGTCTCCGTCTCATCTGTAATACTGCCGGGCAACGCGGGAGAGCTTTCGCATTTCGTGGAGTTCTGGAGCGATGTCGGGGTCGACTTCGTCGAGTTCCTCATCGACCCGCTGCTGAGCTTCAACAAGCTCCCGGAGCGAACCGCAATGCAGCGCGAGATGGAGAAGATAAAAGAGCTTAAAGAGGCCCGTGGCCTGAAGATAGTCGGCATAAGCGGTTTCGCCAAAAACTTCGGCGTAGAGCTTGAGAGCGGCGGCGGGAACATTGAAAAGGCCCCCTGCAAAGTGCCTTTCAAGAACATACTGGTTGATTACAACGGCGACGTCCTTGTATGCGCCAATACATGGAAAGTGGTCGGCAATACTTACAAGTCCTCCATCACGGAGATACTTGAAAGCCCCTTGCGTCAGGAGTTCCTGCGCAAGGTCGAAAAAAACGATTACATGTGGTGCGCTTCGTGGTGCGCCTCAAACCCTGCCCCTAAAAAAGCCGCCATCCTACATAAATATCTGACTCAGTTCAATCAGGCCCCGTATTCATTCCTCAAAAAAGCCGTGTCGAAATACAAAAAACTGAAGATGAACTGACCGGTTAGAAGCGTCTTGGATAGCGTTAAAATGGTGGGCGGTGCCCATCCTACGAGACTCTGTCACGACGAGGATCCGGTGTTTTTTTTCGATGAGAACAGCCTCTCAGCAATCTTTTTAATCCACTTTCAGTAAATAAAATTTATCGTCCATAAAGATTGGTTTTCTAGTGGTATCACGTAGGACTGCAATAGCACACCAAACCCATTCACTTTCAACACCTGCTACTTTCTTTTTTCCATTCATTTTGGTTCCATATACGTTCCATCCTGCCTTTTTTAATTCTGCAAGCAATTCTGATACATACACAGCCGCCTGCATCCGGCTTGTGATACTAACATCATCCCAGACGTCATTAAAGTCACTTAATTCTTGGAGAAAACCACCGATGAGATTTATTTCAGTTTCATCTCTTGGATCGTCATTGCATCTGTATGAAAAATGGCATCCAACTACCACCTCAAGTACTTCATTACCTGTCGTCAATTCCTGCAGGGCAACTATATGTCTTTTAAATAACGCATCTATTGCTTCAGGCTTTATAACTTCAATGAGTTTCACTACGACTGTTTCTATACCCTCGTCCCAACGTGCTGCAATTCTATCTGCAAGTGAAGGGGAGTACTGCCTTATCTGAGTCTCATTTATGCCAACCCAAACGGGCAGGATGACTTTTCCACAGTTTACCTCCCTCTGTATTAATCCGGCAAGTTCATGCTTAGTAAAGTATTTCTCGAAGAATGAATGCGATAAAATGACGATGCCGTATTTACATTTGGACAAACCTTCGTCTAATTTCTGAATCAGACTATCACCGACTTTCAATTCATACTGATCGAACCATACCCTTATTCCCAAGCCGGTGAGCAGCTCAGCAATTGGTTTGGCAACAGTCGCCCTATCTTCTGATGCATATGAAATGAATACGTCTCGTTCCGTAATGATTCTCTTATCCATATTTCTCGAAATCACCTGTATTGATAAAACCTTGCCGCCCCCTCTTTTGCTTTATCCATTCATCCCAACAATCAAATCTCCGCACAAGAAATTATTTTCTATCTTCTGGAATCAAATCGCTTGCTTTCACAGTCTCGTAGGATGGGCGGTGCCTACCCTACTAATGACCGGATATTGTTGAAGCAATATACAAAATCCACCCCCAAAACGCAACAAGGGGTTACAGCTTGCGCTGTAACCCCTTAATTAAATCTGTTGCGGGGACAGGATTTGACCGCGCTCGTTCGCTCCCGCTCCCTCGCTCTGGCCGGGCAGTCTCACTGCCGGACTTTCTCTCGAAAGTTCTCTTCCTCGCACTTGCTCGGCGTTCGACTGCTTTTCAAATCCTGACAACTGAAATTGAAAAAAGGAGAACAGCTTTCGCCGTTCTCCTTTTTCAATTTGGTAGCGGGGACAGGATTTGAACCTGCGACCTTCGGGTTATGAGCCCGACGAGCTACCGGACTGCTCCACCCCGCAGTAGTATCGTCTCAATCCGACTATAGTAGCAACTGGAAAACCCTTTGTCAACACTTGATGCGAA